>NZ_GG693412.1:681066-693865 GCF_000159435.1 Limosilactobacillus vaginalis DSM 5837 = ATCC 49540 | reverse complement strand
GTTCAACTGCAAAGCTGAACAACATTTAATATTTTATCGCATACCCATTTCAATGTCAACAACTAATTTTAATTGATTAACTCATCAAAGATTAAATCATTGACCTCAACAAGCAGCTTAAATAATATATCATGACAACAAATTAATGTCAACATATTATTTCAAATGAATTTACAATAAAATGTAACTTTCATTCATATTACCTCACAGGCAACGATAACTAATATACCTTGTTCGCTAGTCCACGTCAATAGGAAATTCTAATTTAAAATGTATGCTTAAAATCATACAGGCAATTAAAGACTTCAATTGCAGCTAAATCAATATCATCAAAACGAAAACGTTCTCGCGGACGATAGCGTTCAAAAACGAATTCACCACTTGAGCGAATATACGTTACCTCACAAAGAGGAATTCCAAACTGTTCAAATATTCTTTTCTGTCTATTATTAGAGTGATCAAGTGTCATTGCTTGAAGTCGTTTAATAATTTTTTCTAAATTTGAAGAGTACACCCTTCATCCCCCACATTCGTTTTAAATAATAAGGGCGAGAAAACTTTTTCTCACCCTCACTCTACTTGAACATATAAAATTCAATCATACCTTGATTTTTCTTGAAAGCTTCCAAATCAATTCTAATCATTCATTTTATTTCGACAATCTATCAAACTCATTTACGATGTTGAACCCGGTTTGGCTTAACGATTAAAGCAATTATTCCAGCAAACATCCCAAAATAATACGTTAATAACCGCCAAAGAAGCATTGCTAAAATCAATTTAGTATTCGAATTGACAAAACTAGCAAATAAAACGGAAAAACTATATTCTGCCCCTCCTGCACCTCCAGGAATTGGAAATAGTGAAATCACCATAAAGATTAACACGTGCAGGCTAACTACCATTATGAAGTTAATATGATGAACGCCTAAAGCAAGAAGAATGAAATACGGAATAATGTAGTAGAAAAAGAGCTGAGCAATTGTGACGATGCATACTCTTGCTAACTTACCATATTCCTTTTTCATTTTTAGACTTTCCTGGTAGAAAGAATCAATTTTCTCGTTCAAAAGAATCTTCATTCTTTCGTATCGTTTGGCTTTCATAAATAATGCAAGCGGCTTAATAAGCAGGTTCGTTGCTTTTTTAGTAAAGTGGTACCAATACATCACCATCAACAAGCCAACGATGACAGCAAGATGGATTGTAAAGCCAAAGACAACTAATAATACTAATGCGTGAAGTTTTTCTTCAATATAATGAAAACCAATTAATAGCGAAATAAGAAAGTTTACTACAATCATCGCTTGAAAGACAACAAACTTCATTAAAAGAACGGAACTAGCAATTCCGCCATCCACACCAGATTGGAGCATCGCCACCAGTTGTGCAGGCTGTCCCCCAGTTGAAAATGGAGTAATCCCATTAAATAGCTGTTCAATTAGAGGTAACCGAAATGAGTCTTTCCAGGTAAAATCTGGATAGCGATCTTTCATAAATATCTTTACCACAACTCCTTCCAATCCGAGGTAAAGACAAATACAAATAACCGCAACAAGCATCCATCCCCAATTGATCGTATTAAATTCCTGAATCAAAACATGAAGATTAATGTCACGTAAGACGTATACAAAAATCCCCACCCCAATCAGGAGCATCATAACCAGGACGCCCCAATTACGCCGGCTCATTAATTAGCCTCCTTTGCTTGTTGACGGTAAAAGCGATCCCAAACTTTTGCTAAGTGATCTTTCGAGTAACGCTTTGAAGTTTCAACTGCTCGTTCCCGTAAGTAATTCAATCTTTCCGGATTATGGGTGAGTTCTACAAGCTTAGTTTGCATTTCACTGACATCCTTCGCCGGTTCGTAATCCCCATCAATGATTGAATGATACAAATCAAGATCACGAAGCATTACGGGCGTACCACAACTGAATGCTTCAAGAACTGACATTGGAAATAGTTCGTTGAATGATGGAAGTAAGAATAAGTCAGCAGCATTATTTAATTCTGCAATTTCTTTTCGACTAACAATTCCCGTAAACAGCAAATTTGTCGGTGGATTATCAACAACTTTTTTTAACTCACTGTAACCATCAGTTAAGCGGCCAAACGAAAAGCCACCTGCCCACACAAACTGGATATTGGGATTCTGTTGGGCCAGTTTAATAAAATCGGGAACTCCTTTTCGTTCCTGGATCTGACCGCTTCCGAGAACCACAAACTTGTCTGCTGGCAGATGATACTTTTTCCGATATTCTTGCCGAGTTTGTTTATCAACCGGGAAAAAGTTATCCGAGTCAACAAAATTAGGAATATAAGTCACGTGGTCACGAGGAATCCCGTACGCAACTAGCTTATCAATAAAGGATGGATTAACGACAACTAAGTGATCCATCCGCTTATAAAAGGCGATTACGTACCGATAAAAGATTCCACGAAATGGTTGTGGAATTTGTAAGCTTCCCTCTAAAGTTTCGGGAAGGAAATGAACGTAGCCAATTTTCCGTCCCCGCTTTTTAGAAAATGTTGAGAAATAAAAGGGCAGATCAATCGTGTGGTAATGACTGATCTGGCTTTTTCGATATTTATTAATCGCAATGTCAAACTGATCGGCAAAGCGAGTTTTTAAGAGATGGATTAATTCCAAGTAAGCACTGCCGACCCCTTGTCCGGCAACCTTGTCGGCAGACGAAAACATGGTAATTTTTAACATTGCTTAACTCCTCGATCGATGAAAAAGATTCCGAAATGTACCCTTTGATTGACTAGATTGCTTCTCAGCCATTGTCTCTTGGCAATCTTGATAAAATTTAAGAATCCGCTGAGCAAATACTTCTGCAGAAATCTCGTGTAATTTTGCATCACGCTTATTCTGTTCCTCAGGCGTCCGCGGATTATTAAGGTAACGAAGGACACCATTAACAAGATCAATCCGCTTTTGGAAGCTAACCCCAATAGCTGGGTCATCAATTAACTCATCAGTATACTCACTCCGCATTACCACAATCGGCAAATCGGATGCCAATGCTTCATCATATGTCAATCCCTGGGACTCAGAATCAGACGCAGAAACAAAAACATTTGCCATTTGATAGTAATGATGAACATCATCATTATCAACCTGCCCCGCAAACTGAATATGATCAGTCAAATGCAGGTGCCGAACCTGTCGTTCCAAAGTTTCTCTTGCGGGTCCATCCCCAACTATCAGTAACTGAGCATCAGGTTTTTTAGCTAAGATATCGGGCATTGCTTCAATTAAGGTATGGATATTCTTTTCAAATGCAAGCCGGCTTAACGATAAAAGCACTGGTGTATCTGGCTTATACCCCCACTTGGCACGGAGAGCGTTCTTCTCTTCAAGAGAATCCCGCTGACCATATACTCGCAAGTTAATCCCAGTTGGAATAATCCGAATTGGTGCGTCAACATTATAAGAACGCATTGTCTCTAACACCCGTTCACTCGGTGCCACTACTCCAGAAATATTATGGAGGTAAATATGGGCTAATCGACCAACATCCTTTGGCTTTAGAATATGGCCATTAGCAATGTAATGAAGGTAGTCCTGATACATTGTGTGATAAGTATGAAGACAAGGGATGTTCAGGTGATGCGCAACAACTTTACCCATTACCCCCAACGAAAATTCGGTCTGATTATGAACAATATCCAATTGAAGCTTCTCTGCAATCTTGATTGCCCGAAAAGCACCCCGAATGGCAATCCGTCTATCCGTAAATGACACAAAGGGGATGCTTGGAAAACGATAGATCCCATTTTCTTTGTCATCGTCCTTTGCTTTAGGATCCGTTGTGGTAAAAATATATACCTGGTGTCCCTGAGCAATTAGTTCATCACGGAGCGTCTTAATCGACGTCGCGACCCCGCTTACTTGGGGAAAATATGTATCTGTAAAAAGACCTATCTTCAAGCTAATTGCTCCTTTTTTCTTTAATCTCAATTTAAAATAATCGTAAGATCATTATACAAAAGCATCTAATGATCCGCAAAAAGGTATCCTGACAATTGTAGACTGTTCAATCAGCAACAACAAGTTTTTTTGTCAAATATTAAGATCACTTAAGGATTTATTCGATCACTTTAGGGACTGCTTGACGAACCAATCGTTCAACTTCGGCAGCAGTTGTCGCATTGAGAGCCTTGTGAACTAGCGGTTGTAATTGACGAGTACTAAGTTGATTAATTAATGAGCGAATATGCAAAATGCTGCTACTATTCATGGAGAATTCATCCAATCCCATCGCCATTAACAATGGGGTTGCTAATGGGTTGCTTGCCATCTCACCGCACATACTTACCCACTTACCTTCAGCATGAGCTGCATCAATAACTTTCTTAACTAAACGAAGAACAGCCGGATGTAATTCTTGATAAAGGTAGGCCACGCGAGGATTCCCCCGATCAGCTGCAAATAGGTATTGAATTAGATCATTACTGCCGATACTAAAGAAATCCACCTCACGGGCAAAGGCATCTGCCATCACGGCACTTGAAGGAATCTCAAGCATCATCCCGACTTCGATGTTATCTGCTACTTGAACTCCCTCATTTAATAGTCGTTGCCGTTCTTCATCCAAAATTTTTCGTGCTTGCCAAAATTCTTCAACCGTCGAGATCATTGGAAACATGATTGCTAGCCGTCCATATACCGAAGCACGAAGGAGTGCCCGTAATTGTGGACGAAGAATCTCAGGCTTAGCAAGGCCAATTCGAATTGCTCGAAATCCAAGGAACGGGTTGTTTTCTTGAGGCAGCTTTAGCATCCCCAGATTCTTGTCACCACCAATATCAAGCGTGCGGACCACTACTCGTTGCCCTGGCATTTCAGTTAAAAATTGTTTATAAGCTTGTGTTTGCTCTTTTTCACTGGGAAGTCGATCACCACTCGCATACAAGAATTCACTCCGAACCAGGCCAATTCCTTCAGCCCCATTTTGCCGAGCATCAAGGACATCAATTGGCGTTCCGACATTAGCAACAACCTTAAAGTGGCGGCCATCGGTACTAACGGTTTGTTCATCCTTTAATGTCCCCCACTCTTGTTGTTCGCGATCAAATTGGGCGGCTAATCGCTGATAATGATCTACTTCCTCTTCTGACGGATCAACAATAACTTTGCCATGAATCCCATCAACGATCAGTAAATCGCCATTTTTTATTATTTTAGTAGCCTTCTCGGTCCCAACAACTGCTGGTAACGATAGAGTCTTACTCATAATTGTAAAATGAGAGGTTCTACCCCCGTCATCAGTAACAAGTCCGGCAACAAATCGCCGGTCAAACTGTGCGGTATCAGTTGGTGTAATATTTTGAGCTACAAAAATTGCCCGATGATCCAAAAGAGTTGGATCGGGAAGTTCAACCCCCATCAAATGACTAAGCACTCTTTTAGTAACGTCCTTAATTGCCGTTGCTCGCGACGGAAGATAGTCATTATCGTTCATTTTTTCGAGAATTTTTAATTGCTCATCTGCAGTTTTCTTAATTGCCCATTCTGCAGATAAATGGTCACGATTAACTTTTTTAAGAATTTCAGCATGGAGGGACCGGTCATCTAAAATTGCCAGCTGATCATCAACAACTGCCGCTGCCCTCTTCCCCAATGATTTATGGGCATGCTGGCGAATTGTCTGAACTTCATTCAGCGTTAAAGTAAAAGAATCATGAAGCCGTTTGACCTCATGATTCTCATTTGCTGAATATTGTTGGTTAACAGATAAATCTGGTCCCACTAATAGGTAGGCAGGAGCAATAGCAATCCCACTGCTCGCCGCCAAGCCATTCAAAAGTGTGGACATTAGTCTGTTAAGCCTTCCTTCTTCATTGTTTCAGCAACGGCATCCAAAGCTTCCTTTTCATCGTCACCCTTAGCAGTAATGGTAACTGAAGCATTTTGACCAACACCGAGTGACATAACACCCATGATGGACTTCAAATTAACACTCTTACCTTCGTATGAAAGGGTAACATCAGAATTATATTTAGAAGCTGCTTGAACCAGGATAGTTGCTGGGCGAGCGTGAATACCTGTTTCAGATGTAATTGTAAAATCACGTTTTTCCATAATTAAATCATTCTCCTTCGAGCATATTAGCAAATTGTCAGTGGCCAGGCCCTGATAATTTCATTGCTTTTATTTTAGCAATTGTAAACTTTAATTACAAGTTCTCTCAACGATTGATCATCGCTTTTTTAATCGATATGTAAGCGTTCCCCCACGATGGGCTTCCGCTTCAATTTGCGTCCGGTATTGATAACCATGAAAAACCGGCTGAAATGCCTGAAATTCCTCTGGAGTAATATCAAAATGACTAATCTTTCCCGAATGCAAATCCTCAAGTTCCTGTTGATAATCTCTTTCCGTCATTTAACCACCTCATTAAAGGATCTCTGACTTTTTCACTACCCTTATTTTAGCATTCATCTATCAAGAGTGCTAAAATTTAATAGAAAGTTTGAATAATTTTTTCTTAAACCAATTCATTTGGCTTGCAGTCAAACAAAAAGTAAGTATAATTAACATCAATGGTCAGGAAAGGTCAAAGATAATAATTTCCTTTTCGATGGTCGGATCTATTTTACTAAGGGGGTATTTTGCGGTGCTTTGTCAAAATTGTCATCAGAATCCTGCAACGATCCATTTACAAATGAACCTTAATGGCCAACGAGTTCAACTCGATTTATGTCAAAATTGCTATCAAAAATTACAAAACATGCAAACAAATATGATGAATGGAGGTAACGGAATGAATAATTTCGGTTTTGGAAGCCTCGAAGACTTCATGAATGCCATGAATAATATGCAAAGTCAACAAGCTGCTGGTAATGGGGCTGCTTTTAGCGGTCAAAACCAACGACAAGGCGGTAACGGTGGTCGCGGCAAGGGAATCCTTGGTCAGTACGGCATTAACTTAACCGACCTTGCTCGCCAAGGAAAGATTGATCCAGTTATCGGTCGTGATAACGAAATCAAGCGAGTTATTGAAATCCTTAATCGCCGGACTAAGAATAACCCAGTTTTAATCGGTGAAGCTGGTGTTGGTAAGACTGCTGTCGTTGAGGGCTTAGCTACTGCGATTGTTTCCGGTGAAGTACCAGAAAAGCTTGCTAATAAAGAAATCATTCGGCTTGATGTTGTTTCCCTTGTTCAAGGAACCGGGATTCGGGGACAGTTTGAAAAGCGGATGCAACAATTAATGGCCGAAGTGCGGAAGAACAAGAACATTATCCTCTTCATTGATGAAATCCACGAAATCATGGGTGCCGGAAATGCTGAAGGCGGCATGGATGCCGGAAACGTTTTGAAGCCTGCCCTTGCCCGTGGCGACTTCCAACTTCTTGGTGCAACTACCCTTAATGAATACCGAAAGATTGAAAAGGATGCTGCCCTTGCACGGCGTTTCCAACCAGTTGAAGTTAATGAACCTTCAGTTGATGAAACGATCCGGATCCTTAACGGGATTAAAGGCCGCTACCAAGATTACCACCACGTTAAGTACACGGATTATGCAATCGTGGCTGCCGCTAAACTTTCAGATCGCTACATTCAAGAACGGTTCCTGCCAGATAAGGCAATTGACCTAATGGATGAAGCGGGTTCACGGAAGAATTTAACGTTAAAGAATGTTGATCCAAACGCAATTGAAAACGAAATTCACACTGCTGAAGCACATAAGCAACAAGCAGCAGATAACCAAGATTATGAAAAAGCTGCCTTTTATCGGGATCAAGTAAGCAAGCTTGAAAAGGCAAAGAAGGAAGCAGAAGAAAATCATTCTGAGGAATCCGCAACGGTAACCGTTAAGGATATGCAGGATATTGTCGAAGAAAAGACTAATATTCCTGTCGGCGATCTGCAAAAACAAGAAGAAAACCAACTTCGGGATCTTGATAAGAAGCTTGACGAACATGTCATTGGCCAAACTGAAGCAGTTGATAAGATTGCGCGGGCAATTCGTCGGAACCGGATTGGCTTAAACAAGTCTGGTCGGCCAATTGGTAGTTTTCTCTTCGTTGGTCCTACTGGTGTTGGGAAGACCGAAACGGCTAAGCAACTTGCTCTTCAACTATTTGGTTCTAAGGATTCAATGATTCGTTTTGATATGTCAGAATACATGGATAAGACATCTACTTCAAAACTTATTGGTGCGGCTCCAGGTTATGTTGGCTATGAAGAAGCTGGTCAATTAACTGAACAAGTTCGTCGTCACCCTTACAGCTTAATCTTGCTTGACGAAGTGGAAAAGGCTCACCCTGACGTTATGCACATGTTCTTACAAATCCTCGATGATGGTCGATTAACCGATTCACAAGGTCGGACCGTTAGTTTCAAGGACACGATCATTATCATGACTTCTAATGCCGGAACTGGCGATGCTCAAGCTAGCGTTGGTTTTGGTGCTGAGTCAACTGGAAGTACTCACTCAATCATTGATAAATTGACCAACTACTTTAAGCCAGAATTTTTGAACCGGTTTGATGACATTGTTCAATTCAATGCCCTCAGCAAGGATAATTTGATGAAGATTGTTAACCTGATGATTAGCGATGTTAACAAGATGCTGACTGACCGTGACTTATCAATTACTGTTCCTGAAAATGTTGATGAGAAGTTAGTTGACTTGGGGTATGATCCAAAGATGGGTGCGCGTCCTCTTCGTCGGGTAATTCAAGAACAAATCGAAGATCGAATTGCTGACTATGTTCTTGATCACAATGATGCTCACGAGCTTGCTGCACAACTAGATAAAGATGGTAATATTACTGTTGTTGCCGCACCACAGGCAGATAAAGTTACTGATTAAAAGTTAAATTACGAATAATCTATTGGAGACTGGGAAAAAACATGTTTTTCCAGTCTTCTATTTTTTTACACTTTGTTAACCTGTTCATCACAGAGGTTTCACCTTATCAATGCTATAATGAAAAGTAAATATAGTTGACGGGGTGAAAAGGATGGAAGATAAGTTCAAAACAGGAAACCCAATCTGGGTCTACTACACAAATATTGATACTGGAGAAAACCTGGTTGTCCCCCAACTCTTACGGGGATTTATGGGAGAAGAATATTCCGTTAAAAAGAAGCAATTCGACGGTTACCAATTTGTCAAAAGTGAGGGGGAATTAACCGGAAAATTTGATGATCAGCCACATAGCATTCACGTTTATTATCGGAATAAAAACTGGGGTGAAGTGGAATCGATCGAAATGTATCTCCACCTCGATGCGGTTACTGCAGTTTACGATATGCCGAACGGGATGCAAGTTGGCACTCCTTTCCCGGACGATATTGTTCTGAAGGCCTTTCACCGCGTTGCAACTAAATCAGGAGAATTTTGGTACGAAATTGGCAGTGATCAATGGGTAAAATACGACAAAATGACAATTGTGGATAACCCATTCAAAACCGAAGATGAAGACTTTCAATCTAAGCTTGCTGACAATATGGCAGTAATTCCAATGAAGAAGACAAAAGCAGTGATTGACTATCTTCCAGGAAGATCAATTGACGCTTTTAATAAACCATATGGTGATAAAGTTGGCGAAATTAAGGATGGTCAAGAAATCACGATCACTGGTAAGATGAGTGATAATGATGAAATTATCTGGTACAAAGTCGGTAATGGAATGTTTATTACCGGCAACTATGTCAAATTGGAGGATCAAGATGGAGACTAATCAACAAACAATTGCAGTCGTTGGTGTCGGTAATATGGGGTCCGCAATTATTAAGGGACTCGTAAATACGAACCAGTTTAATATCATTGGCGAAAACCCAGATAATCCTCGGGTTACCAAACTTGGACAAGATCTCGGCTTTACCGTCGTTAATAATAATCAAGATGTTGTTAATGCTAATCCTGACTTCGTTGTGCTTACTACCCCCGCACCGATCACAATAAAGATCGCTCAAGAATTAAGCCAGCTTCCCGCCTCAACAACTGTTATCTCAGCAGCTGCTGGTGTTTCATTGAAAGAATTACAATCAGTGATTACCAATGCTACAGTGGCAACAATGATTCCCAACACCCCGGTTGCCGTTAATGCAGGAACAATTGGGCTAGCTCTTCCTGAAGCGATTACCGATGAAAAGGCAAATAAGATTATCGCTTTCCTTAAATTATTAGGTGATGTGATCCCAGTTAGTGAAAATCAATTAGATATTGTTGGCGTCATTGGCGGGTGTGGACCAGCATTTGTGGATGTCTTCATGGATGCCATGAGTGATGGTGCCGTTGCGAACGGAATGAATCGACAAACAGCTTATCGTTTGATTTCAAGTATGGTTAAGGGAACCGGGAAACTTGCTTTTGATACTAACAAACTTCCCGCTGAACTTCGTGATCAAGTTACTTCACCAGCCGGCACAACAATTAAGGGTGTAATGGCCTTGGAAAAGAATCAGTTCCGCTATGCAGTAATTGATGCAATTAACAAGGCAGCCGGAAAATAAGAATGGTAAATTTTAAAAAACAATCCCGTTACTAATCGGTTAAATGACTAGTGACGGGATTGTTTGTGTTTTAAATTATTTTGGGTAATGGAAGGCGAAAAGGGTGCTTGCTGTGACCGCAATCTCTGTCTAGCTTTTTCTAGGCAACTTAGTCTAAACGTGCTTCGCTCGAGTTTCCTAGAGCTAGCAACCTCCTTCCTAGGCGCGAGTCGCCTTCGTCAGGAGAAATTGCTAGCTTTCCGGAAACTCTTTGGAGCGAAGGCACTCTCTTTCCTTAATCCCTTCTCAATTGCATTTTATCGTTGAAGAACTTGGAAAGGAAAATGACGATAACCATGGTGATTCCCCAAATGATCCACCAAGTGCTGGAAGAACTAAGAATCGTCCAAAGAGCACTATTAGGACCGATCCATTCATTATGTTGATAACCAATATTAAGGCTCATCATTGCCCGAATAAGTGCAACCAAGAAAATGATAAATAGGATCGGCAGGCCGATGCCGACAATCCACTTCCAGGTCCGGTTAAGCAAACCAAAGCCATTACCAATCATTTGAAAAATTAACGTACTAGAAAGAAGAACTAATAATTGCATCCCCATCGCCTGCCAACTTGCTAGCGGGTGGTCAAACAAGCTTAATAAGTTATTAACCACCCAAATTCCAATGGTAGCAAGGGCTAAAGCAATCAATCGTCCCCACCAAAGGGTCTTTCGTGAAATCCCGTTTTGAATTGTCCACTTAAAATCATCATAAGCAGTAATTAAGAAATAACCGAGTAAAATCATTGTGAATACTGGCGGTAATACTCCTGGAATTCCTTGCAAGCTAACGAGAAATGAATCAACACGACGATCAATTAGCAATTCAACAAAATATCCCAAAAATACTACGCCGACAGCCCAAGCAGCAGCAACGGCTAACGCCCAACCGAGGCGATGAAAAACATTGGTAATTACTAATCGTTGTTCATGACTAAGCATCTTCTTGTTGGCCTCCATTCGTTAAGTAGATAAATAAGTGCTGTAAATCATAGTGTCCAATCTGAACTTGATCAGGAAGAATCCGATCTTCTGGTAACTGATCAAAGACATGGGCTGTCCGAATATTCCCCAAGTCGGTTGTTGAAAGGACGTTCAACCCTTCCGTATACTGATCAACTAACTTTGCAGGACCAGAAATATCGTATGCCCGGTCCAGCAAATCCTGAACATCAGCATCCTCAAGAACCCGATGACGATCAATCAAGATCACATGCTCAACCAATTGTTGAATTTCATCAATTAAGTGAGTTGACAAAACGATCGTCCGTGGCCGCTTTTGGTATGACTTAATTAATTCTTGATAGAAAATTTCACGGTGGTTAGCATCTAATCCTAATACCGGCTCATCAAGAAAAATATAATCAGCATCAACGTTTAATGCCAAGCTAATCTTAGCAGCGGTTTTTTGACCAGTGGAAAGTTTGGCAAATTTTTGGTTACCATCAAGCTCAAACTGTTTAAGCATTTGTTCAGCATTTTGATAATCAAAATTACCGTATGCACCATCAGCAAGGTCAAACATTTGGTTAATTTTTACCTGCTTATAGTAAAGGTTATCTTCACCAATAAGGAAAATCTTATCCAAAGTTTGATCAGTATTGACCTCCTGATCACCTAACTTGATCGAACCAGATGTCGGAAAGATCCGGTTACTGATTAAGTTTAGGAGAGTCGATTTCCCCGCACCGTTTCGACCGAGCAAGCCATAAATTTTTGCCGGCTCTAAAGTGAATGAAACATCATCAAGAATTACTCGACGTCCAAATTTCTTTGATAAATGACTAATCTTTAATTGTTCCATCATGCTCACCCCGCTCAATTAATTCGACTAAATGTTGCTTATTAATTCCTAATTTATGTGCTTCCACAAGGAGAGTTTTGACATAATCCTTATAGAAACTTTCTTTACGCTCTTCCATAATCTTTTGTCGAGCCCCCGTTCGTACAAACATTCCGCGTCCACGGTGCTTTTCAATCAACCCCGCATCAACCAGGATATTCATCCCTTTCAAAACCGTTGCTGGATTAATATGTAATTGCTGGGAAAGCTGGGTAGTTGATGGTACCTGGCTCCCTTCATCAAAGCCACCGGTAAAAATCATTTCTTCCAGTTGACTTGCGATTTGTTGGTATAACGGTGTTGACTCGTTAAAGTGAAATTGCAAAAGATCATCTCCTTAACAGCCAATTAGTTATATGGTTAATTGATTATGTAACTAACTATATAGGATCCTTAAAACTTTTGCAAGTTTAAATAAAAAATAGTTTAAATTATA
>NZ_GG693412.1:672971-680033 GCF_000159435.1 Limosilactobacillus vaginalis DSM 5837 = ATCC 49540 | reverse complement strand
TATTTTTAGCCGTTCTTTATATAATATATAGGAATCTTTCCGAATATAATTGAATGGAAAATAAAGAACTTGGTCTTGATAATCAAGATATCAAACAACGCTTAATGAAGTCATTTAACTTAACTGCTGAACAGGCTGTCCAAGCGGTACAAAACAAATAGTTTATATTCTTTAAAACTTAAAAAATCCTGTAGGCGTATTATAAAGTACCCTCCAGGATTTTTAAGATCTATTAATAAAACATTACAAAAAGCTATTATTCTCCCTGTTCATCCTTCACCGGATGCTCAATCCGATAAATATCAAACATGTATTCAACCACAGTCTTAAGAACAGCATAGAATGGGATACAAAGAATCATTCCGGCAATCCCAGCAATGTGCCCCGCAGCAAGCAAGAGGACAATGATTGTTAGTGGATGAATCTTAAGGGTCTTACCGATAATATTTGGATAGATAATATTACCATCAACCTGTTGAACAATCAGAACAACGACAATTACCCAAATTAATTTATCCGGGGCCATTGTCAATGAAACAAATAGTGCTGGGGCAATCCCGATATATGGACCAACATAGGGGATGATGTTGCACAAACCAGCGACAATCCCCAGGACAAGTGCTAGTGGTTCGTGAATAATCAGGTAACCAATTGAAGTAAAGACGCCGACAAAGAGACACTCAATCACTTGTCCGGCAATGTATGACGACAAGGTGTTGTTCATCTTACCAAGTAACTGGTTAACTTCCTTAGCATGGTGTGGTGAAAGCCACTTTTGAATGGCAGGAACTAGCTTTGAACCATCCTTTAACATGTAGAAAAGCATCACCGGAACCGTAATGGTAACAACGGTAATGTTAGTAACCATTCCAATAATATCGCCCACTCGTTCAGAAAGTCCTTTTAGAATCTTCTGCGCATAAGCGGCCAATTGGTGATCAAATTGACGATAGTAGGCATTAAGATCCACATGTTTCAAGGGTGAATGTTTAATTGTATCGTTCATTAGGCTCTGTAACCCGCTAACTGTTTGTGGTAAATGATTAACTAATTGGCTAATTTCCTTTACTACTGGTGGAATCAATGCAGAAATCCCCCAAACAATAATCAGAATTAGCAAGACGACAATCAATAAACTAGCTATACCACGATTTATGCGGAACTTGCCGATCTTAATCTTCACAATTAAGTTTAAGATTGGATTCAGCATGTAGTATAAGAATCCTGATAACAGTAATGGAACAAAGACCACTGATAGGAATGTCCAAAACGGCTTAAAAATAAACTGAATTTTGGTACAAACAAAGATTAGTGTCGCAATTGTCAAAAAAACGATCGGCCAAAACAGCCAATGATAAAATTTTTCTCGATTCATTATCATAATCCTAACATTTACAAAATAAAAGGACACCTCGTAAAAGCAGGTGCCACAACATCCCCTCTACCATACACTAAGGATGTTTGATTGTAAATGAGAAAAATAATTCATTCCTTTCTATTAGCAATCTTAACCTTGAAATTCGTATCTGTAGTACTACTTACTTCATCGTTTTAACAACATAGTGCTTACCTGCCGTGACATCGTACTGAACAAGACGGTAATCATGAAGTAGCGCTTTTTGCTTTTTCGTTAGCTGGTTTTCTTTAAGGATCTTACCTTTTTGCGTAATAAAGCGACTGTTACTATTGTAGGCATTCACATTACCGCTTGCCTGAACATCCTCGGTAATCACCGGCAGCTGTTCGTAAACCCGTGTCAGCAAGGCCTGATACCAGTCAACTTTGGAGTTGGTTTGCTTAGCTGCCATTGCAATAAAGTCGTTGGGTGCAACATAGGCCGTCTTTTGCTTAAAGTTCCGCGCTCCATGCTCTCGCGCATACCGATTAGAATAAATGAAATAATCTGTTTCATGGAGTTTAAGGCCATCCTTGGTCATCTCATTGCCATAGATTCCTGGTAAGTGATCCCCATAAAAGACAACCGTAATTGGCCTTTCAATTTTATCAATCGCCGTAATGAATTGCTTCATTGCCTCATCAGTATGGTGAATCCCAGTAGCAAAATCATTTACCGACGACTTATCAGTACCGGCAGAAACCTTTGTCGCCTGATATTTACTAATTTCATTGTAATAGTGCTGATTATATGGGAAATGATTCTGCATCGTTACCAGGTTAATGAACCGGCCACCGTGGTAATTCATTAACTGATCTAACACATTTTGGTAGGAAGTTTGATCGGAAAGGTATGGACTCCGATCGATCTTTTTCTGATGACGAATTGGGTACTTACTTCCCAAATAGAGGAACCGATCAATCCCAAATTTTCGGTAAACCTCGGTGCGGTTATAAAAGGCCCCGTTATAGGGATGAATTGCGATTGCTGACTTAAATTGCTGAGCGATTGATGGGTTGTTTTTCAAATTAGCAACTAGTTGAGTATATGGTGTTGGCAAAGTTGGTGAAAAATTAGTTAACGCAAACCCGGTCAATGCCATGTACTCCATGTTGGCTGTTCCACCGCCATAGCCCGAACTAATCATTAAGCCACCAGTGTTTTGTTTACTGAGCTTAGTAATGTATGGTACAGGATTGTTCTTCAATTGCACCCCGGGAACTCGTTGGGGATTAGCAAAGCTTTCACTCAAATTAAAAATAATCGTTTGCTTGCTAAACGAGTTTGTTCGTTGGCGGTTAATTTGCTGAGCATCCAAGTGGTACTTATGAACAATCTTATCCATGGCCTGTTGAGAATACCCGGCTGGCTTGACCATTACCGTAACGTCGATGTTATTCATAAACTGAAGTAACGGCCCATTGATTCTTGCCCCACTTAGCTGGTTGTAAAACATCGGCTGATCATCAATGGAGGTCATCAGATTATTAAAGGGAGTATTTTGATGGTTCCACAAAAACGCTGTCGCAAATAAGCATGGGGCCAGGAGAACAAATAGCAACCGTTGTGTTACCCCCCCCCACTGCGTTTCTTAGGGGATGAGTCTTTTCTAGCCAAACAGTTACCGCAATCAGGATCATTAAGGTTACCAGGGCAACTATCCAAACTATACCATCAACCATGCCAAACAAGTTTTTAGCGACCCGCACCATCGCAAGATCTGCAGGAAGGATTGGTTCGTTTCGAGCAACATTTTTTTCATGATTAGCCACAACAAAAACTGCACTGATTGCAATAACACTAATCAACCCGATCCAATAGCGATTGGTCAATGCCTGGATAAACTTAATGACCGCGAAGATCAAGAATGCCGTAAAGAGTAATAGTAGCTCCCGTTGACCAAAAGTGTAGGCAAAAATATTGTAGGTTGCATCAACGTTCGGACTTACAGAAAAGCCGTCATTCATTAATAGCATCGAAAGAGCTGCGATTAAGTATGAGATAATTCCCAGAATAATATTTGGCATCCAGGAATTAAGCCGCTGTTTTATTAATTGAAGCTGTTCGTCAGCGGATTGACCAGTGAACCGATCAATTCGCTGAAGGTGTCGCTTAGCAAAATTACCCGTTGATAATCTACACCAAACGTAGGAACATGCTAAGGAAAAAAGGAGAAAAATAATTGTAATTATTCCCGCCTTCAAGCTGCCATAAGCGTTGTGAAGTTTCACGATGAGTTGGACACTTGCCAGTAATGCCGTATTCTCAATTAACGTTAAGTAGGAATATAACGATCGCCAATTTGGCTGTTCTAAGTGATTCACCGTAATTTTGACAATTCCATAAGCAGCTAAAACGGTGAAAATATTGGTTGGTGTGGTGAAGCGACTTGTTGTTCGCCCATCAATACTCATGAATGGCATGATCCCTTGAAGGATAACTGTGATCAGTAATCCCAAGCCAGTAATAAGAAGCCATTTTCGATGATAACTTCCCTGCTTAACATTGGCACCAAGGACAAACAGTAACGCATAAAATAATGTTAAATGGTTACTCGTCCATCCCCAAATATTTGGTGTCCAAAAGAGTGGGACAATTATGAGAAGCCAAATACCAATCAAAGCCGGCCGACGCCAAATGAATTTTTGATCATTAATTACTGCAGTCAGAATTAGTCCCAGTAAGCTTCCGAAAATCAGTGGATAGGTATTCCGCAATAACGGAAAAGTTGCATTGAAGAAGTCGATATGAAAGACTGTGACCTTTGCAAGCTGGTTGGTGCTAAGTGCCACTAATACACTAGCCAGGACACCCAGGACTAAAGCGTTCAGCCATGCTTTAATGATTGTCGATTCACGATGACTCCTTTGTGATAGGAAATACCCTAACAGTAAAATCAGAATATCAGAGCCAAGCAATGTTAAGCCTTTTAAGACTTCATACGCACTGGTATGGAGACTGGCATTACTGTAACTCGCTATATGTGGTCCGAGTTGCCAATATACCTGGGCAATTCCTACCCAAAGCATCAGCGCAACCCAAACTAGATTACTTTTTAATCGATGCATGATTTTCTCCCCTAAAATAATATCTTCCCTATTTTAATATAGACGGTGGGGAGATACAAAAAATAGTATACAAAAGGCCTGTAATAGCAACGTTGATTATTGCTATTACAGGCCTTTTCATGGTTATAAATGCTGACTAGAGTCGCTGTTTTGTATTAGCTGAGGTATTGGTATGACAGTATTAGACTCTAAACGTGTTAAAAGTGTATTCAGAAACTATGGTCAAAATCTGATGTGACAATATATTAGTTGTAAATAATTTACTACTAAATATAACATTTAAGCTATCTTAATTAATACTAAGTATTACACATTAATTCCCTTGTTACTAGAAAAATAATTAATAATTTGCGTATCGTTTCGCTCCATATTTGGGTCATCATAAAAACAGGAACTCAACGATTTATCTTTACAAAAATAATTGAATAGAGATGGACGGAGTAGTTGAGTTTTTTGACTGTTATAAGCACTTCTCCTCATATGCTTACCGTTTGCAGTTACACCAAGGCGTTTAATATGATGACAGTACTTTTTGTCAGCATTAGCAGGAGAATTGCTACCAATTTCATCAAGAACAATTTGTCGAAGTGACTTTTGGTTCTTATAGTTTGGAAAATAGTGGTTTGGAAATTGACTGCTTAAACTCATATAAAGATTCTGAAAAAGCGTACCAAGTTTACCATCCTCATATGGAATATTAAAAAATATTCTGATCTCCTTAGTAGTAGCTGAAGAAAAACTATAATCATTTACCATAACTGCTAGCTTATCAGATAAATTATCTGCATCCATAAAAATTAGTTTTGCAATATCGGAATTATTTGTATCGTCAAGAATTCGCTCAATCAATACAATATACTTCGTACTTTTATAACTAACGTAGCAAGGATAAATAACAACTTCTTCTTTCTCCATTTCCATTACAACTTGACGTAATTTAGTAAAATATTTCAACACCAATACTTCCTTTTTACTATACGAACTTTATTCTTCTATCCCTCGCTTAAACGTATCAAAAATCAACTGATCCTTAATTACTTCCCGATCTGGAGTTAAGTCCCACGGTGAACCTGGCCGATGAGTTTGCTTGCTTAATCGAGCAGCGTTGTAGTTAATGTAATCTTCGTTCACTTTACTTAGAAGATCTACAATCTCGCCATCCTGTGAAACTAAGTTATAGTCATCCATCGCTTCTTTATCTGGCTTATCAATGTCCAGAACACTTTGACCATTAAATTTATCATGTACTTCCGTTATCAATGGGCCATATTGGAAGTGGACGATTGTTGAAGAAAATAATTTATTTCTGGTTGCGGCTAAAAATCTCCCATACGCAATGTAGAGCAGTTTAATGACCTTCATTTGTGTCAACGGGTCAATATTTAAATCGCTATCCCTTTCAAAATAGTTTTCAACTCGTAACCAATTAGCTAATTGTACGGCCGTAAACTTAGGTTTCTCCTTTTGTGACTCAACCACACCATCATTATTGCTTAGATAAGAGTTCACCTTCGAAATTAATTCATCAGAGTAATCATTCTTTTCATCAGCAATATATTGTTGAAGCACATCATCATTAGCAATGAGTGATTTTAGCAGTCTATTATTGGCTTTGGTAGGAAATGCACCAGCCTCGTAAAGTGCTATTGTATTTGGACTTAACCCAGTTAATTCAGCTAAATTACGTTGAGATAGTCCTACCTTAGCACGATATTGCTTTAATTCTTGTGGTGACAGTAATCCCATCTCATCACGGTATTGTTGACGAGCTATTTCGGCAGCTTGATCATCCAGCTCTTTATCCGGAATCAGTTCATTGGTGTTACTGTCAAAAAGAGCCGGCGCCGTTACCGTGTACTCATGTCCGTTAATGGTATAAGTAGTTGTGAAGTTCTTTTGGTAAGCCATATAAACCTCCTCCTTTAATAATCAAGATGAAAACTGATAAGTACCACTTTCTGGTTGTTCTCAGTAAAAACAAACTTAATGTAATAAGTCTGTCCATCACTAGTTTTAAATACCCAAACAAATTGTAATGGATTATTTCGATTAGGTTCATGTTTGACAAAATCGTTAATGGATAACTGTCTAACAATTTCCTTAGCTAAAGTTACAGAAACCGGCATTGCCATTCTACTTTGTCGTTGAACCATATAAAATCGATCATGATTTACAAGAAATTTCAATCTTGCTAATGCCTCACCAACCTCCATTACAATCCTCCTAATATTTTATTGCTATATCATTATAGCATGACGGTGATGTCTTTACTACTAATTAGTAGCAAGAACGTTAAAAAGTAAAGTATCTTAATCAAAATTCACAAAATGATCAAGATATTCTGCATATGATTAAGATAATTCAGTTCACTAAAGTTAAAACATTTTAACCACGACTAAGCTTGCTACACCAGCAATCCAAGCACTTCTACCATTCAAAAACTACTTACCAACATCTGCCCGTGTTAACAAACGTGTTAAAGCAGCCCCATTTAAGTAACCAAAAACCTGTAACGCCAACAATACGCTGGTATTACAGTCTTATGTGTTCTTGTGGTACTCACTACAGCTTCAGCAATATCTACATAATTTTAATCAA
>NZ_GG693412.1:665294-671831 GCF_000159435.1 Limosilactobacillus vaginalis DSM 5837 = ATCC 49540 | reverse complement strand
AATCAATAAAAAGCCAAGTAATATTAATTAAGTCTCCTTTATTACCCTTTCATTGCATTTCATTACAAAAATTGCAAAATTGGTCATTTTAATTGCTAAATATTTACATTAACATTTCAACTATGTTACAATATATGCATTGAAAGAGAACAACAACGTTAAAATTAACGTTGCCGGAAGGAGTGCTATTACCATGAAGATGAATAAGAAAGTTTTAAATAGTTCACTTGTTATTTTACTTGCACTAGGTCTAGGTGGTTGTGCTGTTGGCAGTTCCACAACTACATCGCACAAGACCCATGAAGCATCAAGCTCACAAGTAGTTAAGCAAAGCCACAAGAAGAGTGAAAAGTCAGCATCACCCAGTGCTAAAACTGCAGCTGCTACTAACCACTCAGCAAGTACAAACGTTGCATCTTCAAGTAGTAGCACAAGTTCTGCTAAGAACGTAACTACCAGTTCGGCTGCAAGTGCAACTAACAATGGTGCTAACCAACAAGTTACTGCTCCAGCTAAAGTTGCTAGTTCATCAAGCAGCGTTAAGGAACAAAAATCAGTTCAACTTGGTTTAGGTGATGTCGCAACTTGGACTGACTCTGAAGGAGTTACCCACAATGTTGATAGCGATGGGATGGATCGCTACACTACCAAGGGAAGTTCCCAAGTTCAATACAAAGACTGGTCAGGAGCATTACCAAGTGGAGTTACAGTAAGTCATAACGAATAATTAAAATAGTGGAAATAGCATTCTTTCACAAAAAGAGGAGTCAGCAATTAGCGCTGATTCCTCTTTTTGGGTTTATAAAACATTTATCTCAAACATGCTGTACTTCTTTTACAGTAATATTTTCATTCTTATTAAAGTCAAAAATAAGATCACTTTCAATCTTATTAATAGCTTCAAAAATTTTCAAACAGTAATTTATATTTTTTCGTTTTTCACCAATTACTTTATTACAAAATGATTTATCAACAAAGAAAATTTTCTTTTTAGTATGTGGATCGACAATAATGCTATTTATAGCTTCATTATCAAACTTTGCTGATGGCCAATTTCTGTGAATATATTTTATTGTTCTTTTTGGCTTTGGCTCCTTAATATTAATAATTGCTGCCATATCACCTGAATTAATACAAACTAACTGATAACCATCTTTCCCATCCTCACAATCATATGCAACACACAAATGAAGTTTCGGCTTAGGATCTAACCGATATTTTAAATCTTTTCTACTTACGTAACATGCATAGCAAGCTGCCAATAAAGCAAAAAAAGCCAAAATAGCCGAAGCCACATCAGCCCAAGCCGAAATAATACCTGAATCCATTTTCAATTCACCAAGTCTCTTTTTATTTGATTGTATAACAAAAAGGCTGCCAATTCAGACAGCCTTCTAAATTAGATTTAATTATAGGCAATGACCATTAACATCAAAGTAATATTCCCTGTATTCACCATTCCACGGAGCATAATGCCAGCCATTAGCTACCATATCACCTGCACCATCAAAATAGTACCAAGCACCATTGATCCATAACCATTCATTCTCGGCCCTAGTACCATCTGCTTTAGAATACGACCAGGTTGGATATTGGTTATGGCCATTACTGAATGAATGCCAGCAATTTGTTACATAGTGGCCGTTTACATCAAAGTAATATTCATTGTATTGATCATTCCACGAAGCACCATGCCAGCCATTAGCTACCATATCACCTGCACCGTCAAAATAGTACCAAGCACCATTAATCCATAACCATTCACTTTCTGCTCGTGTGCCATCAGACTTGGAATATGACCATGTATATTCTGGATATGCATATTTGCCATTATTATATGAATGCCAACTATTTGTTACGTAGTGGCCATTAACATCAAAATAATATTCGTTATATTGCCCATACCATGGAGCACCATGCCATCCATTAGCAACCATGTCACCTGCACCGTCAAAATAGTACCAAGCACCATTGATCCATAACCATTCACTTTCTGCTCGTGTGCCATCAGACTTGGAATATGACCATGTATATTCTGGATATGCATATTTGCCATTATTATATGAATGCCAACTATTTGTTACGTAGTGGCCATTAACATCAAAATAATATTCGTTATATTGCCCATGCCATGGAGCACTATGCCATCCGTTAGCTGACATCTCACCTAAACCATCAAAATAGTACCAGGAACCATTGATTAATAGCCATTCACTTTCTGCTCGCGTACCATCAGTCTTACGATAAGTCCAATCATAGGTACCATCATAATTCCGACTTGATTGCCAGCCAGTTGAATAACCAGAGTACCAATCTGCTCGTGCTTGACTGGTAGTGGCTGTGACAGACTGAGCAACAGTCGTAGTTTGTTGTTCACTTGCAACATTACTACCTTGTGCACTAGTATCAGCAGAAGCACTCGTAACTGCTGCATCACTATTACTTACTTGAGTCGATACAGCACTACTATCTGTATTTACATTATTAGTAGTAGCAACAGTAGTACTATTCATATTGCTACTATTTGTACTTACATTAGTATCAGCACTAACACTAGTAATTCCAAGCGCTAATCCTGCTAAAACAGTGGTTGAAGCCAACCATAATTTCTTTTTCAAGATTATTCCTCCCCAAAAGTAACAAAATACGGTTTCATTTTAGCACTTAATTATTTAGCTAACAAGCTAACACAAAAAGGCTGACTCAACGCCAACCTTTCTTAATCAACTTATTCAGTTAACCATGCATTTTGCTCATCAAAATGGTAAAGCTTACTTTGTCCGTTATTGGTTAAGTAAACATCCCCAGTATCCGCTTCACCATTATTCTTAAAGTGGTAGTAGTGACCATTAATCTTTTGCCAGCCGATTAATGCTGAGCCACTAGCGTCAAAGTAATACCATTTTCCATTAACTTTTTGCCAACCAGTAGTCATTGCTCCAAACAAACCGTTATGTTGAGTGGTTAAGAAATATACCTTTCCGTTAACCGTTTGCAACCCACTCTCCATTTGGCCAGTCGTTGAGTTCATATAGAACCAGTTATTACCAATAAATTGCCAGCCACTATTCTGCCAAGTATTTATTGGATCGAAGTAATACCAACTGTTATCAATCAACTGAAATCCACGTACTGCCCAGGCATTAACAGTATCAAAGTAATAACCATGCCCGTTGATCTTTTGCCAACCTGTCAACGCTTTACCATCGTTACCAAAGTAGTACCAGTTTCCTGCACCAGACCGGAACCATCCCTTTGCTGCAGCTCCATTATTATAGAAGAAATACCAGTTATTATTAATATTCCACCAACCAGACCGCATAGCCCCATAATTGCCATCATGTTGCGTATTTAAGAAGTATAAACTATTTTCAACCGTTTGTAATCCCGTCATCATTTGGCCATAACTAGGGCTAAAGTAGAACCAATTATTATCAATCCATTGCCAATTCGTATCCATCCAAGCATTGTTTAAATCAAAGTAATACCAATTACCGCTCAAATTTTGCCAATTGGTCAATGCCCATGCATTATCTAAATCAAAATAATACTTATGGTTCCCAATCCACTGCCAGTTTGTCTCTGCAACCCCCTGACTAGTAAAGTAATACCAGTGGCCGTTAATGAATTGCCAGCCAGTCAACGCAGCACCATTATTTTGGAAATAATACCAATTATTATTTACCCTTTGCCAACCAGTTACCATCGCACCACTATTGTTTAAGTAGTACACATTGCCATTAACATTCTTCAAACCAGTTTGCATATTACCAGTTGTCGGTTCTAGGTAATACCAATTACCGTTGATCCACTTCCAACCTAACTCTAATAGTCCAGCCTGATCAAAATGTCGCCATTCATTATCAATTAAATGCCAGCCAGGAGTGTTATATTCTTCAGCAGTACTAGAATTATTATCACCTTCAGCCCAGATAAAATGCATATCAACATTTAACAAATTAAAATTAAATGTCGAACCATCACTATAAGTTCCCGTACCAACTGATTTAGTAATGGATGGGTAGATCCCAAGCGTATTAATTCTTTGTGGATTAGTCAAAAAATTTTGTGCATGACCAAAATTATCTGAAGCATCATTAAAGAGCATTCCCATTACACCATAGTAAATTAGTGCTCTTAAATCATCCATTGTAGTTACACTAAATACAGGAATAGCATTATTATTGATAAACTCATTCCCTTTAGCACTTGCAAAAGGACGAACAGCTAAACCATTTATATTATCATTATAAATTTGTTGGGCAGCAATATTTTCACTATGATTGTTAAGAATTTCTGGATCATGCCAATGACCATTCATTAATGATTCATTCTTATTTTGATATTCCAACGCCATTGACCGAACCTGATCTATCGTTTCGTCATTTAATTGAAAAGGCTCCAAGCCAAACTCACTTCTAATTTGATTTACTAAGCCTACTCCATACTGATTCATTTGGATCGTTTGTTCAGGACTTAGGTTATTAACATTTACATATTCTTTAGCGGCAACACTGTCTGATTGGTAATTATTCATACTCAACACGCTAATTGTTGTCTGCTGAAAATCATTTGCTTCAGTAGAGTTAGAAATACCCCTTAATTTATCAAGAGTATACCCTTGTGAGAAGTTTACGTACTGGGTACTCTGTGTATTTAAATTGGCCGAATAAAGTGCTGCAGTTGTCGCTGAAGCTTGCTGCTGAGCAACATTACTGACAATGGGCTGATTACTATTAACATTATCAGAATTAACACTTGTCGCGGAATCGGTTGTTTGTGTATCAGCGAGAACATTATTTTCAACAATACCAATACCAACAGCTGTGGTTAATGCTGCGACCGCCGTCATTTTTACAAGATTTTTATTCATCTATTATCTTCCCCTGTAATTTATCAGAACATTTCTATATCACATTTTACACTAAGTAGCATTATAAAACGAAATGTTTACAGAATTGTTAAGCTAATATTAGCAAATTGAAATGACCCTTACATTTATAGTATATTAATAAGGTTAAAAACTTTTGATTGAGGTACAAAATATGAATGACAATCACGAGACACGTGAAGAATATCGAAAAAAGATGGAACAACGGATCCATGATAAGGTAGCTCAGGATCAGAAGCAAAATCATGAATCCAAAATGTCAAAATTTAAGTTACCAAAATTTAAGTCTTCAAATAATAACCCACGGAGAACTTCATCAAATATGAATCCAAATACACCAGAAGTTCATCACTACCGAACTCCTCGCTGGGTTAAAAATATTATTTGGGCACTAGTTATTTTGGTATTACTCGGTGGTGGCTACGAATACCATAAGATTAATTCGGCTGCTAATAATATTTTTGGCAGTGGCGATGGTAAAATCAGCAAAAAGCTCCAAAAAGGTGAGCCTGTTTCTGTCCTAGCAATGGGAACTGATGTCGGTGCCTTGGATCGTGGAAATACTGGTGGAAATACTGACTCGCTTGAATTGTTTACAATTAACCCTAAAACAAAGAAAATAACTATGACCAGTATTCCTCGTGATACGCTAGTTCGTGTTCCGACTAAAGAAGGTCCTACATACGTAAAGATTAATGCAGCATATTCAATCGGTGGTCCCAAAAAGACCGTTAAAGCTGTCTCCGAGCTGTTAGATGTTCCGATTGATTACTATGCCGTTATTAACATGGGGGTTTTAAAAAAGGTTGTTAATACAGTCGGTGGTGTAACCGTAGATAATCCTTTTGCGTTCACGTACGAAGGACACCACTTTAAGAAAGGAAAGCAACACCTTAACGGTGAGTTAGCTCTTAAATATTCTCGGATGCGTTACAGTGATCCAAATAATGATTATGGACGACAAAAGCGTCAACAACAGATTATTGAGAGTGTTATTCAGAAGTTCAAGAAATCTGGTTCTATTGGAACTGCAAATAAGATTCTTGATGCGGTTAAAGATGGTGTAAAAACAAATATTCCAGTTGATGATATTGCTACACTATATGGTAATTACCACGCTGCAATGGATAATGTCACAACTTACCATTTCCAAGGACAAGATGCCACAATTGAGGGCGTCTCATTCCAAATTGCTAGTCCAAAAGAAATTAATCGTATTTCTAAACTCATTCGTAAACAACTAGGTCTTAAACCTAAGAAAGTTGTTAACCACGAAACTAGAATGTACAAGTCTCAACCATCCTATAATGGTGTAACTAATACAGACTTTATTCTTCCTGGTGGTGCTAGTTATAACGATCCAGGTAGTGGTAATGGAAGCGATTATGTTATTGGTGGTAAGACATCAATAAAATCGTCATCACAAAAACAAAGTTCTATCTATTCTAATAGTGCAAGAACCTATGGTGAAATAAGAAGCTCACAGGTTACTACCCAAGTTCCTCAAACAGAAAGAAGAACACAATCAACCGTCCGTAGTGAGTACCAAACTACAAGAACTCCTACTACTGGTCGTGTTTCTGAAAATACTACAGCACGTACTGTTCAAGAACCAACTACAACTCGTGAATAATAAAAAAATATAC
>NZ_GG693412.1:649170-665022 GCF_000159435.1 Limosilactobacillus vaginalis DSM 5837 = ATCC 49540 | reverse complement strand
GATAATTCTGAATGATATTTTTTTATTAGTTATCGTTATAATCTGATTCTGGCTTTAGCTTATTAGCATAACCATTAACTTCATCTTTCTGTGACTGATTAGTATAGTAATCTCGAAGCAGTCCCGATACAGTAACGTGTTTCGTTGTGGTCGAAGCCTCTGCTACTGATTGACCCTCTTTAGGATCAACGTATTTAATCGTTACGTCATTGCCATTCCGTTTAAAATAAAGCCAACTAGTCGGATCACCATTAGCAGTAACATAGCTAAAGCCATCCGAACCATTTCCATACCACATCATCCCATCACTTATTCCATCTTTAAACCAATCTGGTTCTTGATATAAAGCAACAAGAGTTCCCAGTTGCTGAGTTGATAAATTATGTGAATTATTCGTTGGTGTAGACTGGTTCCGCATGTCTTGAACCTTAGTATTATTAGCAACATTCATAATTCGACTAACCGCATGGTGTTGCTTGGCATAAGCGACCATTTCAGCCTTAGTTACCCCATCAGGAGATATACCAGCATCACTATCCGAGATGTAAGTTTTATTACCAGCTATTGTGTAGTAAGTATTATCTATCCCATGTTCACTATCCTTTTGATTAAGCTTTACATAATATAAAAGCTCTGCACCATCAGGGTAGTCCTTATAAAGCGGTCCTTCACCTTTTGGAACACTATCTTTATTATAGATTTTTACAACTGCTCCCTGACCAGATACTTCCATATCCTTAGAATAGTCATTCTGATCAGCGCCTGGCATATGTTCACCAGTATAATAAAGAACTAATGCTGCGTTTTGAGCTGGCGTTAGGTGCGCAGGGTCAAGCGTTGAACTATTAGAAGTAGTCGTAGTAGCACTAGTTCCACTTGATGACTTTTTAGCAATCTTCGTATTATTTGAACTAGAAGCTGAATTGTTATTATTTGTATTACCACATGCTGCTAAAGTTAGAGCAAGTAATGGTGTAGCAATTATTAAACCTAACTTTTTCATTAAAGATCCCCCAAAAATTAATATTTAACACTGTAATTATAAAACAGTTCAACTTATCTGCAATATCTTTCAAGCCAAAAGAAAAATCCATAACCTACATCATAGATTATGGATTCATTGAATTCGCTTATTTTCCAGTAACCGAAGTAGCTGTTACACGGAATGAATGACCATTACCACTCACAGTCCAATCATTAACCCCGTTTTGAACAGCTGTATATCCATCAACTTCATCAATTGACGGTAATCCAGTAGCTGGCTTACCAGAAATACCAGCATTGTTTAATTGGTTACCAATATGTTCCTTAACAATATTTTTAGCATCTTGTGCTGTCATTTGTCCACGAGTGTTTTGCTCTGATGATGAAGTAGCTGACTTATCAGTAGCAACACTATTAGTCGAATTATTTGAACTCATTTCTGAACTAGATGAAGAACTTTCACTTACCTTCTTACTTTGCTTAGTAGAAGTAGCTGCAGTTTTTCCTGAAGTCTTTGCGCTTTTTACAACTTTACTTGAAGATGCATCATTACTGGAACTCTTTTTAGCAGAACTACTTGAATTAGCACAGCCCGCTAAAGTAATCATTAATGCACCAGCAGCAACAGTTGCCATAATTTTTTTCATATAATAATGCTCCTTCTTGATTAATTGTTTCATCTATTATCTTATATTCTAAGACTAATTACAATACAACGTAGTAACTTGCTGAGTAATACTTAGTGTAACCAACTTTAATTACATCACCAGGTTCTGGAGCATGGACATACGAACCATTACCAAGAGAAATAGCTACGTGGTAAGGGGCACTATCACTACCAAAGAAGAGCAAAGCACCCTTCGGAGCATTAGCAACATCATAGTGGTGTGCACCCAATGTTTGTTGTTGGTAAGTAGTCCGATAATTTGAACCTAAGCCGTAAGCCCATTGAACTAATCCAGAGCAGTCAAAACCAGTTGATGGGTTGTTACCACCCCATACATATGCACGACCGCGCATTGACATTGCCCTATTTACGGCTTCACTATGATCATCCAACCAAGCACCATTGGATCCAAAATTATATGTTTTACCATCAATCGTTTGAGTACCAGTAAGCATATTAGCATTGGTGGTATCGAAGTAGTACCAAACATTGTTAATCTTTTGCCAACCAGTTAAAGCCCAGGCGTTAGTTGGATCGAAGTAGTACCAGAAACCAGCGTTAGACTTGTACCAGCCGGTGTTAGCCCAGGCATTACTTTCATCAAAGTGGTACCAGTTGTTATTAATCTTTTGCCAACCAGTTAAAGCATTAGCGTTGGTATCATCGAAGTAGTACCAGTTATTGTTAATCTTCTGCCAACCTTTTTCAGCCCAGGCATTTGATTGATCGAAGTAGTACCAGAAACCGGCATTGGACTGATACCAACCAGTACTTGCATTAGCATTGGTTTCGTCAAAGTGATACCAGTTATTATTAATCTTTTGCCAACCAGTTTCTGCTTGAGCAGTTTCATTATTGAAGTAATACCAGAAGCCAGCTTGTGATTGGTACCAACCAGTTTGGGCATTTCCTTCATTGCCAAAGTAATACCAACTGTTATTTACTTGTTCCCATTCATTGGTAACTTTGGCATTATTGTTGTAGTAATAAGTATTACCATTTTCTTTAACTAACCCATTTTGGGCTACTGAAGTTGTTTGACTAGCTTGACTAGCAACATTAGTGGAAAAGTTGTTAGTTGTTGCTGGCTGTGCTGAAACGACATTATTACTTGCACTAGCAGTACTACTATTGGTACTTGCATAACTAGCTGCCACAGTTGCACTTTCAACAGTTTGTTGTGATTGAGCAACTTGAGTAGTCGAAGTTGCATTGTCTTGAGCAACTACATCAGCTTGAGCGTCAGTAGCCATTGTTATACCAAAAGCTAATGAAGCAATAGTGATTCCCATAGTTAACCATTGCTTACCACTCTTATATAACTTGTAATGTTTCTTACTCATAAACTAAAATACAACTCCCTTTAATTCGTTCATCAATAATTTCAACGGTTACTACTATACAATAAATTTTTCTTAAAAAGTTGAATGTCGTCAGTTTGTTAACGAATGTTGCCGTCTTGTAATATTAGTGAAATTTTTTGTTACAAAAAACGTCTTGACCCTCATTAAGTCAAGACGTTCTCAATCAATAAAATATTAATTTAACTTATTAGTAGCCACTCCAGTAACCATTGCTGTAGAAGTAGTAGCTCTTACCATTGATATTTTGCCAACCAGTCATCATTGCACCGTGCTTTGGATAACCTGGATTAAAGTAGTACCAGTGACCATTTAGCCATTGCCAATCAGTAGCAGCAGCATAACTACCTGATTGGAAGTAGTACCAAGTACCATCTTGACTCATCTGCCAACCAGTAACTGGATGTCCTGCCGCGTCAAGATAGTATAACTCATTGTTATCCCGGTTAGTTGTCCAGCCAGTTGACATCCAAGCATTTTCTTGGTTAAAGAAGTACCAATAGCCACGGTACCATTTCCAGCCAGTATATGCAGATGCATTAGTGTTATCAAACCAGTACCAGTGACCATTAATCCATTGCCAGCCAGTTAATGCCCAGGCATTATTGTAATCAAAGAAGTACCAGTAGCCAGCCGGTGATTGGAACCAGCCTGTTTGAGCATTAGCATTGACTGGATCAAAGTAGTACCAACGATTATTAAGTCGTTGCCAACCAGTAAGGGCCCAGGCATTACTGTAATCGAAGAAATACCAGAAACCAGCTCCAGATTTAAACCAACCTGTTTGCGCCCAGGCGTTAACTGGATCAAAGTAGTACCAATGATCGTTAATCTTTTGCCAACTAGTTAAGGCATATCCTTCATCAGTATCGAAATAATACCAGTGATTATTAAGCAATTGCCAGCCAAGATATGCACTTCCATCGCCTTTAAAGCCATACCATTTGCCATCAACCTTTTGCCAGCCGGTCTTCATTGCACCATAAGAACCATCATGATTAATATTAAGGTAATAAATATTCCCATCAATCTTTTGAATTCCAGTAACCATGGAACCATCACTTGGTGTGAAGTAGAACCAGTTGCCACCTAATTGCTGCCAACCTTGTAGAGCTTTACCATCTTTTCCATAGTAGTACCAAACAGTTTCAGTAGTACCATCTTCTTGCTTAACTTCTTTAGTCCCCCAACTATTAGGAGTTCCTGTTGGTAAAAACGGATTGGTGTTCAAGTAAGCCAGTTGAGCCTTCAAATAACCATTAATTGTATTTTTCATTGAAGCAAGGGCATCCGCTTTTTCTTTTTCAATTGCAGCAAACTTTGCTTGATTTTCTTTTTGTAATTTTTGTAAAGCGTCTCGGTTACTTTGTTCAAGCTTATTCAGGAAGCCACTTTGAGCAAGCGAACCGATAAACAAGGTCTTGGCAGTTGCCAATGCACTTTCCTGAGTTTTCTTAGCTTCTGTTAACTTATTTTGAGCATCTTCGTTTTCCTTTTGTGCCTTTTCATATGCACTCTTGGCTTCAGCACTCTTCTTTTCTGCTTCCGCAACTGCGGCTTCAGCATTTGATTTATCATCACTTGAAGCTGATTCAGCGACCTTCTTAGCAGCATCTAAGTCAGAAGCAGCATTATCACTAGCTACCTTGGCAGCTGATGCAGCGGTTGAAGCTTGGGCAGCCGAATCACTTGCTTGAGCGTATGCGGCATTAGCACTTGAAGTAGCATCACTATATGCTTTATATTCTGCTGGGGCAGCTGATTCGATCCCAGGAATTTTTGTTGGATCAGTATTTACAGCACTAGAAGCAATTGCATAGGCTGAAGAATTAGCATCAGATAATTCTTTTTCAGCTGCTGAATTAGCCTTAACTTGTGCTGCACTCTTGGCATCATATTCAGAATTTATTGCAGAAGTCTCGCTAGCAATTGCTGAACTTGCAGCAGCACTAGCAGCACTAGCAGTCCTTGTAGCACTAATTGCTGAACTTGCAGCAGCATAACTATTAGCTGCTGGAGTTGCGGCTAAACTAGCAGAAGTATTAGCCTTAACTGCATAGCTTGAGATTGTATTTTCGGTAGCAATGTTATCAGCACTTACTTTAGTGTTAGATGATAATAATCCAAGTGTTAAAGCAGCACCGGCAACTAAAATCGTATTTCTCAATTTATGAGAATGAAGACTCTTGTTAGTCATTGATGATTCTCCTTTTTTACGCTTAATCACAATTATTTTACAACATCTATTTTAGAATTAACACCGCAATTAATAATAAAAGATCCCATCAACTGATGAGATCTTTTATTATCATTATGCCCAGTAGAAGTTAGGACGATAAACCATTTGGTATGGCCGATCATCATCGTTCCAATACCATTGATAGTTAAATTCTTGAACAGCTTGACCAGCAGCACCGTACCGAGAATTTGGATTTGAACTCCAGTAGTATCCACAAGTTGAGATACACATTGGATCTGGGCCTGCAGTAGAGATAACTACCGTATGACCTGCTCCACCAGCAGAAGCACCTGGGTTACCCCAAATCACAATATCACCGTATTGAACATTTTGAACGCCACGGCCACGTCCTGCAAGGTAGTAACCATTTTGAAGCAAGTAATTACCCAAATCTAAAGTGGAATAAGTATGGGCAGGTGTATGACCGCCAGCGCTCCAAACAGCTTGTGTCATTGAACCAGAACAGTCAGCAGTTCCATCAGCCCCAGTTCGTGAACCGTACATTGAATAAGTTAACTTGCCTTCACGGGCCAAGAACCAATTAATTACCCGTTGACTAAAGCCAACAAAGGCACCATTACTTTGCAGGTTTACCCAGTGACCATCAATCCAATGTCCACCAGTCCACATATTAGCATTGGTTGGGTCCATGTAGTACCAATTATGGCCGACAAATGTCCAGCCAGTATGAGCCCATGCATTTTCTGGATCAAAGTAATACCAGAAACCTGCCGGTGATTGGTACCATCCTAGAACTGAATTTGCATTGTTAGCATCAAACAAGTACCAGTGACCATTGATGCTTTGCCAACCAGTTTTGGCAGTTCCATCCTGGTTAAAGTAGTACCAGAAACCTGCTGGTGACTTATACCAGCCAGTGGTTGCGGCTGCATTATCACCAAAGTAGTACCAACTACCGTTTACCTTTTCCCAAGTATTTGCTACCAAACGATTATTACTCTTAAAGTAATGATTATTTCCCAGCTTATTTAAGCCATCAGCTAGATTATTCAAATCCAGATCGCCAGTAGTTGAATTGAAGTATAAGGTTTGTCCATTCACAATTGCTGAATTTTGGCGAACCCCAGTAACAAGATCGTAATATTGTAGTGAACCCGTAGCAGGATTATAAACTAATCCCTTTTGTTGACTACCTGATGGACTAAAGAAATAGTAGTCGCCATTAATTAAATGAACACCTGTAAACATTTGGTGATTCGTAGGATCAAAGTAATAACGGTTACCATTGATTGTTTGCCAACTAGATAATGCTGAGCCACTGTTGTTAAAGTAGTACCAGCTACCATTAACCAATTGCCAACCAGTCTTCATCGCACCATATGCACCATCATGTTGATCGTTAAGGTAATACAAGTTGTTATTGATAGTCTGAAGACCAGCAAGCATTGCATTATTTGTAGGAGCAAAGTAATACCAATTGTTATCTAACCATTGCCAACCAGTTAAAGCCCAGGCATTATTGTTGTCAAAGTAGTACCAGTCATTATTCAGCACTTGCCAACCTTTAAGTGCCCAAGCGTTATTATCATCAAAGTAGTAGCGGTGACCATTGACTAAAGTGTAACCTGTAGCCATCTGGCCAGTTTCAGGATCTAAATAGTATTGACTTCCATTAAGTGTTTGCCAGCCAGTTAGTAACCAAGCATTTTGTTGATCAAAATAATACCATTTTCCTGACAATAATTGCCAACCAGTTAATGCCCATGCATTTATAGGATCAAAGTAGTAACGATGATTATTAATGGACTGCCAGCCAACACGAGCTTCACCATCTGAATTAAAGTAATACCAACGATTATTAATTAGATGCCAGCCAGTATAAGCAGCGCCATCATTGGGACCACCGAAGCCATACCAACGACCATCAATCAATTGCCAACCATTCTGCATAGCGCCAAAACTTCCATCATGATTAGGATTTAAATAATAACCGTGACCATTAATTTGCTGTAAGCCAGATAACATTTTCCCCTTTTGGTTGGAATCAAAATAAAACCACTGATTATTAATTTGCTGCCAACCGTTCATTTGCCATACATTAATCGGATCAAAATAATACCAATTATCATCAATATTTTGCCAACCACTTACTGCAGAAGCATTAGTTAGATCAAAATAATAGTTATGATTATTGAGCATCTGCCAACCGGTTTGGGCCTGACCATCCTGATTAAAATGATACCAGTAGCCAGCATTTGAACGATACCAACCTTTAATTGCTGCACCGTTGTTAGCAAAATTATACCAATTGCCGTTTACGTTTTGCCAGCCAGTTTGCATTGCCCCATAAGTTCCATTATGTTGTTCGTTTAAATAATAGATATTATTCTGAATGTTTTGTAAACCGGTTTCCATAGCATTGGTTTCTGGATTCAGATAATACCAATTATCACTAACATTTTGCCAACCGGTTTGAGCTTGACCATTTTGATAATAGTACCAGTTATTATCTTTATTCTGCCAGCCATCGGTTGTAACTACTTGATTTGTTGCGTCATTAGTAGTTTGTGAAGTTTTTAAATGAGCGCCCGTTTGAACAACCTGCTGATTACCATTTGTTTCATTATTGTTTACATCCGCATTAACATTACTTGAAATTGCCAATGTACTAAAAATAGTAATTGCTGCTGTAAGCCATATTTTACCTGCTTTATATAACTTATACCTCATAATAATAAGCTCCTCCCGTAATTACTTACATAATGTATTCTATCACTATCAATAGGTTTTATTTTCTTCACTATATTGCAGATTAGTTACTTGAATGTTTCAAAAATGTTACAATATAAGTGAAAGGAAACTAAATAATTGATTGGAAAGGGGTGCTACATTATGTTAAAGATGCAAAATAAGATAATTGATAGCTTATTAGTATGTGTACTTGCGCTAGGGTTAGGTGGATGTGCAACTAGTAGTGTAGCTACCCATAAGGCAAATCATGAACCTACTAGTACTAAGATTGCTAAGCAAAGTAGCCATAAAAAAGCTATTACAGAAACTAAGCAAGAAAATTCTAGTAGTCAATTGCCAACTAATAAAGAAGCTAAAGCTATTACTAATAATAAATTAGCAACTAATACTCCTAGTCAAAACGCTACTCAGTCATCCTCAACGAATCAACAAACTAGTACGACTAATCAAGCTAATAATTCGGTATTAGCCACAAAAAACAATCCAGCTACTCAAAAGCAAAAAGATATTCAACTAGGCACTAACGATCTTGCCGTTTGGACTGATCAATACGGAATCGTTCACCATGTTGATAGTAATGGCTTAGATCACCAAACTATTCCTGGAAGCATTCAAGATCACTACGAAAACTGGTCAGGAGCTTTACCAAGTAACGCTCAGGTTGTTCACAACGCTGGTCCAATCATTCCAAATCAATCAGATAAAGTTCAACATAATAACAGTATTCAGTTAGGTCTTGGTGATATTGCAACCTGGACAGATAAATATGGAATCACTCACCACGTTGATAGTGATGGCATGGATCGCCAGACAATTCCTGGTAGTACGGAAGTTCATTACCAAGATTGGTCGGGACCGTTACCGGATAATGCTCAGGTAATACATGATTAATTTAAAGAAACTAAAAAGACTATTGATTGATCGAAAGGATCAATCAATAGTCTTTTTAACTTAATTTAACATTTCAGGACCATTAAATTTAATAGGATATATTATCAAAAATACTGTATTTCTATAATGTTATCTTTCTTTTATAAAATCTTTGAAACAGGATAACCAACATGAGAATTCCTAAATCAACAATTAAACGAGCCAAAGCTGCTAGCCATGGTGAGCTTATAAGGCCACCCCAAAATACCCAATAAAAATCTAAATGATGAATACATAAAACGGACAAAGTATGCTTTCCTATCGTTGCAACGTAATTACTTATTTTGAAATTTTGGATTCCAATAGAAAGGTAAGATATAACTACTGTACCAGCTACTGCCTCTATAACGGATACCAGGAAATAAGGGTAATGCCTTGTAGCCATCTCAATATTAATAGAGTTCTGTAAGCAAATTATCCAATACACGAAACATATAAAAACAAAGATAGGTAATGTATATTTCTTAATATTTATTTTTTCACTAAAATATCCTTGCTTCAAGACTGAACCTATCCACATAAATAAAGCTGCTATGGGAATAATATCTAAATCCTGCGGTAACCAGTGATGTAATGATATTAAATATGCAAAGTAAGAAATTATTCCAAGGATTACACCAATATATTTATTATCAAAAAACACTTGTAACAAATCAAATAAAATTTTTGCCCATACAAATACTATAAGAAACCACATTACGCCTACAGTACTAATTGCATGTACCCCTCCATATGTGTTTGAGCCTTGGAAAATCCCTATAAGAGTATCTAATGCTATTTGGCTCACCGAGCCTTTCCATACTAGCACTTTTTCTACACTTAACAGAATAATCATAAATATCGCTAAGATAAGCATTTCCAATATCTTCGGTAATTTTGATTTCCACTTAGAATAGGTCAGTACCGCACCCGATGTAAATCCTGACAATATAAAAAACAGTGGCATATGAAAGGAAAAAATAAATGTTCTAATATTACCACTAATTTCATGTCCGATAATCATGAGGATGATTGCAATTCCCTTTGCTATATCTACCCAAACAAGTCTCTTTCTCATAAATAAATACTCCTACAACTTTGCCGTTAACTTCACATCAGGATACTTCTGCTTGAACCAGTTCTCGGCAAATTGATTTTCAAACAGGAATAGTGGTTGATCGTGAATATCCTTAACAAGAATATTCCGTGATGACGACATCTTCTCATCGAGTTGATCTGGATCGATCCACCGGGCTGTCTTATTCCCCATTGGTTCCATTACTACTTCAGAGTTATATTCATTCTGCATCCGGAACTTGAAAACTTCAAATTGAAGTTGACCAACAGCACCAAGGATATAGTCTCCAGAAGTGTATGATCGGAATAATTGCACTGCCCCTTCTTGAACTAACTGGTTAATTCCCTTATGGAATGACTTCTGCTTCATCACATTCTTTGCTGTTACCCGCATAAATAATTCAGGAGTAAATTGTGGAAGCTTTTCAAATTTAATGTCTTTTTTACCAGTATAGATCGAATCACCGATTTGGAAATTACCAGTATCATATAACCCAATGATGTCACCCGCAACCGCATTTTCAACGTTTTCCCGGGTATCTGCCATAAATTCAGTCACGTTAGACAAACGAATTGGCTTCTTGGTTCGTTCAAGAGTAACATCCATTCCCCGATCAAACTCACCTGAACAAATTCGGACGAAAGCAATCCGATCACGGTGTCGAGGGTTCATATTAGCTTGGATCTTGAAAACAAAACCAGAAAATTCTGGATCGAGCGGTTTTACATCCCCATCATTTTCTGTACGGTGATCACTTGGCGCTGGGGCAAACTGAAGGTAAGTTTCCAAGAAAGTTTGCACCCCAAAGTTAGTTAATGCAGAGCCGAAGAAAACTGGCGTTTGGTCACCGGCCGCAATCTTATCCCGATCAAGCTGGTTACCAGCAACATCCACTAATTCCATTTCATCTAAAGCATCTTGCCATTCACCATCATTAGCCAATGGATTATCGCCCTTAACATTACCATCATCGTCCAACGGTAAATATGGATTATCTTCATCAGCGGGGTGAGTTAAAGCAACTCGGCGATTAAAGCGGTCATAAATTCCCTTAAATTGTCGGCCAGAACCGATTGGCCAGTTAATTGGGTAAGTTTCAATTCCTAAAGTCTCTTCAACCTCGTTTAACAAGTCTAGTGGATCACGGGCATCCCGGTCAAACTTGTTCATAAAGGTAAAAATTGGAATTCCCCGCATCTTACAAATTTGGAAAAGTTTCTTAGTTTGTGGCTCAATCCCCTTAGCAGAGTCGATAACCATTACTGCGGAGTCAACCGCCATTAAGGTCCGATAAGTATCTTCAGAAAAGTCTTCGTGCCCTGGAGTATCAAGGATATTAATTCGCTTCCCTTGGAAATCAAACTGCATAACAGATGAAGTAACGGAAATTCCCCGCTTCTTTTCGATTTCCATCCAGTCAGACTTAGCAAAGTTACCAGTCTTCCGGGCTTTAACAGTCCCCGCTTCACGAACAACCCCACCAAAAAGTAAGAGTTGTTCAGTAATTGTCGTTTTTCCCGCGTCCGGGTGTGAAATAATGGCGAATGTCCGCCGCTTATTAACTGCTTCAGCAAGTTGTTTTGGTGACATTTTATTTTCCTTTCATAACTAAAATCAAAATATAACCTTTATTATTTACAATGAACTCTTTTATAGACAATCAATGTAGATAGCAAAATTTATTTTAATTCTAAAATATTTTAGCTTTATTTTTAGCTTCTCGTAATCTTTTTCCATTAATTACTAATATTATAAGTAATAAGATAAATGAAATGATCGATATACATGCAAAGATTTTCTGTAAATTCGTAAATCTTGTTTGTACTTTTATAACATTATTTCCTTTATTGACTTTAACCTTCAGGCAACCATCATTAATTCGGGCTTCCTTTACATCATTACCATTAACTAGCACATTGTAATGCAATCCGTTATAAATAAAGAATGGTAATTTTACTATCTCGTTTGTTGAAGTTTTTAAGTGAAAAATAACTCCATTATATATTGGCTTTGTAGGGATAATCTGCTCTTTATGATTTAGCAATATTTCACCTTTTATTAAACTATTACTATTTTTTAACGACGTGCTTGGCCAATAGTCTAAATTACCAACACCACCATATGTTCCTTCAGTTGTTTCTTCAAAATCTTTATTATTATTAATCCTATAATTACCAAATGGAGTACTCTGATGTAAAACATAGTAATTTGAAACCGTATTATTTTGATTCCGATTATTAATGAATGCGTAACAGTTACTTAACCATGTAATACAAATCAAGGACGCAATAACTAATAATTGTTGAGTTTGATTCTTAAATATATAATTTGATGCTGAAATAATACACACTAGAATTAAAAATGTAATTAAAACTCTAAACCTAATAACACCTTGAATATGTTTAATTGGTGTTTTATTGAAAAAATGCCAAAAAACATTTGATATATCAATAGAAATAAAAATATAGACAAGACTTAATATACCAATCATTTTTGCTCTTAAGTCAAGTTTTTCCCAATTTAGTAAAACTATTATGAAACATATAGTAATTACCAATCCTAAAATAGAATTCAGCAATGCTTCCGTAAACTCACTTACAGAATATCCAGATATATTACTAGACACTGGAGTATTGATAGAATGATTTTTTAAATAAATTGTTAAAAAATTAAGCCAGAAAAAAGATGTTATAAATAATGTTGTAATTACTGAATATCCAAAAGTAACTAAATTATTAATAGTAATTTTTTTAAACAGAAAAGCTATTACAATAATAGACACTATTAATGAACTGTAAATAAGCGTGCTGACTAAATGACAATAGATAGTGCCTGACATTCCCAATGATAGAATTAACCAATCTTTTTTATCAGTAAAAAAGATTGAATAGGTTCCGTAAGCAACACAGGGTAGAAAAGCCATTGCTGAAGCTTGTGCTAAACTAAATGAACCAAAAAATATATCAAAAGTATAGGCAGAAAACGTATATAAAACAGAAAACGCTAATGCTTTATTTTTATTTTTCCAAAATTTATTTCCAATCCAGTAAGCAACAATCCCAATTATTACTAATATCGTAATAATTCCAAGATATGTTGCTAATACATAATTGTGAATAAATAGCATCCAAAACGCAAGAGGATATAAATACAGAAAGCCATATACCATGTTCACTGGTGTTCCAAGATGATTTAGTGAAAAGGTATTTATCGGTGAATAAAAATGTCCACTTTTGAAAATCTTATATTGATCGAAAGCACGGTTCAAATGAAATCCCATATCAACGCCTGTATACAATACAGAATTGTTCAAAAATGGCAACATCATTACTACACATAAAACTATTATGATAAGTACATCAAAAAGTTTCCTATTATTTTTTATCATTATAAATTTTCCTTAATGTAGCTTTATTAATTAGGGCAATATATATTTAGTAATTTTTATTTTCTTTAATGCCAAAACTACAATTCCTAAAATAAAGTAAGTAACTATCGGTAACAAATATATATGCACAGGATTATTCAACACTGGCAAGTATAAATTCCAGTTTGCTACCACAACACCGTATACAATTTTGTCAAACAATGCGTAAGCTAATGGATGTAATATGTATATTCCTAATGTTGCACCTGAGAGTTTCATAAATATATTCAACATACTTCTATTAGAAATGTGAGTTGTTCCTCGCTTAATCAATAAATAAAGAGCTACAGAGTATAGAAACGGTCCGATATTATTTAAGTAGTTAAATTTACCATTAGTCAAAACATCAATAATCGACAATAACAAACTGCCTAATCCAATGTATATCAAAATATTTTCTACTCGTTTTGGTAAATAATTAATTCTTATAAGATAGCCTAGTATAAAATAACCTAAATGTGATGAAGAAATCAATGGTTGTGCAATAAATCGTGTATCTAAATTTAAATGTATTAATCCTTGTAAATAAAATATCCCATCATTAAAAATAAAATATCCAATTACAATATATAGCAGTATCTTTTTATTTTTATGAGTCAAGATTGAAAAAATAGGAGTGGCTATATATAAAGCGATAATTTCGTAAAAAAACCAGAAAGTATTATTAATATCATTATTAACAAATGATAGAATGAAATCCCTCACACTAGGATGAAAATGAAAAATTGGACCTGGAAATGCCCCGTATTTATTAAAAAAGGTATCATATAAATAATAAATAACAGTCCATACCAAAAATGGAATTAAAACTCGCTTGCTCCTTTTTTTTATAAAGTTCTGGGTATTTTGTCTATCACGATAATCTAATAACGTTGCTCCAGAGTTCATAAAGAAAATATAAACAGCCGGTATACATATTGTTTGCAGTAGTCTGGTAGCAAGAAAATTAGAATATCTATCGTTCCCAAAATGAGCCAACTGTGAAGAATGTAATACTAGGACAAAAAAATTGCCAAGCAATTTAAAACATCAATATAATGTATTCTCTCTTTCAAGATAATTTACTCTCTCCTTCAAAAAGACTTTTTTTACTTGTACTTCATTTTATCTGTATAATTTTCTTTTTCAATAAGAAAACGTGGTCGGTGCTTAACCTCAAAGAAAATTTTACCAATATACTCTCCTATAACACTGATAGAAATAAGTTGTACCCCTCCTAAAAGCCAAATAGAAATCATTAGCGATGACCATCCACTAACAACATGACCTAAACACTTCTCCACGAGGACATAAATCATACAAATAATACTAATAGCAACCGTTAATAAGCCTAAATAAAGGATCAAATGAATTGGTGCAATCGAAAAAGAAGTAATTCCATCTAAAGCAAAATGCAACATTTTGCTTAATGGATACTTTGATTCACCTGCAAATCTTTCTTTACGAGCATAGTAAACCTTAGCCGACTTATATCCAACCAATGGAACCATTCCTCGTAAAAATAAATTTCGCTCTTTAAATGCCAATAAACTTTCGGTTGCCCTTTTACTAAGCAAACGATAGTCAGCGGAATCTGGAACAAGGTTTACTCCCATCTTTTTCATTATGCTATAAAAGGCTAATGCTGTTCGTCGTTTGAAGAAAGTATCTGTTTTACGACTATTGCGAACACCATAAATAACATCGTATCCTTCAAGGTACTTATCCACCATCTTAGGAATAGCATTAACATCATCCTGTAAGTCCGCGTCAATTGTGATAATCATGTCCGAATATCTAACAGCTATAGTCATCCCTGCTAAAAGGGCATTTTGATGCCCATAATTACGTGAAAATTTTATTCCCGTTACATACGGATATTCATTTGAATACTTAGAAATTAATTGCCAAGTTTTATCCTTACTTCCATCATTAACAAAAAGAATTTTACTATCAGTTGCAATTTTTCCTTCATCAATAAGATTATTAAGTATATTTCCTAATTCTTTAACTGTTTCTGGTAAAACCTCTTCTTCGTTATAGCAAGGTACAACGATTGTTAATAAATTCATTCCTATCAACCCTTAAAAATTTATTTACTAAATATTTTTTTCATACCATATGAAGATAAAACTAACACAACAGGAAGATACTGTATCATGTATCTTGATGTCCCACCTTCAAATAATAGCAAGAATAAATAACCTCCAACAACAGTATATTTAAGTAACTGTGCAAAAGAATTACTACATCTATAAGATAAGATCATAAAAGCAATTACAAATACCCAAAAAATCTGAATAAATACTAAAGCTCCATTCCATTGAAAATATTCATTTTGTACAAACAGCTTTCTTAACAAAGATTGAAAATGGTTTTTCACTCTTAGTTTAGGAGACAAATTCCAGGTAACTGGACCCGTTTCTCTTTGCCAAGAACCTAAACTAGAATTTTTCTGTTGCTTTTTTATTAAGAAATTAATAAAATTATTTAACG
>NZ_GG693412.1:646204-648107 GCF_000159435.1 Limosilactobacillus vaginalis DSM 5837 = ATCC 49540 | reverse complement strand
CGTTCCAAAATCTCTAATATCTTTCTTTATGACCTTTATCTCATAACCTTTTCTATCTTTTGGAGGTAGAGACTCATCTTTACTGTTGAAATCCCACCAATATCCTCCATCACCATGTAATCCCATTGCCATAAAGTGTAACGGACCCGCTGAACTATTTTTTTCAATCTTTATTAAATTATTGTTATCAACAAAGTAATCACATGTACTAATAGTTAAAAGAAAAGGCATTATAAATAAAAATAATATCAATAATTGCTTCTTTATATTTTGAAAGTTCAAGTATTGTTTACCCTTACTAAGAATAGTAACAAATAGAACTACTATCGTAGCAATTAAAACAATAATCGTACTAGGCTTCATCTTATAGAGCAAAGCACTATCTATCCCAATAAATATAATAGGGATAATATTAAAATGAAATTGCTTTTTATTATAGATAGTACTCAATAAAAAAATATATATAGACATTAAGAAAAATGCCCAATTATCTGAATACGGGATTGCTATATATGGTGTTAATCCAAAAATTAAAATCGCCATTAATAGCGTTATAAATGCATACTTCTTATTAAGCTGTTTCTTTACAGTTAAAAAAATCAGCATTAAACCTGCATCAATTAGAAATAAATTAATAACATTCAAGGATTTTAAAAAAAAGTATATATTTGGATTATCTAATAAGTGATACACTACATTTTCAATATTTAAAAGAAGTAATAGATTAGGATACCATGAAAAATATGAACTGCCTACAATTGGTTTATGAAGAATAAGACTATATATAAATGCTGGATCAAATTCCATTATTCCAGTTAAGGCCTGGATCATATTTAACTGATAAAAAATTAAACCACAAAAAATCACAAGAAATATAACATTAAAAATGTATTTCGATGCACAGCATAACTCTACTAGGTTTTTAACTTGTTTTCTAAATATAAATATGCATACAATGACTAATACCAAACTGGTAAATAGAATATTTTTCGTTACGCTTAGCTTGTTCTGCATTACTGCTAATTCTGTGACTGCTCCGATAAGTGATATTGTGCCCAGTAAAACCAAAAAAATATTTACCAAATAATTACTTAGTTTCTGAATCATTTAGTGTCCTCTTTTCAATTGTAATTAACAATGTACATATATATACTGTCAGCTTGTTAATTACTTTACTAAAAATTATTCTTCTACAAACAATATCTATTATGATACATATAATAAATACTAATAACGAAAAAATTAACCCTGCCGTTAAATATTCTAATCCTGAATGAATATATAATTTAGAAGATATTAATTGATTCCATATTATTGGTCTCACAAATGAATCTTCATGAATCAAATAAACACCGAACATTGAACCAGCAATATAATTAATCATTTGACTATCGAACTGACAATTTCTAAAAAAAGAAAAAATAAAGACTGAAGTTGCAATAACAATCGGACCATTTATATCAAAAGTATTCAAAATACCATTGAATAACTTCTGAGAATCCGCTAAACACGCGCATACAACTGCCAGTAATAATCCAACAACAGAGCCGATTGCTGTATATTTTTTGGAGTTTAAAATTTTCCCACTATATTTTCTGACATAAGCAGCGATAAAATATAGTAAAAAGAAAAAAGTTGTTTGTGTATAACCAAAATTATCTAAACTCGTATCCGGTTTTCCACTAAAAATGTTAAAACTTACTACTAAAATCGACCATAAAAACGTTAAACCTTTTATAAGGAGTATCAATTTAGGCTTATTTAATGAATTAATAATTATGTTTAGAAAAGGCATTGCAAACAACATAATCACATATGCATATACAAACCAGTACCCACTAGGTAAAGGAAATGGTAGCAAAATTGTCTTTAAAGAGGTCGGAACTAATAATTTTGTTTGCAA
>NZ_GG693412.1:640536-645118 GCF_000159435.1 Limosilactobacillus vaginalis DSM 5837 = ATCC 49540 | reverse complement strand
GTTTGCAATATAAATTTCAAAAAAATCCAAATTCCAAAACTGTAAAATATAGTTACTAGCATTAGATTAATTGGTCTTCTAAAGTTAAATTTCTTTTCACACAAAAAATAGGCACCAATTATTACAAAAATATCGACCCCTAATTTGCCAAAAAAGTGTAAAAATAAGTTAACTTTCAACGCACCTAAATATTGTGTATTATAAACCCACCACTTAAAGGTGCTATGGTAGGCATAGTGATGAATCACTATTGCAAACATACTCAATATCCGAAGTAATTCAATACTCGAATTTCGACTACTTCTCTTTATCATTTATTTCTCCTACTCTCTCTATAAAACCCAACCACAATCATGATCATCACGATCATTGTCGGCAATGCCGCTATAATGGCTACCGATTGAATATTATACATATTACTATTACTGATTAACAGTGCCATTGGCAATACCATAAACACAATTGCCCAAAATCCTCGAATCGCTTTACTAGGTTCTTCTTCGATTGATAAGTGCTTATATGAATATTTAGAGATAACCATAGTAATAGAATCAAACACGGTTGAATATAAACCAATCATTGCTAAAGCCAAAAGAATCAAGGCAATGCGATACTGAGGCAAAGTCTCCATTAGCTTAATGGCTACCTGGGCATAGTTTTTGCCATCTGAGATTAACTGGGTAGCGTTGACTAATCCTTGCACTTGGCGTGACATGCCAAAGCTACTTAACACAACGAAAGCACAGAAGGTTCCACCTAGTCCCCAAGTATAACCGCGTAAAACTACGTCCTTAATTGTTCGTCCCCGACTAATACTACCAATAAAAAATGGCGTGGCCACACACCAAACAATCCAATATGACCAGTAGTAGATTGTCCAGTTTTGGGTAAAACTATGGCTATGAGTTGTCGTCGCCATCCCGATGAAATTTTGGGTTAAATTCCCTACTGCCTGGACACCAGCATCGACAATATAACTAAAAGAACCGCTGAAAAGTAAAACATAGAGTAATAAGCCAATAAAGAAAACATAACAAATCGTACTTAACCGCGAAATTGCCTTCATTCCAATTACTGAAGCAATCAGATAAATTGAAACAACCACGCAAATTAAAATAATCGATAGTTGCTTAACCTGACGGATTCCAAAAAGGACACCAACCGTTTGCGACAATAAGGGCATGGACATGGAAAAAGTAGTCGCCGTTCCTGCAATTAAAGCAAAGATAGCGATTAAATCAATCAATTTTCCCGCTATGCCATCAGTATATTTATCCAGTAATGGTCGACAGGCTTCTGAAAATTTCTGTCGTTTGTTTTTGGTCACATATAGCATATAGGCAAATGCCACCGCCAACATTAGGTAAAACGACCAAGCAATCGGTCCCCAATGAAATAACGAATAGGTTAACGACCATTCCATTGTTGCCCCTTTTTGCTTGATAAACGTCTCACTGGAATACATTAGCCATTCACATAAGGCGTAAAAGATAATATCGGCTGACATGGTTGAAGTAAAAATCATGACTCCCCAGCGAAGGTTTGAATATTCGGGTTTGTCTGTTGAATCACCGAGCTTGATTCGGCCAATCCTTGAAAAAGCAGCGTACAGTGTACTGATAAAAAAGAACAATCCCACCAAAATATAGAGAAACGATAATTGATTATTTAAGAATGACCGAATACCTTCCAAAATGAGCTGTGAATTTTTAGGGAAGCGTTCTAATAAAAAACTCAGGCCAAAAACAACAATAATCGGAATAGTAACTAAGGACCAGTCAATTTGTTTATACTTTTTCACGATCCTATCCTCTCTTTGTCAGCCGCTGATCAACCTGTTTCAATTGGTCGACACTATCAATTTCGATAATATCATTAGCCGCAATTGGCATTACATATAATGAAAACTCATCAAAGTAATCAAACATGGCAATATCATCCCAGTAAATATCATAATGATGAGCATGTTCAAACTCTTCTTCTAAGTAGTCTTTCAGACGCAGACTATCTTCCGCTTGCCATTTTGATAGGCTATATAAGCGCCAACCATGATCATTTCCTGAACGGTCGCATTGTAAGATCTTACCATTTTGATCGGGATGCATAATCCATTCATCAGTAAACCGATCAATCTTTGCTCCAGCATATCCAGAATGGGTAAATTCCCTCTTTAATAATTTGGGATTCATTACTAACTGATCGCCATCGAGGATTACCGTGTTCTTTAATTCATTACGAGCCACATACAATGATGAGATATTATTGTACTGGTTATAGTACGGATTATTAATCAGCTTCACACCTGGATACTTTTCTCCCAGATAATTAAATTGCTTGGCTAAATAACCGACAACAATTGAAATATCATAAATTCCATTTTGGTGCAGTCCTTCAATTACTGATTCGACCATTGGCTTTCCCGCAACCCTAATTAGCGGTTTAGGTGTTTTATAGGTTAACGGACGCATCCGGGTGCCTAAGCCCGCTGCCATAATAATTGCGTTTTCTATTTCTGCCATCTTATTTCCTTTCCAAGTACCGAAGCACCTTTTGACTGTACTCTTTTGCGTACCGATACTGAGCTAATGAGTATTCACCAAAGTCTAAGCCTAATGACTGCTTGTATTCGCACCAATTACTCCAAAGCAGACCACATATAGCAACATAAGCGTAAATCTTATACCGAATAGCCTCACTGACTGAATGTTCAAAATATAAGTCAATTAAGTGATCTATCTGTGATTGATCGTACATTGAGTAAATTGCAAACATAGCAATATCGACATGTGGATCCTGCATTCCAGCATATTCCCAATCAATTAAGAAAATATTTCCTTGTTGATCAAACACAAAATTATCGGCATTCGCGTCAATATGACATAGCGTCCACTCTTTATCCAACCGCTCAATATATTGCAAGAGTCTTTCTACCTGTTGTTTCACCTTACCGTAATCACGATAGGCAGAAGGGACACTGCGTAACTGCTCATACTTACTAATTTGACCAGCTAAATCAAATTGATGATCAACTTTTAAGTTCTCCTGATGCATTTGTTTCAATAGGTGCATGCATTGTTGAACATCATCCCAATTATTAGGATCACAATTTCGGGAGTTTTCAATAAACTCAGTTAGTTTATAGCCGTTTTGGGGATTTAAATACAAGGTCCGTTCTACATAAGGTAATCCTTTAATCCTTTGATAAACATCGTATTCTTGGTGACGATTAATTAATTGACCAGTTCCTGCTCCAGGGATCCGCATAATGTATCGTTTTCCCTGACAAGAAAAGATGAAGGAACGATTAGTCATCCCTTTCTTCAAGACGTGGATCTGATTAATTGCTTCTCCAGGAACTTTTAGCGTCTGTTCAATTACATCAATTGCGTCATTTTTTAAATGATTGGAATTACCATCAAGATCACGCAATTCTTCATAAGAGTTGATTTCGGCATACTCATGCTCATCAACCAAGTTGGCATCAATCGCCGAACCATGAAAGTCTAAAGCCGATTCCCAAAACTGATTAAGTCCATCACGTGAGTCTACCCAATCAATTAATCGTTGTTTTAGTTGTTTTCCTAACTCATTATCCAGATATGCGAGGCCAACCATTCTATTGCCGTCTTGATTAACCGGCTTAATGTTTCCTCGATTAGTTACTTGCCAGTTTGAACCCGAATTAGTTTGTCGACTAAACATGTACCATGCTTGATCTTCAAGTGCTGAAAACGGATTGTTCTTAAACCAAAGATCACACGGAACAATATAACTATTTTCTAAATAATCCTTAGCCAGATACAATGAATACAGGTTATTCCATTCACCGTATTTAGTATTAACTATTAATTCAATCCCATATTGATCGATCAAGTATTCATAATGCTCTTTCATAAAGCCAACAACAATTTTAATCCGCTTGATCCCTTTAGCTTGAAGCTGCTTGATCAGGCGCTCAATTAACGGTTCTCCATTAATTTCTAGCAATCCTTTAGGCTCCTCGGTATTAATGGGAACCATCCGCATTCCAAAGCCAGCAGCTAAAATGACTGCCTGTTGCGGATGATGGTTTTCAATATACTCTTTTCCCTTAATCGTTAGAGACAGCTCCTCATTAAAGAAGCCATTCTGCTTCAACTGATCTAATAACTGATTAACCTTTCCTAAGGAGATATTCAGCTGACTTGCCAAGTCTCTTTGAGTTATTTGAGGCTTTTTTAATTTTAATTTGAATAAATCTAGTAATTGTTTGTTCATATATTCTATCCTTTTATATAAAATTGAACAATGACATTTTATCACCGTATAGCATATTTTTAAATACATTATACGTTGATAGGTTAAATAAAAAGATTCTTACCTTTATAAAAAAGTAAGAATTGAAGTGAAAAATTGGACATTTTAATTCAGGCAACTTTTTCTAAGACAAGATTTCGATATCCAATCGGTGTCCTGCCTTTTAGTTTGTGTTTGATCTGTTTTTCGTCGTAATATTGTATCCACTTCTTCGTGGCTTTTATCACTTTCTTCTTGGTTTGTTAATAATATCCATAGTACAATTTGGCTTATATAGTATGAAAGT
>NZ_GG693412.1:637055-638607 GCF_000159435.1 Limosilactobacillus vaginalis DSM 5837 = ATCC 49540 | reverse complement strand
CGTGGGTACGAAGCCTTGTATTTTCCAAGTTTAAGATTGTTAGTTTGAAATCATCATAATAATCATATTTTAGCGAACAAATTTCTAGACCTTGAACCTCATACTTTCGATAGCGAGCTACCCACATCAGGACAGAACTACATCTCTTAATACCCAACTGACAAGCACCCGCCGTTGAACCAATTCCAGATAAATATACCTAAGACTGTTTTCAGCTTAACTCCTAAACCAAATTTAGTCATAGTAAAACCCCCATTAGTTGGAATTCTTTGTCCAACTATGGGGGGCACTTCAAATCTTTATTATTGTCTAATTTAGTCTATTTTTTTGATAAGATCATTAATTGCTGTAGTTAAAAACTGTCCATTTCTCATCTTTTCTGCGACTTTTATCACATTTTTTTGGAGTTCTTTATATTGGGAACTCGGTACTGAATGCAACAAATTATCAATATCGTTTAAATTGCTTATAGTTAGTCCAACATTATATTTTTTTACAAATTCTGCAATTGCCGCTTTATCCCATACGATTACAGGTAATCCCGAACTTATATACAGTGAGAATTTATGGGGAGTATTGTATCTTAAATACTGACCATACATTCCCTTACAAGTCTCTGATGATACCCCATCCCATACTAGACCATAGTCACCATTTAAATGACTAGGGAGTTTCTGTGGGGAAAATTGCCCCATATATTTAATCGATTTTGAAAATGTAGTTTCAGAGTTAGGACCAAATACATAAATACTAGTTTTGCATTTTAAATCGCTTAAAAATAACGCTTTTCTTAAATTTCCCGCATAGCATATCCTTCTCTGATAATCTTTTTTCTCAATTATTGGATTCTTATTATCATAATCCCAAGCATCTAATGTGGTAATAGGCTTTACTATACCACCTTTGACTAAAAGTGACTTCATCCTTTCATTTAACGCTACTAATCCATCAGCTTTAGCAATAAATTCAAATTCACTCTGCCTTACATCAGAATATTTGGAATCATTAAAGAAACGAATAGATTCTAAATCGTGAATTAATAAAATAACTTTCAACTTTTTATTCTTACACGCTGCTTCCAACCATAATTTTCTCAAAAAAGGTTTCCCAGAAGGATACTGAATAACAATTATTCCACTAAGGTTCCTAAGTATATATCTTGCCCAAAAGGATGACCATACTTTACCTAATTTTGATGAAGGTACCTCTATAGAAATAAAACCATCTTTTTTTAGAAAAGTTACGGCATCTTGCTTAGCCTTAACTCCACCCGTGTTTTTTTCGCTATCATGCCATTCTAAAACATACTTATTGATTTTTCTCACTCCTTAATTAATACGTCTTAGGGAAGTAACCGTATTAACTTATCTGAATACGGACTCTCAAATTTTCGACCAAACATTGCGTTACTTTTCTTGATTGCTTCATAATCACGCTCATCTAAAATCGCGGGGAAACTATTATGAATATGCTCCCACTTAATAAAGCGATGGTAATCATACTGTAATCGTGATTTAAATTGTGGAGTATTACAAATAATTGTCTGTACCCA
>NZ_GG693412.1:598493-636535 GCF_000159435.1 Limosilactobacillus vaginalis DSM 5837 = ATCC 49540 | reverse complement strand
GAATTCATCAGAGAAACTCCCGGTTTTTAACATCTTACGGAAGTTTTCATGATTATCGAAATAATCCAGACAATATTCGACCGCATCGCGCGGTAAATCACACCAATTAGCCCCCGTATAGATTTCAAGATCGATTCCTAATTTTTTTAACTTATTTACCCTCAATAAGCTTTGAAACGAGGTGCTTAAACGATTGTAGACTTTACCAAACAAGGAGTGACGATCTATTTTATCGTAATTATAGTAAAATTTTTGCCAATTAAGAGCATTGTCATGTCCTTTTTTTACGTCGGCCTTATAGTAACGCAAATAAATATTATCATTACTCTCGTAAAACCTATTAATCTCCTCAACTGGTTTCAAGGGCCAATCCTGTCCTGAAATTAAGTGAATATAATCAATTTCTGGATCTTTCATTGCCCGACGCATTAATTCAACAGCTACTTGACCTATTGACCAACTTCCCCAATTGACACTAATTTCTGAGAAGTAATCTACACCTAATCGTTGAAGCTCCTTTTTCTGTGCTTCTGAAACTGAAGTTTTTTTATCGAAGTGAATAATTACTTTGAACGTTGACCTAAGTTTTTTTGATAATTCAATAACTTGATCAACATCTTTATGAGCAATAATAAGAACTGCTTGCATAAACACATACTCTGCTTTCTTATATTAATTATATCTAACTTAGTAATTATAATTCATTAAGTTTATTGAGACAATTAGAAAAAGGATCTTACCTAACAAAAGGTAAAGATCCCTTATCTCTTAATCAACTGTAATTGCTTGCCCTGCATATTCGCGAGCAAACTGACTAACTGTAATCCAACTCTTTGCACCATAGTCAAAGGCATTCCATCCAAATGATCCTTGACTCGCATAACTATAGCAAGGATCAAAAATCCGGAACCAACCATTTTGATAACCTACAATTACCTTAGCATGATTGTGATGCGCATAAGAACTTTCATATCTTGAATATCCATAATAAAGTACTGGTCGGCCTGAATTAATTGTATCAATTATTTGTCGTACGCTACTTCCAGAAATATTTCTGACAGAAGAGTCAAAATGATGTGCAAGTTCTACTAGGGAATCAGGTTGGATAATTAAGTAGAACCCTGCTCCATTATAAACATTCCCTGCCTGACGATATTGTAAAAGATTTACTGCGTATCCCATATTAATATATTCTTTAGGACTTAGCATCATTGCCAGAGAGTAAACAGAACACCCTTCTCCAACAGGAAACTGACTATACCATTGTGGGAACCATAAACGACCACTATTATCAGCATGGTAAGTCCAACCATTAACGTTTACCCACCGATTTTGATACATATTAGCATTAATCGGATCGAAGTAGTATTCAATTCCATTAATGACTTGATATCCTGTATCAGCCCATGCATTAGTTGGATCGAAGTAATACCAGTTACCAGCATTTGATTTAAACCAGCCAGTTCTTGCATCTGCATTAGTTGGATCAAAATAATACCACAATCCAGCATTTGATTTAAACCAGCCGGTTCTTGCGTCTGCATTAGTTGAATCAAAATAATACCAATATCCATTTATTCTTTGCCAACCTTTTAATGCATTACTATTAGTAGTATCAAAATAATACCAATGGTTATTTAACTTATGCCAACCCTTTAATGCATTAGCATTTGTTTCATCAAAGAAGTACCAATAACCCGCAGACGATTTAAACCAACCTGATTTATTTACACCGTTGTTATCAAATAAGTACCAATAACCTGCTGGGGACTTGAACCAGCCAGTAGAAGCTGTTCCATCGTTGTTAAAGTGATACCAAGCACCATTTAGTTTTTGCCAGCTATTAAAGGCAAAACTATTTGTACCACGATTGTAATAATAGATGTGACCTGCAATTTGATTTAACCCATCATTGAGAGTGCTAGTATCAATCATCCCAGTTAATGGATTAAACTTATAGGTATGGCCATTTACAGTAAGTTCATTTTGCCGAATACCAGTACTTGGATCGTAATACTTCAATAATTTAGTATTAGCATCAACTAACATTCCCTTTAATTGGTGACCAGATACTGGATCAAAGTAATAGTAATTACCATCAATTAAAGTATCACCGGTTGCCATTTGCGCATTTTCTGGTTTGAAGTAGTAAGTATTACCACCAAGGTTTTGCCAACCAAGATATGCACTACCATCGCCTTTGAAGCCATACCAATGACCATCAACATACTGCCAACCAGTCTTCATTGCACCAAATGTCCCATCAGCTTTATCATTTAGGTAATAGAAATTATTGTTGATCTTCTGAATACCACTTTCTAGAACTGCGGTTTCTGGATTCATGTAGTACCAATTACCATGAAGATAGTTCCAGCCAGTATATGCACTACCATCGCCTTTAAAGCCATACCAGTTACCATCAACATACTGCCAACCAGTTTTCATTGCACCATACGTACCATCATGTTGTTCGTTTAGGTAGTAGGTTTTATTATTAATTTTTTGAATTCCAGTTTCCATCTTGGCGTTATCTGGATTCATGTAGTACCAGTTATTATCAATGTTTTGCCAATCTTTATTTTGATTACCATTGTTAAAGTGATACCAATCGTTGCCAGAAGTTTGCCAACCATTCGCACTTTGGCCACTAGTATTCTTCCAAGTACCATTTTGATTCGTATAACCGTTAATGTTAGTTGTTACAGTTGAATTATCAGAATTATTGTTATTTTCCGAATCACTCGTTGCTTTCATTGTTTGTGCAGTGGTAACTTCAGGATTGTCAGAAGCAGATGCTTGACTTAAATTAGCTGAAGCTGCAAATGATAATACTGCAACCGCTGCAGTAACCCAAAGCTTTCCTGATTTATAAAGCTTAAAATGTTTTTTCATAATTACCTTCCCAAATAAAAATAATTTAACACTAGTAATATATCACTATTTTTTATTTCTTCCTACACGTTAATCATAAAAAAATTACAATTTGTTAACAGATCTTAATATTATTGAAATTAAACAATTAGTATTAGAAATTATAATAGTTATCGTTATATAAATTTTTTAGGAGGATTATAGTGACTCAGAAGAACCATATCTATCTTGCTTCAACATTAACATTATTATCTTTATCAACCTCGTTATATTTAAATTCTAAAAACGTTCAAGCTGATACTAACCAGTTACAGACCGAACAAGTAAATTCAAATGCCAATTTAAGTGCTAATTCCGCTTCAACACAAAGTCAAAGTGCCACTTCAGCAAGTGCTTTTACTACTAGTTCTAATAATGTAGCTAGTGAAAGCACTGCTGAACCAACGCAATCATTAAGTATTAACAGTCAAAATTCGGCTGCACCAGCAACCGCATATACAACCGTAAAAGCAGCTGCACAAACTGCTTATGATGGCACACCAGTAATCAATATTGGTGACGCTAACTACCCTCGAGTAGATGCAGTTGATATTAGTGGTTATCAAGCTAGTATGACTCCTAATAATTTTGTTACCTTAAAAAATCTCGGAGTTAAAACAGCGATTGTTAAGGTTACTGAAGGGACCTACTATATTAACCGATATGCTGGTCAACAAATTAATTATGCTAAAAATGCTGGCTTAAATGTTCAAGTGTATCACTATGCCAAATTTGGTAGTCAAAATGCCGCTATCAACGAGGCTAATTATTTAGCAAATGAAATGGAAGCATTAGGGTTAGACAAGAACACCTTAATCTATGCTGACATGGAAGATACAACTACCAAATATTACGGAGTTGCTAATCATTTAAATGCTTTCTGGAATCAATTAAATACTCGTGGTTTTACTAACCATGCAGTCTATGCCTCAACTTCTTATGATCAAACTTATAATGTTAGTTCAACAGTCGGGAAAAACCGTACTTGGGTTGCCCAATACCTTTATTCACCATCTTCAGCTAACCTAAGGAACCAGAACTATGGAGCATGGCAGTTTAACGCCCATGGGCGCATTCCTGGATATAATGGTGACTTAGATATTTCGATCGATTATCAAGGGTTAGTCGCTAACTCGGGTGAATGGTCTAACAATAATGGAAAATGGTCATATTCAATTAATGGTAATAATGTTACTGGCTGGCAACGAATAAATAATAATTGGTACTACTTCAACCAAGATGGCACCGCGCAAACTGGCTGGTATCAATCAGGTGCTGGCAACTGGTATTACTTTGACTATACTAATGCCTGGGCTTTAACTGGTTGGCAATATATTAATAATAATTGGTATTACTTTGATTACAATAATGCATGGGCTGACAAGGGCTGGCAGAACATCAATAATAATTGGTACTATTTCGATCTAACAAATGCTTGGGCGCTGCGTGGTTGGCAAACAATTAACGGTAATCGTTATTACTTTGACCCTAGTAACGTTTGGGCACTCAAAGGATTTCAATATTTAGACAATACTTGGTATTATTTTGATGATAGTAATGCTTGGTTAAGTCATGGTTGGCGCTACAATGGTGGACGATGGTATTACCTAAGTCCAAGTACTGGTCAATTAGAAAGTGGTCTTCAAACAATTAACGGCAAAGTTTACTATCTTCAGCCAAACCACAATGGCTACTTTGGTGCAATGCAGACTGGCTGGTTTAACTTGAACAGTCACTGGTACTTCTTTAATAATGGTGGTGATGCTGCTACTGGCTGGTTTAAGTCACCTGCAGGAGCTTGGTATTACTTTAATAATAACGGACAAGCATTAACTGGATGGCAAACTATTAATAGTAATCGATATTACTTTGACCTAAATAATTCCTGGGCCTTAACTGGATGGCAAAAATTAGATAGCAAATGGTACTACTTTGATCCGATTAATACTTGGACAACTACTGGCTGGTTTAAGTCACAAGCTGGATTATGGTATTATTTTGATGACGATGGAAAGGCAAAAACTGGGTGGCAAGTCATTAATGGTCATCATTACTATTTTGATTTAAATAATGCATGGGCTTTAACTGGATGGCAAAGACAAAACAATGATTGGTATTACTTTGATCCAGCGAATGCTTGGACTCTAACGGGTTGGCAAACTATTAATGGTCATCGTTATTACTTTGATAATGATGGACATGCTGTAACTGGCTATCAATACATTGATGGTAAAATTTATCATTTTGATAAAGACAATGCATGGCTGTTAGATAAATAATTAAATCTTAAAAATTCAGAATTTGTTTTTCAATGAATCTCGCTAATAACTTACCTTATTATGGTAAGCTTATTAACGAGATTTTTTGTATGCAAAAAGCCACTCCACATTTCTGCAAGTGACTTTGTTATTTCTCAATATAAACTAATGGATCAACTTAAGATCTAATGAAATTTAATTTCCTTAAACTAAAATTCATTAGGTTCACAACTTTTTCCACTAAGCTAAGTTTTTTGAAAAGAAAACTCCGTATTCCATCCACTATAGTACCAAAAATATACCACAACATTGCAGTCCCCAATACACATATAATCATTATAAATATATTGTGATTATAAAAATTAGTATAGTGTCCTCTAAACCAGGCATAAACAATATAATTAGTTTGTAGCAAATAAGTACCAAATGACAAAGTACCTAATTTTATAATTATTTTGCGTGCTTTCGTATTGTTAATTTCAATTTGAAGAAAAGCTAAAAAAATGAACACGGCATCTAAAACAGCAAATGGAGTATTATATCCAAACCATTTATTCCAATCATTGTAAAGAATTGATCCATTCATATATCCCCTATGATTAATTGTCATAAGATTACACGTTAAAACACCTGTAAGAGCAACTATTAAGTATGCAATAAGGTCAAATTTTATAGATAAATTTTTTAACCTATGACCAAATCTTCTAATATAAGCTCCATATAAATACATTATTATTAGCCACATACCACTAAAGCCATTACTCAAATTAAAAATTTTATCATTAAAAATATCTAATCCGAAACAACTAGTCATAATAAATAACGATACACATATAATTGTGAATTCTCTATATGTTAATTTCAATATTCCATAATTCAACAACGGCATAAATATAAAAACTAATATATACGAATTAAAGTACCAATACTGCATTGATACAGTTGGAAAAAGGCTTCCTAACAATTGTCCCTTATCTACATATTGTGGTCTCAGTATGAGAAAAGCTACTAAAATAAGGTAAGAATAGAAAATTACTTGCAACCATAATTCCACAATTCTTGAAATTCTATGATGAGAAGTTAACCCAACATAACCTGATATTATTGCAAATAAATCAACGGCAACATTATTAAGAAAAGTGAGGAACATAACCGTTTGAGTATGTACTGTATTTACTTGGTGATAAAGTAGTCCCCCCCATTTGACATAGTATGCAATGTCATAATCATATACATTGATAAGATTCGTAGTAAATCAATTCCTATTATTCTTTTTTTCATATTATCTCCTACAAAATATAAACCAGGCTAATCATTCATACAAGCCAACTAGTTTAAATATTTTCTCAGCTTGTTTCTCAATGCCAAACCTTTTAAGATTTGGATCCAGACTACTCTTTCGCGCCCCCTTTGAGCTTTGGAAAATACTTTCAAGTTTATCCGCCCATTTTTCCGCATTCAATCCGCTAAGTTTGTAAATGTTATTAGTTGCAAAAATTTCATCTATATTAGTAGCCGATGCTAGTACCGGTAAATTACTAATTTGAGCTTCTAATGCCACTAAACCAAATCCTTCATATTTACTAGTAAATAGAAGAGCATCCATTGCTGAATACCAATTATTAACATCTGGTACAAAGTCAATCTGTGTAACGTATTTTCCTAATCCAAGTAATTTTATTTGCTCATTTATTTGTATTTTTAGTGGACCCTTTCCTAAAATAACGAATTTACTGTTTGGATTAATTTCGTGATATTTTGCAAACACATCTAAAGCAAATAAAGGATTCTTTCTATCTTGTAACACTCCTACAAAACCAATCAATTTTTCATCTGATGATATCCGTAGTCTACTACGAATTATGCTTCTTTGATTAGAATCATACTGATACTTGGATAGATCTAATCCATTATCAATTATATGAACATCACTTGAAGTTTTCCCAAACATCCATTTTCCAGCTTCAATAGACGTTGCTATTTTAACGTCAGCATTTCGATCAAAAATTTTTTTACCATGGTTATTAACCATATTAAGTAACGTCATCATTAAAGCATTAGAAAACGTATGACTGTAATATGCATTGTGAGAATGACATATAATTTTTGCAGGACAATATTTTTTGGCATAAATAACTGGTAAATAATTCCATGATGCTGAATAGTTAAAATAAATAATGTCATATTCATGCGTTTTAAAGAACGACTTCCACCATCGCCAATGCTTTATAGGATTTTTTGTAACTGGTATAACTCTATGCAGTTTCCACCCCAACTTTTTACACTTCTTATCAGTAAAGTCTGTTGGATCTATTCCATAGGCAACTGCCTCAATTTGATAATTATTATTTAAATATCCAAAAACATTAAAAATAACCTGAGTAAGTCCACTTCCACTGATAAAGTCACCAACAACTAATATTTTTTTCATTTAATATCTCCATAAATTTATATAATTAGGATAACTACCTTAGCCATGCTTGAAGGCAATGATTAACTTGTTTTTCTTTAGGTGGAATATCCATATAATTCTTACCATAAAGTTTGGTTAAATAGCTATCCCAGCAAGCCATCGTATCGAACTGATATCCTTCAAAATTAACTTTAGTACTTTCAAAATAATCTGAAGTTCGCATAGTTTCCTTACCATAGTCACCCCACATTACATCACCTATCCAACCTGTTTTATTGTAATCATAGGTCTGTGATAACTGATTAAGTTTTTCATTAGCTCGTTTAAGACCATACATTTTCGCAAAAGGAATAACTAAAGGTTTTAATATTTTCTTCGCCAACGTTCTTCCTTGACCTGCTTTAGCAAAGCTTAACATTTGTATTTCACGTACAATAGCAACTTTTTGATACAACTTTTTTTGTAATGATTTATCCCCTGGTAAACCATCCATAGGAAAAACGTCAATCCAGAGATAATCTGCCTCATCATTTTCAAATTGTTGGCTCATTTTAGTTGTTAAATCTACTACTTTGATAAATGGGTAGCTTGAATCGTTAAATTGAAAATCAGTAATCTTATAATGCTCATTAAATACACTATTTTTTTTAGCAATCTCCATTACCTTTTGATAGCTCTCTCTATCCATACAAACATCTATATCATCATCCCAGGGAATAAATCCATGATGTCGGACTGCTCCTAGTAACGTTCCTGCACAAAGATACATTTTTAAGCCATAATCATCACAAAAGTCTTGAAAATTTAACAAAATATCCAATAAATGTTTTTTTATCTCTTTTTGGGTCAACTTTTTCATCTGATATACCACTTCTTTCTCAAAGATTTATACAAAATAAAAGGATTCACTCTAATAATAAGTGAATCCTTACTCCTATTTTTTACAATCCCTCACGGATAATTTTCTGAGGATCCAGCCAAGTCCCGTTATTAATAAATGAACTAGCTAAAGCATGTTTAAAATTGTGATCTCGGGTAATACCAATGTGGACGTGTGAAGTATCACGAATACCAATAACGTCCCCAGTACTAATTTGTTGTCCTTCATGAACTAGAATATTATTTTTGCTGGAAAAAGCTTCTTGATAAACAACCAAATATTCACCAGTATCAACCACGGCATACCAGCTTAATCCTGAACCGTATCCAACAATTTTAACAGTACCACCATGAATAGCATGTACTTCTCTACCTGGATGATCAATTGAACCAAAGTCTAATCCATCATGAAAACCATTTAATCGGAATTCACCACCAGCATGAATACCAAATAGCTGTCCACCGCTGAAGTAACCTTCACCATCTTGAGGGAATGGCCAGTCCCAGCCATCAGCCCATGAGCCATCAGAATTAAAGGTATAAGTTTTGCCATTAATTTCTTGAGTACCAGTTAATATCCAGGCATTTATTGGATCCATGTAGTACCATTTACCATTAATTTTTTGCCAGCCGGTATCCGCCCAGACGTTATCCCAATTAAAATGGTACCAATGGTTATTGATATACTGCCAATTCTTCAATGCCCAAGCATTTGTTGGATCAAAATAGTACCACAACCCTGCTTGAGATTTAAACCAACCTGTTCTTGCGTCGGCATTTGTTGGATCAAAGTAATACCAATTTCCGGCATTAGATTTAAACCAACCTGTATCTGCCCATACGTTAATAGTATCAAAATGATACCAGTGATTATTGATATACTGCCAATCTTTCAATGCCCAGGCATTTGTTGGATCAAAATAATACCACAATCCTGCTTGAGATTTAAACCAACCTGTTCTTGCGTCGGCATTTGTTGGATCAAAGTAATACCAATTTCCGGCATTAGATTTAAACCAACCTGTTCTTGCATCAGCATTTGTCGGATCAAAATAATACCAATGATTATTAATATTTTGCCAATTAGTATCTGCCCAAGCATTTACTGGATCAAAATGGTACCAATGTCCATCAATCTTCTGCCAGTCAGTCAAAGCTTGTGCATTTGTTAAATCAAAGTAATACCACAGGTTTGCTTGAGACTTATACCACCCAGTATCTGCCCAAGCATTTACTGAATCAAAATGGTACCAATGTCCATCAATCTTCTGCCAATTGGTTAGAGCATTTGAATTTATTTGATCGAAATAATACAAATTATTATTTATAGTATTCCAACCTTTCAATGCATTTCCGGTTTCATTATCAAAATAATACCAAAAGCCTGCTTGAGACTTATACCAACCTGTTTGTTCGGTTCCATCTTCTTTAATATAATGCCAATTATCATTTACTTTTTGCCAACCAGTATTTTTAATATCTGATTGAGCAGAAATATCACTAGCCTGATTATTTAAATCAGTTGCATCGATATTATTAGAGCTTTGAGAACTAGCATTTACTTGATTAGTTGTATTTACCACAACCTTACTTTGAGCAAATGAAGTTTCAGCATTGACATTTTGATTTTGTTGAGTTGCAGCAGCTTGAGCACTTGCTACTGATGCACTAGCAGAATTGCTATTTTCATTATTAGCAATAGCCAAAGTTGTACTTTGAGAAGCATTACTCTCTGCTGTGGTTTGAGTTTGCGTAGTTTGGATCTGATTAGTAGTCGTATCAGCATGAACATGCTTTACTTGTGTTCCAGCAATAAAACCGATCGAAACGATCGCTGCTGTAATCCATTGCTTTCCTGACTTGTAAAGTTTAAATCTTTTCTTGCGACTATTCAAAACGTTTTAATCCTCCTAAAAGTGGGACGAAATCTATTTTTTAAATTAAATTTTTTAAACATAACACTCTGTCAAGTATAAAAGATAAAATTCATGCTCGCAACTTCTCAAGAAAATTGTTAGGTTTTTGTCATATATTAATTCTTACCGATAATATTTTTTGCTTGGTTCAAAATTTTAGCATGAAGGATAAACAGGCCAGATAAGTAAATTACTACTCCAAGGATAACTTCCAACGCTAAATTGGCAATCGTCATTTGGATAGTATTACTGATTCGATTGACAATTATAAACATTACTAACCCACTAACTGCATATTTCCAAACTTCCCCAAACATCTTACGTCGGCTAATTGTCTTTCTAATCATTGCTAGTTGAGAAGCAGTAACTAAGAATTCTGAGCCAACTGTTGCCAAAGTTGCCCCGTTAGCTCCCCAAAACGGAATTAGAACCAGATTAAACGCAACATTACTTACAGCGCCAATAGTTACTGAAGTTGTAAATTCCTTAACTCGGTTAACCGGCATCAAATATTGAGTACCAGTAACATTACTCCATGCAATTAAAACAATTACTGGTGATTCAAGGAACATAATTTGACCAGCCATTTGAAAGCCACTCCCTAAGAACCATGGAGCAAATTGTTTTGAAATTGCCATCAACCCAAACATCATTGGAATCGAAATAGATGAAACAAATTCAAATGAAGAATACAAACTATTTCGTACACCCTCAATGTCACCCTTAGCATACTTATTAGCTACATGCGGTAACATTACTGTTCCAGTTGCGGTAACAATTGCTAAAACAAACTTGACAATCTTATCTGATTGTCCAAAATTCCCCAAGGCAGCCTGTGAATCCATATGTCCTAACATCAATCGGTTTAACACAAGATAGACCTGTGTGGTGATAGTTGGAATAAACAGTAATAATGATGGATAAAAATGCTTAAATGGATGCCAATCACTAATTTTAACCCAAACAATATTTCCCTTTAAATAAGGCCATAATGTTAAATTACCAACAACTTGGGCGCCACCTAAAATTAAAATATATTTCCCTAAATCAGCTGTTGACTTGATAAAAGTAAAAATCAAAATTACAGAGGCTAATTTAACTAGTGCATTTCGCACCACCGTAATTTTGAAGTTTTCCAACCCCATAAAATACCATGAAACATCCAGGCCTGTTGCAATAATCCAGAGGCCCTGCATGAGAAAATAATATTTAAAAGTTGTACTAAAAAGAAAAACAGCAGCTAAATATGCAATAAGGGATAAAGAAACGGTCAATAATTGTAACGCTTCAACTCCCCAAAAAGTTCGCGAACGTTCATATAAGTCATCACGATGGTAGGCTACTTCTCGATTACCATAAAGAGTAATTCCCATTTGCCCCATAAGGTAAAAGAAGGTTACCCATGCATTAGTGTATTCGTTAATCCCAACATCATGTGCACCTAAAACACGAGAAATATAAGGAACAGTGATCAATGGAATGATCATGTTCAAAATTTGATATCCCGCATTATACAAATAGTTCTTGATAACTTTCATTGCTAATTACTTAAACTCCTTATTTACGGCAACTAAGGCTGCGTGAAGAACTTGATCCATATTGTAGTAGCGATATTGACCAAGCCGTCCACCAAAGATAACATTATTAGCCTTTTCTGCAGCAAGTTGAGCATACTTCTTGTAAAGTTCATTATTTTGCTGATTATTAACCGGATAGTATGGTTCATCGCCACGATGCCAGTCTGCTGGATATTCTCGAGTAATAATCGTTTTATCTTTGTCGCCCTTACCAAATTCGAAGTGCTTATGTTCGATAATCCGTGTGTATGGTGTTTCAGCATCGGTATAGTTAATCACCGCGTTCCCTTGGTAATTACCAACATCCTTTTCTTCAGTTTCAAAACGTAGACTCCGATATTGAAGTTCACCAAGTTGATAATCAAAGAATTGATCAATCATTCCAGTGAATACAACCTTAGGATAATTAGCTAAATAATCGTCCTTCTGATCGAAAAAGTCAACTCCAGTTTCAACATCAATTAATTCACTATCAAGCATCTTTTCAACAATTTGAGTATAACCACCAATTGGAATTCCCTGATAGAGATCATTGAAGTAATTGTTGTCATATGTCAGACGAACAGGCAACCGCCGAATAATAAATGCTGGTAATTCGGTAGCTTTTTGCCCCCATTGCTTCTCGGTATAACCCTTAATTAACTTTTCGTAGATGTCCCGACCAATTAGCGAAATAGCTTGTTCTTCAAGGTTCTTAGGTTCCTTACCAGCCATTTCTTGACGCTGTTCGTTAATCTTTGCCAGTGCTTCTGCTGGAGTACGAACACCCCACATTTCACTAAAGGTATTCATGTTAAACGGCAAGTTATACATTTGCCCCTTGTAATTAGCAACAGGACTGTTTGTGTAACGGTTAAATTCAGCAAACTGGTTAATGTAATCCCAAATCTCCTTATTAGAAGTGTGGAAAATATGGGCACCATATTGATGGACTTGAATACCGTCAACCTCCTTAGTGTAAATATTTCCCGCAATGTGATCGCGCTTTTCAATTACCTTAACCTTTTTACCGCGCTTAGCTGCTTCGTAAGCAAAGGTGGCACCAAATAGGCCAGCACCAACTACAAGATAGTCATACTTTGTCATGGAACGCTCATCCTTTCATATGTAACGTTATTTATTGATGAAAATTTTAGATAATGTTAAAATCAGTTTGTTTGCGTTTATTCAACTAGTAATAAACTTCCTGCAAATGCTATAATTATACTATTAAATACTTATCAAGTATAGTTGATTTGAACCTTTCAATATAGGAGAGATACTTATATGAAGAAATTTAGTCGTTTATTTTTGTCTGGAATGTTAGTTACAATCTTAGGGTTTGGGTTAGCTGGCTGTGGTTCACAAAAGAATTCTAAGGACACTGCATCATCTTCACATACCAAAACTGAAAAAGTTACTAAGAAAGCTACTAAAAAGACAAGTAAAAACAGTAAGCAAAATTCTACTAAGAAGACAAGCTCAACTAGCAGCAGTGCAAGCGTAACATCATCGTCGCAATCAAGCTCTTCAACTGCTAATAGTAATGTCAATAATAACAGTCAAAAACAATTAGGGCTTAACGATGTTGCTGTTTGGACCGATCAATATGGTGTTACTCACCATGTTGATAGTGACGGAATGGATCGTCAAACAATTGCAGGTAGCTCACAAATAAACTATCAGGATTGGTCAGGAAGCTTACCAAGTAATGCCCAAATTGTTAAACAGAATTAAACAAAACTAAAATATAGCCAGATAGTAATTACAATTACCATCTGGCTATATTTTTTATTCAGTAATATTTTCTATTTTTTTACTGCGCTCTTTATAAAGTCACCTTTTCGTAACTTTTTAGCGATCTCAATAGTATTCATCTTCATTTCAGAATATTGATTCTCAGTAATATTTTCTAAAATGTCATCAAGATTTTCGAGGCTGTTTACTGCAATTCCTAAATTATTTCTCAAAATGAAATCAGCAAGAGCGGCTTCTTTCCAAATAATTACTGGCTGTCCACTGCTTAAGTAAAGGGAAACTTTGTGCGGATTATTATAGCGCATATAATTACCAAACTTCCCACTACAAGTATCTAATTGATCGCCATCCCAGACTAGCCCGAAATTCTGAGTAAGTTTCTTCGGTAATTCATCTGGACTCATTTGACCATGATAAGAAACGCCTTTTAAATAGTGTTCGCTTGGATATGAACCAAAGATTTCTAATTTTCCAGCTTGTAAACTTATTTTATCAAGAAACTTGGACTTTGCTAAGTTCCCAGCAAAACATATTGTTCTATCATATTCTGAATTTTGGTTTATTTTTTGAGGATTATTGTAATCAAAAATTCCTAATTCTACCATTGGAACAGTAACCCCATTTTCCTGTAGCCATCGTTTCATTTTATGATTATGAACTATCAAGCCATCAGTAGCGTTAAAAAGTGCTCGTTCACCATCCCAATAGTTTTGGTCATTTTGAAAAAGGCGAAGTGATTCAACATCATGAATAATGAAGAACAGCTTCTTACTTTTTGAGCGCATTTTTTTTACCAGCCTTTTCATCACATAACTTGAATAGGTCGGATACTGAAAGAATAGCTCATCAAATTTTTCTACATTATTAAACAAGTGGGGAATTACCCAGTATGCTGTCTTAATTTTATCTAACTTAGATTTATTATTTAACTGCTGATGAATTACTTCAAAACCAACTTGTGATAAATAATAATCCACATCTCGTTTAGCTTTGGGTCCTGCATCATTACCATTCCCATAGTCAGCAACTGTAAAAACTACTTTTTTCATTTTAATTTACTCTTTATGTCCAAAATTTTTTACTGTAAAAAGTACAAATTCAATAATCAGTCCCAGTAAAGCACCTAAGGCAAAACCAACAACTACATACTTCTTCGTACTAGGAGATGTTTGACTATCGGTATTGTCAATTGTGGCTTTTTGTAGAAGGGTTACCTTTCCTGCTCCAGGTTGTAGTCGTGGCAATTCTTCCTTCATTGCTTTTGCAGTTGCGTTAACAATTTTTACAGATGCTTCCTTCGAGGATGTCTTAGCCTTTAATTCCATCACTAATGATTGTTGCGAAATCTTAGCATCAATTGCATTCCTAACATCATCCGCTGAATATTTTTTCTTCATTGACTTAGATAAATGCTTTCGTGCTTCCTGGGCAATGGTCCCATTTTCAGCAATATCCTTATATGTTGGCATCATATTATTATCTTCACCAACAATTGAAATATTAGCACCGCTTGACATTGTCCGCATCTCTTGAGGGACATTATGAGAGATTACTATTTGGCGACTAGCAGTATAAGTGGTTGTTTTTTTTCTTTTAGCATCTACACCCATTACCAAAGCGCCAAGAATAGCAAAAATAAGAACAACTAAAACTGGCTTCCCATATTTCTTCATTAAATCATTTAAGGTTATGTTTTTCATTTTTCTCCTCCAGTTAATTTATTTGAAAAATAACATTGTGCAAAAATTGCAATCAAAAATGGATCATAGCCAAAATCTAAAAGGCGTTGTTCCACAATTGCACTAATTGTAACAATTACCATGATACTTGCTAAAGCAAAATTAGCTTTTTGAATAGATCGATAAGAAATAATAGCCATTGCTACCACAATCAACAATGCCATTATAATTCCATAAATAATAAACAGCCTTATAAACGCAGAATCAACATAGAAATAATCATTTCCAATAATTGCTCTTTTTATTCCACCAGCAGCTCCATAACCATTTTCATGAATATGCTGACCAAAAAGACTAAAGCCATATTTTTTTATAGCTTCGTGACTATAAAATAGCCGACCAGACAATAAACTATTCATTTGTTCAAATAACTTGTGTCCAGGTGCATACAGATACGACAGGAAAACTGTAACATAAGCTGCTAACACTGGTAAAATCCAGTAAAAGATAGCAATCGATCTTGAAACAATATATCCTTTTTGTGCCCGTTGTCCGATCATCATTACTGGAATTACCAAAATCAAAGCATAGGCATTCAAACGTGCATCACAAAACTTAATGAGGAAGATTGCTAATAGTACAAATGCCACATAACTTTTCCATGAAAGCTTATTGAAATAAAGGTAACAATACGCCAACACTAAATATAAAATATGAGCAGCAAAATCAGTTGGGTAAATAATCCCAAATGCCCGTCTTAATGTGTGAATTCCCCGATGGAAAATCAGATTCTTTGTTAAACCGATTAGAGAAGTAAAAAAGACAAACGAGAGAAGGATCGTTCCTAACACTAAATATAAGTAAATGATTTTCTTAAAATCTACATTTCTAGCACCTAAAACAAAAATCCCCATTGGAAAGAGGATAAACTCACCTGATGTCCGCCAAGTAATGAATAGAATAGCAAGGACTAAAAGATTAACCGTTATTTTTCTTATTGTATTTGAATCAAAAAAGATAATCTTAAACAAAACGATCGCTAATGGAATAAAAGCAATTTGATGTAGAAGGTTACCAGGAAAATAAAAAGTATAGGTTGAGGTTTGAAGAAAAGCAATCACAAAGTAAAAGGCAAACGCTATTTCATAAAGGATTTGTCCATCTAACTCAAGGTTAATTAACCGTTGATATTTGGATGATAGATATTGCACCCTACTTCCCTCCTACTTTTTCTCTTTTACAATATAGATTGGTCGTTGTTTAGTTTGCATATAAATCTTACCAATATATTTGCCAACAATTCCAATACACATCAACTGAAGTCCACCAAGTAAAAGCATAATACAAACCATCGATGCCCAACCAAAGGCACTACTGCTTGGTTCAATAATTCTCCGAACAATTACAAAAATCAATCCTAAAATTGATAAGAATGCTGACATCCCACCAATCCAGGTGGCAATTGACAGTGGTGCTTCGGAAAAGTCAGTTATGCCATCCATAGCATACTTAAATAGCTTCCAAGTGGACCAATCAGTTGTCCCAGCAACCCGTTGGACATTTTTATATGGTAGGTATTTGGTCTTAAAACCAACCCAATTAAAGATCCCTTTTGAGAAACGGTTATATTCTTTTAAAGATAAGACGGCATTAACCATTTGGCGAGTCATCATTCGATAATCACGAGCACCATTAACAATCTTTGTATCAGAAATCTTGTTAATAACATCATAGAATTTATCACTAAGGAATGATTTAACCTTCGCTTCACCAGTACGATCAGTTCGTCGCATTCCAACACAATCATATTCTCCCGTAGAGATATACTTATACATTATTGGTAAATATTCAGGCGGATCTTGTAAATCAACATCCATTACAACAACATAATCTCCTGTCGTCGCTTCAAGTCCAGCATATAGCCCAGCTTCCTTACCAAAATTTCTAGAAAAGGATACATAATGAACTTTATCAGGATTTTGTTGATGCAACTTTCGTAATTCATCCAGGGTTTTATCAGCCGAACCATCATTAACAAACCAATATTCAACCTCGACTGGCATCTTATTAACAACTTTTTCAACAGCAGGATAAAATAATGGAATTGATTCTTGCTCATTGTAACAAGGAACAACAATGGATAACTTAGGCAATTAAATCTGCCTCCTCTTTACGCATGTCCTGTAATCTTCCGCAGAACAAACTTACCGCCCTTCTTGAACCAGTTAGTATGCTCCATGAAGACGTACTTTACTTCAACCGTCGAATATTCAGGGTGAACCTCAAGCCATACATCCAATAGTAGCTCGCTTAAAAAGCCGTAAACCCGTTGCTCATAGGTTGAATAATTGGAAATATCAATCCGGCTTTCCACTTCACCAAGAACATCAAACATCCATGTGCAATACTCATCTAGTGGTTTGCGCTTCATGATAAACATGTTAAACATATGGGCCCATGTTCGTTTCATGACCTTTTCAAAAGCGGGTGCATATTCAGGATAGTCTTGGTGGATTACCTGACGCATTACCTCAAATGGTTCATGTTCATGAGCGTGAAGGTAGTGAGATTCATTTGTTTCGATATAGTAGCGTCGCTTAGAAGGAAGAATAATATCGTAGTCTTTCAGCAAGTCGACTACTTGTTCGCTTGATAATACCTTATCCAGTGATTTTTGATGGTTGAGACTTAGGTAACGTCGATAGTGAGCTAATCCCATTGCGTCAACATCTAAGTTCTTCCATCCCCAGTAAATCGCCGTCAATTCATTATAGTAAGGGTTCTTTGCTGAAATATTGTCCCCAGTATTATCCCCCTGAAAAGTATGGTTAACGTCAGGGTGAATCTCTTTACCAACAAAGACTGGTAAATACAATGGGTCTTTGGGCATCTCATAATTCTTATGGGCAGCAACTAATACTTTTGTCTTCACAGTCGTTCTCCTTAATAAGCAGCGTTGGGCTTAATCATAACCTTAACAGTTTCAAACATAATCTTAAGATCAAGCCATATTGAACGTTCATTAATGTAGGTCAAATCAAGTTCAACCATCTGATCAAAACTTAAGGCATTTCGCCCACCAACTTGCCACATCCCAGTAGCACCAGGCTTAACCATTAAGCGTTGCCGATCATAGTCAGTATATTCTTCAACCTCGAATGGTAGCGGCGGTCGCGGACCAACAATACTCATTGAACCGCCAACAACATTTAATAATTGGGGTAGTTCATCCAGACTATACTTCCGAATAAACTTACCGACCTTGGTAATCCGGGGATCATCCTTCATCTTGAACATTGCCCCTTCAACTTCATTCTGATCACGAAGCCTTTCTAGGAGTTCGTCAGCATTGGTAACCATTGACCGAAACTTAAACATCTTGAAGGGCTTGCCGTCTTTTCCTACCCGGGTCTGGGTATAAAAAACGGGCCCCGCAGGATCATTAATTTTAATTGCAATTGCGATGATTAAAAAAACTGGACTAAGAATCACTACCGCAACCGAAGACGCAACCACGTCAAAAAGGCGCTTGATAAACCGGTAGCCATACTGATGCTGCAGTTTTCTTTCATCAATATGTATTTTCTTTTGTGTCATTATACTTCTCTTTTAAGTTTTATTTTTGTACTTTTCTACGTATCTTACACATTTTACCAGCATTTTACTCGTCTGAAAAGCTTTCCTCTGAATCCTGCTGGTCTAGCCAGGCTTGAACGGCATCCAGATCGAAGCCTTTGCGGTACATTGCTTGCTTAAACTTCATTTCTCGCTCATAACTTTGGTAGCGGCGATAACGGTGCCAGAGCTTCTCTGCTTGGTGAGCCAGCAGCTCTTCTTGCTGGTCAAAATCTTCTTCTGGTTCAACCTGATCCTTAATTTGGTCATAAATCGTACTAGCGTATCCTTTTGTCATTAATCCCTGACGAACCTTTTGTTCCTGACGACGAATGGGTTGGGAACGATAGCGACGAAAAAGTTTTTTGGCTAATTTGGTGGCGTTTTCTAGTTGTCGTTCAAGCGTAAATTGAGCTAACGCATCATCAATATCATTTTCACCGATCTTCTTTAACCGGAGCTTCTGCCGAATATTCCCCGGACCTTTAAGATCAGTATTCATCTCGGTGCGAACGTAACTAGCGGCATACTCATGATCATCTAACAGTTTTTGCGCACGGAGTTTTTGCAGAACCGGTTCAATAAATTCTTCTGGCGTCTCAAGATCCCGAAGTTTTTGAATTACGTCACTTTCTGTCCGCAACTGGTGAGATAAGTAGTCAAGCATCCGCGAATAGGCCCGAGCAATTTGATCAGCAGTTGTAATTTGGGCTTCGAGTTCCTGATCAATCTCCATCCCCTTCATCAACCGGAATTGAATCAACACACTCTCCGCTACCGGGAAAGCATACTTACCATCTAAGTAGACGTTGTACCTACCCTGTCTTTTTTGCGCTTCAATTTTAGTGATTTTTGCCATTTTAAAATTCCTTCTTTACAAATCCAATTCTCATTCGTTGTTAATAGGTGTAAGCAGTGGCCACTACTTATCAACCAAATTAAACCAAAGGAGAATTCATCATGAGCATGTCTCGAAAGTTCAAAGCAGCCAAAATTCAATTAACGTTAGTCGGAGAAAAGCACCCCAAGGGAGTAAAGCATGTCCTGAATAACGTTTCTGAAAATGTCAGCGAAGAACAATTCAACTTACTTAGCTCTGCCATGGAAATTCTAACCACCGAAAAAGTGATTGGCGCAGACGTGGTTAATACGCAATCAATTTCCCTCGTCTAAAGATTAGAAAGGAAGATTTAATTTATGAAAACTCTTAATTTAACTTTCAAAGGTAGCCTTGGTAAGAAACACATTCTTAAGCTAAGCTATGCAAATGATCAACTAGATGCTGAAACGGTCCGTCAGGCAATGACTAACTTAGCTAATACCCACCTGTTCTTCAAGGACGGTGAAGAGTTGTACGTTACTCCAATTGCAGCGAAGTACGTTGACACAATTCCAACTGTTCTTTTTAATGACGAAAAGAAGGCTCCCGTAACCGAATAGCGATATTCCATTTTAATAATCCTTACCTTAATAGCGAGGCTGGTTAATTCTAGTCTCGCTATTTTCTTACAATTCGTTTACGAGCATCATCATGTTCCGTTTTAATTAACTGCCAGAAGTGCTCTTTTTCTTCAAGTTTCCCATCGTGAGCTTCTTGAAGGGCTGCGTTGATCGCCGCTCCCATCATAATCAGGTAGCCAGAAAAATCCAGCCAAACCATCATCGCGATGAAAGCCCCAATTGTCTTATAACCAATCACACCATGGCTGAAAAGAACGGTATATAACCCAAACAACTTGGAAAGCCATAACCAGAAGATCGAAACAAGAAAAGCCCCAATTGCCGCAAAGCGAAGACCGACCTTAGCGTTGGGAACAAAGTAATACAACATCGTTAAAGCAATAAAAATAACGGCAAAGGTAATTGGCCATTTTAAGCTGCTGAACAGGAAGATGTAGCGCCGATTGAAGTGCAGGAATGGTTGAAGCCATTTCAGGAATTGTTCACCAACACCATATAGAAAGACGATCACGAAGATAATAATGACAACGACAATCATCCAGATGAATGAAATCACCCGATTGCTAATCGGATTTTGATTTTCAGCAATCCCGTAAGCATGGTTGACGCTTCGCTGAAAAGCAGCGATTCCCTGACTAGTCGACCAGAGAGCAATCAAGGCCCCGGTGGTCAGGACACCGCCGCTCCCCCGCTGTAAGAAGTCCAAAACCAATGGCCGGATAAAACTGTAAACCGTTGCTGGGACTAACGTTTGCAAGTAAGTAAGAACCGTATTGGCATCTAGCCCAATCATCGGTAACAAGTTCCCAATTACCAGCAGTGCCGGGAAAATTGAAAGTAACGTATAGTACGCGAGTGTCGCCGCAGAACTAGATAGTTGGGCGAGGGTAAAATGCTTAACCAGCATAGCAACTAAATTGTTTAATTTTGCTTTATTTAGCTTCCCGATCATTGCCCAACTCCTCATAAGTAATACTCGTTCATTATACATTATTTTGAATTGCGTGCGAACTGTGAGAAAAGCCGCCCCCCACTTATTAGCTATCTAATATTTCATTATGAATCATCAACGCACGGGCCCAATCTTGCGGACTGGCGATTTCTCCAGCAAATTCTGCCCGGCGTTTTCGAATACTAAACGTAAAAATTTGAAGCGGGTTAATATAGCCTTCGATTTCCTTTGTATGCAACGGTATAAAGAATTCTCTCAATCGATTATTCTTGGCATGGGTAATTGGCATGACCATTACTAGCCCGGTGAGCTTACTGTAATTAGCAGAACTCATCACAATTGCCGGGTGTCTTCCCTTAATTTCTTCACCGAGGGAAGGTTCAAAATCAATCCAAATCAGATCCTGTTTTTGGGGAAGATACTTGTTAATGTAATAATTCGTCATCCCTTACCTCACCATCAATAAAGCCAGTATCATCACCATCATAAAGATGCTTTGCAATAAATTCACTGTTCTTAAAGGGATTATTCCGTTTAGGCATATACACTATCGCCCCATTTCGATCTTGGTATACCTCATATTCCTTGTACCGTTTCTTAATGGATTTAGGAACGGTAAGAACATCCGATGTCCCCACCCGTCTGATCTTAACTGTCATTTTAACGCCCTCCGTTAATATATATTTGATATACATTATATCTCACCTCTCAATGTCTTAGAAGAAATATTGCTTATTCCCACACCATTTAAAAACGAAAGAAATCAGAAAAGATCGGAAATTAACCGAAACTTTTCTGATTTTTCAGTGCAATTTAAAGATTATCGGTGCAAAATCGACTGATTTTGCACCGATAACTTGTTTGTTGCACCGATTTAATTTTTAATACTTCGAGATAACGACTCAGAAAGCGTGCTTGCCAAGAACTTGCTAGAGCCAGTATTACTACTGCAGCATAGTTGAAACGTGTTCGACCTAACCTTCTTCGAGCTAACGACCTCCACTTCCGACGACAAGACGTCGTTCAGTGGAGAAATCGTTAGCCACCAGAAGGTTTTAACGGTCTCACACTCTCCTACTTAATAACATTCTTAACATGGTGCTTCTTAGCAGAGATCTGGTAGAAGATCAAAGCTACTGCAGCGAAGAAGACAGGACCAGCGATCGTCCAGAAAGCAGTCTCCCAATCCTTATCTAACATTGGTTGGATAAAGGTAAAGAGAATTCCGACAATCAAAATAATTTCAACGAAACAAACAATCGTATTAGTCAATGCCTTGTTCTTGAAGACAACAAATGGCCGTTCAATATCTGTCCGCTTCTTAAAGAATGGAAATGCACCAACTAAGAAGAGGTATGGGAAACAAGTGGAAACGTTGGCCATATCAGTCAAGATGGTGTAGAACCGTTGAGCGGCAGAACCACCAAAGGCAACCAAGAAGATAATAATGGAAACAACTGTAACCTGAAGCCACATTGCATTTGCAGGCATTCCCGCCTTATTAAGCTTAGTGAGCTTCTTTGGCCATAAATCAGGGTTAGAACCAAGAATAAAGGCCTTAATTGGTGAATACATCAGAACGAAAAGGGCTCCTAAGAATCCTAGTGCCTGTGAGAAGGCAACAATCCGCGTCATAGCAGCACCCCATTCGAGAGCAACCGCATGGGAGAAACCTAAGGCAGCTCCTAACTTAACCCCTAAGATATTAAAGAGAACATAGGTAGCGTTCCCCAAGTTAGTTGTTGATACCGCAAAGTCATGCTTGTAGTTAGCAAACCAACCAGCCATCAAAATCATGATGACATAGGCACCGATTGTAAAAATCGAGGCAATGATTAAGCCACGTGGGAAAGTCTTTTCAGGGTTCTTCATTGAATCAGTAACGGATCCAAGTGATTCCATACCACCATAAGCGAAGATTGCATAAACAACGAAAGAAATAATCGCAATTGGCGTCTGGAATTGTGGATTAGGTGACAGAATCAAGCTCTGAGCACCATCAAAATGTTGAGCCAAAACACCCTTGTTAATAATCAAAACAATAATAGCTGCAATCACATAAATGATATTAACAACAACGGTGAAAATCCCGCCAAGCGAACCAACTTTGGCAATCGCGGTCATGCCCCGAGAACTAAAGTAAGTACAAGCAACCATTAAGATGATTCCGAGAACACCAATAACTTCAGTTGAGGTCATCCCCCAGAAATGCCATTGTTGAGTGGTATCTTTACCGAAAATCAACGCGGAAAAGGTAATCCAAATCCGTGATGCGGTAGAAACCATCCAAACAATCCAGGAAGCTAACCAAACGAAAGTCCCGATGAAGGCCATTCGTTCACCGATTGAACCGGCAAGCCAGGAGTAAATTCCCCCTTTAGCATCCTTAAATGCAGAACCATATTCTGCCATCATTAAGCCACACGGGAAGAAGAAACAAATCCCCGCAAGCGCATACCAGATAATACTGCCATAGCCCATTTGCAAGTAGGCGTTTGATACGTTACCAAAACCAAAGATCGCAGTAATGATCATCGTCACTAGGCCAAAGGTAGTAATCATTTTTTTTTTACTACTTTGCTCATCCACAATAAAAAACCTCCATAATATAATGCAAAGATTCTTAAATAAAAATAAGAAATTATTTAATATTTTAAGTATAGTCCTCTTTATCAAAAATAAAAGTATTTTTCAAAAAATCTTATTGTTTTCTAATTTTATTTATGCATATTTACTGACTTATTCACGCATAAAATACATTATAAATAGTTATTTTCATTATTTTGTGTATATTTATGAATATAATCATTGGCGATTATGAACGCTTTATTTGAATAAATCTTAGTAAAGTTCTTCCCTCAGCTTCTCATAAATCATAAAATGGCAGATCACTAATTTTTATTTAGTAGATCTGCCATTTTATTTATGCATTATTGTGTTTTATTTATTTAATTTTAGTAGTTGCTTTATTTTCTTATGAGCGATGGACTGCAAAGCCACCGGAAGTTTTTAACGGGCTCGCACTCTAATCTATTCAAAATGACTTGCCACGTCCTTAGCAATTTCACTGTAATGCTTCAAGTACTTGGCGTAGTTGTCGTCATAGATGTACTTGGCATCGGCTTCGGGGTTTTGGGAAGTTAAGATCTTTGGCCCCTTATCGGTAACGACAAGCGTGTGTTCATATTGGCAAGACCAACCACCATCAGCAGTTTTAGCAAGCCAGCCACTTGGATCACTAGTATCAGCTTCCCAGGTTCCGGTATTAATCATTGGTTCAACGGTAATTGTCATCCCGTTCTTTAAGCGGAGACCTTGGCCGTGTTCGCCATAGTGAGGAACCATTGGATCTTCATGCATTGTTGGTTGAATCCCATGGCCAACAAATTCACGAACATCGCCATAACCATTCTCATCTTCAGTGTAGTGTTGGATAACGGCACCAATATCACCAATCCGGTTGCCAGCAACACATTGGTCAATTCCCATGAATAATGACTTCTTGGTAACATCCATCAACTTTTGAATTTCAGGCTTAACATTACCAATCCCATAACTCCAGCAGGAATCACTAAAGAAGCCATCAACACTAACAACGGTATCAATCTTAGCTAAATCGCCATCTTTAAAGATGAGTTTCTTCCGTGGGAAACCGTGACAAATTTCGTCATTAACACTGACACAGGTTGCGTATTTGTACCCTTCGAAGCCAATTTGTTCAGCCTTAGCGCCGGCAGCCTTAAAGTACTTCCGGGCAAAGTCTTCAACTTCCCAACTTGAAATTCCTGGCTTAATAAATTGCCGGATTCCAATGTGCATACTTGCAAGGGCAGCACCGGCCTTTTCCATCGCTTCAATTTCGCGTGGTGATTTTAATGTAATCATTAAATTGTCCCCTTCATTATTTTATACGTAAACTAGTATAACACTTGTCACCAAAGAAGTAGCAAAGCATGCTATACTATGAAACGTAATTTATTTTAAACGGGGGAATAAAAATGGCTAAAGCACTTGTTGTTTACGCAACCATCACCGGTAATAACGAAGACGTTGCCGATATCATTACTGAATCATTTGAGGATCAAGGTGTGGAAGTCGACGAGACGGAAATTACAATGGCTGATGTGGAAGACTTTAAGGATGTCGATATTTGTGTTGTTTGTCCTTATACCTATGATGAAGGTGCTCTTCCAGATGAGGGATTAGATTTCTATGATGACCTTCAAGAAGCCGATTTAACGGGAAAAGTTTACGGAGTTGCCGGTTCAGGCGATACTTTCTACGCTGACGATTATTGTAAAGCAGTCGACCTCTTTGGCGAAGCGTTTGAAAAAGCCCATGCGACTAAGGGTGCTGACAATGTTCACATCAACTTATCACCAGATGAAGATGATATTAAAACCCTTGATAGCTTTGTCGCAAAATTAATTGAAAAGGCGGCTAAGTAATGATTAAACAACTCTGGAGTAAGTATAAGTCCATTATTGCCTACCTGTTCTGGGGTGTTGTCACTACTGTTGTTAACTTAGCGGTCTTTCAAATTTTAAGTCCCGGTCTTCACTGGAACGTTGAAGTAGCAACCGTAATTGCATGGTTTGCCTCTGTGCTGGTAGCCTACTTCACGAATAAAGTGTGGGTCTTTGGCTCCCATTACACGACCGTTAGTGACTTTTTAGTTGAAATTCTTCGCTTCTTTTTCTACCGTGGACTGACCCTGGTAATTGATATGGTAATTACCTATGTTGGAATTCAAGTTCTCAAGTTCGATACCCCATTACAACAATTTATTGTTAAGTTTATTGATAACGTTATTGTGGTAATCGCAAATTATATTTTCTCGAAGTGGTTAATCTTTAAGGATAATCGTGGGATTGAAGATAAGTAAATATTAGCAGGCTGAATCAGGGATTGATGCAGGCTGCTATTTTTTCTTCGTTGCTTTTCATGCAAAAACGCCTAAATGCCGTCTTATATATTTAGGAGGATTGAAAGCCTCAACTCTAATAATGATGGTGGCAAATGGATTATCGTGAATCATATCTAAAGCAACTTGAGGAAAGATGGGAGCATTTGACAATTACGAATGACATTATGTTTGGGATGGTGATGGAAAATGAACAAATCTGTTTAGAACTTATTCAACGTTCCCTACCAGAACTAAACATTAAAGCAATTTCGCGAATTACTCCCAGAAACAAATTACCGGTCCAATCAGTGCACGAACAGTCCGGTTTGATGTTTTTGTCCGTGATGAAGAGCAGCGAACTTTCGTGGTTGAAATGCAAGTTGCGGATAAGCACAATCTTCCCTTTCGGCTTCGTTATTACCAACAGCAAATTGATTTCGATATTTTAAACGTTGGCGATGATTACACAAAATTAGCACAGTATCCAACCTACATAATTATGTTCTGCGATTTTGATTATTTTGGTCGCGGCTGGAGTAAATATCAGTTTGAAAATCGCTGTATTAATGATCCAAAGCTTAAGCTAGGTGATCAACGGCAAATTACGATCTTCAATGCCAAAGCTAGCCAGTTTCATGGTAATATGAAGCTAAAGGGATTCCTCAAATTAATGGGAAACCAAATTGACACAAGTGATCAGCTTGTCAAACAAGTACGGACTGAAATGAAACGGATTCGTGAAGACCCGATAAGGAGGCATGGCTTTATGAAATATGAACTTGACCTAATGGATGCACGAAGAGAAGGTAAAGAGGAAGCTCAAAAGGAAGCACAAGTCAAAGCAGTTACGATGCTAAAAGATTTGGGTTTAGAGCAAGAAAAGATTATTTCAGAATTAGCTAAAACATATAACATGAGTCATGATGAAGCCTTAAAGTTAATTCAGAAAGTTAGATAGTTATGACATAAGTACTTTTATCAAGTCCAAATACGAACAGCGCGGTATGCAAATAGGGTTCCAGTGTCCGGTATAACCGAACTCTGGAACCCTATTTGCGCTCCCTTACTTCTTACTAAGGTAATTTTCAATAATATCAAGGATCCGTTCACTAGCATGACCATCACCAAACGGGTTTTCTGCCTGATCCATTTTTTTATAGGCTTTATGATCGTTCAAAAGTGTAAAGACAGCCTGTTGAATACTTGTTGGATCAGTACCAACAACTTTAACGGCACCAACATCGACGGCTTCCTGTCGTTCTGTTTTTTCTCGCAGAAGCAAAACCGGTTTATGAATAGCTGGCGCTTCCTCTTGAATCCCACCAGAATCAGTCACAATAAAGTCACACCGTGCAGCAAGATTTAAGAAATCGCCATGATTAAGCGGCTGAATTAAATGAATCCGCTCTTTATTCCCCAGTACTTCATCAGCAAGACTCATTACCTCGCTATTGGGGTAAACCGGATAAATTAAGTCAACATCCTCATTGGTCTCCACAATATCTCTCATTGTATGAAAGACCCGTTTCATTGGCGCACCAATACTTTCAACCCGTTGCATCGTTAAAATAATAATGCGGTGATCATCGGGAATATGTTCAAGGAGGTCACTCTGAAAATTAGTTGTTAATCGCTCCTTAACGGAATCAATTACCGGGTTACCGGTCACATAAATTTGTTGAGCAGAGTGGTGTTCACTTAACAAATTATCCCGAGCCCGAGTTGTTGGGGCAAAGTAAAGGTCAGCTAAATTATCTGTAATCCGCCGGTGCATTTCGTCTGGAAATGGTAGGTACTTGTCATAAGTACGCAATCCCGCCTCAACGTGTCCTAACGGAAGATGGTTGTAAAAGCTTACTAGACTAGCAGCTAAACTAGTAACTGCATCCCCCACTACTAAAAGCATATCCGGTTGGCCAGCGTTAATAACGTTATCAAGGTTATGGATTAGCTGGCTTAACTGTTCAGCATAATCAGTATTCTTTAGGCCAGAAAGATCTAAGTCAAAATCTGCCGTTAAATTCAAGAACTCCATCGTTTGTTGAAGGAGCGGGCGTCGCTGTTGGGCAGCAATGACAATTGATGGTTTCCAAGTACTTGGATCCCGTTTCATTTGCTCGATAATTGGTGCAAGCTTAATTGCTTCAGCACGCGTCCCAAATAAAAGCATAATTTTGAATGGCTTCTGCACAGTGACAACTCCTTTGCGAAAATACTATTTTAATTGTACAACATTTAATAATATCTGGGAAAATTTACTCCGGATAAACTTTATTTCCCGGGAAATAGTAGATCCAATTTCTCATGGTTAATCATTTTTACTTTCTTGCCACATATATATATTTTCGTAAGAGATACTGAACGCCTACCAATATAGTTAAAACTGACGATGCATAGCGTCCTGACATTCCCTGATGAACCAGAATCACGCTAACAATAACGGCTAAAACAAATACTCCGTAAAACAATTTAGCAAAAATTGATAATTTTTCGTCAGGCCGTTTACCACTCCGATAAAATGTGCGTCGGTTGATCCCAAGAAAAAAAGGTGTTACTAGTTCTTCATAAATCATGGCAAGAAGAAAGATTGCTACCATGCCATACCAAGCAATACTGCCTCCTTTTGTTGAATCATCAAGAAAATAACTAAGCCCAAACATTACCCAAATAAAGCCATAAGAGACACTAAACGAATTCATTGCTCTCCCTTGTTCTAAATAGTCCTTCAACTTTTGGTCCTCCCTTAATAGAGAATCAAGTGAAATTTGATAAACATTGCTAATTTTTACAAGCATATTCAAATCAGGATATGTTTTATCATGCTCCCAATTAGACACTGCTTGTCGAGTAACGAAATACTTTTCAGCTACCTCCGCTTGTGTCAAATCTAGCTCCTGTCGTCGTTCTTTAATTTGTTCGCCAAATTTCATTGGTCTCTCCTTATTTTTGGGTTAAGTATATCGAATAACAATAGACAGTACTAGCAATGATTCATTGCACCACTAAAAATAGTACAAAAAATAGGCAAGAAAACACATTGTTAAAACGTCTTTTCTTACCTCTAATTATCTACCGTTAGCTTCCAAACTTACTAAGTCTAATCGCGGGAATTAACCTTAGCCTTCGAGTCTAACTACGAACGACTCTGATGATTTCATCATCATTCGTCATTCTAGGTTAGCCAACCAGGCTCTTAAATAGGTTAATTCCCAGCTCCAACCAAATGGTCCCATCCGGAATCGAACCGGAATCGGCCGCTTAGGAGGCGGATGTACTATCCAGTTATACTATAGGACCAGACAAAGAGTATTATCGCATTTACGAACAAACTCGTAAAGCTAATTTTACTCTTTTTCATTAATTATTCAAAACACTGCCTTAATCACATCCCACTCTTACGGCGGTGCTTGAGACGAATCCCCTTATTTTTCCGATTTTTCTTATGAGGATTCTTTTTCGGCTTTGTCAGTTTACCAAGGGTGTGATGAACAGTCTTTTCGACACTTGCATTGTCATTCCACTGTTCTTTTTGCAATTGCCGACTGTTTTGCCGCCGAACTGAAACTGACTTTTGACCCTTTTGTGGTTTTTGATCCGTAATTTGGTCATTATCAATGTAAAGATGCTCCAAATGATAATCAGTTGGGGCAAGGAGCTTTTTCAAATCACGGATATCGTGATCATCACCTAAGTTAATTACCAGTCCTGGTTCACCTTGACGGCCTGTCCGCCCAACACGGTGGATATAAGTATTCGTTTCTGTTGGCAAATCAAAGTTAATAACAGCAGGAAGCTTAGGAATATCAATCCCCCGCGCAGCAACATCTGTTGTCAGTAATAACTTAATCTGGCGTTTCCGAAACATCCGCATCGCCTTTTCACGTTGCGTTTGCTTCTGTCGGCCACCCAAAGTTCCAATTGTCATATGTTCGTGACGAAGACGACTAGCGGCATAATGAAGTGTCCGGGTACTATTAAAGAATACCAAGCCACGAAAATCTTTGATACTGGTCAGCCGACGAAGGACAGCAGTCTTTTGCGCATTCGTTCGCGCATCAATATACCCGTGACGAACATTTCCCCGAGTATGGTCACTATCAGTAACATCAAGGGTTAAAATATCCCGTCCGAACATCACTGAAAGTTGCTTAAACACTGGCGATTTAGTAGCAGAAAAGAACGCTAACTGAGCGCTTAATGGCGTAGCACGCTCAATATCTTCAACAACAGCCAAAGTATCGTCACGCAGTAAGTCATCTGCCTCATCAATCACCATCGTCTGAAGATGACCAAGCTTGAGGTGCCGGTTATCCAGCATATGGAGAACTCGCCCCGGCGTACCAACAACGACATCCGGATGTTTACGAAGCTTCATTACCTGTCGGCGAAGGTTAGCACCACCTGTTAAGGCAAGGACTTTAACACCAATAATATTAGCCCATTCACGCATTACCCGGGTCGTCTGGATCGCTAATTCTTGTGATGGCGCGAGAACTAATAGCTGGGTGCCAGCCCCGGGCATAATTTTCGGAAGAAGAGGCAAAGTAAATGCCAGTGTTTTCCCTGAACCAGTAGGCGCGATACCGAGGATTGACTTGTCTTCAGCTAATGGTTTAGCAACTGCCTCTTGGATTTCAGTCGGTTGTTTAAATTGCTGATTAAATTTTTCTTGAAATTGTTCGATCAAATGTTATCCCATCCTATTCTTGATCTTTATCTGCTGGAAATTCTAGTTGAGCTGATTGACGGAGTGAGTACATTACGGAGTTAACCATTTCTGAAAGGTCCATCCAGCCCTTGTACTTCTTCATTTGTTCTTCATTATCTGGATCATTGAACAAGTCAGCAAAGTCGTTCATTTCATCTGTCATTGAATTCTTCTCTACTGGTACATCAAGTTGGTGTGCTTGCTTGTCGGTATCGTAGTACGTTACCTTTTGGGTTTCAAAAATACTATCAAAAACAAGGGTATCCTTTAAGCCATAAACTTCGGATGGCAAGTATGAGTTAGCTGTCTTCCCAAAGTTTAAGGTCACACTGAATTTGTCATAATTCAAAATGGCAACACCCTTAGCGTCAACACCTGTCTTGCATAGGGTCGGGTAGTAAACAACGGATTGTGGCTGGCCAAACATTGTCAGTGCACCATAAACTGCGTAAACACCGAGATCCATTAAAGCACCACCAGCATACTTCAGGGTAAAGATATTTGGATAAGGTTCATCCCCTGCCAAAACCTTGTCATACCGTGAGGAGTACTTCATTACAGTAATCGTTGCGCCTTGAACATAATGCTCTTTCATCTCGTCAACTTTCTTCAGCCCTTCCTTGTAGAGTGGCGTATGGATATGACGAGCAGCTTCAACTAGGCGTGCCTTCGGGTGAGCCGCCAGTAAGGATTGAATCCCGGAAAATTCACTTGGGTTTACAAATGCTGGCTTTTCAACAATCACAAACTTATCATTTTCAATTGCTAAGCGTGCTTGTTGGTAATGCAAACTATTTGGTGACGCGATGTAAACAACGTCAAAGTCACCATCTTCAAAGAATTTTTCAAGATCATCATAAAATTCTGTAGCACCATATGGCTTACCAAATTCCTTAGCCCGGTCCAGTGTCCGTGAATAGACCGCGGTTAGTTGATACTTGCCAGTAGTCTTGGCAGCATCAAGCATTTGATCCGTAATAATATGAGTTCCAATAATTCCTAACTTAAGCATTTAAGCCAACTCCCTTATCAGATATTTAACTTGTTACATTAATCATACCAATTATTGCTTGTTTTTAACAGAAATGAAATCTTTCGATCATATAATTATGTGTATAATAAGTTTGTAGAAAAATGACTTATCACATAATTGAGGAGATTGATGGAATATGAGAAAAAAGGGAATGTTACTTTTCGGCGCGGGACTAATGGCTGGGCTCTCTAGTACGTTAGGGTTCAGTCACGCGAAGAAAAGTAACACATCGGCTGCGTTACCGATATTCTATGCTGGTACTTGGCAATATTATGATCATGAACGCAACCGAACCCATATAATTACCATCTCTCCTGAATTAAAGCTGGGAATTGACAATCAAGAAATTCCCGCAACAGTTCAACTAGTTCGTGAAGATAAATTAGTTTATCTCGATAAATTTGGCTATCATATTACAATTCAAGCCAATGATCAGCGTCCAGTTTCATTAATTGATGAAGCTGATGATCAGGTCTATACAATTCAACCACTAAAATAGAGGTCATGAAAAGCTCTTGTTGCTTCATGACCTCTTTGATTTTTAAAACTATTTCTTATATTCCCGGTAGTGAGGAGCGTGATAGTGTTCCATGAAGTCAAGGATTTGGTCAAAGTCGTCACTGAAGCACATGCTATCGAGATAGGTCTTCTCGAGGAAACCTTCGTGAGACATGTGTTTAAATACTTGTTCAAGTGGTGAGTAAAAGTCATCTTGATTATAAAAGGCAACCGGCTTGGGATTTTCTCCAATCGTGATCCATGAGGCGGCCTGACTAATTTCTTCAAGTGTCCCAATACCACCAGGAAGGGCTAGCATTCCATCTGCCATTGCCATCATCTTTTCTTTCCGGTGATCCATATCAGGAACAATTTTGAGATCCTGAATTTTTTCATAAGCAGCACCACGGCTGGCAAGGGTTTCAGTAATAATGCCGTGAACGGTTCCGCCATTATCAAGGACCCCATTGGCAACGGCCCCCATTAAGCCAAATTGACCACCACCGTATACAAGATCGATTCGGTGAGCAGCCATCCACTCACCTAATTGACGAGCTGCTTCTAAATACTTTTTATCACTGCCATCTCTTGCACCGCAGTATACAGCTAATAATTTAATCATTTTCTTCCCCTCCTTGTTGCAAAATTGCAATTTGCTGTTGGATTGCGTTGGCGGCTGTTTTAACGGCTGCTTCTTCTACAGGATAGAGGTTTAATAACAGTGGATTCCCCTGACCCTTACGATTAATTAAGGTTGGAAAACTTACATATCCTTCATACTGTGGTTGATAAATTGCCAGCGGAACACTTAGTTCACCACTACCTAAAATTGCAGAAATAATTTGAATGGTCCAGACAACAACGGCACTCGCATTGTAGCCCAAGCCGTTTAGCGTATACCAATTATCCAAATCAGCGTTAATCCCTAGTTTATTTTGATCGAGATGGTGGCCGTTAATCGACTTTTCCAAATTTTGACCATTGACAGTAACTGTTGACCAAGCAAACACCTTTTCGCCATCGTGCTGACCATATACAAAGCCACTAACATTCTGTGATGATAACTGAGCAGCTTTAGCAACTGCCTGGCGCATTCGCATAGTATCAATTGTTGTCCCAATTCCCATTACTTGTTTTGGTGGTAAAGCAAGTTGCTGCTGAAGGTAAGCCGTAATTGCTTCATTGGGATCACTAATATTTAAGACAATTCCGGAAAAGCCGCTTTGCTTAACTCGTGGTGCGATCTCCTCAACAGCTTGCCCATTCCTTGTTAACTCAGCCATCTGATGCTCTTTAAGAAGCTGACTATCACCAAATGCTGTTATCAAAATATCCGCATTTTTTAAGGCTGCGTAGTCCTGAATAGTGATTGTGGTACTTGTCATTAAGGCGGTTTGGGCATTTTCTAAATCGGCTTTCAAGCCAACAGCCAAATCATCATCTTGATCGATTAAGACTAACTGATCTACTTTGTCGGTTGTTACTAGATCATGTGCCAATAGTCGTCCAACATGTCCCAGACCAATAATTCCAATTTTCCGCATCTTACGCTCCTCCTTAACCAAAAACGAGGCACCACAAGGAATTGTGAGGCCCCATTATTCATTAATAATATCTAATTTATTGTTGTTCTTGGAACTTAATTGCTTCAGGGAATGTATCTAAGATGTACTTACGTGGACCATCTGGGAAATCAAATTCTCCTTGAGCTTCATAAGTTTCATCATGATCGCCAACCGTCAATGTGACACCATCATCATCAAATGAAACATTTACTCCCAATTCAATGGCCGCTTTGATCAAACGCTGCGTATCATCAGAATACTCATTGCTAATTGCCTGAAGCGGGTGAGACATGTTCATATTAGCAGTAAAACGATCATTAGCCAGCTTTAAGCCGAACGAAAGTAAATTACCGTTTTCAATCTGATCAGCCAATTGACCGCTAATCGTCAACGCTGGATCGTCAACCCGACGTTGAACAAATTTAAGAGCTAACCGATACTCACGTGGTGCATTAAATTCATCAACCAAATCCTGCAATTCAGCAATAATCTTAATAGCGGCCTCGTGCATTTCTGGAGTTTGTTCTTTTGGCTTTTGAAGTGCTACCTCATTATTAAGCTTTCGTGCTGTTGCTAGTTTTTCTGGTAAATTATCCGGAAGCGGCTTAACTAACGTATTAATCATTAACAATTCAAGGAAATTAATCGTATCGTCACTAACTCCTGTCCGAGAAAGCGGATCAAGATCAAACGAACGGAATTCAAGATAATTAATACCCTTAGTCAACATCCCCTGTAAATCACCAACGTCTTGGTTATGACGCCGACAACGAACAGGACCGAAGAATTCCTTAATGCTGTAATAAGTACCATCATCCAAGAATTGCTGTAGCTTAGAAAAATGTTCTTCTAATGAATTATAGCTAACTTGTTCATTAGGCAAGTTATCATCACCATAATCACTACACCGCAAACTACGAACCGGTAACTCAAGGTGTTCCGGTACATTCACATCTTCAGAAACTGGGCTTGCACCGTAAAGGTAAGTGAATAGCCATTGATAAAGGACAAAGCACTGTGCCATCTTAAAATACAGATGATTTTGAAAATCAACAAGTGAATGATACTCATCCTTATAGAATTGTTCGTATAAGGCTTTCAAAAGTTCCTTGTTAAGGCTGAAATTAACATGGACATCACCCAACAATTCCTGGGTAATTCCGTATTTTTTGCCTAGGTAATCGTGGTTTGCTTGGTCCCAAGACTTGGTATTGGCAGTCATTAGGTAGTCTAAATCATGATTATAGACAGGCGCTGGAGCAAGGCTGAGTGGCCATAGTCGTTCATCCTCATGAAGTTGGCCAACCATAATCTGTTCAAGCATCTTCAACTGACGAACAGCATTCTTACTTCCGACAACTGGTGACGTTTCAAAGTCAATCATGTTGTCAGTAAAGCCAGAATTCAAATACAAGTTATGACGACGAGAACGGAGCGCCTCTGGATAAGGGTACCGACTTGCTCGACCGTTAGTTAATACCCGGTGCTTCTTTGCCTCTAGTCCAAACTCTGACGCAAATAGTTTTGCATTTAACTCTGGCTCGCTTAATGCTTGACGAATTACGGCATATCGATCAGCCATTCAAATCACCTCATTTCTCATATACCATACACAATAACACTTTGGATACTGAATTAGCAACCTCAAAAGCGAAGTGACAATAATCAAATAATTGCGCAAAAGACAACTGAATTAACGGTTGCTTACTGAAATGCTTTGAGATGCTAAAGTGCTTTATTTTGTAATGTAATTGAGCAGTTTGAACATTACCTGCTTATTCTCTGCTGGAACATCGTGGTTAATAATTTCAGCAGCTGTTTGATGAAGGTCATTATTTTCAAGCGGGTACTGATTATCGTTAATTGCAATCTCACGAACATTGTCCTTCATTGGTTCAAAGTGAAATTGCAGGCCGATAACGTTGTCGTGATAAAGGAAGCCTTGATTTTCATTTAAATCACTACTAAAAAGCAGCTTAGCATCATCAGGAATCTCAAACATGTCCTGGTGCCAATGCAAAGCAGTTAGCTTTTCTGGAATGCCTGGAATTGCGTCGTTTTGCCGATAAACTGGTGCCCAGCCAACTTCTTTATGCGGAGCTTGACTAACTTGGTAGCCAAGCGCTTTAACAATCTGTTGTGCTCCTAAGCAAGCACCAAAGATTGGTTTACGTTCATCAATCAAAGTCCTAATTAATTCTCGTTCTTCTTCTAACCACGGAAAGTCATCATTAGGACTCATTGGACCACCAAGAACAACCAGCATATCAGTCTCAGCTGCAGTTGGTAAATTGCCAAATTGATCCGGGTGATAAACATACATTTCATTGTTATTTGCATGAATCCAATCCCGAATTGATCCGGGTCCTTCATTGGACGTATGCTGCAAGATATTTACTCTCATTACCTAATACTCCTATTTTTATTTACTCCCCAACGTACTCCTACTTAGTCACTAGAATTTTAATGTTATTCAGATCAGGTGTCAATAAAAGCGAGCGACAATGAGAAGTTATTTTAATATCAATGAAAACTAAAGATCTACTATTTGAATAGTGGTACCGATCTTTTTCAAAAGTGCCAGTAAATCAGTGGTTTTCAATATAACAGTCTGGGTATTGGTATTTGGATGGACTCCAATTAACTCATTCATTTTAAGAACTTCTTGCGTAATAATTAGCGATACCTGATGCTGTCGATCATTAAAGAGGTTAAAGGGTGACACCATCCCCGGAGTTACGTTTAGGATCTGACTCATTTCATCTGAGGAAGCAAATGATAATCGGGATGATCCAACTGCCTGACGAAAGCTTTTTTCATCGAAGCGCTTATCTTCTGGAAGAATATATAGGAAATAATTTTTCCGATTATGGGTATGAAGAAAGAGATTCTTTGTCCTTGCAAACGAGTAGTTTTGTACATATTGATCCGCTTCATCCGTCGTAAAAACGGCTGGATGATGAACTACCTGGTATTCAATTTTATTATCATTTAGCAATTGATAAATTTGCTGTGGAGTCATATTATTCTCCTTATTAAATGCACTTATAAATAAAGCCACGAACAGTCATTATGGATTAGAGTTCGCAGCTTCGTTTGGATATTTTCAGTTGGTTTTATATTATTTGTTAGCAATCATGAGTACCGCTGTATTCCGTCTTAAGCGGCTCATTAATTTCTACCACTTCAACGTTATCAGTTAAGATTTTGGTTGGGCTAACCAGTGGCATCGTAAAATGCTTTGGATCAAAGCGAAGTTCCATTTGGTCTTCAAATTGAGCACTAGCATACCATTCGCTCTTAATCCGAATGTCACCAATATTGGAACTAACAATCTCATCAAAATCAGGTAGCTTAACATCGCGGTTAACAAAAATTAACCGGTAGTTAGCATCTAAGTTACAATTGCCGATTGCAGAAAATGGACCTACCCCATCATCAAAGTCCAAGACAATTTGCTTATCAGGGCTCATGTACTTTCTGAGTCGATCCATTGCCGCAGCAGTTACGGTTAATTTTTTCATAAGCAACTCCCCTTTAAGTGATATTGTAATTATTATTTTACTCACTTTTTATAAGAGATAAAGGAAGATGCTCACGAAACTTTACTTTACCTTTTTATTCTTATCAATCCGGTTAACAGTTAACGGATACTTAGCATCTAATTTAGGACCAATTTTCTTAATCACAATCTCTCTTTTTAGCGGGGCAAAGATCATCCAGCCACCAATCCATAGCACACCAAGGATTGAGGACAAAGCATTACTGTGAATTAATGGGAAAAGGCATCCCCAAATCATCATAACGACAATAAAACAGGCATTGTAGATACTCTTAAATGTATGGTACTCTTCGTGTCGCTGATAAAGCTGTGATTGTAACTGTTCATCAGCTGATTGGATCTTTTCCTTTTGCTGATTAGATTGGGTCGGCGG
>NZ_GG693412.1:591372-597885 GCF_000159435.1 Limosilactobacillus vaginalis DSM 5837 = ATCC 49540 | reverse complement strand
TTCTTTCATTATTCGCTACCGTAATGATATTGATGAAAACACTAACATCTGGTTTGAAGGCCGAGGTTACAACATTGGCTTTATCGATGATGTCAAACAATTAAGAGTAGCGGCCTATTGCCGGGTATCCACTGACAACGTTGCACAATCGGAAAGCCTAGAAAATCAGCGGCAACATTATCAAGAATATATTAATCGCCACCCTAATTGGCAGCTAGCTAGGATCTACTTTGATGAAGGCATTTCAGGCACCAAACTGAATCACCGCAATGCCTTAAAAGAGTTATTGGCTGATTGTCATAACCACCGGATCGATTTGGTGATTACCAAGTCAATTAGCCGTTTTGCTCGAAACACAATCGATTGTTTAAAATACATTCGTGACCTTAAAGCCATTAATGTCGCCATCTTCTTCGAGAAAGAAAATATCAATACCATGGATGCCAAAGGTGAAGTGCTCATTACTATCATGGCTTCCCTGGCCCAGCAAGAAAGCGAGTCGCTATCGCAAAACGTTAAACTCGGCTTGCAGTACCGTTACCAGCAAGGCAAAGTTCTGATCAACCATAATCACTTTCTCGGCTACACCAAGGATCAAGATGGCAACCTGGTAATTGAACCAGAGGAAGCCAAGACAGTTAAACGGATCTTCTACAGCTACCTGCAAGGGATGACGATGAAGCAAATTGCCGAATCGCTTAAAGCTGATGGTGTATTAACGGGTGGTAGGAAAACCAATTGGCATTCTAGCGGGATTGCTTTGATCCTCAAGAATGAGAAATATATGGGTGATGCCTTACTGCAGAAAACCTACACCGTTGACTTTCTAACCAAGAAGCGCGTTAAGAATAATGGCATTATGCCGCAATACTATGTTGAAAATGACCATCCCGCCATTATTCCCAAGTCTGTCTTTATGCAAGTGCAAAATTTGATCCGGCGGCGCCATAACGGTATCACCACTAAGAATGGCAAACACCGGAGGATTAACAGCAAGTATTGTTTTTCGCAACGGGTCTATTGCGGCAAATGCGGTGACATCTTTCAGCGAAATATGTGGTATAACCCCGTTAAGGTTGCCGTTTGGCGCTGTGCCAGCCGCATTAAACGCAGTAAGAAAGGCCGGCGCTGCATGATTCGCAATATCAAGGAACCTCTTCTCAAGACCGCTACCCTTGATGCCATCAACCAGCTAATCGAAAGTCATGAATTAGCGGATAAGCAAATCAAAGCCAATATCATGAAAATTGTTAGGAATTCTAAAAGCCCTACGATTGAGGAGCTGGACAAACGGCTAGAAGAAGCTCAGTTGAAGCTGATCCAAGCAGCTAACCAGCACCAAAACTGTAATGACCTCACCCAGCAAGTGATGGAATTACGTGAACAAAAGGAAAAGGTCCAGGAGATTGAATCCGAAAACCAAGTCAAGCTCCACAATATCGACCAGGTCAGTGACTTTGTAGATGAACATCAACATGGTCTTCAAGAATTCGACCCGCAGCTAGTTCGCCGGCTAATCGAAAAAATCACCATCTTTCAACGCTATATGGAGTTCACGTTCAAAGATGGTGAAGTGATTAAAGTTATGATGTAAATATTTAGGATATGTGGTACTCAGCTATTTTGGCTGGGTGTTGTTTTTAGAAGTTGATCCACAGCAGCTTTGATTTGAACCTGAGCAATATCAAACACTTGAATGTTCTTGAAATCTTCCTGCCCTAAGATTGACGGCAATTCGGTACATCCCAAGACTGCACCATCAAGGTGATCTTTTTGAACCATCTTATTGATAATTGTCATTAACTGCTGCTTAGTCTCTTTCTTAACAATCCCGTTTTCGAGTTTGTCTACAATTTTTTGATGAATTATGGGTTGATCATTTTCACTGGGACGGCAAACTTCAATTCCGGCCTCTCGAAATGGTTTGATGAAAAAGTCATTTTGCATTGTAAATTTGGTGCCTAGTAAAGCCAATCGTTGAAGGTGCAACTGCTGAGCAGCCGCTACCGCTGTCTCGACAATGCTTAACAATGACAAATCAGTGCGCGCTTGAATCTTATCAAATAATAGATGGGGCGTATTGCCACACATCAAGCCAAAGTCACACCCGGCTTTCAATAAATTATTGGCCGCAGCTCCTACATAACCGGCGATTTTCTCATACTGTTGAGCATCAAGCAGACGGAACATGTGGTACATATTAATGGATTCGATAGTGATACGAGGCAGCTCTTTATCAGTCCCGACCCGCTCCTGATACTGCTTAATGATTGCCGAATAATAATTCATTGTTGCTTCTGGGCCTATACCACCGTATAATGCCTAGTTTCTGCATTTGGATCATCCCCTAATTATTTAGAATTATTTGAATTCTTCTTTGCAGGTCTGGAATTACCTTCTGTTTAAACCAGGGATTTTTTGATTCCCAAACCTGATTACGGGGTGAAGGGTGAACAATTGGAAAATAGTCTGGCAAGTATTGCCGATAATTCCTGACAACATCAGTCAACCGATCTTTATACCTTAGGTGAAGGTACCTTCTCGTCGCATAAGCGCCCACTAAAATGGTTAACTGAATATTAGGCATTAATTTCAGTAGCTGGGGGTGCCATTTTGGGGCAAAGTCTTTACGCGGTGGAAGATCACTGGATCCTCCCTTTCCCGGATAATAAAAATCCATTGGTAAAATGGCAATCATTCCAGAATTATAGAAAACATCTCTGGATACTCCTAGCCAAGCCCGTAGACGGTCACCGCTTGGATCATCCCAAAATTTCATTTTTTCCTGAGCAATTCGTCCAGGTGCTTGACCAATTATGTTTATTCTGGCTGATGAAGAAGCATAATAAAGTGGTTTTATTCCTTGCTTTGTAAATACTGCGTTCTCAGGATCCACCTGAATTTCTTGAAAGATTTTCTGAAATTTACTTTGCATACGATCTAACCCGCTTTCCTTTAAGCTAGTTTTGAAATAACTTAATTTGACGTACTTTACGTTTTAATCGACCTTGTTTTTCTAATAAAGCAAACTTACGAGATAAAGTTTCCGGTGTTGTTCCAAGATATAAGGCTAGGTCTTTCATTTTTAAAGGCAAGGCAAAACTATTTTTTTCAATTTCATCAGCGTATGCTTGTAAATATTCTAGTAGCCGGTCTTCCACTTTAGGTAAAGTCAATAAGTGAATCTGTGTTTGCATTTTCGAGACTTTATCCATATTTAGTTCCAGTAGCCTAATACTTAATTCTGGTTGTCCATGCATTAATTGCACCAAATCTCGCCGTTTTAATAAGCAGATTTCACTAAATTCCGTAGTCTCTACGTAATTATTAATATTCTCTTGGCCAAAAAGCCAATTCTCGCCAACATAATCGCCCGTATGTAGAATCTGTAAAATATTTTCATGGCCGCCTTCATCTAATGTATACTGTTTAGCACTCCCTTGAGCCACGATTACTAAATTTTTGCTCCCCATAGGCTCGATCGCCAACTCACCTTTTTGATAGTTTTTATGCTGAACCAATTTTTCGATTTGCATCTTCTCATCCTGAGGTAAAGCATTAAATAGTGGTACTAAGTTAACACATAAATCAGCCATTAAATTCATCGTCCTTTAATTAAAAGTCATCATCGTCGTCTTCGACATACAATCCTTCTTTTAGTTCATGAACTAGGAAGTCTTGAGTTACCCGAATTTGCTCCTTAATCCAAGCCATTAAATTAGTTAAATTAGCAGATAATTCTGGCCAACTTTCATTGTTAGCTAAAGCAATTGCCTTAGTAATGAAGAGCGTTTGCGTATCAAAATCTTTTACCAAGGCAAATAATTGCTTATCACCTGCTAAATATTTACTACTGCCATCTTCTTCTAGCATAGTATATTCCTTAAATTGAGCTGTAATTGTTGGAATACTTTCACCATTATTAACCAATAAGTGATTCAATTGATCAAATTCCTGACGTTCATAAGCAATCCAACCAGTAGCTTTTTCGGCTAAAAAAAGACTAGCAGATCCTTTAGCAAATAAGTTAGCTTGGTTAATCTTTAAAGAATGGATTAACAAGTTAGAAATAATGTGACCAGTCATGGCAGCTGCAGTTGGCTGGTGGTGATCAAGATTACTTTGCTTCAATTCCGCCTGATATTTTTCTTCTGCATTCATTGATTGAGCTCCTTTTCCTTAATTTCTTGTACTTCATAACCCATTTTTTCAATAGCCGTCTTGACATCAATAGTTTTAGTCTTATCAGGATCCAACATGAATTTTAATTTTCCTGCATTGAATAAAACTTTGATTTGGTCAGTACCATCCAAATTATCAACCGCTTTTTCAATTTTACTTAAGCATGAAGGACAGGTCATGCCAGATAATTTCATCATTACTTTTTCCATGATTAAATTCCCCTTCCTTATTAATTTACATATCTAATGCTACTTTGTTTTGTTGATTATAAACTTGATGATCGTCAATTTTTTGTTAAAATTTGATTAATCTCATCCCGTTCAAGATAACAATTAAGATACTAAATTCATGAATAAACATCCCACTTGCCATTCCAACATAACCCGCAAACAAACCGATGAACAACAATAAGACTGTCAGTAAAGCCATCACGATATTTTCATTCATGTTTAAAATTGTCTTCTTGGATAAGCCAAGGGCATAAGCGATCTTCCGCAAGTCATTTTTAACTAAAACTATGTCTGAAACTTCAATGGCAACATCCGTTCCACTACCAACGGCAATTGCAACATTAGCATTAGCTAAGGCCGGACTATCATTGATCCCATCACCAATAAAAGCAATATGGTGTCCCTTAGCTCTTTCTTTTTTAACAAAAGCAGCCTTGTCTTGTGGCAACATTTGACCATGAACTTCATCGATTGGCAACTTCGCCGCAATTCGTTCAGCAGTTTCTTGATTGTCTCCAGAAAGCATCACTAGCTTCTTAACTCCTAATTCTTTTAAGTGGGTTAAAGCATCATTAGCTTCTGGGCGCAATTGATCTTTAATGCCAAAAACAGCTAATTGACTTTGGTCTTCATTAGCAAAAGCGACAATTGAATTACCTAATTGACTTAAATGATTAATTGTCTTATCCAATTTTGCATTGGTACGGGTATTTTCAATGATTAAGTCTTGGTTACCTAAATAATATTTTTGATTATTTAAAGTGGCGATGATTCCCTTACCCTTAACAGTTTCCACTTTAATTGAAGCTGGCTTTTGTTTATTTAATTTTGCAATTGCCTGAGCTAAGGGGTGGTTACTTTGACGCTCAATTTGAGCAGCTAATTTAATAATTTCATCTTTGGGCCCATTTAATACCTCAATTGCACTAACTTCTGGATGTCCAACAGTCAAAGTGCCGGTTTTATCAAAAGCAATTTCATCAATCCGACGAGTTTGGTCCATCACTTGCGACCCTTTAAACATAATGCCATTTTTAGCACCATTACCGATACCAGCAACTGTAGATACTGGCACACCAATAACTAAAGCACCTGGGCAACCCAGCACCATAACTGTAATAGCTAGCCTAAGGTCTTTAGTAATTAAACCTACAACAATTGCAATTATAAGTACGGCGGGAGTGTAATATTTGGAAAACCGGTTAATTAACTTTTCTGTATGTGACTTTGTATCTTGTGCTTCTTCAACCATTTCGATAATTTTACCGAAAGTCGTATCTTCACCGACTGCGGTAGTTTCGACAGTCAATGTACCGTTTTCAAGGATAGTTCCTGCGTATACTTCATTACCGGCTTTTTTATTAACTAATTTAGATTCACCGTTAACACTGGCTTCATTAAGATAACCAGAACCTGAAATAACCTTGCCATCGACTGGAACCTGATCACCAGTTTTAACTAAAATCTTTTCACCAGGATCAATGAAATCGATGTCTTCTTTCTCAGTTGAGCCATCATCTTGAATAACTATCGCAGTTTGTGGTGCCATTTGAGTCAAATCAGCGACGGCTGACCGAGTTTTTCTTAAAGTTAATTCTTCCAACACATCTCCTAACATGAATAGCCAAGTAACAACGGCTGCTTCATTAAATTCACCAATAATGAAGGCACCGATTACCGCCAGCGATACTAAAACATCAATAGAAATTAATTTAACCTTTAAAGATGAAATAGCCGTCAAAGCAATTGGAAGCACTCCGACAATCCCCACGATAAGCATTAAAGCCTGGTATGGCAAATTCATGTGCAATAGCCATTTAGATCCTTCAGCAAGCAACAGCAGAATAGTATTAACAAGCAAAAGCTGCTTTTTGTACCTCATAAAAAATTGTTGTAACTTAATCATTTTTCACCTCTCCCTTTCTTGACACTACATATCATAGGTAAAAAACAATTTAGGTGACTTGACTGTTATCAAGATACTAGTTTCTTTTTATATTCATCTTTTAAGCAAAAAATCACAATTTTATCGTGTAAATTTCGTTTAATAAAAGAAAGAATATACAAAAAAGACTAGAAACCATGCAAAAAGCATAGACCC
>NZ_GG693412.1:586703-590414 GCF_000159435.1 Limosilactobacillus vaginalis DSM 5837 = ATCC 49540 | reverse complement strand
CCCAACAAATTATGGACCTTCGCAAACAAAAAGAAAAAGTACAGAGTCGGGAAACTAATCAACAAGCCAAACTACACAGCCTTGATGAAATCAACAAATTAGTCGAATTGCACAAGTATGGCTTAGTTGACTTTGATGAACAATTAGTTCGTCGCTTGGTAGAAAAAATCACCATCTTCCAACGCTACATGGAATTCACGTTCAAAGATGGTGAAGTAATTAGAGTTAATATGTGAAAACTTGGGATATTCAGCACTCACTTATTTGAGTTGGGTGCTGTTTTTAGATTGTAGTTTTTTAATTTGGCAGATTGCAAGAAATAACAGCCCCGATGAAAAGAACTAATTTTAATATTCAAGTACTGGGGTTCTTACTTCATAGCAGGCAGTCAAAATTCATTAAACCAGCGTCGCACCCAGTGAATTCTTAAAATGGTCAAGCGCCCACTCCTGACCATGCTTAGTAAAGGTGGCGACCCCCTTAACCGGAATCGCAATCTGGTAGTTCAAATTATAGGCGGTAATTGCGGTGTGCAGGACACAGATATCGGTGCAAACACCTGCAATCCACAAGTTATCAATTTTTCGTTCCCGCAGGTAGTTATCAAGATTAGTATTTTGAAATGATGAATAGCGGTTCTTATTAAACTGGTAAACCCGGTCACTGGCCTGATGTTGTTCAAACCAGTCATTAACCTTGCCGTATAGCTGTTGACCAGGCGTACCGACCACGTTATGTGGCGGGAAGAGTTTAGCTTCTGGACTAAACCGGTCCCCACAATGGGCATCAGTCGGGAAAATTACGTAGTCGCCATTTTGGTAAAAACGGTTGGCCAGCTGAACCAAATAATCTTCTAATTCCTGCGCTGGCTTGCCACAAGTAAGCGCACCATTGTCAGCGACAAAATCGTTTGTATAATCAATAATTAATAATGCTTTAGTCATTGCTAACTCCTTATTTTTGTGCCTCATCAACCAGCTTTTGTTGCAAGTCAGCTAACCGCTTGGTTAAATAAACCGGGAAGCGGTCCGGATTAAGCAACCGCTTAGCAGCCGCTGGCAGCTGTGCTAATTCGGTCTGCGCAAAGTGCTGGATGGCAAAAGTGTCGGTTTCAATTGGCGCCGCTTTTCCCAGTGTCAAAACTTGCTTAAGCAGTGGCTTAGCAATGAAGTCGGTTAAAATCACTTTATTCCAGGTGACGTGAACATCAGCATTGATTGCCGCAATTTCGGTTCCAATCTGCTCGTCAGCCAGGGCAATTACATCGGCAACAGCGTGTTGGGGATCATGCTTATCGTAGAGCCGGTAAACCTGCTTATTCCCAGGGAGCGTAATCTTTTCGCGACTATTACTAATCTTGATCTTTGGCACCCATTTGCCATCATTTTCTAATGCCGACATTTTATAAACACCGCTTAATACTGGACTGGATGAACTGGTAATTAGTCGCTCACCGATCCCAAAGTTATCCAGTGGTGCCCCTTCATCAAGCAATGACTTAATAATGTGGGCATCAAGGGCGTTTGAAGCAGTAATCTTAGCGTTGGTAAAACCAGCCTCGTCCATCATCTTCCGGGCCTTGGTTGCCAACTGGGCAATATCACCAGAATCGATGCGGATACCAACCGGTTCGTGGCCAGCTGCCCGCAATTCCTTAAAGACTTTAATTGCGTTCGGTACCCCAGAGTTAACCACATCGTAGGTATCAACTAACAGGGCAGCATTGTCAGGGTAAATTTTGGCCCAGACACGAAAGGCCGTTAATTCATCAGGAAAGCTTTCAATCCAGGCGTGGGCCATCGTCCCCACCGCCGGAAGGTTAAACAGCTTGGCAGCTAGCACATTGGAGGTACTACTGCACCCACCAATAATGGCAGCCCGCGCACCATATATTGCGGCATCAGGCCCCTGCGCCCGTCGTGCACCAAATTCCATTACTGGGCGTCCGCCAGTAACGCTGGTGATCTGCCATGCCTTCGTTGCAATCAATGATTGGTGGTTAATGATGTTTAAGATCAGGGTTTCAAGAAGTTGGACATCAATTAGTGGGCCACTAATACTAAGGATTGGTTCCTGTGGGAAGACTGGCGTGCCTTCTGGGATTGCCTTAATTGAGCAGCGGTTGTGAGCTGCCGTTAGGTAAAAGAGAAAGTCGTCACTAAAGTGGTTAAGGGACCGCAGATAAGCAATGTCATCAGTTGAAAAGTGCCAGTTCTTAACTTCATCAATTACTTGCATCAATCCAGCACTAATCACAAAACTGCCATCATCGGGCGCCTTACGGTAAAAGACGTCAAAGCGCGCCTGCTTATCGTGGGGAAGTGTTTGATAATAACCGTTGGCCATTGAAAACTCATACATGTCGGTTAATAATTCATGCTTCATTATTAAATAACTCCTAACAAATTTAGGTAAAAAATACTTTAACTACCGCAAAAAAATAAAAGTATATTGAACTTTTATTATCACTGATTGTAGCACTTTTATTTTTAGACGCAAGGTAGTACCAGTTTAAATAACTTTGGTGGCCGGCCTGACCGCTTTGTTGCGGCGGTACCAACTTCCTTAAACAGTTTTTGGTGGGTCTTTTTAAAATTAGAATTATCAATTTGATCGACCGTTGTTTGGCGGAAAGTAGCATAAACTTCGCGGGCTTGCCGAAGGGTAAAAGTCGGTCCTAAGATCTGTAAAATGGTTGGCTGGTAGTCCAGTTTATTTTTAATTCGTACAATGGCCGTATTAATAATTTGGTGGTGGTCAAATGCTAGCGCCGACCCTGCAGCCAAACTCAAAACTAAGTCATCATTTTGCAAGATAAACTTTCCGTGGTCAAAGTTAAGACTAAACCACCCGACTTCGGTTGCTCCGTACCCGGCCCTCAGTTGCGGCATTGTCGGTAAGAAAGTCATGTAGGCAATCGCCAAGGCCCGCTCACCGCTTACCCGGTCGGGATCGGTGAAGGTTGCCAACTGTTCGGTAGCACTGTTTGATAGACGAACACCAATTTTATCCTTAATCAGGCGGATACAGGCAACGTCAGCACTTTCATCCCGCCGCAATAGGGTTTCTGGTAAAGCCCAGTGGCCCTCAAATGGCGGATAAGCCCGTTTGACCAGCAGGACTTGTGGTAAATGGGTCAGGGGATTAAAACTCCAAATAACATTTGCAATCGTAATTAGCGGACGCGCAACAACTTTGTCAGCCATCTCTTTCACCTCATAAAATATTATAGCGCAATCAAGAATCACAATAATAAAAAAAGCCAAGGTGGCTTAGTCTAGTTCTCCAAATTCTCTTCATCCTTACCCATTGACAAAGAGCCCAAATTTTCGATATTTTAACCGAATTAGCATAAATTCAATATTATTTTCGTTAACTCAATCTTTAGTACCAAACTGACCGATTCATACATACCACAAACACTACCATATCAACGCTCACCTCTACTTTCACTACCCTAATCGACACGACCTGCCAAACTGGACCTTTGTCTACTCGACTATCGAAATAGGACATAGAACACTCGACCCGCCAGCTTCAAATAGAAAAAGTGTACTAATTCCAATCATTCTGAAAGAAAAAAGTACACTTTTAATCATCCGTAAATGCCGCCATGACGCGGTTTATGAGCTATTTTTCTGTGCATTCAAGGACCGTAACACTCTCAACATGCCACGAGCTGAGTCTCTTAATTAGACATTTGTTACATCA
>NZ_GG693412.1:581077-585576 GCF_000159435.1 Limosilactobacillus vaginalis DSM 5837 = ATCC 49540 | reverse complement strand
CGAGGTCAGTTTAGTCGATTATCATTCTTTATTACAAAACAGCGTGTTTGTTAGCTCACTGCCATAATTCTAGAAGCTACCTTGTTCTAAAAATCAATAACAGATTCAACATTTTATCAGTTTGCGGGAGAATCTAATTCTCCACAGTTAAAGCAATACGTTCGTGGAAAATTCTAGTATAACTATTATAATTAGAAAAACGCTTCTCACCCATCAGGATCCAAGCGCTTTCCCTATGTCATGCACTATAAAGCAACATGACGCCATTACTGGCAAATATTTATTTCATACTTATCTTATCTAAATTACCTCTAAAAGTCAAATGGCAATGGCCAGTTGCTTTGACGCCAATATCCTATACTTCTTAAATAACTGGACTTTAGTCGACTTGGTATTCGACTTTGTTTTATCAAATTAAAGAATGATATTTTAATTTCTTGGATCGAATCTAAAATACACATTACTTGGAAAAGATTCAAATTCCGTCTGGACCTATTTGTCCTTAATCCCAATCTCTTTATTAAAGAAGCGTCTACCGGGTATTTAGCGTGATATCTACTTTTATTAATCATTTCAAAATGTGCACATTCATTTCTCAACCAATTAACCACATAGAGGACACTTTCAAATTCCTGTCTTTCTACTGGTTTAAGATTGAAGTCAGCTAGGACTTCCTTAGCGACTGTTGCGTTTAATAATGTGAACATTAAATGAGTTTGTCCAAAATCCAAGATTTTTATTGCAACCCACAGAGGTGGACATCCTCCATATGCACTCATGTATCTTTCCTTACGTCTCAGCTTGCGTCTCAAAACATTATCGGTAACAAAAAAAGGAAAAAGGTCTCTCTGATTTATTTTTGGATTATCACCAGAATACTTTATTGAATATCCGAATCTCGCATAAAACACTTCTTCACGATCGTTTCTGGTAATATCTTTGTAATGAGACGGATCACGATAATCATTCCAGATAGGATAATGTCGTGAGAAATGATATGCAATAGATGTTTTTAAGCTAATTTCGAATCTACCAATATTTGCTAACAGCAATTGGCGTAGGTCCTCATTAAGTTTGTACAAGCCTAATAGATCATCTAATGAATAATCTCCATAGTACTTATGCTTTGGATCTGATACGTTAATAACATCTTCTAGGCCATTAACTAAATCAAAATAGTTTTTCTGTATAAGTTCATTCTTTAATCTACCAATAGATTTTTTCTTACACTCATTTGAAGGTACTTTAAGATGCCGCTGATCAAAGATAATATCACACTGTTCATCTAAAGTTTTAAAACTTTTGGGGCTACCACTATTCACAGAAGTACATACCTCCTTATTTTAAGTATTAATCATCTGATGCCATCAGTTCAGCCTGTTCTACCACGGTATTTACTGCTTGAGGCGCAATATCAGGCGGATAACCATACTTTCTAAGAAGGTGTTTTACAGCCACACGCATTTTAGCTTGAATATTACGTCTCTTTTCCCAATCAACGCCAGCTTCTTCTTTAACTAGCTTGACTAGCTCCTGAGCAATCAAATGAAGTTTCCTTTCTCCAAGAACTTCGACAGCTTTCTTATGATCAGCTAGTGCATCATAAAAGGCGATTTCTTCTTGACTAAGTCCTAAGTCTTTACCCTTTTCTTGCTCTGCATTAATCTTTTTAGCCATATCAATCAACTTACGAATAACAATTTCACTGGTAATCCCACGTTGATTATATTCGTCAATTGATTTCTGGAGCATATCTTCAAATTTTTCGGACGTAACTTTATTACTTTTAATCATTGCTTTAATCTTACCCTTAAGTAATTTTTCCAACAGGGTAATTGCAACATCTTGCTCCGGCATACTATTAACTTTCTGCAAGAATTCATCTGAAATTAAATCAATACTTTGTCTTTTTATGCCTAGTTCATTGTAGATGTCAACATTGGGTTCAGAAATGATGGACTGATCCAATAACTGTTGCATTTGATATTTAACATCAGTATGTTTTCCTGAACCGACAGGCGTAGTTGGTTGCTTTAGTTTTTGAATAAACACCTTAACCGTCTTAAAGAAAGCAATCTCTTTGCCATAGGCTTGCGCTTCCGGTTGAGTTGAAGTCAAAGCATAAGCTTTCTGTAATTCAGTCACAACATCCAAAAACTTTTGTTGTGTTTCCTCGTCCTCACCTAGAATCTCGTTAGCAACTCGCCGAGTAATCTTTAAGCGAACAGCTCCATCTTCTGAATCAAACCCTGAGTAATCAACTCCATATAGGAAATCATTAGTAATGATGTCATATTTCTCTTTCAAAAGGGCTAGGGCTTTTTGCATATTGATACCCACTTGCCCCTGGTCTTCTGTGGAATAAACGTTCAGCGCTTCTTTCAGATTTTCAGCGATACCAATGTAGTCCACAATTAAGGCACTATCTTTGTCCTTAAAGACCCGGTTGACACGAGCAATAGCTTGAATTAAATTGTGTCCCTTCATCGGCTTATCAATGTACATAGTATTCATCGAAGGTACGTCAAAACCTGTCAACCACATATCAACCACGATAACAATCTGTAATTCATCATTATTATCTTTCATCCGTTTTTGAAGGACTCGACGATCAGCTTTACTGGTCTGAAACTTTGCCATTTCTGGACCATCGGCCGCAGAAGACGTCATTACAACCTTGATTTTCCCTTTATTAAGGTCATCACTATCCCACTCTGGGCGTAACTTGATGATTTCATTATAGAGACGAACTGCGTTACGACGCGACATTTCAACAATCATTGCCTTGCCAAAAGTCTCTTTTTGTCGTGCTTCGAAATGATTAACAAAATGCTTAGCAATACTTTCTAGTCGCGGCTGAGCACCAGCTAATGCCTCCAAACGGGAGAATTCTCGGTTACGTCGAGCATTTTCTTCTAAGTTAGGATCATCATCTAAGTTGGCCTCTTTTAGCAGTTGTTGATACTTAGCCTGTGCATCGGACTTCAATTTTAGAGGAAATACATGACTCTCATAATAAATTTTGACTGTAGCATGGTCATTAACAGCCTGAGTAATATCATAAACGTCAATATAATTACCGAAGACCGCAACAGTTGATTTATCAGCAGTAGAAATTGGGGTCCCAGTAAAACCTATGAATGATGCATTAGGTAAAGCATCACGTAAGTATTTAGCGAAGCCATATCGTAACCCATTATTAGTGAATTTAGCCTTTAATCCATATTGAGAGCGATGCGCCTCATCTGCAATAACAATTACATCACTACGGTTCGTTAAAACTGGCATCTCTTTTTCCCCGCTGTCAAAATCTGGTGAAAACTTTTGAATAGTTGAAAAAACAATTCCCCCCGATTGTTTATCCATAAATTTACGAAGTTCATCACGAGATTCTGCATGTTCTGGAGTCTGTCGTAAAAATTCATGTGCGGCGGAAAACGTATCAAATAACTGATCATCTAAATCATTACGATCGTTGATTACCAACATCGTTGGATTATTAAGCTTTCTAGCCACAATGCTGGCAAAGAACACCATCGATAAACTTTTACCTGATCCAGTAGTATGCCAAACCACACCAATACGCTTATCATTAGGGTCAACAAGTGTTCGTTTAGCTGCTTTAACCGCTTTATTAACCATGTAGTACTGGTGGTAAGCCGCCAGAATCTTGATTGTATTATCTCCATCAGTTTCAAAAATAATGAAGTTTTCAATTAAATTAAGTAGATCCTTAGGCTTAAGCATGTACTTAATCATTGTCTCTAATTCAAGATCATCACCAGTGTTAATATTTTTTGGTGCTCGCCAGCGCATAAAGCGATCAAAACCAGCAGTTAAAGATCCAGCTCGAGAATTAATACCATCCGATGCAATCAAAATTTCATTATATTTCAGATATTCAGGAATTTCAGCTTTATAAGTTTGTAACTGTCGATAACCATTCTCAATGCTAACATTAGGATTACTTGCGTCCTTAAATTCAAACGTCACCACTGGTAATCCATTCACAAAAATAGTGGTATCTGGACGCCGCTCATTGCTTCCCTTAAAGGTGAACTGATTGGTAGCGATAAATTCATTATTTTCAACATGATCAAAATCAATAGGATATAAAACTTCAGTCCTATTTTCACCCTTAACCGTTGTTTTAACTCGAATACCTTCGATCAACAGCTTATGGAAATAATGATTATTAACCATCATATCTGGATTATTAGCTAACCGCATTATTTGCCGAAATGCTTCTTTATAAATTTCATCTGAGTATCCTGGATTTAGTTTACGAAGTGCAGTTTGAACCTTAGTAGGTAAAATAGCTACCGTATGATCATTACTTCGCATAGCATCAATTTCTGGATTAGGTGATGTTGGGCTTGGGCTTTTATAAACGTCATAGCCAACCTGTTTTAAGGTATCTAATGCCAGATTTTCAACATCTGCTTCTAGTAAATAACCTTTTGACATGATGTATCACACTCCTTTCTTTTTGTTGTGTG
>NZ_GG693412.1:568613-579700 GCF_000159435.1 Limosilactobacillus vaginalis DSM 5837 = ATCC 49540 | reverse complement strand
TTGCTTATTTAGTTGAATTTTATTATCAATTGTTCTTAAATAAGTTGCCCTTCTCTCCATCTCGTTATAATTATTTGGAACTTTTATTAGTAAATTTTCTAAAATTCTCTTAGTAATAAATTTAGTAGCCGTTCCTAAAGATTTATTTTGTAACTCAACGAGTTTTGGCATTAAAGCATAATACAAATAATCATTATTAATGATATTTTCTTTTACTACAGAAATAACATATGTCCTTTGATAAGCATTAAATTTTCCAGTATATCTCTTTAGCTGAAATACACCATTTGCGTTATTTCCGCCTAAAAGAATTGCATCCTGATCAAAAGCAAAATTGTTTATTCTCAATGTTTCAGGAGAAGTCGTAAAGAATGGATATTTACCGTCTTCAACTGCTTTATTTGCATTTAACTTTCCAGTTGTAAATTCTGCAAGATCTCCTAACCTTAATTGTTTATATTTCATATCCAAGCCCCTTCAATACATCTTTGATTTCTGCTTGAAGTTTATTACTTTCCTCAAATTGTTTCTTCAGTTCTCCAGTAAGTCGTTTCATCTTAACCTCATATGGTTCACCATCATCCGCTTGCTTGGCTAAACCAACATACCGACCGGGAGTTAGGACATAATCATTTTTGGCAATTTCATCCAACTTAGCAATTTTACAAAAGCCAGCAACGTCCTTATATTCTTGCTTATTGGTTCCCCGGTAAGCGTGATAAGTATCAGCAACCTTCTTAATATCATCTTTTGAGAAAGCACGGTGTGTACGGTCTATCATTTCACCAAGATCACGTGCATCAATAAATAGCGTTTCTCCCTTACGATTACGCTCATCTGGTGATTCTTTGTTCATATCAATAAACCAAAGCGAAACCGGAATACCGGTTGAATAGAACATTTGTGAAGGCATCGCCACAATCGCATCGATCTTGTCATCCTCAAGTAGTGCTTTTCTAATTGTATATTCTTCTTTAGTGGAAGTGGACAAAGCACCATTAGCTAAAACAAAACCTGCCTTCCCATCAGGGGCCAACTTACTAATAATGTGCTCAATCCAAGCATAGTTAGCATTGCCGACCGGTGGAACACCATATTTCCAACGTGCATCTTCCCTTAACTTATCACCATTCCAGTTTTTAACATTAAATGGTGGATTAGCTAAGATAAAATCAAATCTTTCACCTTTATGTAAGTCATTGGTAAAAGTATCGCCTTGATGTGGTCCAAGATTATTATCAATACCACGAATGGCAAGATTCATCTTTGCTAATTTCCAAGTGGTTGGGTTAGACTCTTCACCATAAACTGATAAATCTCCGATTTTACCTTGGTGCTCTTGGACGAACTTGTCAGATTGAACAAACATCCCACCAGATCCGCAACATGGATCATAAATACGTCCCTTATAAGGTTCAATCATTTCTACCAGTGTACGAACGATAGACCGTGGCGTGTAAAATTCACCACCCTTTTTCCCTTCCTGAGAAGCAAATTCATTGAGGAAGTACTCATATACACGCCCCAAAATATCAGATTGCTTGGCATGTTTATCGCCTAGACTGATATCTGAAATTAAATCAACCACTTCACCTAGACGAGTTTTATCAAGATCTGGAGATGCATAGTTCTTACTTAAAACTCCACGCAATGAATCATTGCTTTTTTCAATTGCATCCATTGCACTGTCAATGATTTCACCAATTTGAGGTGTTTTCGCTGATTGTTGAATTAATTCCCAACGTGCTTCTTTTGGTACCCAAAAAATATTTTCCGAAAGATACATATCAGGATCTTCAGCATCTTCAGGATAATCTGATTTCAACAATTCATTATGCCTGGTTTCAAATGAATCTGATACATACTTAAGGAAAATTAACCCCAGTACAACATTACGATATTCTGAAGCGTCCATGCTGCCACGCAACGCATCAGCTGTTTTCCATAATTTGTCCTCAATACTTAATTCCTTAGACTTGGTTGCCATTTTCACGACTCCTTTACTATTTCCATAATGTCACTAATATCACAATCCAATGCTTTGCAGATTTTCAGCAAAACCTCAGTCGTCACATTACCATCTTTCCCCAACTTAGCAATTGAAGCAGAGCTAACCCCACTCTTTTTACGCAGGTCTTGCTTTTTCCAGCCCCGGTCAATTAATAATTTCCATAATTTGTTGTAACTAAAATGCATATATCCGTCCTCATCTTTAGTTAAGCGTTAACAATTTTAATTTTACTATATTTCTTTGCTGATTAAAAACAAAATATTTGTAATTGCAAACAAAAAGAAGACCCGCTACCTATTTTTTAGATGGCGGGTCTTTTTAAAGCCTAACTTGTTTCTTTATTATTTTTCTTGGTAATTTGTGTCTGCTTAATTACTTTCAAAATATTAACATGCTTCATTGCCCAGTGTCGTCGATAAAACTCAATTGGTTCAATCTGAATACGGGTACGTCGCTTATACAACTCTTCTCTCAGTAAGCTACCGAAGATTCGATAGTGTAAATAAATTCCACATGTTCCCTCATTCACTTCGTCAATTACACCATAATAATATTTTTGCTGACTATCACCATTAAATTCATTACCAAAAATAACTGGATAATGCTTAACTTTTGCTGACAGAAAGCCATGCTTGTCCCAGATAATTCCTGCTAAACGCTGATCTGTATTTTCACCAAATACTCGTGAATCATCGTGTTGTATTAATAAAGAGCCATCATGGCTAAAATCTTTATTATCAATAACTAGTAATTCATAATTTTGATAAGACACATACTCATTACTTAAAACACGTTCTGAAACCTTATTTACTAGCCGCTGTTGTTTTTGCAACAGTGGTTTTTTCTTTACACTACTTTTCCCTTGGGCTGCATCATTAATGATCTTTTCAAGCTTTCTTGCATATGCATCCCCTGCTTTGGACGGATGAGTACTGATACCAACCTGCATTAAGCTTTTAGCAATCCGCGAGCGCGCCTGATAGTCCAGTCCATCAATATATTTAGCTATTCGCTCTGTACTTAAATGACCACCCACTCGCCGTGCTAAACGATTAATTGATGACCGTCCTGTGAAGTAACTCTTAAAAGTATTTTCATTATATCCAATCAAATGATGGTACTTAACATTAGTCATCAATTCCATCATTTTGTCGACACATTCCGCTTGTGAACCTCCATGACCTAAATATGGCTGCAATATCTTAGCCATTTTCGAGAATTCCTCGTTTGCCACATCTACCACCTACTACTTTTGGTCAGTTGGTCGGTTAACCATAACTAACCAAAGAATATTTTTATCAATCGGTATTAACCATCACCGACCTGAACACACCACCAATCTTTACTATCCTAATCACCGTGATGCTGCTCATGCTATACGCTTTCATTATATCAAGTTTTCTCATTAATACAAACGTATGTTCGGAAACGTCATACGATATGCACCATTTGATCACGGTGTTCCGACATATCAATAATTTAATACTTATTGTTCTGTAACCAACCATCGGAAGGACGGCTGCAGTACCCAAGCGATCTTATCGTTTAGGTCTGTTTTATGCTGTCTTTTTAGTGGTTTTTAATATGCCTTCGATTCCTTCGCTTGGGAGATCCAAGAGGAGGAATTTTTTATGAAGAAATACTACGACGACCGGAAACAACTCAACATGGAGATCTCAGATGCTAAAGATGGCAGCATGCGCATCAAGTTACATCAACCGACTGGCATCAAGGAAATCACGGTCACAGAAGCTGAAGGTAAAGAAATCATCGAACTTAATCGTATTGAGTACAACGATAACCACCGTGAAACTCGTCGTCATGTTTCACTTGAAGCCTATGATCCATACGGCGCCTTAGTACAAAACGATGCTGATCCATATCAAGCCGTAGTTAATAAGGAAGAAATGGACCAACTCTACCACAGCATCAATCAACTTAAACCTGAGCAGCAGAAATTAGTCATGAAAAAATTCTGGAATGATATGAAACAAGTAGATATTGCTAAGGACGATGGAGTGACCAAGATGGCGATCACTAAACGTTTCCAAACTATCTATCGACGGCTCAAGAAAAATCTTCAAAAATAATCGTTTACTTTTTTCTTTCCCATGGCCTGTAAGTGTAAGGCAGTTATTCCTTACCAAACTTAACAAGAAAGGAACGGTCAAAATGGCTAACAAAATTTCTATTTCAGTAGCCAAGCATCCCCAACAAGATGGTGTTGTCAGTATGCGTCAAATCACAATCCGTGAACGGCTGCTGCGTTTACTACTCGGTCAACCACACCATCTGATGGTGATTACACCTGGCAAAGATGTTCAGCAACTGCAAATTAACGAAGTAAAGGAGGATTCATATGAGCGTAATGAATGACTTCGATTTACAACTTAAGGAAGCTGAGAACCAGCTTGATCAAGCCAAGGATGCCATTCAGTCCATCCGTCAATTGCTATCAAGCAATCAGGATGCAGCCCCATGTGATAATGAGCAACCAAAGCGCGATCCAGTTGAAGATAAAGTAACGGTTCGCAAGATGCTAGCAAAGAAGAGTGGTGAAGGCTACACCGCTCAAGTGAAAGCATTGCTTCATAAATTTGGTGCTGAAAAATTATCCGACGTAGACCCTAAGGATTACAAGGATCTTTACTACAGTGCGGAGGGCTTGGGACAATGAGTTCACCAAAATATCACGCTTTACTATCAGCTTCCAGTGCCAACCGTTGGCTAAGTGCTCCGCCACTACCGCGATTAGAACAATACTTTCCGCACACCACTTCAAACGCTGCCGCTGAAGGAACAGCTGCCCACGCACTAGGAGAATATAAGATCCATCGATTGCTCGGTGATAGGTTCAAGCGTCCTACTTCTGATTACCAATCAGATGAGATGGAAGACCTAACCGATGATTACGCTAGCTATGTCCTGGGACAATACCACCAAGCTAAGAAGTATGCTTCTGACGCCACCATCAATGTGGAACAGAAACTAGACTTCTCCAAGTACGTTCCGGAAGGCTTCGGTACCGGCGACTGCGTGATCGTTTCTGATCACCTGCTCCACATTATCGACTTCAAGTATGGCAAGGGTGTCCGGGTGGAAGCCAAGAACAACCCTCAGATGAAGCTCTATGCCGTTGGAGCATTAGAGATGTTTGGCAATCTGTACAACATCGATGAAGTTGAAACTACAATCTTTCAACCTCGCATGGCCAATATCAGTACCTGGACCATTAATGCCCAAAAATTGATGCACTGGGCCAATACCGAACTGAAAGAAAAAGCCGAATTAGCTTTTGCTGGCAAAGGCACTGTTCGTTATGGCCCCTGGTGCCAGTTCTCTGCCTGCAATGCCGTGCTGCGTGCCCGCTTCGATTATCATCATAAGCTCACTCGCTTCCAGTTACGCTCACCCAACCTGCTCACTGATGCGGAAGTTATCGAAGTATTGAAACACATCGATGATTTAAATCGCTGGGCTCACGAAGTTAAAGACTATGCTGCCAACTTAGCCATTAACCATGGTAAGCAGTGGCCTGGCTTCAAAATTGTCGAAGGTCGTTCCACCCGGCGCTACAAAGATGAAAATGCGGTTGCCAAGATTGCTGAAGCGAACGGCATTCATGATATTTACCAACGGAAGCTACTACCAATTACAAAATTAGAAAAACAGCTCGGTAAGAAGAAATTCACTGAACTGTTTAGTCAAGAAATTGTAAAGCCTGCGGGTAAGCCAACCCTGGTGCCAAATTCTGATCGGCGTCAGAGTATTGGCAAATCAAACCCACAGGATGAATTTAAGGAGGAAAAATAATATGTCACAACAAACTAAAGTCGTTACTGGTATTAACACTCGTCTTTCTTACGCCAACATCTGGGAACCCAAGTCTATTAATGGCGGTAAAGAAAAATACTCAGTCAGTCTGATTATCCCCAAGTCAGATCAGAAGACAGTCTCCGCAATTGAGAAGGCCATCGATGCTGCCATTCAAGAAGGCATTGGAAAGTTTGGTGGCAAGAAGCCTAACAAGGCCACTCTGAAGCTTCCACTTCGTGATGGTGACGTTGAACGTGATGATGCCGCCTACCAAGATAGTTATTTCATCAACGCTAATTCGATTACGGCTCCCCAGATTGTAGACAAGCATGTTCAGCCCATCCTCGATCGTGATGAAGTTTACAGTGGCTGCTATGCCCGAGTATCGATTAACTTCTATGCTTTTAACACCAACGGTAACCGTGGAATTGCCTGTGGCCTGGGTAACATCCAAAAGATCCGTGATGGAGAACCACTAGGTGGACATGCTAGTGCCAGCGATGACTTCACAGCGATTGATGATAGCAATGACGATGATTTCTTAGCTTAAACCAAAAGATGGGCAGTCGACTTTGACTACCCATTTTTTGTAGAAAGGATTCCTGATGAAGCAAATTTCAATTGATATTGAAACTTATTCCAGCACCAACCTAAATCAGACTGGCGTCTATCGTTATGCAGATAGTAAAGACTTTGAACTCCTGCTTTTTGGCTACGCTATCGACTTCGGTCCAGTAAAGGTTATAGACCTCACTCAGGGTGAATCAATTCCTCCTCAGGTTATTAAGGCGTTAGATGATCCTACTATTATTAAAAGTGCCTTTAACGCTCAATTTGAACGGGTCTGTCTGTCACGTTTCGTAAGCCACCGCTTAAAACCAGCTGGTTGGCATTGTTCTCGCGTCTGGTCTGCCACTCTCGGCTTGCCATTATCACTACGAGATGTTGGAAGCGTGTTAGGGTTACCACGGCAAAAGATCACTGCTGGTAAAGAGCTTGTGCGCTACTTCTGTACACCTTGCAAACCTACGAAGGCCAATCAAAATCGCACTCGTAACTTCCCCTACCATGCTCCTGATAAATGGCAACAGTTTAAGCAATACAATCAGCGTGACGTCGAGGTTGAAATGGAAATCACCCAGAAGCTCGAATGCTTCCCCGTCCCACAGAATGAATGGGAAAACTACTGGATGGATCAAGACATTAATGATCGCGGTATCCGGATTGACCAACAACTGGTTAACAATGCGATCAAATGTCAAAACGTTTTCCATGACCAGTACTTACAAACTGCTAAAGAATTAACAGGTCTAGCAAATCCTAACTCTCCATTACAGCTAAAAGATTGGCTCCAGCAGCAAGATATTAAAACTAATTCACTATCCAAAGCATCAGTGGCACAGCTATTACAAACCACTACCGGCACGGTCCATCAAGTATTAGCTCTCCGCCAGTTGTTATCTAAATCAAGTATCAAAAAGTATCAGGCTATGCAGAAAGCTATGTGCCAAGATGGTCGTGTCCATGGTCTTTTACAATTTTATGGTGCTAACCGGACGGGTCGGTGGGCTGGTCGCCTTGTACAAGTACAAAATCTTCCCCGTAATTCAATGCCAGACCTCGAAGAAGCTCGCGAATTAGTTAAGCAAGGCAACGTACCAGCACTTGCAATGCTTTATGATTCAGTGCCAGACGTCTTATCACAATTGATTCGCACTGCTTTTATCCCTAGCAAAAATCATCATTTCTACGTGGCTGACTTCTCAGCGGTTGAAGCACGGGTGATTGCTTGGCTATCTAATGAAAAATGGCGACAAGAATCCTTTGCCAAGAATGAAGATATCTATTGTGCATCCGCGAGTCAGATGTTTGGTGTCCCGGTCGTCAAACATGGCATCAATGGTGAACTCCGTCAAAAGGGTAAAATTGCCGAACTCGCCCTGGGCTATGGCGGTTCCATTGGTGCGCTCAAAGCCATGGGTGCCACTAATCTTGGCCTAACCGATGATGAATTACCACCACTGGTTCAAATGTGGCGTAATGCTAGTCCTCACATTGTGCAGTTTTGGTGGGACGTTGATAAAGCAGCTAAAGAATGTATTAAAACGCACCTCCCGCAAACTACCCACGGAATGAAATTTATTTATCGCAGTGGTTGTATGTTTCTTCGTTTACGGTCGGGACGTTATCTTTGCTACCCCCAACCTAAAATTGGCATTAACCGGTTTGGTTCTGAATCGATTACCTTCATGGGGAACAACACCGTGAAAAAATGGGATCGAATTGAAACCTATGGGGCCAAGCTGGTAGAAAACATTGTCCAAGCAACTAGTCGTGACCTGCTAGCTGAAGCAATGCGGCGGTTAGAAGCTACTGAGAATACGGTGGTAATGCATATTCACGATGAAGCCGTAATTGACGCCCCTTCCAATCGGTCACTTGACACCATGGTTCAGCTCATGACCGAAGTTCCAGACTGGGCCAATGGTTTAATCCTCAACGCTGCTGGTTTTGTTAGCGACTTTTACAAAAAAGATTAATTTTAATAGTTTACTTTCTGCCCTCATCTGGCTTATTGGTGAGGGCTTTTCTAGTTCTCTACTTTAATGAAAGGATCTGAATTTATGTCAGAAGCAACCATAGCAATTACCAAGCTGCGCCAAGACAAACCGAATCCACACTACCGACCAATGATCTTTGTCATTGCGCCGTTTACAGAAGTAGTAAAGAGCGATGCCGAAAGTATCAGGACAGTGCGCTCCAACTGCCGTTTTGTCTATCAACATGGTGGCATCCCCGTTTGTCCACAGCTTTACCTACCTCAATTTATTAACCTGCACCATTCGCGAGAATTTCAAGTAGCCGCCTTTATTAACATTGTGCTACTAACTAAATGCGCCGAAGCCTGGTCATTTGGTAAGCCAACACATGATATGCGCTACTTTATCCGCTTAGCCAAACGTAAAAATAAAAATGTCCGCTACTTTAATAACGAAATGGAGGCTAATTAAAGATGCATTTTACTTTATCGACGGCAGTTAATTCCGGTCAGGCTAGCAACACGATCTATCCTCATCAACAAACTATCACTAACGCACAGGAATTAGAACAGGCTGTCCACTATGACCATGTCTGTGGTCAATTTAAAAATAACCAACGCACCATTGCCAACTTCATTAAAGCCGACTGCCTAATTATGGATTGTGATAATGATCATTCTGATGATCCGACTACTTGGATCAAGCCTGCAAACATTGCTAACTATTTCGATGATGTTTCCTACGCCATTACCTTGTCACGCAACAACATGAAAGCCAAGCACCATAAAGCACCCCGACCTAAGTTTCATGTCTACTTTCCGATTACTGAGATTACGGATGCTAAAACCTATACTGAACTAAAGCACGAAATTCAAGAATACTTTCCCTACTTTGATGACAATGCGCTTGATGCGGCCCGTTTTGTCTTTGGTGTGCCTAGTACTAAAGCCATCTGGCATGAAGGATCACAAACCGTAGACAAATTTATGATGGCCCAGCGTTACTTTGCTCAGCAAAACATCGGATCAATTCATGAAGGCCAACGTAATGCTACCCTTTCGCATTTTGCCGGTCGCATCATTATGCGTCTTGGCAATACTGCTGAAGCTCGTCAGGCATTTCAGGAAGAAGCTGCTAAATGTGATCCACCACTAAGCAAGCAGGAATTAAAAACTATTTGGAATAGTGCTATTAAATTTGGTCAACGCATGGCTAATCAAAAAGATTATATTCCGCCCGAAAAATACAATCAGCCCAATGATGACTTACAGCCGGCTGACTACTCGGACACTGGGGAATCTTATGTCTTTGTAAACAACTGTAAAGAGCGGGTCTGCTACACCAATCAATCAGGTTTTATGTGGTTCGACGATAAGGTCTGGCAAGAATCGGAACCTTTAGCTCTCGGCGAAGTCCAACGTTTTACCGATAAACAATTAGCCGATGCCCAACTTCGAGTCACTCAAAGTTACCAAGCAATCCAGAACAATGGGGTCGCCAAGGCGCTTCAAACTATGGGTAAAACTAAAGCTAGTCGGACTTTTAACGATGAACAACAGGCAGCGTTCAAGAATTACGAAAATGCTAAAGCTTACGAAGCCTTCATTCTCAAGGAACGCAGCACCCGTGGTATTAACGGGATCTTAACTAATTCTCGACCAAAGCTCGTCAAAGAGATTAATGATTTTGATGCTGATCCGTTTTTGTTGAACACACCCAACGGACCTTTCAATTTAAAGAAAGGGATGCACGGTCAACAGGAAATTCAAGCTGATGAATTAATCACCAAATCCACATCCTGTGTTCCTGGTAATCAAGGAGCTTCACTCTGGCAAGAAGCACTCACTACTTTCTTCTGTGGTGACCAAGCGTTGATTAATTACGTCCAAGAAATTGTGGGACTGGTGGCGATCGGTCAGGTGTACCTGGAAGCTCTGATTATTGCTTACGGCAGCGGGAGGAATGGTAAGTCAACCTTCTGGAACACCATCGCTAATGTACTCGGCACTTATACCGGTCACCTCTCAGCTGATGCCTTGACCACTGGTGTCCGGCGAAACGTCAAACCAGAGATGGCCGAAGTCAAAGGCAAGCGGCTAATCATCTCCGCTGAACTAGAAGAAGGTAAGCGACTGAACACTTCCATCGTCAAGCAACTCTGTTCAACTGATGAAATCTATGCCGAAAAGAAATACATGAAACCTTTCTCCTTTACGCCCAGCCACACCATCGTGGTATACACCAATTACCTGCCCCACGTAGGTGGTAATGATGAAGGAATCTGGCGACGGTTAATTGTGATTCCTTTTAATGCCAAAATTGCTAAACGCAATGATATTAAGAATTACGCCCAGTACCTAACCGAAAAAGCTGGGCCGGCAGTCTTGCAGTGGATCATTGAAGGCGCACAGCGAACCATTCAGCAAAATTACCAGTTAACCACTCCAGCTGCCGTAACCAAAGCGGTACGAGCCTACCACGCTGATAATGATTGGCTAGGACATTTTCTTAATGAGAATTGTGAACTTGACCCCAGTTATGAACAAAAGTCGGGCGATCTCTACCAAAAGTATCGCGAATACTGCCAAGGCATCGGTGAATATACCCGCAGCACAACTGACTTTTACATGGCCCTCAAAAATGCTGGCTTTCAACGTCAACATAAACAAAGCGGTCGTTTCATCAAGGGATTGCGATTAAAAGTTGATGCTGATGAATTT
>NZ_GG693412.1:563705-568563 GCF_000159435.1 Limosilactobacillus vaginalis DSM 5837 = ATCC 49540 | reverse complement strand
CTCAGTTGACTGTCATCGACTGTCACTCTTTACAACTTAAAAAGCTTGATACATCAGTATTTACCGATCCTAATGACAGTCATGACACTCTTTTACCTTACTTGTATATAGGAATAAAAATAGAAAAAAAGAGATATAGAGAAGAGTAGTAAATCAACCGACACGACCGTCATTAATCCTGACGAATCACTGATAAATCAACGTTTAGAAAGGATTTTACAAATGTTAGAAAAACGAATTGAAACTGCTTTTGTCAAAGCTACCCACCAACGTGGAGGTCTTTGCCTGAAGTTCACCTCACCATCTATGGCCGGAGTCCCTGATCGGTTAGTCCTCCTGCCTGATGGTCACATGGGCTTTGTAGAGATGAAAGCTCCTGGTAAACGCCCCCGACCACTCCAAGTGCAAAGGCTAAGCCAATTAAAACAACTTGGCTACCAGGTCTTTGTTTGTGACCAATTTGGACAGATTGGAGGAATGCTAGATGCAATACAAACCGCATGAATACCAACAATACGCAACTCAGTTTATTCTGGATCATCCTGTGGCAGCAATCTTGCTTGATATGGGACTAGGTAAAAGCGTCATTACCCTAACTGCTATTAAACAACTTATTCAGCAGGGGAAAGTTCAACGGGTATTAGTTATCGCTCCACTGCGCGTGGCTAAACAAACCTGGCCAGAAGAAATTGAAAAATGGGACCACTTAAAAGGCCTTACCTACTCGGTCATCACTGGTTCTAGGCTACAACGCATTAAAGCACTACAACAAGATGTCAACATTTATATCATCAATCGGGAAAACTTGAAATGGCTAATTGAATCCTCTGGTAATTCCTTTGACTACGACATGTTTGTGATCGATGAACTCTCTAGTTTTAAGTCTTACCGCTCACAACGCTTCAAAGCCCTCAAACGAGTACGACCTCTGATTAAACGCGTGGTTGGCTTAACAGGTACACCGTCGTCTAATGGCTTGATGGATCTGTGGGCGGAATTCCGCGTGCTGGACATGGGCCAACGACTTGGCCGCTTTATCTCATCTTACCGGATGAACTACTTTGACCCCGACAAGCGAAACATGTATCAAGTGTTTACCTACAAACCCAAGCCTGGCGCTGAGCAAAGTATCTACCGTGCCATTGATGACATCACCATTTCTATGAAGTCTAAGGACTACTTGAATCTGCCACCATTAACTATGAACACCGTTCCGGTAAAAATGAGTAATAGTGAGCAGGCAATCTATGATGAGCTTAATGCCCAGCTAGTAGTTTCAACCCAGGGTAAACAAATCGATGCCCTCAACGCAGCCAGTCTATCGAATAAACTTTGCCAGATGGCAAATGGTTGTGTCTACGACGACCAGCAGCAGATTGTTCAAATTCACCAGCGAAAACTTGATGCCCTTGAAGATTTGGTTGAAGCTGCTAATGGTAAACCTGTCTTGGTAGCTTACTGGTTCAAACATGATCTAATCCAGATTAAAAGTCGTTTCAAGGTTCGTGAGATCAAAACACCCCGTGACATTCAGGACTGGAATGCCGGTAAGATTCCTTTAGCTTTGATCCACCCCGCTTCTGCTGGTCATGGTCTTAACCTGCAGGCTGGTGGTGCTACCTTAATCTGGTATGGATTAACTTGGAGTCTGGAACTCTACCAGCAAACTAACGCTCGGCTCTGGCGGCAAGGGCAACGTCAACCAGTAGTTATCCACCACATCATCACTGAAGGCACCATTGACGAAAACATTCTGGCGGCCCTGAAACGCAAAGACAAAACCCAGTTAGCTTTAATTAACGCGGTGAAAGCCAACCTGAAAGGAAGTGTTATGGCATGAGTATCATGTGGAACTACTTAGACAAACGGCGAGCGACCGTCGCAGCCTTGAAAGATTACGATGGTATGAAGTTCATCATTGACTCTTACCAAGACGACCTGAAGCTAGCCAAGGAACAAATGATTGGTGTCAGTTCGCCACGCTACGGTTTCGTACCTGGCAGCAGTAAAAAAGATAACCCAACTGAGCATCGCCTGCTGCATGGCATCGATGAGACAACCAAGCTGAATGAACGCTACCAACAAGCCCAACTTTACTTCAAGTGGTTCGAGCCAGCCTGGCAAGAGTTATCTGAAGACGAGCGCTTTGTTTTAGATGTCTGCTATCGCACTCCAAACCAGTCAATGAACGAGGGACTAACCATCGTGATGGACAAGTACTTCATTGCTAAGACGACTGCTTACAATCAAAAGAACAAAGCACTCGATCACCTCACGCTCTTACTTTATGGATCCCATCATTAGAAAGGTAAAACGCAGAACAAACAATCAGCCTATCCATGTTACGATAGTAGTGTAGAAAATTAGGATAAAGGCATTTGCTTTATAACATTGAAGCCTGGCGGTGTAAACTGCTGGGCTTTTCTTATGCCCTCAGAAAAGAGGAGTGTCATGCCTTGCTCACCCAAGAAACCCTGTCGTTACCCTGGCTGCCCGCGACTAACCCACAACACTTATTGTGACGTCCATGCTAAGCAAGTCAGTTCTCACTACAATCGTTACCAACGACCAAAACGTAGTCGTCCGCGCTATCATCGTGGCTGGCCAAAGATCCGTCAACGCTACTTGCTCCACCATCCCTTCTGTGAGATGTGCCTGAGCCAAGGAAGGTATACCCAAGCCACCGAGGTCCATCACGTTCTGCCTCTGGAACACGGCGGCACCAACGAGTTCAAGAACCTGATGGCATTATGTAAGCCATGCCACTCCCGCATCACCGCCCAGATGGATGATCGGTGGCATAAAAAGCCACGTCGATATCATTACTAAATCACGGAGGGGGCCATCAAATCCTTAAAAATTTTTCGCGCGGGAGCGGGCCTGGGCCTTCGTGTACAAAAAATCGAAATCAAACGGGGTATTAACCCCTGCCGGAAGGAGGGAGAGATTTGGCTAAAGATGGTACGAATCGTGGTGGATCCCGAATTGGTGCTGGACGTAAACCTAAGTCACTTCACGATAAGCTCGAAGCTGGCCAAGAAGCAACCGTCATCGATTTGCCAGAACCAGCTAATCTGGAAGGTCACGTGATGCCGCCAGTCAAGAAGTACCTCAAGGCCAAACAGAAGAATGGTTTAGAATTTGACGCCGCTGATATTTTCAAAGAAACCTGGGAATGGTTGGTCGAGCGTGGTTGTGAAAAACTAGTTAACACTCAATTGATTGAACAATATGCCGTTAGTGTCAGCCGGTGGATTCAGTGTGAAGAATGCATCTCTAAGTTTGGTTTTCTCGCTCGCCACCCTACCACTGGTAATGCAATTGCTTCACCATATGTTTCCATGAGTCGTGACTACATGAAGCAATCGAGCCAATTATGGTTTCAGATTTTTCAAGTGGTTAAAGAAAACAATGCCACGACTTATCAAGGATCAACACCACAAGATGATGTCATGGAACGGCTCTTAAGAAGCCGGAAAGGAATGAACTAATGAAATTTGTTAAAAAGAAAATTACCGATTTAATCCCTGCCGATTACAATCCAAGGAAGGATCTCAAGCCTGGTGATCCTGATTATGAAAAATTAAAACACTCAATGAAAGAATTCGGCTACGTTGATCCAATCATCTGGAACCAGCAAACTGGTCGCGTGGTTGGCGGACACCAGCGGTTAAAGATTCTCCAGGATGAAGGGATCAAAGAAGCCGAGTGTGTTGTCGTTAATTTAAATGAAGACAAAGAAAAAGCTCTCAACGTTGCCCTCAATAAAATCAGCGGTGATTGGGATAAAGACAAGTTGGCCTTGCTAATGACTGACTTACAAGCCAGCGACTTGGATGTTTCCTTAACTGGCTTTGACGAGAATGAGATCTCAGACCTTCTTAGCACCGCTGACGATACGCATGATGATGATTTTGACGTTGATAGCGAATTGGATAAACCGACCTTTTCAAAGCCTGGTGACTTATGGCACTTAGGTAAACACACTTTATTATGTGGTGACGCTGCTAAAACAGAAAGCTACCAGAAATTACTGGGTGATCATAAGGTCAACCTAGTATTAACCGATCCTCCATACAATGTCGATTACTCTAGCAAAGCTGGCAAGATCAAGAATGATCATCAAGCCGATGACAAGTTCTACCAGTTTCTGCTTGCTGCTTTTCAAAATATGAATCAAGCGATGGCTAACGATGCCAGCATCTATGTATTTCACGCCGATACGGAAGGCCTTAACTTCCGCCGTGCTTTCCAAGATGCTGGTTTTTATTTATCCGGTTGCTGTATCTGGAAGAAGCAATCATTAGTACTTGGTCGTTCACCCTACCAGTGGCAACATGAACCCGTACTCTATGGATGGAAGAAAGATGGCAAACACGAATGGTACACCGGGCGAAAGGAATCCACCATCTGGGAATTCGATCGTCCTAAGCAGAGCAAGGAGCACCCGACTATGAAGCCGATTCCGCTGCTTGCCTACCCGATTATGAATTCTACCATGTCCAATTGTACCGTGTTGGACCCGTTCGGTGGTTCCGGTTCAACTCTGATTGCATGCGAGCAAACTAATCGGATTTGTTACATGATGGAACTCGATCCTAAATATTGCGATGTGATTGTGCAACGTTATATTGAACAGGTTGGTTCAAGCAAAAACGTTAGTGTGGAAAGAAATGGTAAAACTATTCTTTACAGCGCCTACAATAACAAAAAAGGTACTGATATTTCTATCAGTACCGAATAGTGTAAATCCTAAAAACCATACCAATTTAGCGTGAATTTCATTGTTTTATTAAACCAACACTAAATGATGTAGAGCCAGAAAAACAACATCAAAAACTCATCAACAGGATTTGTG
>NZ_GG693412.1:549816-561764 GCF_000159435.1 Limosilactobacillus vaginalis DSM 5837 = ATCC 49540 | reverse complement strand
ACTACATTAATAATAACACTCAAGGCATAAAAAGCAAAAAGTGTACTAATTCCAATCAATAAAACAGGAATTAGTACACTTTCAATCTATCAGGAATGCCGTCACACCGGTGTTTAGCGGCTATTTATCTGTCCGCTCCAGCACCGCTACACTCTCAACATGCGTCGTCTGTGGGAACTGGTCAACTGGCTGAATCGGTTTCGTCACATGGTATCCTTGTTCAGCAAAGCGTTGAATATCACGGATTAATGTGGCTGGATTACAGCTAACATAAATCACCTTTTGTGGCGCCATCTTGCCAGTTGCTTCAATCAACGATTCGGCAAGGCCTTTACGTGGTGGGTCAACAATCACGACATCTGGCTTTAAGCCATCTTCTTGCCACTTAGCGAATTGTTCTTCCGCTTTACCGACAACGAATTTAGCATTCTTAATGCCGTTGCGCTTGGCGTTGTGCTTGGCATCATCAATCGCTGCAGGAACAATTTCAACCCCGTAAACTTGCTTGGCGTGCTTAGCAACTGCCAACGAGATCGTCCCAATTCCACAATAAGCATCAATAACTGTTTGACTGCCATCTAAACCAGCATTATCAATAGCTGTTTGGTAAAGGCGTTCAGTTTGTTGCGGATTAACTTGGTAAAAAGATAATGGTGAGATTGCAAAATCAATGCCGAGCAATTGGTCATGAATTTCATCGGCACCCCAGAGCGTTTTATTCTTGTCGCCAAGTAAGCGGTTAGTCTTCTTGTCATTGATGTTTTGAACGATGCTCTTTACTTCAGGTACGACTGCTACAATGCCATCAACGATTTGTTCTGCCATTGGTAATCGCTTCGTATTGGTGACTAGCACTACCATTACTTCATGACTATAATATCCTCGACGCACCATGACAGTTCGGATAACACCTTTACCAGTTCGTTCATCGTATGGTGTTACATGATATTTCCGTAATAGGTCACGAACCACGATAATTACTTGGTCAATAGCTGGATCTTGAATATAGAAGTCTTCGATTGGTACTAAGGTATGACTTCCGCGTTTGTAAAAGCCAGTCTCCAATTGACCACGAACCATCTTGACCGGTACTTGGGCCTTATTCCGGTAATGGTATGGTTTGTCCATCCCCATCGTTGGCAACACCTCAATCTCATCTAGGTGCGCCTTTGCCAGCAACTCAGCAATTTGGTGCTGTTTAAACTTTAATTGGGCTTCATATTTAAGGTGACCAAGCGGAGCAATCCCTGTCTGGATATACTTCTTATCCTTAACATCAACCCGGTCAGGACTTTTCGTCTGCCATGCCATTACCCGGCCCCAAGCAAAATGACTAGCAACTTTAGTAATTTTTACTGTGATTTCTTCCCCTGGCAAAGCATTGGGCACGAAGACTGGAAAATCATCAATCTTCACAACTCCATTACCCTCGTAGGTCAAATCAACCACCATAGCGGGATACTCTTCATTTTTATGTACTGGAATATTTAATTTCAACGTTATTCCTCCATTAATTTCAACGTGACAAACTTTCCCTATTATAACAAAAGAAACGGCTAACTTCCTATTTTTAGGATGCTAGCCGTTTTTCGATTTAATTTTGTTTTTCTTCACGATCCTTAATATCATCAACACTCTTTACGAAGTCTTGTTCAACCCGCTTAAAATCATCAGAAACTGTAATAGCATCATCAGGAATTTCGTCAAGGTTAGCAACAACTTCAATATGTTGTTTCAAATCGTGGAATTCCATTGGCGCATCGCCACCGTATTCACCATCAAGGTTAACCATTAAGCGATCGTCCTTGTTTAACGGAATTACTTCAATATCGGTTGCCTTCTCATAGATAATTCGTGGATCATCCAGGTGCTTTCCTTGTAAGGCTTTTGCCATCAGACTCAACATATCAATCATGTTCGTCTTCTTCACGATAATCATCGTAAACTTACCATCATCAAGAGAAGCGTCGGGAACGATTTGTTCAAAACCACCAACAGAATTTGTTAGGGCAATCATAAACATCGTTGCGTTACCCCGATATTCTTTGCCATCGTACTTAATCTGCATCTCAATTGGCTTAATTCGCGGAATAAGTTCTGCACCCTTAGCAAAGTAGGCAGCGTAACCGAAGAGGGACTTCATTTGAGAAGGGACCTCATAAGTTAATTCAGTCATCGTTCCCCCCGCGGCAATGTTCATGAAGTAATTCTCGCCTGCTTTACCAATATCAATTTTGAATTTCTTATTTTTCTTCAAAATCAACTTGGCTGCAGCAATCGGATCATCACGAGGAATTCGTAACGCCCGCGCATAGTCGTTTGTCGTTCCGGCGGGAATAATTGCCAAAGTTGGCCGGTGTTCTAATCCAGCAATCCCGTTAATTACTTCATTAAGGGTTCCGTCACCACCGGCAGCGACGATCAGGTCAAAGCCTTCCTTAGCTGCACGAGTTGCCTCGTTCTTTGCTGAGTCTGGTGCTGGTGTCGTAGCAAAAGCGCTGGTCTCGTAGCCAGCCTTTTCATAGATTGAAAGAATATCAACGAGATCACTCCGGAAAGTTTCACGACCAGAAGTGGGGTTATAAATTATCCGAGCACGTTTTCGCACGGTCATCCCTCCAAACTACTTAGCGTTTAACGACTTCATCAACAACTTAGTAACAACTTGTGGGTTAGCCTTACCACGAGTTTGCTTCATGATTTGGCCCATCAGGTAACCAACAGCCCGATCCTTACCGTTCTTAAAGTCCGCAATTGATTGTTCGTTGTTTGCTAAAACATCATCAACGATTGGTTGCAATTGAGCTGGGTCAGATAATTGAACCAAACCATGTTCCTTAGCGTAGGCGCTTGGTTCTTCACCATCAAGAATTCCCTTGAAGACTTTCTTCGCCATCTTGGATGAAATGGTACCGTCTTCAATCAACTTAACCATCCCGGCCAAGTTAGCTGGTGTCAACTTAGTATCAGGTAAGTCAACCTGCTTATCATTCAAGTAGGAGTTCACATCATTCATTAAGTAGTTAGCAACCCGCTTAGGATCGCCGCCATCCTTAACGGCTTCTTCAAAGAAGTCAGACATTTCCTTGGTCTGAGTTAAGACCATCGCATCATAATCGGTTAAACCGAGATCCTTAACGTAATGCGCCCGTCGTTCACCCGGCATTTCAGGCATTTCTGCTTCAATTTCGTCAATCCACTTTTGATCAACGTTTAAATCAGGAATATCTGGTTCTGGGAAGTAACGGTAGTCATCGGAACCTTCCTTTGTCCGCATTGAAATTGTTTCACCAGTAGCTTCATCATAACGCCGTGTTTCTTGGGCAATGTGACCACCTGAAAGCAAGACATTTTGGTGACGCTTTTGTTCGAATTCCAATGCCTTCCGAACATAGTTAAAGGAGTTGATGTTCTTCATTTCGGTCTTGGTACCAAACTGGTCAGAACCAACCGGACGAATGGAGATGTTAGTGTCGACACGCATCGACCCTTCTTCCATCTTCACATCAGAAATTCCAGTAAACTGGATCCGTTGACGAAGAGCTTCCAAGTAGGCAACTGCTTCTTCTGGGGAAGCAATATCCGGCTTAGAAACAATTTCGATTAATGGTGTTCCTTGACGGTTTAAGTCAACATATGAGTACTTGCTGGTATGAGTGTTCTTACCGGCATCTTCTTCAATATGCATTTCTTCAATCCCGATTTTTTTCTTCTTACCATTAACTTCAATCTCAATCCAACCATCATGAGCAATTGGTGTTTCTGATTGAGTAATCTGGTAAGCCTTTGGGTTATCTGGGTAGAAGTAGTTCTTCCGGTCAAAATGCATGTGACGAGCAATTTGAGCATGAAGAGCCAGGCCGGCCATAATTCCATCACGAACAACACCCTTGTTCAATGTTGGCAAAACACCAGGATAACCCCAGTCGATCACATTAGTATTTCTGTTAGGCTGGTCACCATATTCTACTGGTGATGGACTGTAAATTTTTGAATTAGTCTTCAATTCGACGTGGACTTCTAGCCCAATCGTTGTTTCAAAGTTCATCTTAGTTTTGACCTCCTAACTTAGGTGCCTTCTTGTGAACATCAGTAGTTTGTTCAAAGACATAAGCGGTGTTGTAAACTGTTTGTTCATCAAATGGCTTTCCGATAATTTGTAAACCAACTGGCATGCCATTCTTAGCTGAGAAGCCAGCCGGAACTGACATTGCAGGAAGACCAGCCATGTTAACAGGAACTGTCAAAACATCGTTCATGTACATGGTTTGTGGATCGTCGATTTCAGCACCAATCTTAAATGCTGTTGAGGCACCAGTAGCACCAAGAATAACGTCATGATCCTTGAAGACATTGTCAAAGTCCTGAGCAATTAAGCGACGAACCTTAGCGGCCTTGTTAAAGTAGGCATCGTAGAACCCGGCTGAAAGTGAGAAGGTTCCCAACATGATCCGCCGTTTAACTTCTTCACCAAAACCTTCAGTCCGAGAACGAACATAAACATCTTCAATGTTCTTAACATCTTTTGCCCGGAAACCATACCGAATCCCATCATATCGTTGAAGGTTTGATGAAGCTTCGGATGAGGCCAAAATGTAGTATGCAGGAACACCGTACTTAGTATGAGGCAATGAAACTTCATCAATGACGGCACCGAGTGATTCAAGATGATCAAGGGCGTTCTTAATTACTTCATGAACATCATCATTAATTCCTTCGAAGTATTCCTTAGGAACAGCAATTCGCAAGCCCTTAACGTTAGTATCGTCGTTTAATTGAGCGGCCCAGTTAGGAACTTCCTTCAGGGATGAAGTCATATCGTGTTCATCATTGCCACTAATCATTTGGGTTAACAATGCGTTGTCCTTAACCGTTCGAGTCAACCAACCAACTTGGTCAAAACTTGAACCAAAGGCAATGATTCCCCAACGAGATACCCGGCCATATGTTGGCTTCATTCCAACAATTCCGTTAAATGATGCGGGCATCCGAATGGAACCACCAGTATCAGTTCCTAAGGCACCAAGGACATCCCCAGCTGCAACTGCCGCAGCAGAACCACCTGAAGAACCACCAGGAACCCGGGTAAGATCCCATGGGTTATGGGTTGTGAAGAATGCTGAGTTTTCAGTTGATGAACCCATTGCAAATTCATCCAGATTGGTCTTCCCAACATTAATAAAGCCGTTGTTATTTAACTTTTCAACAACCGTTGCGTCATAAACAGGGTTGAAGTTTTCCAAAATTTTGGATGCTGCAGTAGTCTTTAACCCCTTAGTTAAAATATTATCCTTAACTGCCAAAGGAATCCCAGAGGTTAATTGATCTTCGCTAATTCCCTGTTGGTCAATTTCGGCAGCCTTCTTCATTGCTGCTTCTTCGTTTAATGTAATGAAGGCCTTTACTTGATCTTCATTTTTCTTAATGTGATCAAAGGTTTCTTTCGTTAATTCAGTTGCACTGATCTTCTTATTCTTTAAATCATCATGCAGCTGACTTAAGTCGGTTTGATAGAAATCCATTATTCGCCGTCCTCACTTTCATCGATGATTGCAGGAACTTTAATGTACCCATCATCAGTATCAGGAGCGTTATTAAGCAATGCGTCGGTCTCTTCTTTAGAGCTCTTAACTGCCTTGTCCTCACGCATAACATTTTCCCGATCTGAAGCTGAAGTCATTGGTTCAACACCCTCGGTATCAACATTAGTGAGGTCTTCAAACATATCAATAATGCTTCCTAATTGAGTGGTAAACTTGGTAAGCTCTTCATCTTTGAATTCCAACTTAGCAAGTTCAGCAACGTGTTCTACTTGTTGCTCAGTGATCTTACTGGCCATTCTCTCTACCTCTTTTCCAGTAATTATGGCTTAAATATAGTACATACATTTAATAATTTTAGCACAGAATACTAATGGTTTTAACTATTCATCCTTAAATATTCAAGGGAAAAGAAAGTGTTTCATAATTGATGAAGAAGTGAAACCTCATGTTATGAAACACTTAATTTTATTATTTAGTTAAAAGGGCTCGCCGTGACCGCAACCTCCACCTATTGCAACATAGTCAAAATGCGTTTAGCCTAAGCTCCCTCACAATAGTTCTACTGTAACATAGTCAAAACGTGTTCGCCCTAACCTTCCTCAAGCTAACGACCTCCACCTCCGACGACAAAACGTCGTTCGGTGGAGAAATCGTTAGCCACCGGAAGGTTTTAACGGGCTCACACTCTATTCCTTAATACGAATCAAACACGTGGCTTTGGAATTTGTCGGAGCCGGAATTACGGTAAACAACGGCTTGCATTTCGGAACTAGATTGAATCTTGATGTCAATTGGAATTCCGCTTGGCAAGTATTTTCTTGCGGCACGGGCAATGTATTGAGTAAAGCTGGTAATTTCGGTCTGACTATAGAATTGCGTTGTAATGGTAATATGCATTCCAGTCAATGAACTACCGTTGTACTGTGCTTGAGCAGTTACTCCACTTAAGTTAGGGAAGAAACTCTGAACCTGACTCTTAAAGTTAGAGAAACTATCATTATCCGTTTGATCGGATTTAGTTTCCTGGTCAGTTCCGTTAGCCTTTGGTAGTACAGCAGTCCGGTAGTCTAACTTATGCCAGCTGCTAATCTTGCTTCCGTTGTTCTTACTATAAGCAAAGAAGCTTCCACCAACTAAACTATCGTCTGGTGCCTGCTTATATAAAGCAATCACGATTGGAACATTCCGTAATTCTTTCTTCTTCCGTAACCGGGTTAAGATCTTTTGAGCAGCGATTTCACCCTGACGCTTAACCTCTGCATTACTAATGTTCTTTGTATAATTTGGTCCATCAGTCTTCTTCTGGTAGTTATATTCAGAATTAATTCCGATCCCAATTGTGACACCATGCAATTTCATTGAATTACCGCTTTCCTGCATGTAATCCTGTTCTTCAATCTGCTGAATGTATTCTGGATTAGGATCGCTCTTTTTCCCTTCAGCCGGGTTAAGGCCTTCTGGATTGCTCTTGCTCTTCCGTCCTAGCCAATTTTCAACCGTACTGGTATCAAGATATTGGCCTTCTTGGAAAATATAATTTTTCGTTGAGAAAACCCGCTTTGATACTTGAGTTAAGCCACTTTCAAAACTTTTAAGGTTATATGAATTACTATTTTGGCTAACATTGACTCCCCGTGCCTTACTTGTCTTGTAGTGGCCATTTTTAATAACCCCTTGATAAGTTCCGCTCAAAGAACCAGTAGTACTATAATTTTTTGATGATTTATGACCAAAGCCACATGAAGTCAAAACCAAAGTTGACATCAAGAGGGCAACCCCAACGGTTATTTTTTTTAGTTTGTTCTTCAACGTTTATTGTTCCTCCTTCATCGCCTGACTAAAGCGTTGCTCATCCCAAACATCGACCCCAAGCTCCTGAGCCTTGGTGAGTTTGCTTCCCGCTTTTTCTCCGGCAATGACAATATCAGTCTTTTTCGAAACACTACCTGTTACTTTAGCTCCATGTACTTCTAACCAGTCTTTGGCTTCAGTCCGGGTCATCTCCACTAATTTCCCGGTTAAAACAACCCGTTTACCATTCCAGTCGCTCGACTCATCAACTGTAGTAGTCGAGCCAAGATACGTAAAGTTGAGGCCGGATTGACGAAGCTCCTCAATTAATGACTGAACCTGTTCATTAGCAAAATACGTTTCTACGCTTTCACCAATTGTCGGACCGATTCCATCAACAGCGGAAATTTCATCGGCACTAGCTCCCATTAACTGATCCAAATCATTAAAATGAGCCATAATCAGGCGTGCTGCTTTGGCGCCAACATGACGAATACCAAGTCCGAATAAAAGGCGCTCGACAGAATTATTACGACTATTATTGATCGATGTCAATAAGTTTGTCGCTGATTTTTCACCAAATTTATCTAAAGTTAATAATTGATCTTCCGTTAAGGCATAAAGTCCCGCAACATCGTGAATCAGCTTCTTATTCCATAACTGTTCAATAATCTTTGGTCCGAGACCAGCAATATCCATTGCATTTCGTGAAGCAAAGTGTGCTAGTCCCTCTTTAATTTGTGCTGGACACATTGGGTTAATGCACCGGAGAGCTACTTCATCATCAAGGTGAACTAGTTCAGAATCACATGCAGGACATTTTGTTGGAATTTGATATGGCTCACTATCAGCCGGTCGCTTACTCAAATTAACTTTAGAAATTTCTGGAATGATATCGCCTGCTTTATGAAGGTAGACAGTATCACCTAACCTAACATCCTTTTCCTTTAAGTAGTCAGGATTATGAAGGGAAGCACGACTAACTGTTGTCCCAGCCAATTGAACCGGATCCATTACAGCAGTCGGCGTTACATTGCCTGTTCGGCCAACAGTCCATTCAATATCACGGATAATTGTCGGCTGTTCCTCTGGAGGAAACTTGTAGGCAATCTCCCAGCGAGGCACCTTAACAGTATTTCCGAGTGCTTCTTCAGTCTCAAGATCATTAACTTTCTCCACAATTCCGTCAATTCCGTAGGCTAACTGGTCACGTTTAGCCGTGTATTCATTAATGTAATCTTCTATTTCTTGTCGATTATGAACAACCCGGTTATGCGGATTAACCTTAAAGCCAAGCTCACGCATCCTATCTAAAGCCTCTGCTTGAGTTGTAACTCCCAGCTTTTGATATTCAGGAACATAGTACATAAATGTATCCAAATCACGTTTGGCTGTAACCTTGGGATCTAACTGTCTAAGGCTTCCTGCTGCTGCGTTTCGGGGATTAGCAAAAATTGGTTGACCATCATCTTCTCGTTGTGCATTCAATTTGGCAAATGACTCTTTTGGCATGTAGCATTCACCACGAAATTCAACGGAGAGTGGTTCGGGAAGTTCTTGGGGAACCGATTTTATTGTCCGAACATTTTCGGTAACATCTTCGCCAATATTACCGTTTCCGCGAGTTGAACCCTGGATTAGCTTTCCGTTTTCATAAACGAGCGATAGTGACAAGCCATCGATCTTTAATTCAAGGTTATACTCTGCCTCAACATCAACGTCACGATTTTCCTGTTGACGATGATTAAAGTCCATTAGCTCTTCAATTGAGAAGACATCCCCCATCGACAACATCGGAATCTCATGCCGAACCTTCGTCAGCTGGCTTTCAGCCTCACCACCAACTTGCTGTGTTGGTGAATCTGGCGTTTGCAATTCGGGAAAGCGTTGTTCAATCTGAACAAGCCGTTGGTATTGACGATCATAAACATAGTCTTCCACCGTAGGACTGTCTTGTTCATAGTACTCTTTCCCCCATTGAGCAATCTGCTTTCGCAATGGACCAATTTCTTCTTTTGCCTGATCCAATGTTAATTGTGCAACCGGGATTGATTGATTATCCATTTTATTGGCCTCACTTTAATTAATCAGTAACCTTCTTAATTGGCGCAAAACTAGCCAAAAGTCGTTTAACTCCTTGTTGAGGAAAGGCAATGTCAAGTTCCTTGTCATTACCACTTCCACTAACCTTAACAACGGTTCCTTCTCCCCACTTCTTATGGGTTACCTTATCACCGGTCTTCCAGGAAACCTGGTCAGCTCCCGTTCCCGTATTAGTTACTGGCTTTACTCGTTTTCCAGCACTCCGGTATTGGCGACGCTGCTTCTGCTCTCGATAAGTAGTTGCAGTGGCCGCTTCACCACCAAATGGCAATTTTTGTCCTCCAAGACGCTCAGCGGGCTGATCATTCTCGAATTTAAGAAGGTCAGGATTAATTTCCTCCACAAAACGAGATGGCTGGTTTCGTTGGATTCGGCCGTAAAGCAACCGGGAAAAGGCATTTGTTAGGTAAAGTTTCTTCTTTGCTCGGGTAATTCCAACATATGCAAGGCGACGCTCTTCTTCAAGTTCATCGTCTTCTAAAATTGCCCGAGAAAGTGGGAAAATTCCTTCTTCCATCCCCACAAGAAAAACTACCGGAAATTCAAGTCCTTTGGCAGCATGAAGAGTCATCAACGTAACTGCCGGAGCTTGTTCGTCAACGTCATCCTGATCAGAAACCAAAGCAAGGTCAGCAAGAAAGTTGGTAATCTTTTGAATGTTATTATCATCCTCATCCTTATGCTGCTCATCATATTCTTGGGTAACCGATTTGAATTCATCAAGGTTTTCACGCCGCGCCTGTGATTCAAGACTCTTATCTTGTTCAAGCGCTTTATTGTACCCACTCTTATCTAAGATTTCTTCCGTTAAGTCAGTTAAGTTTAAGAACTCAGCTTGCTTAGTTAAGTTACGCATTAACTGACCAAACTCATCAATTTTAACCCGCGTCCGCGTTGAGATGTTATTTGCAATATCAACGTTTTCTGCAGCCTCAAGGAGTGACCAATTATTATCATTAGCAAATTCTCGCAAATGGTCAACACTGGTCATCCCGATTCCCCGCTTAGGAGTATTAACTACTCGTTCAAAGCTCATTGAATCTTGAGGGTTAACAATTAATGTCAAGTAGGCAAGAATATCCCTAATTTCTTTCCGGTCGTAGAATTTATGGCCACCAACCATGGTGTACGGAACACTACTCTTTAAGAAGGTTTCTTCGATCATCCGTGATTGAGCGTTAGTACGGTAAAGAATGGCAAAGTCATTGTACTTATAATTATTCTTTTCCCGTTCTTCTTTAATTTTAGAGACAATAAATTGGGCTTCATCGTGTTCGTTTTGTGCCCGGTAGTAAGAAATCTGGTCTCCCTTGCCGTTTTCAGTCCACAACTTCTTTTTCTTTCGGTAAACGTTATTATCGATCACTTCGTTAGCCGCGTCTAAAATTGTCTGAGTTGAACGATAATTTTGTTCCAGCATTACTGTATGTGCTTGTGGATAATCATGTTCAAAGTTTAAAATGTTATTCATGTTTGCGCCACGCCAACCATAGATACTCTGGTCAGCATCCCCAACAACGCAAAGGTTCTTGTATCCCTGAGCAAGCATGTTAACTAACTTATATTGAGCATCGTTAGTATCCTGATACTCATCGACATGGATGTAATGAAACTTATCTTGATAGAATTCCAGAGTCTCTTGATCCTTTTCAAAGAGCTCAATTGTTTTCATAATCAAATCATCAAAGTCTAAGGATTGATTAGCCTCTAGTTCCCGTTGATAGAGTTTGTACGCGCGAGCAACCATGTTCTCAAACATGCTATTGGCTTCTTTTGAGTAGTCATCAGGGGTTTGCAATGCATTCTTAGCATTAGAGATTGCACTGAGGATACTTCGGGGATCGAATTTTTTGGTGTCAATATTTAATTCTGCACAAATCCGTTTCATTAATGTTCGTTGCTCACTGGTGTCAGCGATCGTAAATGCTCGGTTATACCCCAGCTTTTCAATATCGCGTCGCAGAATCCGTACACAGAGGGCGTGAAATGTGGAAACCCAAATGTCACGAGCACTCTCACCTAAAAGCTTACCAACACGTTCTTGCATTTCTCGTGCGGCCTTATTCGTAAACGTGATCGCAAGAATATTCCAAGGAAGCACACCCTTTTCTTCGATCAGATATGCAATTCGATGAGTTAGTACTCGAGTCTTTCCTGAACCAGCTCCAGCCATTACTAAAAGTGGCCCCTCTGTTGTTAAGACTGCTTCGGTTTGCTTATCGTTCATGCCGTCTAAAAGTGCTTGACTATTCACGCCTATTTCCATCCTCTCTAAATTTCAATCGGCTCATATTATACCAAATTTTCAACTTCTTTTGGTCGTTTTCGAACATATGTTGCAAAAATAAAACTGAGCTTAAGACTTTTGGTGAGCAGTCTCAGCTCAGTTCTTATTTATTTTTCTTGCTCTTCATTATCTGACCCTGAATTTGGCAATGTTTTATTCCAAACCTCAGTATCATCAACCTGGTTTCGTAAAGCATCCAGGTCAGTATCGCCAGTAACCCAAAC
>NZ_GG693412.1:546928-548977 GCF_000159435.1 Limosilactobacillus vaginalis DSM 5837 = ATCC 49540 | reverse complement strand
TTGACCAACTTTAAGCATCAATTCTGGGTCAACCTGGTGATTAAGGAAAGCATCAACTTTTAAAACATTTCCTGGAAGAACCGTTCCGTATTGTTCAATTTTCTCTTGTAATTCTCTCATAATACAAACCCCTCTTGATTATTTATCATAATTATATAACTTATACGTTTGAATGACTGAAATAAGCTTCTTAGCATAGTCTGGATCGGTAGCGTAGCCAGATTGCTGCAGAGCTTTTGCTGCCTCTTCATAATTAGCAGCCTTAACAACTCGATCATAATTCTGCCGATTCATATCAGTTCCTTGAAGCATTAGCCGGGTATGATCCTTAATCGATTCATCCCAACTACTATAAACACGAAAACGGTCCTTAATGACAATCCATTTACCACCAGTATATTCTTTAGTTGTCATAACTTTTGAATTAGCACCAGTTCCCTTAATTCCGAAAAGATTATGATACTGAGTAGCTAATTTACTGGTACCCCAATTAGATTCAAGGATCGCCTGAGCAATCGTAATTGACGCATAAACATGGTATGTGTTCTGCATTGCTTGAGCCTCTGGAGCTACCTGCTTAATAAACAACTCTTTAGCTTCACGGTCCCGTTTCAATGCAGCCTGTTCGATGCGTTGTTGGTTCCATATTCGGTAAAAGTGATGACCAACGTAGACGCCTAGGAACAATATAACAATAACCAATAGCCACACAAAAATGCTTCCCTGTGATCTTTTCTTCCTCGTTCTTCTCCGCCGCCGTTTTGCCAAAAGCTATGCCTCCCTTATTTTCACTACTAACTATTGATTGTAGCAAAATAAGCCTTGTTTGGGAGAATATTTTAGTATTTTAAATTTAAAAATAAGAAAAGGGCTGGAATTTTATCCAACCCCCGTTAGTTAATATGATTGAAATTTGCTCCTCAAAAACTCGCTAGTCTTCCGCAAGTTCTTCACTGAGTTACGATCACTCATTCTAGTGGAATTGCATCCCACCATCAACAATGATCGTCTGTCCAGTAATGTAATTTGAATCAGGGCCAGCTAAGAAGCCAACAGCATTGGCAACATCTTCTGGTTCAGAGAGCCGTTTTAAAGCAATGTTCTTAGCAAATGTCTGCATTCCCCATTCATCACTCTTACCAGCATTCTTTCCTACTTGGTGGGCAATATCAAACATCATTGGTGTCTTAACAATTCCTGGAGCGTAGGCATTAACAGTAATGCCTTCGTCAGCCAAATCACGAGCAGCTACTTGAGTAATTCCCCGAATAGCGAACTTAGTACCAGAATAAAGTGCTAAGTTTGGATTACCAACAACCCCAGCTTGTGAGGTGGCATTGATGATCTTTCCACCGTGACCTAACTTATTAAATGCTTGGTGTGCAGCTTGGATTCCCCAAAGAACACCCCCAACATTTACTCCATAAACCTTTTCGAATTGTTCAGGAGTAATTGTATCAATTGGCGTAGTTGGACCAAGGCCAGCATTATTAACAACTACATTTAAATCACCAAAATGATCAACAGTCTTCTTAACCGCAGCGAATACAGCATCACGATCAGAAACATCCGCAACGATTGGTAAAGCTTCACCACCCTTTTCTTCCAGTTCCTTAGCAGTTTCCTGTAGTTTATTTTCTTCCAGGGCAACTAAAGCAACGGAAAAGCCATCGTTAACTAACCGTTCTGCAATTGCCTTACCAATACCTTGACTACCACCAGTAACTAAAGCAACACGTTTTGCCATAATTTAGCCTCCTTATATTAGTAAGCGGTTACAACAACTATATTATACGTCTTTTAAATTAAAGATAAAAGAAATACGATTGTGTATGTGTATAAAAAAAGAAGTTGGACAAAAATCCAACTTCTTTTTTTGGAAGCGATAAATCGAATATTAACGCTTACTAAATTGAGCAGCCTTACGAGCCTTCTTAAGACCTGGCTTACGACGTTCCTTCATACGAGGGTCACGAGTCAAGAGACCGGCCTTCTTCAAAGCGTCACGGAAGTCAGGGTCAACTGCGAGTAATGCACGGGCGATACCGT
>NZ_GG693412.1:542397-546470 GCF_000159435.1 Limosilactobacillus vaginalis DSM 5837 = ATCC 49540 | reverse complement strand
GACGTACTGCACCAGCTTGACCAGAGAAACCACCACCATTAACGTTAGCTAAAACATCGTATTGACCGTCAGTCTTAGTAACATTAAATGGTTGGTTAACAATAGCACGTAAGTTGGCAAATGGAATGTAGTCTTCAATTGCCTTGCCGTTCATTGTAATCTTACCAGAACCTGGTACTAAGCGAACACGCGCAGTAGCGTCTTTACGCCGACCAGTACCACTGTATTGAACTTGTTGAGCCAATTCCATTCCCTCCTTAAATTAAGTTAGTAATATCGAGTGCTTCAGGCTTTTGTGCTGCATGACTGTGATCTTCACCAGCGTATACATGAAGCTTTAAGCCCATCTTACGACCAAGAGAATTGTGTGGAAGCATACCCTTGATTGAGTGTTCCAATAACTTCTCAGGTTCCTTAGCACGGAAGTCACCAGCAGTCCGTTGCTTCAAACCACCAGCGTAGTCTGAGTGACGGTAGTAAATCTTGTCAGTAGCTTTCTTACCAGTTAACTTAACTTGCGCAGCGTTGATAACAATAACATTGTCACCAGTATCAACGTGTGGAGTGTATGTTGGCTTGTTCTTACCACGCAAAATTGATGCGACGACAGCAGAAAGACGACCCATTGGGACATCCTTTGCATCGACAACGTACCACTTGCGATCAACTTCACCAGGTTTTGCGATGTATGTCGTTCTCACGATTAAGTCCTCCAATTTTGTTTTTCTTTTACATATAATAGTGTACCGAGTTATTAGATGGAAAAGAAATACCAAGTGCTAGTATACCTTGTTACAACCACTTCGTCAATCACTTTCCCGATCATTCCCGTAATCTACTGAAACTAAATATAGGCCGCTTGCGGGAGCAGTCATCCGAGCTTGTGTCCGATCTTTAGCTGCTAATACACGTTTAACATCATCAACAGGTCGTTGCTTACTGCCGATTTCTAAAAGAAAGGCCACCATGATCCGAATTTGATTATAGAGAAAGCCGTTCCCAGTAAAGTCAAAAACAACCTCATTTCTTAATTTATCCCGTTTGATATCTATTTTATAAACGGTTCGAACATTGCTTTTAGCTTGGCTTCCGGAGGCTACAAAGCTAGTAAAGTCATGTTCGCCAATAAAGTTCTTAGCAGCCTTTCGCATTAACGTTAAATCCAATGGATATTTAAAATGTGCTGTATAGTTTCGCTTAAAGGGATTAACAAATTCTCCTTGATCCACTCGGTAACGATAAGTCTTATTATGAGCACTATACCGGGCATGAAAATCGCTATCGACTAATTCTGCTTTTTTTATCAGAATATCAAGCGGCAAAATACTATTTAATGCCTTGCGCATTGATTCATTACTCAGGTGGTATGGAATATCAAAATGAGCAACCTGATTTAAGGCATGAACTCCAGCATCAGTTCTCCCTGATCCAATTACTGGAATTTCAGGGGTTGGATGCTTAGCAATCTTGTTAACCGCATTTTTTAAAACCTGCTCTACCGTTCTTTTATGCGGCTGAATTTGAAAGCCGGAAAAATTTGATCCATCGTAAGCAAATGTTATTTTGTAACGATACACAATGAAAACTCTCCTCGCTAAATTAAGTTTAAAATCCCAATTACAACATCAGCCATAAGCATCAACAATAATGCAACGGTATCTCCTTTGTGCCAGGATAACTGGCGATATTGAGTCCGTGGACGCTCTAATGAATATCCCCGCGCTTCCATTGCTGTTGCTAAGTCTTCCGAATGATGAAACGAATTCACAAATAATGGAATTATAATTGGAATAAGGTGCTTTAGCCTCGTTATTAAGTTTCCTTGGTGGAAATCCATTCCCCGTGACCGCTGAGCATTCATAATTATCTTAATATCTGCCATAATTGTCGGAACAAATCTTAATGCAATTGATAACATCAGGGAAATCTTATCTACCGGAACTCTTAACCATTTTAACGGAAAAATTAACCAGGAAAATGCTCCAGCTAACTGCAGAGTTGGCGTGGTTACCGTGAGAATCGTGGATGCTGTAATAATTACCGTAAACCGATAAAAGATTAAAAATGCATTCTTTATTCCGTCACTTGTTATCGAAATCCAGCCATAATGCCAATACATCTGACCGCCGCTACTGAATAGGACCTGTAGACAAACAGTTATTAGGATCACAATTAAAAATGGCTTTATCCCTGTCCAATACATCCGAAGAGGAACCCGGCTTATAATCAGCGTAATTAGCAAAACAAATGATATCCAAATCGCTGGCCATAAATGATTAGCAAAAAAAACACTGATAACATACCAAATACAAAGAATTAATTTAGTCCGGGCATCTAAACGATGAATTGGTGAATTTAGCGGAACATAGCTTCCAAAGACAACCATGTTACCCATTTGCCATTCCCCCATTCTTTAATCGTTCAATCAGGTTTGCAGACAGTTCATCCAATGATAGAGGCAATCCGCTCAAACCAATTTCCCGGGAAATTTGAATGCTTTTAGGCGCTAACAAGTTACTCTTATTCAACAGTTGCTGACTGCCAAAGAACTCTTGCGGATTACCATCAAACGTAATCTGTCCATCGTGAAGGGCAATGATTTGGGTTACTAATGATGTAACCATTTCTAAATAATGAGTAATCATAATAATGGTAACTCCACGCTGATTTAATTCTTTAATAATATTGAGTAACCGGTGGACAGCCAAGGAATCAAGTCCAACTGCAGGTTCATCTAAAATTAAAACTTCTGGATTCATTGCCAGCACTCCAGCAATTGCAACTCGGCGTTTTTGCCCACCAGATAGTGAAAAAGGAGATTGTTCAAGAATAGCCGGTGATAATTGAACGGTTTCTAACGCTTTCCTAATTGACTTGTTTATTTTTTCTTGAGACCAACCAAGGTTCTGTGGCCCGAATGCTAAATCTTCACGAACAGTTTGTGCAAATAACTGGCGTTCAGGAAACTGAAAAACGAAGCCAATTTTTTGTCGAAATAGTTCTTGTTCTCTTTTGGATGTTTGATTATTAATTAACCGTCCATTTACGATTACCTGTCCTGACGTTGGCAGAGTCAAGGCGTCAATTAAGTTGACCAGAGTTGACTTACCACTCCCCGTTTGTCCAACCAACACAGTAAATGCCCCATCAGCAATCTTTAAGTTAATATTACGTAGTGCTTGGTAAGCTAGCGGAGTCGTTGGCTGATAGGTAAAGTTAACGTTTCTTAATTCAATTTTTGCTTTAGCCATTGAACCATTTCCCCCGTTGTCATGTATTCCTGAGGCACCTTAATTCCCGCATGAATTAATTTCTCTCTAATTTGCTCACCAGCTGCTGGTGTCAGTTGAAGCTTTCTTAATAATTGATGATTTGATAAAACCTTTTTAGTAACATCATTTGCTACTACTTTACCTTGATCAAGGATCAAAATATGATCAGCCAGTTCTGCTTCATTAAGGTCGTGGGTAATCATGATGATTGTATACCCCCCATCATGATGAAGAGTTTCTAGTAGCTTCATAATTGATTCTCTTCCCACTGGATCAAGCATGCTAGTAGCCTCATCAAAGATAATTATTTTAGGCTTTACTGCTAACACTCCCGCAATAGCAATTCGTTGTTTTTGACCACCAGAAAGATCAGCAATTAAACTATCCTCATAATCAATCATTCCAACACTTTTTAAGGCTCGCTTAATGATCGTCGGCATTTTCTTCGGATCAATATTATAATTTTCTAAACCAAAAGCAACATCTTCGGCAACTGTTGAGCCAACGAATTGGTTTTCCGGGTTTTGAAAAACCATTCCAACCAACTTATGAACTGTTTCTAAATGCTGTTCATTTACTTCTAAATCACCAATTAGAATTTTTCCCTTACTTGGTTGAAGAAGGCCATTAAGAAGACGAACAACCGTACTCTTCCCACTTCCATTATGACCAACAATTGAGATCCATTTATTTGTCGGCAAAACAAATGATTGATTATCTATTAGTACCTTATTAGAGTCAGGATATTTAAATGTGACATGGTTAAATTTAATCTCTTGCATCTTTTTTATCCTTTACGTT
>NZ_GG693412.1:491355-542347 GCF_000159435.1 Limosilactobacillus vaginalis DSM 5837 = ATCC 49540 | reverse complement strand
TACTTATTATTTTAACAGAGAAAGCAAAAGAATTTAAAAATAAAAAATCACTTACCAGAGAAGTGCACGGTTAATCCGCATTCAAGCTAGACTAGGGAATAATCCCACCATCATAACACTCTATACTTCAATGATAGTGATTCTTTATTACGTATTAATAAACTTTTGATTAACGAAATGTTAGTCAACGAATTCTAAGATAACCATCTTAGCACCGTCACCACGACGAGGCATAGTCTTCAAAATCCGTGTGTAACCACCATTACGTTCAGCATACTTAGGTGCTAATTCTTCAAACAAGTTTTGAAGAGCAGATTGAATACGGATGTTGTCGCCATCTTCCTTAACATCAGCAACAACGTTCCGAACAAAAGCAGCTGCCTTACGACGTGAAGCTAAATCGCCACGCTTTGCAAGGGTAATCATTTGATCAGCAGTCTTACGAACTTCCTTAGCACGAGCCTCGGTAGTAGTAATCCGACCATTAACAATTAAATCAGTAGTTAAATCACGTAATAAAGCCTTACGTTGTGAACTTGTACGTCCTAATTTACGGTAACTCATGAAGTTGTCCCTCCTTTTCCATTGGTTTGATTAATTAATCATCTTGACGGAATGAAACGCCGAGATCGTTTAATTTCAACTTAATTTCTTCAAGTGACTTTTGGCCTAAGTTCCGTACCTTCATCATGTCAGCTTCGGTCCGATCAGTCAATTCCTTAACGGTATTGATACCCGCACGCTTAAGACAGTTGTATGAACGAACTGAAAGATCAAGTTCTTCAATTGTCATTTCAAGCATTTTTTCTTTATGGGTTTCTTCCTTTTCAACCATCACTTGTGCATTTTGAGCCTCTTCAGTAAGGTTGACAAACATTGCCAAGTGTTCCGTTAAAATCTTAGCACCCAAGCTAACAGCTTCGGTCGGTGTTAATGAACCATCAGTCCAAACATCTAAGGTTAGCTTATCGTAATCATTACGTTGACCAACCCGAGCATTTTCAACTGTGTAGTTAACACGTTCAATCGGGGTATAAATGGAGTCAATTGGCAATACACCAATTGCGAGATCATCCATTCGAGCTTTGTTATCATTTGCAGAAAGATAACCACGACCCTTGTCAGCAGTCATCTTGATGTGCAGTTCGGCACCATCTGCAACGGTAGCAATGTATAAGTCAGGGTTAAGAACCTCAACTTCACCATCGCCTTGAATATCACCGGCGGTAACTTCAGCAGGACCTTTAACATCAATCTCAAGATCCTTTTGTTCTTCTGAATCCAGTTTTAGAGAAACTTTCTTCAGGTTCAAAATGATTTGAGTTACATCTTCAGTAACACCTTCAACAGTACTGAATTCATGTAAAACACCATCAATTTGAATACTAGTGATGGCAGCACCAGGTAATGATGCTAGTAAAACTCGTCTTAATGAATTACCAAGTGTAGTTCCATAACCACGTTCGAGCGGTTCAACAACGAACTTACCGTAGCTATCAGTTTCTTCAACCTTGTGAATGTTTGGCTTTTCAAATTCAATCATTCTATCTCTGTACCCCTTTCAAACGCAGTTCGTATTTTAGACTAAAAGGCCATTGGTGGATTCGTAACTCCAGCAATGTCAATTAAACACGACGACGCTTTGGAGGACGAGAACCATTATGAGGAACTGGAGTAACATCACGAATAGCAGTGACTTCCAAACCAGTTGCTTGAAGAGCACGGATAGCTGATTCACGACCAGAACCTGGACCCTTAACTTCAACTTCAACAGTCTTCATACCGTGTTCCATAGCTTGCTTAGCAGCAGCTTCCGAAGCCATTTGAGCAGCGAAAGGAGTTGACTTCCGTGAACCCTTAAAGCCTAATACACCAGCTGATGACCAAGCAACAGCATTACCTTGAACATCGGTAATCATGATCAAAGTGTTGTTAAATGTTGAGTGAATGTGAGCAACACCAGTTTCAACATTCTTTTTTGCACGACGCTTACGCGTACCTTTTTTGGTTGCCATATTAAGTACTAACCTCCTTTATATTAAAATAGATTACTTCTTCTTGTTAGCAATAGTAACTGCCTTACCCTTACGAGTACGTGCATTGTTCTTAGTGTGTTGACCACGAACTGGTAAACCACGACGGTGACGCATTCCACGGTATGAACCAATTTCTTGGAGCCGCTTAATGTTCAAAGTAACTTCACGACGTAAGTCACCTTCTACTTGGTATTGGTCAACTTGAGTACGGATTTGTTCTTCTTGTTCAGGAGTTAAATCACGAACACGAATATCTTCAGAAACACCAGCGTCCTTCAAAATCTTTTGAGCACGTGTGTTACCAATTCCGTAAATGTATGTTAAGCCGATTACGATTCGCTTGTCACGAGGTAAATCGACACCTGCGATACGAGCCATTTATTTACACCTCCATCCTTATTTAAATAAATTACTTACCTTGACGTTGCTTGTGCTTTGGATTAGCAGAGCAAATAACCATAACACGTCCATGACGCTTTACGATCTTGCAGTGTTCGCACATCCGCTTGACTGATGGTCTTACTTTCATTTTATTAATCCTCCTAGAGAGTTACTGTTTAATTACTACTTAAACCGGAAGGTAATCCGACCCTTGGTCAAATCATATGGTGACATTTCGACCTTAACACGGTCACCAGGTAAAATCTTAATGTAGTGCATCCGAATTTTACCAGAAACGTGTGCTAAAATTTCAGCACCATTTTCCAATTCAACTTTAAACATCGCATTAGGTAAGGTTTCAGTAATCTTACCTTCAACTTCAATCACATCGGCTTTTGCCACAATTGGTTCCTCCTTGCATAACCAAGAAATGACGTAAAAACGGTGGAAAACGACATCATTTCCCACTGTAAGCTATATAAACCTTACAAAGTTTAGCATAACTATGTAAACTTCGCAAGGTTTAACAGCTTAAAGGTTATCTAATACCTTTTTAACATCTTCATAAACCTTGTCAATGTCTTGTTGACCATCGATTGTGTACAAAACACCTTTCTTTTGGTAGTAGTCTACCAGTGGTGTATTTAACTTGATGTTAACATCTAACCGATTCTTTACGGTTTCAGGTTTATCATCATCACGTTGATAAAAATCATGATGACCACAAACATCACAAGTACCTTCAACCTTAGGTGGGTTGTATACTCGGTGATAAGTTGCACCACAATTACGACAGATAAATCGACCACTTAGTCGTTCTACCAATACATCTGGTTCGACGTGAATATTGATAACCGCATCTAGTTGTCGATTACTTTCAGCCAACATCTTATCCAATGCTGCTGCTTGGTTAAGATTACGTGGGAAGCCATCTAACATGAAGCCTTTTGCCGTATCATCTTTCGAAAGACGTTCCTTAACAATACCATTGGTAACTTCATCAGGAACAAGTTCTCCCTTATCGATGTACTTCTTTGCCTCAATTCCCATTGGCGTTTCATTCTTAATTGCTGCCCGGAAAATATCTCCGGTAGAAATGTGAGGAATATCAAAATCCTCAACAATCTTTTGAGCTTGTGTACCTTTACCGGCACCAGGCAAACCCATTAAAACAAGATTCATTGTCATTATACTTCTCCTCCTTCTGGTCTTGGTCCACGAATAAATCCAATATATTCACGTTTCATTGTCAAACCAGTTAATTGACGGACAACGTCAAGAGCAATTTGAACAATAATCAGTAAACTAGTACCACCTAATCCAATTGATTGACTTAGGTTCCATACATTGCTGGCTACTAATGGAATTAATGAAATCAATCCCAAGAAAAGTGAACCAACAGTACTTAACCGCATTAATAATGCTGAAATATATTGCTGAGTACCCTTTCCAGGACGAACTCCTGAAATATAACTCCCTTGTTTTTGCAAGTTTTCCGCAAGCTTTTCTGGATTGACTTGAACAAAGGCATAGAAGAAGGTAAATACAACAATTAAGAAAATATATAATGTAATTCCTGGTCCAGACTGCATGTTAAATATTGTAGATAACACTTGGTACCAGGTATCTCCACCATGATTTTGTTGGAATGCCATTAAGATTGTTTGCGGTGTAGAAATGAATGAACCAGCAAAAATAACCGGAATAACACCAGAAACGTTAATCTTTAATGGTAAGTAACTACTAGCAGGTGAAGTGGTAGTCCGTCGAGTATACTGAATTGGTAAGCGTCGTTCAGCCTGTTGTACCCAAGTAACAAAAGCAACAATGATAATCAATGCAATTATTACTAAGGCAACAAAACCGATTCCCATCCAAAGTGCCGATCCAGATTCACCAGCAATTTGGTCTTGCCATAGTTGGTAAATACCACCTGGCATCTGAGCAACAATACCAGCGAAGATTAGCATGGAAACCCCATTTCCTAATCCTCGCTCAGTAATCATATCACCCATCCAAGTTGCAAACATTGTCCCTGCAGTTAGAATTAATCCAATTGTCAAGTATGTTGTAACATTTGGATGATTGACAAGCTTTATCGAGCTTAAAGCATTAAAACCTGCTGTAATCCCGATTGACTGAATAAATCCGAGAACAATTGTCAGCCATCGGGTTGCTTGATTCAACTTTCGCCGACCAACTTCACCTTGTTTACTCCATTCAACAAATCGTGGAACAATATCCATTTGTAGTAATTGAACAACAATTTGTGCAGTGATGTATGGAGAAACACCCATCGCAAATAGTGAGTAATTTTCTAGTCCACCACCACTAAAGGTATTAAGGATTGAAGCCAATCCAGTCGATGAAATTTCCTGCAAAGCAGCAGCATTAACACCAGGAACTGTGATCGCCGCCCCAATCCGGTAAACAATTAATACAAATAATGTAAAGAATATTTTTTTACGAATATCCTTAACCTTAAATGCATTTTTGACGGCTGTAAACAATTACATCACCTCAGTTTTACCGCCAGCAGCTTCGATAGCTGACACTGCTGAAGCAGAAAACTTATTAGCCTTAACAGTTAACTTCTTAGTAAGCTTACCGTTACCAAGAACCTTAACACCGCTCTTCAAGTTCTTAACAATGCCACTTTCCATCAATAATTGTGGAGTAACTTCAGTACCATCTTCAAACCGATCTAACGTACTTAAGTTAACAATAGCATATTCCTTACGGTTAATATTAGTGAAACCACGCTTTGGAATTTGCCGGTAGAGTGGCATTTGACCCCCTTCAAAGCCTAAACGTGTCTTACCATGAGCCTTTTGACCCTTAGTACCACGTCCAGAAGTAAAACCATGACCTGATGAAAGGCCACGACCCTTACGAAGACGCTTTGAACGAGAACCTGCAGCAGGTTTTAATTCGTTTAACTTCATTTAGTAGGCACCTCCTTATTATTTAGTTGTAATTACTTAACTTCTTCAATAGAAACTAAGTGAGCAATCTTAAAGATTTGGCCACGTGTTGCAGCGTTATCTGGTAAGATAACAGAACTGTTAATCTTACCAAGACCCAAAGCCTTAACAGTCCGGCGTTGAGTTGGCTGACGGTGGGCAACACTGTGGATTAAAGTAACTTTAACTTGAGCCATAATTAGTGCCCTCCTTATTCTGCTAAGTGGTCTACAGAAACGCCACGAAGTTTAGCAACTTCTTCAGCGCTCTTTAATTGCTTCAAACCTTCGAATGTTGCACGAACAACGTTAACAGGAGTGTTTGAACCAAGACGCTTTGAAGTAACATCGGCTACACCAGCAAGGTCCATAACGTTACGGACCGCACCACCGGCAGCAACCCCGGAACCTTCAACGGCTGGCTTCAACATAATCTTTCCACCACCGTATGTACCGATAACTTCGTGTGGAATAGTAGTACCAACGATAGGAACAGTGATCAGGTTCTTTTCAGCAGCAGCTTGAGCCTTACGAATAGCTTCAGGAACTTCTTGAGCCTTACCAGTACCAAAACCAACATGGCCCTTACGATCGCCGACAATTACTAAAGCGGCAAAACGCATCCGACGACCACCCTTAACAACCTTGGTAATCCGGTTGATGGCAACAACTTGATCGTCTAAGTCCAACTTTGCTGGATCAATGAATTCTGATGATGTCATTGCAGGTTATTCCTCCTTTTCTTTAGAATTTAAGTCCGTTTTCACGAGCAGCTTCAGCTAATGCTTGAACACGACCATGGTAAAGGTATCCACCACGATCAAAAACAACATTAGTGATGTTCTTTGCAGCAGCACGCTTGGCAATTAATTCACCAACACCACTAGCTTGTTCAGTCTTGCTCTTTCCACTAACTTCACTGTCAATTGTGGAGGCACTTGCGAGCGTCACACCCTTTACGTCATCAATTAATTGAGCGTAAATGTTTTTGTTTGAACGGTAAACACTTAAGCGTGGGCGCTCCGCAGTACCAGAAATCTTACCGCGAACGCGCATATGACGACGTTGACGGATCTTATTCTTATCTGGTTTAGAAATCACAACAGTCACCTCTTAATATAAAATATAGTTTAATTTGTCGATAATAACTAGTTAGTAACCAAATATTACTTACCAGTCTTACCTTCCTTACGAATAATGTGTTCGTTTTCGTAACGAATACCCTTACCCTTGTATGGTTCAGGTGAACGAACGGCACGAACTAAAGCAGCAAAATCACCAAGGTGTTGCTTGTTGATTGAGCTTAATTCAATAGTAGTGTTGTCAGGAACCTTAATATCAACATCTTCAGGCTTGTCCATTTCAACTGGTTGTGAGTAACCAACAGTCAAAATAAGCTTGTTACCCTTAAATTGAGCACGGTAACCAACACCGACAAGCTTCAAGGTCTTACTAAATCCATTAACAACACCTTCAACCATGTTGTTGACGTTTGCACGGGTTGTTCCGTGAACCATCTTAACTTGGTTGCTATCTTCATCACGATCAAATTTTACAACGTTGCCTTCAACGCTCATCTTGATCAATGGTGAAATTTCGCGACTTAAAGTACCCTTAGGACCCTTTACAGTCACAATATTACCTTGTTGAGAAATTTCTACACCTTCTGGTAGATCAATTTCCTTGTAACCAATACGACTCATGCTTGCACCTCCTAACTTAATTTAATTAATTACCAAATGTAGGCGATAACTTCGCCACCAATTTTCTTGGCGCGAGCAACCTTGTCAGTCACAACACCCTCAGATGTTGAGATAATGGCAATCCCTAATCCGTTGAGAACCTTTGGCACTGCGTCAGCCTTAACGTATGTACGAAGACCAGGCTTAGAAATCCGCTTTAATCCGGAAATAACCCGTTGACCATCGTTACCATACTTTAAGAAGACACGAATGATGCCTTGCTTGTTATCGTCAACGTATTCAACATCGCGAATGAAACCTTCATTCTTTAAGATTTCGGCGATGTCCTTCTTCATCTTTGATGCAGGTGCTTCTACTGATTCGTGTTGAGCCATATTAGCGTTACGAATACGAGTTAAGAAATCTGCGATTGGATCACTCATAGACATCGATGTTTTCCTCCTTTGTCGGTGATTTGTTTACCAGCTAGCCTTCTTTAAACCAGGAATTTGTCCCTTGTGGGCAAGTTCTCGTAAGCAAAGCCGGCATAAGTGGAATTTACGGTAAACTGAGTGCGGACGTCCACAACGTGCACAACGTGTGTATTCACGACTTGAGAACTTAGCTGGACGGTTGCACTTAGCAATCATTGATTTTTTAGCCAATTTGTGGAACCTCCTTTATTTAGCGAACGGCATACCAAGTTGAGCCAATAATTCGTGTGATTCTTCATCAGTTTGTGCAGTTGTAACAATAACAACATCCAAACCACGAACACGGTTAACCTTATCAAAATCAATTTCAGGGAAGATTAATTGTTCACGAATACCTAAAGTGTAGTTACCACGGCCATCAAATGACTTGTTGCTTACACCATGGAAATCACGAACACGAGGTAATGAAACATTAATCAACTTATCCAAGAAATCATACATGCGTTCACCACGTAAAGTGACCTTGGCACCAATTGACATTCCTTCACGAAGACGGAAGCCGGCGATTGACTTCTTAGCCTTAGTAATTAAAGGCTTTTGTCCAGAAATCAATCCCAATTCTTCAACGGCTTCATCAAGGTTCTTTGAGTTGGTAGTAGCGTCACCAACACCCATGTTTAAGACAATCTTGTCAATCTTAGGTGCTTGCATGATTGATGAATAGTTAAACTTTTCAATCAATGCTGGACGGATTTCACTTTCGTACTTAGCTTTCAAACGATTTTCCATTGGAAGTTATTCCTCCTTTCGTAATTAATTTTAGTCGATAGTCTTGCCAGATTTCTTGGCAAAACGAACCTTCTTACCATCAACGAACTTGAAACCAACACGGGTTGGTTCGTTAGTAGAAGGATCAATCAGCATAACATTTGAAGCACTGATAGCAGCTTCAGTATCAATAACTCCACCATTAGGGTTTGAGTTACTTGGCTTTTGGTGTTTCTTAACCATGTTAATGCCTTCAACGATCACACGGTTTGCAGAAGCAATGGTCTTTTTAACAGTACCTTCCTTGCCCTTGTCCTTACCGGCGATAACGCGAACTTTGTCACCTGTTTTAATGAACATGTTGATAGTGCACCTCCTTATTTTTGGGTAAATCTTACAGAACTTCTGGAGCTAATGAAACGATCTTCATGAAGTCATCTCCACGAAGTTCACGAGCAATTGGGCCAAAAATACGGGTACCCTTAGGGCTCTTATCGTTGTTAATCAAAACAGCAGCGTTTTCATCAAACTTGATGTATGAACCATCCTTACGGTGTAGACCTTGCTTAGTCCGTACTACAACAGCCTTAACAACGTCACCCTTTTTGACAACGCCACCTGGTGTTGCCTGCTTTACAGTAGCAACAATAATATCACCAATATTACCTGTTTTTACTCGGGAACCACCTAAGATCTTGATTACCAAGATTTCGCGGGCACCGGAGTTATCAGCGACCTTCAACCGACTTTCTTGTTGAATCACGGTTAATGTCCTCCTTCCATCTTTGAATAAGAATTAGAATACGAAATTTAGAGTTGTCTGCTAATTAAAGGGTAGCAGCCTTTTCGACAATCTTTACAAGACGGAAACGCTTCTTTGCAGATAATGGACGTGTTTCCATGATTTGTACAGTGTCGCCAGTCTTAGCTTCGTTGTTTTCGTCATGTGCGTAGTACTTCTTAGAATACTTAACACGCTTGCCGTAAATTGGGGCACTCTTGTAAGTATCAATCACAACAGTGATAGTCTTATCCATTTTATCGGAAACAACGCGGCCTTGATAAACCTTACGTGCATTACGTTCTTCACTCATGCGCTAATCCTCCTTTTCGTATTCTTTATTTATTTAATTCTTGTTGACGAAGAACTGTCTTAACCCGGGCAATGTCTTTGCGTACTTGCTTAAGACTTGCAGTGTTTTCCAATTGGCCGGTTGCTAATTGGAAACGTAAGTTAAATAATTGCTCCTTCAGTTCCTTTTCACGGTCAAGTAGCTTCTCAGTGGTTAATCCATTCAGTTCTTGTACGTAATCTTTACTTTTCATTAGATTGTCCACCTACTTCCTCACGTTTTACGATCTTAGTGCGAACTGGCAACTTGTGACCGGCAAGACGTAAAGCTTCACGAGCAGTTTCTTCAGATACACCTGCTACTTCGAACATTACCTTGCCACGCTTAACTGGGGCAACCCATCCTTCTGGGGCACCCTTACCATTACCCATCCGGACACCAACACCTTTGCTAGTGTAGGAAAGTTGAGGGAAGATCTTAATCCAAACCTTACCACCACGCTTCATGTAACGGGTAATAGCGATACGAGCAGCTTCAATTTGACGGTTACTAATCCAGTGGGAATCCAATGCTTGTAAACCAAACTCACCGAATGAAACAGTCTTACCACCCTTGGCTTCACCACGCATGTGGCCACGTTGAACCTTACGGTGCTTAACTCGCTTAGGTACTAGCATGTTTACTTCCCTCCTTCTTCATCGTTGTTCTTCTTGGTTGGCAAAACTTCACCACGGTAAATCCAAGTCTTTACACCAAGAACACCGTATGTAGTATTTGCTTCATCCCAAGAGTAATCAATGTCGGCACGCAAAGTGTGCAAAGGAACAGTTCCGTCTGAGTATGATTCAACCCGTGACATATCTGCACCATTCAACCGACCAGCAACTTGAGTTTTAATACCCTTAGCACCGGCACGCATTGCACGTTGCATAGCACCACGCATTGCACGACGGAATGCGATACGTGCTTCCAATTGACGAGCGATACTTTCACCAACAAGGTGAGCATCCAAGTCTGGCTTCTTAATTTCCACAATGTTAATGTGGACACGCTTACCAGTTAACTTGTTTAATTCCTTACGAAGTGCTTCAACTTCTGAACCACCCTTACCAATAACCATACCAGGCTTGGCAGTATGAATTGAAACGTTTACGCGGTTAGCAGCACGTTCAATTTCAACGGTTGATACTGAGGCATCAGCAAGTCGCTTTTCAATGTACTTACGGATCCGAAGGTCTTCGTTTAAGTAGTTTGCAAAATCTTTTTCTGCATACCACTTAGCAGTCCAGTCGCGAATGACCCCAACACGAAAACCATTAGGATTGATCTTTTGACCCACTATTCATTCCTCCTATCGTTCTGTAACAACCACTGTAATATGACTAGTCCGCTTGTTAATTGGTGAAGCGGAGCCCTTAGCACGTGGACGGAACCGCTTAAGGGTTGGTCCTTCGTTTGCGAATGCTTCGCTAACAACAAGTGAAGCACGATCTAAGTCAAAATTGTTTTCAGCGTTTGCAACAGCAGAATTTAATACTTTTTCAACATCTGAAGCGGCACCACGAGGAGTGAACTTCAGAATAGCAAATGCTTCAGCAACGCTTTTACCGCGAATTGCGTCTAAAACAAGACGAACCTTACGTGCAGAAACACGAACCATCTTAGCAGTTGCCTTAGCGGATGTAATGTTTTCAGCCATGTCTATTGTTCACCCTCCTTACTTAGTTGCCTTGTCATCAGTAGCGTGACCATGGAAAGTCCGTGTTGGAACAAATTCACCAAGCTTATGACCAACCATATCTTCTTGTACGTAAACTGGCACGTGCTTACGACCATCATATACAGCAAAAGTATAACCGATAAAACTTGGGAAAATTGTTGAACGACGTGACCATGTCTTGATGACAGTCTTCTTATCAGAACCTTCTTGTTCCTTAACCTTCTTTAATAGAGAAGCATCAGCGAAAGGTCCCTTCTTCAAACTACGACCCATTTAGTGTACCTCCTCTCGGGTATTTAAGCGATATTTAATCTTAACGAGTGTGTGGACCGCGCTTCCGACCACGAACAATGAACTTGTTTGAACGAGCCTTGTGTGAACGAGTCTTCTTACCAGCGGTCTTCTTACCCCATGGAGACAGAGGAGATGGTAAACCAACAGGTTGCTTACCTTCACCACCACCATGTGGGTGATCATTAGGGTTCATAACAGAACCACGAACGTGTGGACGTTGACCAGCGTAACGAGTACGACCAGCTTTACCCTTAATCAGCAATGCATGTTCATCATTACCAACAGTACCGATAGTAGCACGGCAAGTTGCAAGAACCATCCGAACTTCACCAGATGATAAACGAACAAGTACATACTTTTCTTCCTTACCAAGTAATTGAGCAGAAGCACCAGCTGAACGAGCTAATTGACCACCCTTGCCTGGCTTTAATTCAATGTTGTGAATAACTGTACCAACTGGAATATTCTTTAATGGAAGAGCATTACCAACCTTGATATCAGCATCTGGACCAGATTGAACAGTCATACCAACCTTAAGGCCCTTTGGAGCCAAGATGTATGACTTAGTACCATCAGCATAACCAAGTAAAGCAATGTTTGCAGTCCTGTTTGGATCATATTCAATTGCCTTTACGGTTGCAGGTACATTATCCTTAATCCGCTTGAAGTCAACGATACGGTATTGACGTTTTACACCACCGCCACGGTGACGAACAGTAATGTGACCGTAGCTGTTACGACCAGCCTTGTGCTTCAAAGGAGCCAATAATGACTTTTCTGGAGCTGACTTTGTAATTTCTGCAAAGTCATAACCGTTCATATTACGGCGACCGTTAGTAGTAGGTTTGTACTTACGAATTCCCACTATGTTTTCCTCCTTTTTCTAATGATTAGTTTTCGCTGTCATTAAACAGCTTAATTTCATTTGAGTCGGCAGATAAAGTAACAATAGCCTTACGACGACGTTTAGTGTAACCAACGTAACGGCCTTGACGCTTCTTCTTACCCTTTAAGTTCATGATGTTTACCTTAACAACCTTAACACCAAAGATTTCTTCAACAGCATTCTTTACTTGTGTCTTAGTTGCTCGTAAATCAACATCGAATGTGTAACGCTTGTCGTCCATACCAGCCATTGAAGCTTCAGTAACTACTGGACGTAAGATAACTTCGCGTGCTTCCATTATGCGAGCACCTCCTCTACTTGAGAAAGAGCTGACTTAGTGATGACAATCTTTTGACTGTCAACAACACTTAAGATGTTAACACCAGCTGGTGTAACAACAGTGGCATTTGCCAAGTTGCGAGCAGACAAAGCAGCGTTCTTGTCATCATCAGTAACAACAACCAGTACCTTTTCGGCAACCTTAAGGTTATCCATAACTCCTGCAAATTCCTTAGTCTTTGGTGCATCAAAGTTTAATGCATCAACAACAACTAAAGCGTTGTCGAGAACCTTTTGAGAAAGGGCAGACTTAATAGCAAGTTGACGAACCTTGCGAGGAAGGCTGTACTTGTAAGAACGTGGAGTTGGGCCGAAGACAATACCACCACCACGGAATTGTGGTGAACGGATTGAACCTTGACGAGCACGACCAGTACCCTTTTGACGCCATGGCTTCTTACCACCACCGCTAACAGCTGAACGGTTCTTTACGGCATGAGTACCTTGACGCATTGAAGCACGTTGACGAAGAATGGCTTCAAACTCAGCATTTTCATTTGGTTCAATACCGAAAATATCAGCATTCAAATCGATAGTACCGTTTTGGCTACCATCTTGCTTGTACAAATTAACGCTAGTCATTATTAACTTCCTCCTTTCTTAATTATTTGTTGTGTTGCTTGCTCAGGCTCTTCTTAGTGTTAGCCTTCACAGAATTCTTAATAGTAACGTATGACTTGTTAGCACCAGGAACGTTACCCTTAATTAAAAGAACATTGTTATCAAGATCAACCTTAACCACTTCAAGGTGTTGCATAGTGACAGTCTTGCCACCCATACGACCTGGTAACTTCATTCCCTTGAAGACACGGTTAATAATTGGTCCTAATGAACCTGGACGACGGTGATAACGAGAACCGTGTGACATTGGTCCACGTGATTGGTTGTCCTTGTGAATGTTACCTTGGTAACCATGACCCTTTGTAACACCCGTAACGTCGACAGTTTCACCTTCATTGAAGACATCAGCCTTAACTTCGTCTCCAACCTTGATGTCATCCCCTAATTCAGCGTCACGGATTTCACCGATGAAGCGCTTAGGGGTCGTGTTTGCTTTTGCTGCATGACCTTGTTCAGGCTTGTTACTCAAGATTTCACGCTTGTCGTCAAAACCAAGTTGAACGGCATTGTAACCATCGTTTTCAACGGTCTTAATTTGCATAACAACGTTTGGCGTTACATCAATAACAGTAACTGGTACTAATTCACCGTTGTCAGTAAAAACTTGAGTCATCCCAACCTTTTTACCTAAGATTCCTTTGGCCATGAGTACACCTCCTAAAATAATTTAATTTAAAAATATAATTACAACTTAATTTCGATATCAACACCACTTGGAAGATCGAGCTTCATAAGTGAATCAACAGTCTTTGGTGTTGGATCAACGATATCAATCAAACGCTTGTGAGTGCGCATTTCAAATTGTTCCCGAGACTTCTTAAACTTATGTGGTGAACGGAGAACAGTGTAAATAGTCCGTTCAGTTGGCAACGGGATAGGACCTGAAATTTGAGCACCTGTACGCTTTGCAGTTTCAACAATCTTGTCTGCTGATTGATCAAGGATACGGTGTTCATAAGCCTTTAACCGAATACGAATCTTTTGTTTTGCCATTATATTCCCTCCTTCGTCAGATTTAAAATTTGACTAGCTCCGCGGAAATTACCGCCACATCCTGTGGCAAAGCGGCCGGGTGTGTCGCAACCTTCCGCATCATCGCTTCGCAGCTTAATTTCGTTTGGGGGTATACAAAATATACCTCTTGAACTCAAGCACCTATCCATAATACTAAAGAATGATTGTTATATCAACCTTTTTGAGAAATTAATTTCACTTTTTTCTTTACAAGTTGATTGCAGTCACGAAATTTTTCTGCAATATTTTTTAGTTTTTGTCGTGTTTGTACTAACAAATGCTAAAATATGATCATTGTACATTTATTTATCAAGGAGTTACTTATGGAGTTTTCGTTTAAGAAAAAAAACGTCACTAAACTATACCTCGAATACACAGTTCTCTTTTTATTCCTTGCTTTATGTATTTTCGGGACATATTTAGTAACTGGTCATAGTATTATCTGGAGTAAGGATGCTTTAAATCAGCACCTTCCTCTTTTAGCCCAGTACCGTCAAGCAGTGGTTAATTTTCTTCATCACCCTGGAAAGCTTAATTTTTGGTCCTGGCAATTTGGATTAGGATCAGATACTTTCCAAGTCTTTTCCTATTATAATATTGGAGATATTTTTTCCTATTTGGCACTGCTCTTTCCGGCACGTGAAATTACCCGAGCTTACCAGTTCATTAGCATTATTCGGATGTACTGTGTCGGTCTCTCCTTTGTTTATTTTGCGCAGCATTTCAAATTTAAGAATACAACCATTCTCGCAGGAACAACTGCTTATCTAGTAAATTCTTTCCTATTATATGCTTGCGTTGCCCAACCGTTTTTTACAACACCCTTTATTCTTTTTCCATTAATCGTGGTTCAAATTGAACGAATTTTACAGGGTGGCTCTGCATGGCCATTAACTGGTGCTTTCACATGGATGCTCATTAGTAACTACTATCTGGCATTTATTCTCGGGATCGGTTCATTAATCTACCTTATTCTTCGTGTTACGACCAAGTACTTAAGGGTTCTTAATTATCTCCAAGTATTTATTAAGTTAGCCTTTGCTACCATTACAAGTCTGCTCTTATCAGCCATTATGTGGATCCCAGAGCTGATTGCTGTTAGTCATTCAACTCGGCTTGGGGCACAATTTGCAAATGGCTTAAAGGTTTACCCGCTATACTACTATCTCTTCTTACCGAAACAGTTAATCAACGGTGATCAATGGTCCTTTATGTTTTGGAGTGCTTTGGGAATTGTTTCTATCGGTTTCATTGCCCTTGTCTATGTCTATATTCATGCTAAAAAGTACCCATTAATCACAATTAGCCTTAGCCTTGCCCTTATCATGCTCCTCATTCCTGCTGTTGGTGCAGCCTTTAACGGAATGATGGCTGCTTCGAATCGCTGGACCCTCTTAATCTACCTTCCCTTAGCAATGGCAATTTGCCTATTAGTTGAAAATGCTACCTCACTCTCTCACCACTCGCTAAAAATTATTTCTTCCGCAACGGGAATTTATGTAGTGGTTCTTCTCGTTACATTTCTCTTTGAAAGCGAAAATGATATCATTATCCCCCTCCTTTTTCTTATAACTTCATTACTCCTTCTCTGGTTGATTAACTTTCATCGTCTTAGCTATCCCCAGCTTTGGCTTTTTGGAATTATCGTTCTTAACGCAGGATTCAACGCAATCTACGCATCATTTCCGTTTAATGGGGATTTCAGTACTAAGATGCTTAACCGTGGACAATACCAGCAAATGATGGCAATGCGTTATGGAGGACTTGACAAAGATTTGACTCGTACCCCTACTTACCGGGTATCAACAATTAGCCAAAATCAAATCATTGATGTTCCAACTATTGATAACGATCTTACTTCTGGACTTCATAATATTGATTCATATTATTCACTGCAAAATCAATATTTAGGTGATTTCAGTACAAGCTTGCAAAATAACCAGTACCAAGCAAACGTCCCCCTTCGTCAAGTTGATGATCGGACGGTTCTTAATAACTTTTTAGGCGTTAAGTACTTATTTGTTCAGAGTGATGGTGAAAATGCTACCAAGATTCCTGCTGGTTATTTTCTGGATCAATCATCTACCCCCATTATTAATTACGATTCTGGCCAGCCAAGCAATATCAAGGACAAAAAAGACTTTATTCCTACCCAGACAAACCGCTATAAATCAAATAATGCTTTCCCACTAATTTACTGGCAAGATAGCTACATTAGTCAGAAACGTTACCACAAGTTATCCCCTACCGAGAAGGAGCGAGCACTGGCAAGTGGGGTGGTGGTTAACCATGAAAACGTTACTAAGGGAATGAAAGCCGCAAATCTTAATAACCACGTCTATAAGTTAAAAAGCAATTTAATATCAAACCGGTTGAATAAGGTTAACCCCAAAAACTTAAAGTATACGGATAGCGAGGAGAAATACCGGATTGAGCTGCCGCAATTAACAAACTCTACTTTTAGACGAAAACTTCGTGGATCTGAACTTCACATTGAGTTTAGTCAAATTAAGTTCACCCCATTTTCAATGAAGGAGCAGCTCAAATATGAGCAGAAACACCTCCAACAGATGGCAACTAATCCTGGCAGTAGCGTTAATTATAAATATAATCAGTATCGTTATTGGCGCTATCATGTTCTTAATGGTTCACCTGATATTAGCTTTAAGATTAACGTTGGCAGCCGCTTTGGTACCGCAACAATTAATCAACCAAAGCAAAGTACCCTTTCATTCTTTAAGCAAGTTAAAAATTCAACGTTGAATATTGGCTACTATGCTGGTGGTCTTCCAGATCATCTTTCGTTTCAACCAACAAAACTTGGTACTTATCAATTAAAGTACCAGGTAGTTGCTGAAAAGCTTGATGATCATTACCAAAATCAATTGGCAAACATTAAGAAGCATGGTTTGCAGAATATCAAGTTTGGTCGGAATCAAATTCAAGGCACAATCAGTACTAGCAGAAAGGGAATCCTTACCTCCTCAATTCCGTACTCAAGTGGTTGGCGGGCAACCGTAAACGGTAAAGCCGTTAAAACAGTTAGAACCAACCAAGCATTCCTAGGAATTCCGCTTTCGGCCGGTACACACCAGATAAAGTTCACTTATCAATTACCTGGCTTCCGTCCTGGCTTAATCGTAAGCATCGCTGGTTTAATCTGGACGCTAGTAGCTGCTTTGATCTCACTAATTATGTTTAACCGAAAAAAATAACTAGAAAAGGCTCCCAACGTCATTTAGACGCTAGGGAGCTTTTTGAGAATAAATTAAATTTTAGCCCGCTTTGGCATTATGAGGTTAAGAACAATTGCCGTAATTGCTGCCATTGCAACTGGTGAACCAAGAAGGTATTGAACCATTTGGGGTGCCCCATGAACAATTTTTTGCGGAATTAACACTAAAGCAATCGTAATCACAATTGGCAATCCGATGATGTAGAGGTCACTTTCTCGGACCTTTAAGTTTCGGATAACATTTAACCCATTTAACATAATTGTCACAGTAATGATAGCGAAAACCCCACCAATTACTGGAGCCGGAATAGCTGCAAGAAAGGCTGAAAGCTTTGTACAGAATCCCAAGATAATGAACCATACCCCAGCGGCGACAAACACAATCTTACTGGCAACACCAGTGATTGAAATAATTCCAGCATTTGTAGAGTATCCCGTAACAGGTGTTGTCCCGGTAATCGTAGCAATTAAACAACTAAGGCCTTCACCAATAATTCCCCGGTTCCATTGCTTATCAGTAATTTCATGATTTGTTACGGCACCCATTGCAAACCAGGTCCCGGTAGTTTCAGTAGTTAAAATTGCATAAATAATAATGAAGGTAAAAATTGCAGTCATATCAAAGTGGATTCCCCAGTGAAAAATTGTTCGTTGAGGAAGACTAAACCATGGGGCTGCTGCAACGGATGAAGCATCAAAACGTCCCATTGAAGCACTAATTGCAGTTCCGACTAACAAGGCAATTACAATTGAACCAGTCTTAAATAACTTTTGAACCTTAGGGAAACGAATACTGATTGCTACACAAACAATTAAGATAGCAGCGGTAATTCCTGCTAATTCCATGTTTTGGTAAACATCACCTTTAGCCTCAAAGATATTATCGTTCAATGCTGAAGGAATTAGTGATAAACCAACGCAAGTAATAATTGTCCCACCAACAACAGCTGGAACTAAACGGTTAATAATTTTTTGGAAGAAGCCGCTTAGCCCAAGCAGGATTAACAAAATTGCACCGACAAGTAGTGCACCCATTAATGTTGACATCCCACCACCATGAAGGCCGCCAATAGCAAGAACAACCCCAGCAGCCGCAGTTAAGGGAACGAATGATGGTCCTTGAGAAACGGGCATTTTCATAAAGTAAGCCGTTTGTAAGATTGTACCAATCCCACAGGCTAAAAACGTTGCTTGGAGCAATCCCGTGGAATCAGCTGCCCCCATTGCCAATAGTCCACCAAGAATAATTGGCGGAACATAAACGTCCATTGCCAAAACGTGTTGTAAACCAAGTAATACTGCTTCCCCGGTTGGAACCTTTTCATCGGGTCCAATCAATAATTGTGCTTTTTCATCCATTAAGTTATCCTCCTACTCTCTTTCATAAACCCTTTTACCAGCAACATAAACACTTTGAATATCTTGTTGTTCGGTTTGATACATTAATCGCTGAAAAACATCAGCAATTGATAGTTTCATTAATGGCTGATGTCCATTGACAATCTGAAAGTCAGCTTGAAAGCCTGGAGCAATTTTCCCAACCTTTAGTTGAAGAGCTTTAGCCCCGCCAACAGTCGCCAAGTAAAATGCATTTGCCATTGTTATTCGTGAGTCTTTAACACCACGAGTTGCCGTTGCTAGCGAACTATCAACCCCATCCGTAAGCATCTGTGAAGACTTAATTGCTTGCCGAATATTATGGTAAAGACTTGGCGAATAGCCCCCTGAAATATCGCTCCCTAAGCCAACGCTGTTTCCATAGGCTAACAATTTTTTAACCGCTAAAACCCCATTCCCAAAATAAACATTTGAAATTGGGCAATGGGCAATCGTGGTTCCTCTTTGGCGAAGGGTCGTTAAGTCATCACTAGTTAGCTGGGTTCCATGAGCCATTACTGATTTTTCTGTTAATAGGTGAAAATGATCCATTACAGCCGTATCATGAATGCCAAATCGCTTAATTGCGTATCCATGTTCCCAATTACTTTCACTTAAATGAGACTGAACCGGTAAATCATACTGTTTGGCAAGCTGACCAAGACCAGTTAATGCTTCGTCCGTACAGCTCGGCACAAACCGTGGTGTAATAACCGGAACCACTGTTGATGAAGTCTTCTTTGCTAATTCAAATATCTCTTTAATAAATTGCTCCGTTGCATGAAGAGCACTTACCGATGATTGGTTGCGATAATAATCCGGTGTTTGTTCCGGATTATCCATGACAACTTGGCCAACAAACGCACGTAAGCCTTGTGTAACAGATTGACGTGCTAATTCTACATTAGCATCGTTATGAATCGTCCCAAACATCATTGCAGTAGTAGTACCATGACTAAGCAATTGATGGACAAAATCTTGATAAACACGACGAGCATAGTAAGAATCGGCAAACTTAGCTTCTAACGGAAAAGTATAGTGATTCAACCAATCGGCCAACGGTAAGTCAAGTGCTAATCCTGCTTGAGGCCATTGTGGAGCATGGACATGAAGATCAATGAAACCTGGTAATAAGTATTGGTTAGGCTTTAACTCAATTAATCGCCCCGCTTGTCGAGCATCATTTAGTATTTGTGAATACTCAGCATCAACTGGCGACAATGTTCGTGTTATGGTTCCACTACGATCAATACAAATTAAATGATCTTCATGGGATTCTACTTCATTCACATTTTTAAATGTAAAGTAAGTTCCGTGAATAACGATGTTCTCCATCAAATTATTTCCTTTCAATAAATTTGTATCATTAGGTTAACACGAACTATTTTAAATGTAAATACTTAATAATTCGTTTTTATTTAAAGGATAGGAAAAGGGCCTGAAGACTAATTCGTCTTCAGGCCCCTTCTAAGGTTAATTAACAATAATGATTAGTTATTGCCGCTTTCCTTAATGATCTTTTCTTGAACTGACTTAGGAACAGCTGAGTAATGATCGAAAGTCATAGTGAAGGTACCACGACCCTGGGTAGCAGAACGAAGGGCAGTAGCATAACCGAACATTTCTGAAAGTGGAACAAATGAGTGGATTTGTTGAGCGTTACCACGTTCTTCCATACCATCAATGGTACCACGACGAGCAGTAACTTGACCCATAACGTCACCCATGTTTTCTTCAGGAACAACGATGTCAACCTTCATAATAGGTTCGAGGATAACTGGATCTGCTTTCTTAGCAGCGTTCTTTAATGCAAGTGATGCAGCAACCTTGAAGGCGGCTTCACTAGAGTCGACTTCGTGGTAACTACCATCGTAAAGCTTAGCGTGCATATCAACAAGTGGGTAGCCTGCTAATACACCGTTTTGCATAGCTTCCTTCAAACCTTGTTCAACGGCAGGAATGAATTCACGAGGAACAACACCACCAACAATGGCATCTTCGAATTCAAAGCCCTTACCTTCTTCAAGTGGTGTGAATTCGATCCATACATCACCGTATTGACCTTTACCACCAGATTGACGAACAAACTTACCTTGTGCAGATACCTTCTTAGTAAATGCTTCACGGTAGGAAACTTGTGGCTTACCAACAGTAACTTCGGCGTGGAATTCACGACGGAGACGTTCAACAATGATGTCCAAGTGAAGTTCACCCATTCCGGCGATCAAAGTTTCACCAGTTTCTGGGTTAGTTTCAGCCTTAAAGGTTGGATCTTCTTCAGCCAACTTTTGGAGACCCTTGTCCATCTTGTCTTGGTCAGCCTTTGACTTAGGTTCAACAGAAACTTGGATAACTGGGTCAGGGAAGTCCATTGATTCAAGTTGAAGTGGGTGATCAGGATCAGTTAATGAATCACCAGTAGTAGTGTTCTTCAAACCAATAGCAGCAGCAATATCACCAGAGAATACTTCTGGAATTTCGTGTTGTTGGTTGGAGTGCATTTGAAGCAAACGACCAATCCGTTCACGCTTGTCCTTAGTTGCGTTAAGAACGTATGAACCTGATTGAAGTGAACCAGTGTAAACCCGTAAGAATGTTAAACGACCAACGAATGGGTCAGTAGCAATCTTAAATGCCAAAGCAGCAAATGGCTTATTATCACCGGCAGTCAATTCAACTTCATTACCATCAGCATCGTGAGCAACGAATGGCTTAACATCAAGTGGTGATGGTAAGTAATCAATAACAGCATCAAGCATCATTTGGATACCCTTATCCTTATAAGCTGAACCAGCTAATACAGGGAAGAGCTTTTGTTCCAAAGTACCCTTACGAATAGCAGCCTTAATTTCGTCAACGGAAATTTCGTCACCTTCAAGGTACTTTTCCATGATGTTGTCATCAATGTCAGCTAAGGTTTCGATCAAGGCATCGTGACGCTTTTGTGCTTCTTCCTTCATATCATCAGGAATATCAACAGTGTCCCAGTTAGTACCAAGCTTATCTTCGTCATAAACATAAGCAACCATCTTAACCAAGTCAACGACACCAGAGAAAGTATCTTCGGCACCAATTGGCATTTGGATTGGCAATGGGGTAACGTTCAAACGATCCTTAATAGTTTGAACTGAGTAGTCAAAGTTGGCACCAACTTTATCCATCTTGTTAGCAAACACAATCCGTGGAACGTTAAAGTCATCAGCTTGACGCCAAACAGTTTCGGTTTGTGGTTCAACCCCGGCTTGGGCATCAAGAACAGTTACGGCACCATCAAGAACCCGAAGTGCACGTTCAACTTCGACAGTGAAGTCCACGTGTCCTGGGGTATCGATAATGTTAATCCGGTAATCCTTCCAAACGGCAGTAGTGGCTGCGGAAGTGATAGTGATACCACGTTCCTTTTCTTCATCCATCCAGTCCATTTGTGAAGCACCATCGTGGGTTTCACCAATCTTGTGAATCTTACCAGTGTAGTAAAGAATCCGTTCAGTGGCAGTCGTCTTACCGGCATCGATGTGGGCCATGATACCGATGTTACGAGTCTTGTCAAGAGGGTATTCACGTTTGTTAGCCATCTTAAAAGTGTATCTCCTTCCAGAATATGGTTATTTCAAAATCAAACTTTATTTAGAAAAAGGGATGACGGTTATTCAAATAATCTACGTCACCCCTATATTGTAACTGGTTAGACAACCGGTTTCAATTCGCAGTGATTACCAGCGGTAGTGTGCGAAAGCACGGTTGGCTTCAGCCATACGGTGAGTATCTTCACGCTTCTTAACTGAGGCACCAGTGTTGTTTGAAGCATCGATGATTTCACGTGCAAGACGTTCAACCATTGTGTGTTCACCACGCAACCGTGCGTATTGAACAATCCAACGAAGACCTAAAGTGGTCCGACGTTCTGGACGAACTTCGATTGGAACTTGGTAGTTTGAACCACCAACACGACGAGCCTTAACTTCAAGAACAGGCATAACGTTTTCCATAGCTTGTTCGAAAACTTCTACAGGGTTGTTACCTGTTTCATTCTTAATTTCATCAAATGCTGCATACAAAATCTTAGTAGCAGTTCCGCGCTTACCATCGATCATCAAGTGGTCAATCAAGCTGGTAACCAACTTTGAGTTGTACATTGGATCTGGTAAAATTTCACGCTTTTGTACATGTCCTTTACGTGGCATTACTTAATCCCTCCTAATATTTTACTTCTTGTCCTTAGGCTTCTTGGTACCGTACTTAGAACGTGATTGCATCCGTCCTTCAACACCGGCAGTATCAAGAGTACCACGAACGATGTGGTAACGAACCCCAGGCAAATCCTTAACACGACCACCACGAATTAAAACAACTGAGTGTTCTTGGAGGTTGTGACCAATACCAGGGATGTAAGCAGTAACTTCAATCAAGTTTGAAAGACGTACACGAGCGTACTTCCGCAAAGCTGAGTTAGGCTTCTTAGGTGTCATAGTACCGACACGGGTAGCAACTCCACGCTTTTGTGGTGATGGAGTCTTAACTTCTTCCTTCTTAAATGTGTTGTAAACATATCCAAGAGCTGGTGACTTTGACTTGCCCTTGTGGCTCTTCCGGCCTTTACGTACCAATTGGTTAATGGTTGGCATAATTTTTCCCCTTCCTAGTTTTAAGTCCACACATCCAGGTGGTTCTTTTTCATGAATAAAAAAAGTGCTTGGATGTTATTAAATTATGTGCCTTCGTTGACGCAAAGTCTGCCCAACGACAGACACCGACGTTGCTATAAAAAGCACCTTTAATAGACTATCACGGTCTTCTGTTAATGTCAACGAGGTCTTGTTAACTTTTCTAAAGATCATTTCGTGATTTTTACGTTATGGATCTATAGAGACAGTTTCTGGAGATGATACTAATGTTTTTTACATTTATTAATTGTGCCATTCTTACTACCCTGGCTTCTTTTGTTACCCTCTGTGGTCAGCGGCAGCTTAATAACCAATTGCCATGGTCGCCAAAGCATTCTGTTTGTGATAATTGCCATCATCCTCTCAGTTGGTGGCAACTTATTCCCATCCTGGGCTTTATCATTCAACGGGGACATTGCCATTGGTGTGACGCCAAGATTTCACCATTCTTTCCGTTATCAGAACTCACGATTATTCTCGTCACGGCTTGGACGTTCACTTCCTCCTGGTACCATAACCTGATCTTTGCCATTGTTATTCTTACACTTTTATACCTTTCAACAACCGATTTCGTTAGCCAGGTAATCTACCCAATCGCATTAATTGGGTTGCTTCCCCTTCTTTTAGTTCTTCCCCGCCAATCATTATCAATCGGCAAAGTCACGGTTGAGTTAGTTATAATCGGACTCTTTCTTTTGGGATTACAGCATATTACCAAGGGGCTGGGAACAGGCGATATTGAATTCATCCTTGTAACCGACTTAATAGGGGGCTGGGAATTAACAGCACAAATTGTTTTAATTGGCTGCCTGCTAACACTAATTCCAGCCTTAATAAAAAGGAACAGCAAGGTGCCCCTCATTCCTGGATTAGCGCTTGGCTTCATCCTGAGGCTGCTTTTCTGTTCCGACTAGTGTCTCGTCTTCTGTTGAATTATTTTTTATTTTAACAAGAAATAGCTGTTCGCCATATTGAGCAAGGTTTTCAATATTTTGTAGTAACAGCAATAACCAAGAAAATGAAAGAGCAAATTCGATCAGTTCAAATGCCGTTAACGACAAATAATTAGCCAGTTTAAAGACAATATATTCTGCTCCCATTACCGCCCCAATCACGTAAGAAGTGACTAAGAATTGTCTGGTAACTTCTGCAAGAATCCAGCGAATAGCAACAATCAAAATTAACATAATATAAACTAACCACATTGAAATTCGGTCATGCAGAACATGAAATTTGGGATCGTTAGGGAATAAGCCAATTGCTGCGATACAAGCTGCTTCACCATACAATAGCCACCGTAACAATTGAGTTTTAATTCCCGGATACTTTTGTTGGAGATTAACAAAAAGATAATCAACTAACGCCATCATTAGTAGTCCCGAAAATATTAAGGTCACGTTAAACTGTAAGTTCGCTGAGTTTTGTGAGGTTCCCAAAAAGCTAAAGTTATATTTCCACCAATCGCGAGTGGAATTAGTTAACATCGAAAATAGCATTCCGCCAATGATCATTATCGTCAACAAGTTAGTAATAATTGCCGAAGAGAGGGTTAACGCAAGATTAATTGTCAAGTAATTAATAGCGGCAATAATCACAAAAACAAAGGTTGTCGAAGTATAAATATCGAATCGAGCATCTGTAAATAGCTTCTCTAATAACAAGAAAAAGGCTGAAAATGAAAAGGCAATAATTAATCCATAAGCAATTGTAATTACTGGTAAGCTTCGCCAATAAATATTTCTCGTTGGCCCATTATTTTGCAATTTTGTGACAATAAAGGTAATCACAAAAACAAGCAAGCCGCTTACCAAGCTTAATAGCATCGAACCATAAGCAATCGAATAGTCACCAGTAATTGGGACTGTCTTCATGTGCTGGTTACGGCAGAAAGCAAAAAAGACAATTGTTAAAACCAATGCTGGCAAAATATACCAATACAATCTAATTTTTGGCAACTGATCTGTTACTCGTGACGGCCTAATCGTAATTTCATTATGGTTAACATTTAGTTCTAGTTGTTCATTTGCTGTGAATCCCGTTTTCTTCATTGCAGATTCCGGAATCTCAATAGTATATTTCTTTGACATTTTCTCTCCCAAAAATAACGAAGAACCATAGCCCCTTAGCCATAGTTCCCCTACCTATCGTTCTTCTTCATTATTTAAAATAGCAAAAAGGACCATGACAATCAAGTCATAGTCCTTCTTATGGGATTAAGCTAATTAATTTTGCTTGTCTTCTTCCTTCATCTTAGCTTCTAAATCTTTGATGGAGTAAGCAGCAACATTAACTTCTTTTGGCTTAATGTTCCGGTACGTACTCATACCAGTACCTGCTGGAATGATCTTACCGATAATAACATTTTCCTTCAAACCAACTAATGGGTCATTCTTACCACGAATAGCAGCATCAGTCAGGACACGAGTAGTTTCCTGGAATGAAGCAGCTGATAAGAAACTGTTAGTTTCAAGGGCAGCCTTGGTAATTCCTAAGATAACTGGACGAGCAGTAGCTGGAATATTACCGGCTACTAATGTCTTGTAGTTAGCATCACGGAATTGACCAATGTCCATTAATTGTCCTGGCAACATATCTGTGTCACCTGGATCCATGACACGAACCTTCCGCATCATTTGACGAATCATGATTTCAACGTGCTTATCTAACAGATCGATCCCCTGCATACGGTAAACCTTTTGAACTTCAGCAAGGAGATAAGTTTCTGTAGAAAGAACATCACGAACCCGAATCAATTCCTTAGGATCAATTGAACCTTCATTAAGAGCAGTTCCACGGTGAATAAAGTCACCTTCAGCAACCCGCATCCGTGCAGTAATTGGTAAGGTGTATGTCCGAGTATCAGTTTCACCCTTAACAGTAACATCCTTAGTCCGTTCTGCTGGATTTTCTTCGATTGATTCAACTTCACCAGTAACCTCAGTAATGGTTGCACGCCCCTTAGGATTACGTGCTTCCACAATTTCTTGAACACGAGGGAGACCTTGAGTAATATCTTCGTTACCGGCAACACCACCAGTGTGGAAGTTCCGCAAGGTCAATTGAGTACCTGGTTCACCGATTGATTGAGCGGCAACGGTACCAACTGCTTCACCGGCTTCAACCCGGTCACCAGTAGCTGCGTTTCGGCCGTAGCATCGTTCACAAACACCGTGTTCAGTGTTGCAAGTAAATGCAGAACGAATAGTAACCTTCTTAACGCCAGCATCAACGATCTTTTGTGCCATTGTTTCGTCGATTAGAACGTTCTTACCAACGATCTTCTCGCCAGTCTTTGGATCAAAGACAGACTTCATAGTGTAACGACCCATGATCCGGTCGTAAAGTGGTTCGATCATTTCGTTACCGTTTGTAATTGCAGTAACTTCAAGGCCACGGTCAGTGCCACAGTCCTTTTCACGAACAACAACATCCTGAGCAACATCAACTAACCGCCGAGTCAAGTAACCTGAGTTAGCAGTCTTCAAGGCGGTATCGGTCATTCCCTTACGAGCACCGTGAGAAGAAATGAACATTTCCAGCACTGACAAACCTTCATAGAAGTTAGAAAGAACTGGCAATTCCATAATCTTACCGTTTGGAGAAGCCATCAACCCACGCATTCCGGCAAGCTGAGTAAAGTTAGAAATGTTACCACGAGCACCTGAGTCAGACATCATGTTGATTGGATTATGGATGTCCATATGTTCAATCAACTTGTTTTGAACTTTGTCTTTTGCATCGTTCCAGATACCAATAACCCGGTCGTAACGTTCGTCATCAGTAATCAACCCACGACGGAATTGCTTGGTAACTAAGGCAACTTGCTTACGAGCCTTCTTAATAATTTCTGGCTTTTCAGGCAAGTCATGAATATCTGACATTGCGGTAGTTAAACCAGAAATAGTTGATTCGTAGTAACCAAGGTCCTTAATCCGGTCAAGGAATTGAGAAGTCTTGGTAACCTTGTATTGCTTGTAAACTTCAGCAATTAAGTCTGACAAGAAGCCCTTCTTGAATGGTGGAACTAGTGGTGCATTTTCAAGGTATTCGTTGATATCTTCACCCGGATCAAGGAAGAAGCGGTCATCAACACCCTTAGTAATGTTATCAGCAGTAGGTTCGTTAATGTAATTGAAGTCTTTAGGAAGAATCCGGTTGAACAATAACTTACCTACACTAGTTACCATGATCTTACCGCGTTGTTCATCAGTAAATGGCTTGTCAGGGAATGCTGAAACTTGTACACCAACACGAGTTTGGAGTGAAACATAGTTGTTCCGGTATGCCATTTCAGCTTCATCGGTATCCTTGAAGATCATCCCTTCACCTTCACGACCCTTATCTTCAGTGGTCATGTAGTAGTTACCGATAACCATATCCTGAGATGGAGAAACGATTGGTTCACCGTCACGAGGACTCAAAATGTGAGAAGCGGCAAGCATTAATAGCCGTGCTTCAGCTTGAGCTTCATCAGAAAGTGGTACGTGGATCGCCATCTGGTCCCCATCAAAATCGGCATTGTAAGCAGTACATACCAATGGGTGAAGACGCATTGACTTACCAGAAACCAGAATTGGTTCAAAGGCCTGGATACCTAACCGGTGCAATGTAGGGGCCCGGTTAAGAAGAACTGGGTGTTCCTTGATAACATCTTCAAGAACATCAAAGACATCATCATCACGACGGTCAATCTTCCGCTTAGCTGCCTTAACGTTAGCGGATAAACCACGCTTAACTAATTCGTGCATGATAAATGGCTTGAACAATTCAAGAGCCATTGGAACAGGAAGCCCCATTTGGTTCATTCGTAATGATGGACCAACATCAATAACTGAACGACCAGAGTAATCAACACGCTTACCAAGCAAGTTTTGACGGAAACGTCCTTGCTTCCCCTTCAGAAGGTGAGAAAGGGACTTCAATGGACGGTTACCAGGACCTGAAACAGGACGACCTCGACGGCCATTATCAATTAAGGCATCAACGGCTTCTTGGAGCATCCGTTTTTCGTTTTGAACAATGATTCCTGGAGCTTGCAACTTCAAAAGACGCTTCAAACGGTTATTCCGGTTAATAACCCGCCGGTATAAATCGTTTAAGTCAGAGGTAGCAAACCGGCCACCTTCAAGTTGAACCATTGGCCGTAAATCAGGTGGCATAACAGGAATAACATCAAGGACCATCCATTCCGGCTTGTTACCAGACTTGATAAATGCTTCCAAAATATCCAAACGACGGATAGCACGAGTCCGCTTTTGACCAGTTGCTTCCTTTAGTTCTTCCTTTAATTCGGCTGCTTCCTTATTAAGGTCGACGTCTGCTAATAACTTCTTAATAGCAGCGGCTCCCATTTCAGCAGTAAAGCGGTCGCCAAATTCAGCCTTCTTGTCACGGTATTCTGCTTCAGAAAGCAATTGCTTCTTTTCAAGTGGAGTATCACCTGGATCCAAAACAACGTATGAAGCAAAGTAAATAACTTCTTCAAGTGATCGTGGACTCATGTCTAAGACAAGACCCATCCGACTTGGAATCCCCTTGAAGTACCAAATATGGGAAACCGGAGCGGCCAATTCAATGTGCCCCATCCGTTCACGACGAACCTTTGAACTAGTAACTTCAACACCACAGCGGTCACAGACACGACCCTTGTAGCGAATCCGCTTGTACTTACCACAAGCACATTCATAGTCCTTAGTTGGGCCAAAGATTCGTTCGTCAAACAGACCTTGTTTTTCTGGCTTTAAAGTCCGGTAGTTGATGGTCTCGGGCTTCTTAACTTCCCCGTAAGACCAACTACGGATCTTATCTGGTGATGCCAGGCCGATCTGCATACTTTCAAATTTATTGACATCAATCAAAGGATTTTTCCTCCTTATTTTAATAGTTTACGTTCAGCACTAAGTAAAACTAGTCTTGCTTAGTCTTGTCTTGTTCATCAGTTGTTGCAGCTGATTTATTATCGGCAGACGCTTCGTCTTTCTTTTCTTTTTCTTCAGCATTGTGCTTTGCAGCATACTTAGCTAAAGCATCAACATTAACAACTTCATCATCATCTTCATCCATGTTCTTCAATTGAACTTCATTATGGTTACCATCAAGCACCTTCATATCAAGGCCTAATGCTTGTAATTCCTTAACAAGAACCCGGAATGATTCAGGAACACCCGGCTTTGGAATTGGTTCACCATTAATGATGGCATCGTAAGTCCGAACACGACCAACAGTATCGTCTGACTTGTAAGTAAGGATTTCTTGAAGAGTGTATGCAGCACCGTAAGCTTCAAGAGCCCAAACTTCCATTTCACCGAACCGCTGACCACCAAACTGAGCTTTACCACCCAATGGCTGTTGAGTAACAAGTGAGTATGGACCAGTAGAACGAGCGTGAATCTTATCGTCAACCATGTGGGCTAACTTAAGGTAATGCATTGAACCAACGGCAATCCGGTTTTCAAATGGTTCACCTGTACGACCATCATAAAGAATTGTCTTACCGTCTTCAGGGAACCCGGATTCCTTAACAGCATCCCAAACATCCTTATCAGTAGCACCATCGAATACTGGTGTTGCCATGTGAATTCCAAGACGCTTTGCAGCCATTCCTAAGTGCAATTCAAGCAACTGTCCGATATTCATACGACTTGGCACACCCATTGGACTCAACATAATGTCGATCGGTGTACCGTCTGGCATATACGGCATATCTTCTTCAGGAACAACGATAGAAACAGTACCCTTGTTACCGTGACGACCTGACATCTTATCACCGACTTGGATCTTCCGCTTTTGGGCAATGTAAACCCGAACCATGGTGTTAACACCTGGTGAAAGTTCATCCCCATTTTCACGAGTAAAGACCTTAACGTCTTGGATAATACCGCCACCACCGTGAGGAACACGGAGAGAAGTATCACGAACTTCACGTGACTTTTCACCAAAGATAGCGTGAAGCAACCGTTCTTCAGCAGATAATTCAGTCATTCCCTTAGGAGTAACCTTACCTACTAAAATATCGCCGTCATGAACTTCAGCACCAATCCGAACAATCCCATTTTCGTCCAGATCTTTAAGTGCATCGTCACCAACGTTAGGAATTTCACGGGTCATTTCTTCAGGTCCAAGCTTAGTTTCCCGAGCTTCTGATTCGTATGACTCGATATGAATTGATGTATAAACATCATCCTTAACTAACCGTTCGCTAATTGCGATGGCATCTTCGAAGTTGTAACCTTGCCAAGTCATGAAGGCAATCAATGGATTTTGACCTAAGGCTAATTCACCTTGTTCCATTGATGGTCCATCAGCAAGAACATCATCGGCGTCTACATGTTCGCCAACTTTAACAATTGGACGTTGGTTGTAGTTCTTACCACCGTTAGAACGACGGAACTTCATTAATTTGTAAGTATCAAGAGTTCCATCTTCTTCACGAACACGAACTTCACGAGCATCAACATATTCAACTGTCCCTGATTTCTTAGCAATCATGGCCACCCCAGAGTCATGGGCTGCTTTGTAGTCAATTCCAGTACTTACTAATGGTGCATGAGGGTTCAACAACGGAACAGCTTGCCGTTGCATGTTAGCACCCATCAAGGCACGGTTAGAGTCATCGTTTTCAAGGAATGGAATACATGCGGAAGCAACGGAGACAACTTGTTTTGGAGAAACGTCCATGTAATCGACGTTCTCAACGCTCGTTTCAATGTAATCATCCTTATCACGACACATAACTTGGTCTTGAGCAAATGAACCATCATCATTCAAAGGCGTGTTGGCCTGAGCAATGATGTAGTTATCTTCTTCGTCGGCAGTTAAGTAGTCGATCTTGTCAGTAACTTTATGAGTCTTCCATGAAACACGACGGTATGGAGTTTCGATGAATCCATACTTATTAACACGAGCATATGATGAAAGACTGTTAATCAAACCAATGTTAGGACCTTCAGGAGTTTCGATTGGGCACATCCGACCATAGTGAGTATAGTGCACATCACGAACTTCATATCCGGCCCGATCACGAGTCAAACCACCAGGACCAAGGGCGGAAAGACGCCGCTTATGAGTTAATTCACCAAGCGGGTTGGTTTGGTCCATGAATTGTGACAATTGTGAAGAACCAAAGAATTCACGAATTGAAGCAACAACTGGCCGAATATTAATCAATTGTTGTGGAGTAACAGTGTCAGGATCCTGAATTGACATCCGTTCCCGAACAACCCGTTCCATCCGTGCTAACCCAATCCGGAATTGGTTTTGCAATAATTCACCAACTGAACGAATCCGCCGATTACCTAAGTGGTCAATATCGTCGGTAGTGCCGATACCTTCTTGCAAGTTGAAGAAGTAGTTCAATGAAGCAAGAATATCAGCTGGTTCAATATGCTTGTATTCCAATGGAATGTGGCCATTACCGATAATTGGAACAACTCGTTCTGGATCTTCATGGGAGTAAACCAAAACTTTTTGAAGCTTTACTGGTTCAGTAACCACGGCTTCATCAGAAGGAGTGTAGGTAATCATCTTAAAGTCGTCACGATCTAAGTATGGTTCTAACTTCTTCAATACTTCCTTGGTAACCTTGTCACCCTTTTGCGCAAGCACTTCACCAGTATCTGGATCAGCAAGGGTTTCGGCTAAGGTTTCACCAAGAAGACGGTACTTCAGCATTAACTTCTTGTTAGTCTTGTATCGACCAACAGGAGCCATATCATAACGCTTAGGATCAAAGAACCGTGCTGTCAATAGGTTCCGAGCTGAGTCCGCAGTCTTAGGTTCACCTGGACGAAGACGTTCATAGATATCCTTAAGTGCTTCTTCAACCCGAGAGTCTTCAGCATTCTTGTGAACATCCTTATCCAAAGTTAAGGATAGGGTCTCACTGTTGCCACCAAACATATCAATGATTTCATCATCTGAACCAAAGCCAAGTGCCCGGATTAATTCAGTCATTGGTAACTTACGAGTCCGGTCAATCCGAACGTAAGAAATATTCTTAGCATCAGTTTCGTATTCAAGCCAGGCACCACGGTTAGGAATAAAGGTAGCACCATAACTTGGCCGGCCGTTCTTGCCAGCTTCTTCATTGTAGTAAACACCTGGTGACCGAACTAATTGAGAAACAATAACCCGTTCAGCACCATTAATAATGAAGGTCCCTTGATCTGTCATTAATGGGAATTCACCAAAGAAAACATCTTGAGACTTAATTTCCCCAGTCTCATGGTTAGTAAGACGCAAAGTAACGTGAAGCGGTGCTGAGTAATTTGCATCATGTTCACGTGCTTCATCAACAGTATACTTAGGTTCCAAAAGTTGATAGTCAACGAATTCCAATGATAACTTCCCTTGGAAATCATCAATTGGCATAATATCATCAAACATTTCCCGTAAACCTTTATCCATGAACCACTTGTATGAGTCCGTTTGGATTTCAATCAGGTTTGGCAGCTCGAGAACTTCTTTGATTCGGGAGTAGCTACGACGGGTACGGTGCTTACCGTATTTAACTAAATGTCCGGCCAAACTGTTCACCTCTCTAATTTATTCAGTGAGTTCAAATATTACAATTTGGTTACAAATGAACTAAAATCATAATTTTGAGCAAAAAAAATCCAAAAACAGTTAAAAACTGCCTTTGGTTTTATTTACTGAACCTAATGGACAATAGATCACTAGGTTCATATGAGAACTCACAATTACATACTTTTGTAGTATATAAGATAATTTATTAAATGTCAACAGAGTTACTCAACTAATTATTTTGTTTTTGAAAGTCCGCTAATAATGCAATCCAAAATTAATTGATCGCGTTGATCGTCACTAATGTTATGGCCACCAATTGGCTGGTAGGTACCAAAAATCGGTGAAATTCCAGCTAAGAACAATTCAGCAGCTTCTTGCGGCAAAATATCAGGACGTAATTCAACTTCTGGTTGCTTAAAGTACTCAGCAATTGGCTGAAGATAATTCATTGCGAGAATCATGTTCAATTTTTGTTGGGAACTCTTTGAAAGCAAACTAACTGCTTGGTGGTATTGATCGTAAATACTTACTGGGTGATGTTTTTTCAGTACAACCGTAATTTGCCACAATTGTTCATTAGGTGTTAGCTTATGTTTCCGCATTACCTTATTAATATCCTTACGAACCTTACTACTCAAATTAGTCATCACGTCTAGATAGAGGACTTCCTTATCGCTAAAGTGATGGTAAAGAGCCGGTTGAGTAATCCCAACTTGCTTAGCAATATCACGAGTAGAAGTTTCACCGAAGCCTTTTTGCAAGAAGAGCTTAGTTGCCGTTCTCATAATTGACTGTCGTGTTTTCTCAAGCTGTTCAGCTCTCTTCATACTTTACTATCTCCTAACATATTAATCACATTATAAATATATAATGCCACCAAAACTTTGATTTGACAAGCTTTTAAGCAAAATTATCTCCTCCCAAATTAGATATAGATAAAATAATATTTTTATTCTTATTAATTTCAGTTGAACAGATGATAACAGAAATGTTTAATAGCTTCCCGTAAATAAAAGGACTTCAACGTTCCAAAAGTCAAACGTCAAAGTCCGATTTTAATTTTAATTCTTTACCATTCGCTCATTGTGGTCATTTTTTACTTTCAAGGTAATTTTTCCTTGGTGAGCACCGACAACAACGTTATCACCAGTTTTTACGTTGCCACTTAGTAGCGCGGTGCTTAGCGGATCCTCAATCAGATCCTGCAATGCCCGACGTAATGGCCGAGCACCATATGCCGGATTGTAACCCTTAGTTGCCACAACATCAATCGCTGCAGGCGTAACTTTCAAGTTAATTCCTTGTTCAGCAACCCGTGCTCTTAGTTGAGCAACCATCAATTTAACAATTTGGTGAAGTTCATCCTTTTGTAAGGAGTGGAAAATTATTGTTTCATCAATCCGGTTCAGGAACTCAGGACGGAAATGCAGTCTTAATTGTTGACGAATTGCAGATGCCATTGCCTGATAGTCCTGACTAACATCACGTGCACCAAATCCGACCTCTTTTTCATCTTGGAGCTGGGTAGCACCTAAATTAGAGGTCATAATAATGATGGTATTGCGGAAGTCAACTTTTCGTCCCTTAGCATCAGTCAAATAGCCATCATCGAGGACTTGAAGCAACAAATTAAAGACATCGGGATGCGCTTTTTCTGCCTCATCTAATAGGACAACCGAATATGGGTGTTGACGAACCTTTTCTGTTAACTGACCACCTTCATCATAACCAACATAACCCGGTGCAGCACCAATTAAACGACTAGCACTGTACTTTTCCATATATTCAGACATATCAATCCGGATCATGTTATCTTCAGAACCAAACATTGCCGCCGCTAGTGCCTTAGCTAGTTCCGTTTTCCCTACTCCTGTTGGTCCAAGGAACATAAATGAACCAATTGGCCGTTGCGGATCCTTCAAGCCGCTTCTTGCTCGACGGATTGCCTTTGCAACCACTGATACAGCCTCATTTTGACCAATGACACGATTATGAAGAACCTTTTCAAGATTAACTAGTCGTTCACTTTCGCTCTTCTTAAGCTGGGTCAGCGGGACACCGGTCCATTCAGCAACAATTTTTGCAACATCTTCCCCTGTTGTGTGGAGCTTTCGCTGTGCAGATTGCTTCTCAGTCTTTTTCTGTTGCTCATCAACCTTAGCCTTTAACGTTAGCTCTTCTTGCCGGAGATTAGCAGCCTGATCAAAATCTTGGTTCTCAATTGCAGCTTCTTTTTGTTGCCGTAATTGTACTAATTTGGTAGTTAATGATGGTTGATGATTTCCCTTTTCTTCGGCATCAATCCGTACCATTGAGGAAGCCTCATCAATTAAATCAATTGCCTTATCCGGTAAATAACGGTCTGTGATGTAGCGACTTGATAATTTAACAGCCTGCTTTAATGCATCATCATCAATTTTAACATGATGGTGTTCCTCATATTTTGGCCGCAAGCCATTTAGAATCTGCAAAGCAATATTTTCAGTGGGTTCTTCAATCTGAACAGTCGCAAACCGTCGTTCTAGTGCAGCATCAGATTCAATATACTTTTGGTATTCATCAAGAGTCGTAGCACCAATTGTCTGTAAATCACCACGAGCAAGAGCTGGCTTTAAGATATTTGAAGCATCAATCGCCCCTTCAGCACCACCAGCACCAATCAAAGTGTGTAATTCATCAATGAAGAGGATGACATGGCCGTCTTTTTGAATTTCGTCAATAACCTTTTTCAACCGATCTTCAAATTCTCCACGATACTTAGTTCCGGCAACTAACGATCCCATATCAAGCATCATCAATCGCTTCTGTGCTAAGTCTTCAGGAACTTCATTGTTGGCCATTCGACGAGCTAATTCCTCAGCAATCGCTGTCTTCCCAACACCGGGTTCACCAATTAGCACTGGATTGTTCTTTGTTCGGCGACTTAAGATCTGCTCAACCCGTCGTAATTCGTTGTCGCGACCAATTACAGGGTCAAGTTTACCATCCCTTGCCATTTGGGTCATATCACGTGCAAGCTTATCAAGAGTTGGTGTCTGCGATCTTCGTGTTCGTTGTCCCGGCTGTCTGCCTAAGCGCTGTCGTGCCTGAATATCTGAAACACCAAGACGCCGCAAGGTTACTTTGCGAATTTGTCGGGGTAGAACATCTAAGCTCATTAAAATTCTGGAAGAAAGAATTCCTTCATCTGAAATCAACGCGAGTAATAAGTGTTCAGTACCAATCTTTAAGGCATTTAACTGCTGTGCTTCCTGTCCCGCTAGTGCTAATACCTGCCGTGCTTTGGGAGAATATGGAAGGTAATCAGCTGGCCCCATGTCATCCATGGTCCCATAGCCAATCATCCGCTCAATTTCTTCTTGAATATCATCGCTAGTAATGGAGAATTGCTCAAAAATCTTGCTAGCAATTCCCTCCCTTTCAATTGCCAACGCAAGTAATAAGTGTTCAGTACCAACGGCTTGGTGCTTAAAGTACTTTGCTTGTTCATGGGCGAGTGCCAAGACGTGTTTGGCACTAGGTGTAAACATATTATCCATTAACTGCTTTCCTCCTAGCTCTCATACCGTAAACGATTAAGCATTGAAATTAAAATTCTTGCTCTTAATCGAGCTTCAACATTGCAATCATTCACATTTAGGGTCTGCTTTGACAAGGCAACTAGCATTAAATCCCCCTCACGCCTTGTCAGCAGCTTTTCATCATAAAGCGTTCGAACAATGTCATAAGCATCACGCTCACTAATTGAATCCCCGATTGCTTGGATCAGTGAGTTTAACACATCAACATTATCAAGTAAATTAACGCGCTCAATTCGAATATAACCGCCACCACCACGTTTACTTTGCACTAAATATCCATGCTGAATAGTAAATCGGGTTTTGATTACGTAATTAATTTGTGACGGAACAACATCAAAATGGTTGGCAATTTCCGAACGACGAATTTCAATTTGAGATGACTCACCAAGTATTTGTTTCAAATACTCCTCAATAATGTCAGAAATGCTTTTCTCTTCCATTCCATCACCTCCAAATTTCTTGACTAATCTTGACCAAATTTTACCACAATATTAAATTAGGGACCAGAAAACAGTCTCAATAAAGAGCAAGTGTTAGCAAATTATTTAGAAAAAAGTACAAAATAAGCCCCCGGAGCTCGGCCTTACCTTACTCTAGGAGCTTATTTACGTTTGTGAGACTCAACATCTCACTCCCGCTAAATTTCAAAAAGGGGATATTTATAGATTAATCTTCTAAGCTGAAGTCAACAACGTTACGACCAACAACCTTGTTATCCTTTAATTCTTGGATCATGTCGTTGATTTCACTTAACTTCCGTGTCTTAACAATTGGGTGAACCTTACCTTCAGCACCAAATTGGAAACATTCAGCTAAGTCTTGACGGGTACCAACTAATGAACCAGCAACGATAATTCCGTCAAGAACTGTCTTAGCAATGTTAAGCTTCATGTCACCTTGTGGAAGAGCAACGGCAACCAACTTACCATCTGGACGGAGGGAATCAACGGCTTGGTCAAATGCTGAAGCTGAAACAGCAGTTACAACAGCAGCGTGAACACCGCCAACCTTTTCTTGGATTTGCTTGTCAACATCGCCATCATGACGGTTGATAACAATTTCAGCACCGTTTTCCTTAGCAGCTTCAAGCTTTTCAGGGTTACCATCAACGGCAATAACGTGAGCACCGAAGACATTGTGGGCAAATTGAATACCCAAGTTACCAAGACCACCGGCACCAACGATAGATACCCATTGACCTGGCTTAATGTCAGCAACCTTCAATGCCTTGTACATAGTAACACCGGCACAAGTTAATGAAGTAGCTTCAACTGGGTCAAGGCCTTCTGGAACCTTAACAGCATAGTCAGCAGGAACGATACATTGTTGTGCCATTGCACCATCAGCAGTGTAACCAGCATTCAAAACGTTCCGGCAAAGTGTTTCACGACCAGTAAGGCAGTATTCACAGTGTCCACAGCCCTTGAAGAACCAAGCAATTGATACCCGGTCCCCAACCTTTAAGGAAGTAACACCAGGAGCAACTTTAGATACACGACCAACACCTTCGTGACCAATAATCCGACCTGGCTTCTTACCAAAGTCACCAGCAGCAACGTGCAAGTCGGTGTGACAAAGACCACAATATTCCATATCAACTAAGGCTTCACCTGGTTTAAGATCCCGAAGTTGAACATCCTTAACAGTAACGTAACCATCTACTGGATCGTTAATAACAGCAGCTTTCATAATCTAAAATCTCCTTTGAACTTGTTATCTTTTACACAAGATATAATAACAAATCCAATTCAGTTTTTAAAGCGCTTTTGTGAATAAATAAACAGGAAATTGACAGACCAATATTCTATTAGTTCTCCACCAATTTACTGAAGCTAGCATCACTTAATTAATACCAATTGTGAGTATTTTAGCAAATAAATTTTATTCACTATGGCTGAATTTGCTCACCATAGTAAATTTCATAAAGTTCTTCAGCAGTTTGGCGCAGAGTTTGATAATCAATGTTATTGGTAAACAGCATCAGCGTTCTTTTAGTTTTATAATCTGCAAAGAAGCAGCAATTATATCCCGGTTCGCTACCATTAGCCCGGATAACCGTTCCCTGAAAATAAATACCGCCAAAATAAGCTTCACGCTGGCTCTTAGGTTGATTAGCAAAGTTCTTAATAAGTTTTGGCTTACTGAGTACACCGTGGTAAATAAAGTTCCAATAGTTTAATGGTGAGAGTAACAAATCACCGGCACCAATTTCTGACGAAGCGGCTTGTGATAGCATCTGCCAAGTCATCCCTGGTTGCATAGTTTGCAGTACTTTACGCGGTTTTACCTGATACACCATTTTTAGCTGATGGTGATTCAACGGTTTCAAAATTGTCTTTTTAATATAGTGATAGTAACCGCCATGAGTCCGCTGGCGAATAATCGCACCTAGTATTTCAAAATCAATATCCTGATAGTTCCAATCATGATTGGCTGTATTCTTAAAGTGATGAAGGAAGAACCGTTCCTGACTTTGTTCGTTATTTAATGTTTTCTTCGGTAACGCACCATCGTTTTGCAGCCCACTCGTATGAGTCATTAACTGTTGTAACGTTATCTGGTCGCTTCCCTGAATTTGGGGATAATATTTGCTTAGTGGCGTACTCCACTTCAGTTCACCCTTTTGAACGAGCTGGTACACTGCGACTCCCGTTATCAATTTTTGCAACGAACCAATCGGAAATAGGGCATTAGGAGTAACAACCTGTGCTGGATTAGTTGTAAGTTTATTCCTTAAAACTACTGGTTGATCCTTTTTCCCGTTAACGAGGATAATTCCATTAATATGGTGATCATGAAGGTATGCTTGTAATTCCAGCTTAGTTTTTCTATCAACCTGACTGGCATTCACATTTTTTTGCGGGCTCCAGAGAAGCACTCCCAGAATAATTACCGGTATTAATAATAAGTAGAATAATTTCCTTGTCATAAGCCGTTCCTAAAAATTGATTGTAATCTAAAGCAAAGTGTCTTTCGCCAAGTCACTACTACTAAAAAAAGCAGGATAGAACTAACAGATTAGTTTCCCCTGCTCTCTACATTTATAATAATCGGAACTACAAGATTTGAACTTGCGACCTCTGCGTCCCGAACGCAGCGCTCTACCAAGCTGAGCTAAGTTCCGAAAAGAAAAAGCGTGACAACACTAAGTAGTGTGCCACGCTTTTAAGTAGTGCACCCAGAAGGAGTCGAACCTTCAACCTTCTGATTCGTAGTCAGACACTCTATCCAATTGCGCTATGGGTGCATAAAGAGCGGAAGACGGGATTCGAACCCGCGACCCCCACCATGGCAAGGTGATGTTCTACCACTGAACTACTTCCGCATAACTGTTCTGCAACAATAATTAATATACCACGTGTCACAGACCGATGTCAATATGATTTTGAAATAAAGTATTATTTCAAATGCGGATGAAGGGACTTGAACCCTTACATCTAAAAGATACAAGATCCTAAATCTTGCGCGTCTGCCAATTCCGCCACATCCGCATATGGAGGATACAGGGCTCGAACCTGTGACCTCCTGCTTGTAAGGCAGATGCTCTCCCAACTGAGCTAATCCTCCGAAAAATGATATATTCATAATGGAACTTTATTAATATATCATCATTTAAATTTAGTGTCAACAATTATTTCAAACCAAGTTCGATTAATTTTTGATCAATCATTTTCAATACTTGACGTGCCGCTACTGGATCTTCGACAAAGTCATACTTATCCCCATCAATCAGCATTTTAGGACTAGCATTATATTGTTGATACCAATCACGGTAGCGTTCATTAAGGTTCTTGTAGTAATTATAGAGAGATGGGTCATTAGCGAGCTGTTCGTATGACCGACCACGTTTTTTTATCCGCTCCAGCATTGTTTCGAATGAAACCTGGATCGTGATTAGCAGATTAGGTGCTTTTTGGTGAGGTTGTTCAGGTAACTCTTCCATCATGTTGTGCAGTAATGATGAGTAAATATCCGATTCTGTTTCGGTTGCCCGCCCCATATCAGCATTGAGTTTAAACAACAATGCATCTTCAAAAATTGAACGGTCAAGGACATTTAAATCATTTCCAAAAGAATCTTTAATCTCATCTAGTCGTCGATTTAAAAAGTAAATTTGCAGTAAAAAACCATACTTTTTCGGGTCCTTATAAAAGAGCGGCAAAATCTTATTATCATCAACAGATTCATAAAATGCTTGGCTATTCAAATGATCAGCCAGCAATCCGGTTAGGCTTGTTTTCCCGGCGCCTATTGTCCCTGCAAGTGCAATCATTAAACGCTTCTCCCCCTTTAATTTATGAAAAACAACTTTACCATTCTAACATTGAACATTAAAAAAAAGAAGAGACTGAACCAGAAGTCCTCTTCCTAAATTCGAAAAGGATTCCCATACCTAAATTTTCTCGGTATAGAAACCCTCTTCAAATTCTAATTAATTTTGTTCTGGGTCATACTTTTCACCCTTAGTCTGCCGAGAAAGATCTACTTCCTTCAACGGAATAATATGGGTCTTATAACGAATTTTGTAGTAGAAGAACAAAATTAGGAATAACGGTACACTCATGTACGTAATCAAAATATTTGACCAGTCAAGTTTTGCAAAGGCCTCAACGTTCTGCCCGCAAATAACAATTGTACAAAGAACAAACGCAAAAATCGGTCCAAAAGGATACAGGGTTGCGTGATATTTAAGTTCGCTTACAGTATGGCCCTGAGCGGTGTAAGCTTTCCGGAACCGGTAATGTGAAATGGCAATTCCTAGCCATGCAATAAAGCCACACAGTCCAGAAGCATCTGTTAGGTAAAGGTAAGCTTGAGGAACCACAAACTGAGTTGCAAATGCCAATGATGACACAACCATCGTCCCAATTAATGCATAAATCGGTATTCCCCGACGGTTAACATAGCCGAAGAATCGCCATGCGTAACCTTCACGAGCCTGCGAGTAAAGCATCCGGGTTGAAGCATATAAACCAGAGTTAGCCGCAGAAACAACCGCAGTTAAGATAACCGCATTCATGATACTGGCAGCAACCGCTAATCCAGCCCGCTTAAAAATGATTGTAAACGGACTCATCGTAATGTTAGTAACATCCGAATTTAACAGGTTCTTATCTGTGTATGGCAGGACACATGCAATTACAAAAATGGCAAAGATATAGAAAAGAAGGATTCGCCAGAAAGTTGAATGAATTGCCTTTGAAATTGACTTTTCAGGAGTAGCAGCCTCTCCAGCAGTAATCCCAACTAATTCTGTCCCCTGGAAAGAGAAACCAGCAACCAAGAATACACTAATAATTGCAGGAATGCCGCCAACAAATGGAGCTTTCTTGTAGTGGAAGTTGCTGAAGCCAACTGGTTGACCGCCCATAATTCCCAGAATGATTGCAACACCGACAATTAAGAAAACGATCACGGTAATTACCTTAATTAATGCTAACCAGTATTCTGTTTCACCGTACGAACGAACTGATAAATAGTTGATAAGGAATACTAAAACCAAGACAACCGTACTAAATACCCAGCTAGGAACATGTGGCAACCAGAAATTCATTACAATTCCCGCACTGGTTACATCAACTGGAATTGTAATCGCCCAGTTAAACCAATAGTTCCATCCCATAGCAAAGCCTAGTGCTGGATCAACAAACTTTGATGAAAATGCAGAAAACGATCCGGTAAGCGGCATATAAGTCGACATTTCACCAAGGCTAGTCATCAAGAAATAAACCATAATCCCCATGATTCCGTATGCAACTAAAGCCCCGCCTGGTCCAGCAGTTGAAATTGCCGAACCACTGGTAATAAATAGACCAGTACCAATCGTTCCACCAAGAGCAATCATTGCCAGGTGACGTGTTTTAAGTGTTCTTTTTATCTGCCCCTGACCATTACCCGTGTCTTCTGTCATCTTAAATTCCTCCTGTAAAATATCTGAGCGACTTACTCAATAAAAAAGGATCTTCCAACAAGGCAACCTCATTAGAAGATCCAAGATTTATCATTGAATCGTTCAGCGAAGCGCCCCGCGATTTATCGCGACAGTCCATGACTTTTTCAATCATGACCCAATGCAGCTCAGAATAAGCTAAGCAGCATTTCGGCATTCTTTCCTTTCAAAACTACTCCGGAACTTATTTTCCTAATAGTCAATACTGATAAAGAATGCAACCTCTTCATTTCGATAACATTATACTCTCATCATTTAATAACGCAAGCCATCATCCCATATCTTGCCGCTTCCAGAGTTCGATCATTCCTGGATTTATAGTGATACGAATAAAATTACACCGGCTTAAAACACCAATTGACGAAGCATTATCGCTCCTTACCTCTGCAGTTACCGTGATCTGAGAGCGGTTTAACTGGTCGCAAACGGCACTTAACGCTTCTGTCATGTACCCTTGATGCTGTTTTCGTGGAAGAAGTAGGTAGCCAACCTCGTATTGCTTTGGAAGAATAGCACCCGTTTTATCGTAGGAATGGAGAAGGATAATCAAGCCAAGTAGTCCTTGCTCTCCCCTTTCCCTTATTTGCAGTACACATTCCGTTTGGGCAAGCATCCCTAAAGTAACTAAATCAACCTTTCCAACTGTAACTAATCCTGCCTGTTGGAATAATGATTGATATTTTAGCAGTGGCGTTAATTCAATAACATTTTGTCGGTGAACCCTTTCAACAATAAGGCGTTTCGTTTTAATTTTCATCAAAAGACCATCCATTTCCCGGGAAATAAAAAACGCAAACAAATCAAAAATGATCCTTTGCGTTCTTCTTTTAATAAATTGAATTACTAAAGATTTTTAGCTCTCGCAGTTTTGGTGCCCAGGCTACGTATAGCCATTCAGCAACTTGAAGCCAAGCATATGCCAAAACCATTGCTGCAATTGTATCTACAGGCCAGTGAGCATATAAGTATACCCGTGAAACCGCCAAGAAGAAAATTGCAAAAATTAATAATAATTGGCAAATCGTCCGGACAGCTGCTTTCTGAATTATTGGGATTACCACAAGGAAAAGGATCCCAGCAACCAGAAACAATCCAAGGGTATGACCGCTCGGAAAACTATAGCCATCGTCGGCAGCTAAGTGTTGTGCTGGTCGTGCCCGTTTTACAAAATGCTTGACCAGTGTTCCTATGACATCCCCACCAATAATTGTACAGATTGCCCATACTGCAGGAATTCGGTAATTTCTTAGCCATAAAACAATTGCAATAATCAGGACCCATAGCAAATCAAGCTTAGGACTTGCTAAAAAGGAAATTAAAGTCATCAAGGCATGGAACCAACCAATATTTTCAAAGCGTTGGCTAGTAAATAACGATTGAAAAACTGCATCCATTGTGGTTCCAATTGTTGAATTGAACTTAATCATTAGCATCAAAACAATAAAAACGACTCCACTAATTGTAAATCGTTTCCACCGTTGATTATCTGGAACAATTAACATTATCTTTCTCCTATCATCAATTAAACATTAATTTAGAGTATACCATACCCCTAGCTTTTTGATTTTGAAGTTTTTACTAAACTAAGATGCAAGTAGTTTACTGCGCGAATTAGTAGTTCGCCAAGCCCGAAGCCAAGAGTAATCGCCCCAGCAATTACAATGACCTGATAAAGATATACCGTTGCTAATTGATAATTACCAATTGCAAAATTACGAACAAGTTTGTAGGCCTGTCCCCCTGGAACAAACGGAACTAAGGCAGGAACATTAAATACAATCATCGGCATTTTTAAGTGACGGGCAGCAACCATACTAAGCAGAGAAATTAAAATGGCAGCAAAAAGGTTACTGATTGCCAAGCCAGTATGCTGATAATAATACATTATCCAATAGATGACCCAAACACCGCCACCAATAATTCCAGCCGTATTATACGCCCGTAACGGAATATGCAATAAAACACCGAAGCAGACGGTAGATATATATGAAAGAATAAATTGTACGAATAAGTTTTCCCAGTTCATTCGCTTCTCCTAACTAAAACGCATGACAATTACAATTGCACTACCAATCGCTACTGCAGTTAATATTGCCTCAATTCCGCGAGTTGGGCCGCTAATGAGATTCCCAGAAACAAGGTCCCGGGCAGCGTTTGTTAGGGGAATTCCTGGTACCAGCGGCATTACGCCTCCAATAATAATTGAATTGGCATTTTGAGTCCACCCAAGTTTAACGGTTAAGATTGCTAAGCCGCCGATAACTAGTGATGCACAAAACTCACCAAGATACTGAATTTTAAATTTACGGACAACGAACGAGAATACAGCATAACTTAAGCCGCCAATGATAAATGCCGCCCACCAGTCAACAACGTCCCCAGTAAAAACGATCATTAAGGCAGCACTTAAAATAGCGGCTGCGAATGCTTCTAGTGGATTTTGCCACCAGTCAGTCGTCTGCCGTTCAATTGACTTTAATTGGGCATGCGCCTCGGGTAATTCAATTAGTCCGCTTGCTAGTTCACGAGAAACTTCATTTACTGCTGCAACCTTACTAAGATCATTTTTTCGCCGGCGAATATCAGCAACCTGCGAATTAGGGAGATCATCACTGCTCGCAACAATCCCGGTTAACGTTGTGAAAGCCTGGAATTTTCTCAAACCGGCATTCTTTGCGATTCGATCTAAAGTATCGTTGACCCGTTCCATGTTTGAGCCATTCTCGATCAGCAGTCTTCCTGCTAGAACACAGGTCCGTAACGCAAGAATTCGTCGTTCTTCTGTTAGCATTAATGTCTTCCCTCCCGATGTTCCTAATTCATGTTCTCCCTCTGTGAAAAACTGGGTTACTATCTTTCTAACACTAAAGTAGCAAAAAAGACCGAGGTATTTCTCGGCCCTTCACATCACTATTTGTCTGAATTTCCGGCCTTAATAAAGATGTTGTGCGATGCCTTATACGAAACATTTAACGGGGTATCTTCACCATCTTTTTCAATAACTAATGGCCCCTCAAACGGCTCGTGGCGGATTACTTTAACGGTATCGTTTGGCCGTAACTTTAATTCTTCCAGGTATGTTAATAATTCATGGTTATCTAAGAAGCGTTCAAGCTGAACTGTTTCACCATCATTTGCATCTGCCAGCAAACGGTGTGAAACATCAGGAAACTGTCCACTCGCTGACGGAATAACTCCACCATGAGGACATGCTTGCGGGTGTTGTAAAAAGTTATCTAGTGCTGTTGCTAAACGGTCACTTGTTTGGTGCTCTAAAACTTCGGCTTCTGAGTGAACATCCGCAAAATTATAGTGAAGCTTATCAACAAGAAATGTTTCCCACAGGCGGTGTTTACGAACTAACTCTGCTGCATACTTCTGTCCCTTTTCAGTAAGTGAAATACCAGCATAGGGTTCATGAACTACTAGTCCTTCATCAGATAGTTTTGAAACCATTTCTGTTACAGAACCTGCCGCTATACCTAGGCCTAAAGAAATATCCTTATTTGAAACCTTCTTGTGACTACCACCTAGCTCAAAGATAATCTTAAGATAATCTTCTTTCATCGGTGTCAAGGGCTGCATCCTCCTCTACTTTGTTTATCGGCCTACGAACGGTCCTCTGATTAACTTATAATAACACATTTGATTATAGCATAATCAATAAACATCTTCTTCGGATAGCCTAATTTTTTTGTTAGTTAGTAATTTAGTATGCTAAACTTATGAAGGAGATATCAAAGAAATGAGGAGTTTACGATGGATGAACAAATCACGGGAAAACGCTTTTTAGCAGCAACCGTATTAAACGTTCTGATAACTGCTGTTGAAATTATCGGGGGACTGGTTTCAGGAAGTCTTGCCTTACTGTCCGATGCCTTTCATAACTTAGGAGACTCATTTTCAATTGTTCTCGGCTATGTTGCCCAGTCAATTGCTAACAAGCCAGAAACGAGCAAACGGACATATGGATACCGTCGCGCTGAAATTCTTGCGGCAATGGTCAACGCTGCTTTCTTAGTAATCGTCTCGGTATTCTTAATCATCGAAGCCATTAAACGAATTCAGCAGCCCGCACATATTAACGGTGAAATAATGTTAATTGTTGCCGTTGTTGGTTTAGTCGCTAACTTACTTTCAGCGGTTCTGCTTCATTCTGGAAGCCACAATAACTTAAATGTAAAAGCAACCTACCTTCACGTTTTAAGTGATGCCCTATCATCATTTGCCGTAATTATTGGCGGTGTGATTCTAACATTTATTAACATCCCTTGGCTTGATCCGGTTTTGACAATTGCAGTGGCAATCTACATTGCCTACGAGGCTTGGCCTGTAATCAAGCAAACCGTTACCATTCTTATGGAATCAGCGCCAAAGCTTGACTATAACGGAATTGAACGAGATTTGGTTAAAATTGATGGGGTTACCGCGGTTCACCATGTTCATGCATGGATGATTGATGAAAAGCGAATTATTTTTTCCGCCCATTTAAATTGTCACGATATGAAGCTTAGCGATGTTGAAAAAATTTATAGTCAGGTTGATAAAATTCTTCGCGAAAAATATGGTATTTGCCACGTCACAATTCAAGCAGAATACCACCGGGGAAAAGACGAGGACTTCTTCGATACGGTGGTTGATGAGGAACATTTAATTAAATAAGTAGTAAGAGGATGAGAAAAAACTAAACATTTTTTCTCATCCTCTATCCATATTTAGCGATCTCCGAACTTATAGAGTCTAATCGCGGGAATCCAAATAGGCTCACTTCGTATCGTAACTGAGGGACTCGAGCCTAACGCAGCGAAGCAAGCCTATTCGGCTACGAACGATTCTGATGAGTTTATCATCATTCATCGTTCTAGGTTAGTCAACCGTCCCTCCGAGAAAGTTAATTCCCAGCTTCAATATTTTTAGAACAGCTTACCAACTCCGTAGTGGATGGCAACAGTAATCAATGCAATGATAATATTTCGAATAACTGCGATTTTTACTAACCCGTTTCCCAGCTTTGAACTAATATATCCGATTAGCGCACTAGTTAAAACTACCGCCAAAATAACCGCATACCACTTATAAGCAGCGGGGGCAAAGGTCATCGCACAAAGGGGAAAGATTCCACCGGCAGCTGCTGAAAAGAGAGAGGAGAAAGCAGCATCCCAAGGATTCAAGTAGTGTCCTAACTCAATATCATACTTAACCCGAACAACGGTCTCCAGAGGCTTTTTGCTAAGAAGATCTTTTGCAATTGCGAGTGAAGTTTCTGGAGTAACACCCTTGCTGACGTAATAATCCTTAACAGCAGCAACTTCACTTTCAAAATCAGTTTTTAAGAGGTGTTGCTCCTTACTTACGGCCGATTCTTCTGTATCCTTCTGTGTTGAAACTGAAGCATACTCTCCAGAAGCCATTGAAAACGCACATGCAAGCAAATCAGATAGCCCCGCAATAAAGATCGTAAACCGGTCAGATGTCGCAGCGGCAACGGAAACCAGAACACCAACAACGGTTAAGATACCATCATTCGAACCTAATACACCAGCACGAAGGGTATTCAGCTTTTCTTCCATCGTTTGCTTTTTTTGTTGCTTAATTTTTTCCATCGCTCACCCCTCCTTTAGTGTGCCAGCAACTGACCAATAATATAGGTAACACCCATAGTTAGTAATCCAGCAATGGCATTCCGAATACTTGACTTCAACCGGTTAGAATTACTCAGGATCGCAGCGCAGTATCCCGTTATTAACAGGGCGATTAAAACCGCGATTGCAGTCGCAAGAATTCTACTTTCTGCGGGTGCCAGCGTAACTGCTAGCATTGGTAAGACAGAACCGGTTGGAAAAGAGATGAACGATGCAATGGCGGCCGCGTATGGACTGGTAAAATCTTTAGGATTAAACCCATACCGTTCTTGAACAACAGTTGACAGGGCATCCTTATCCATCAGTTCCTTGGTAGCCTGCTTAGCAAGTTTGGGATCAATATCCTGATCTTCATACTTTTGCTGAACATAATTAAATTCTTCTTGGTATTGATCATCTAATCGTTGACGTTCACTAATCAATGCCATTTTTTGTGAATCCTTCTGGGTAGATACCGATACGTACTCACCCATATACATTGAGATCATTCCGGCTAACGTCCCTGATAGTCCAGAAATTAAAATAGAATAGGCATTATTAGTTGCAGCGGCAACCCCGATAACAATTCCGGCAATTGAAATAATGCCGTCATTGGCCCCCATTACACTAGCACGCAAAATATTAACTTTTTGTGCTAGTGACATCTTTTTACTAGCCATTCTAAAGACTCCTCTTTTTTAAATTAGAATCATTATAACATTGTTTAAAAGTAGATCAACTAATAATTCTGTGTTTTTGACGTTAGTTTAGAAAGATTATTAATTGCATCTTAAAGGATAAAGGGACCGCGACAGGTTGTCGTAGTCCCTTTATCCTTGATTAGCTAAGGTTTTAAATCAGTACTAATTACTAATCAGAAATAATTATTCATATCTTTCCACAGCGGTTGTCCGAATAACAAATACGGAAGTACCTGCATGTCTAGTCATGTAGGATGCTTGTGAACCAACAGCCTTCCGATTACCCCATTTACCAATTGACCCAACAACTAGCAAGTCTGGTTGAAATGCTGGAATAACGTGGTTACAAATCCGTTCCGCTGGTCGTTCACCTTGATCAACAATTCCCGTAATCTTGCTTGGATCAACTCCGTAATCAACGGCAGCCTTTACGTATTCGTTAATCCGTTTCCGTAATTCATCAGCAGAACTGTGAACATAATCTTTGTCAAGAATTTGATAAACATTAACGTTACCAGTTTCCAAAATAGAAACAATTCCTAATTCGGAGCCATCACGTTTTGCCTTATCTACTGCATATGAAAAAGCAGCCCGGGCATCTGGTGCATCATCGACACCGACAAGGATCTTCTTGAACTTCTTTGGCTTAATTTCAAACATTAAACTATTCCCCTCTCTGTGGTCCTGACGATCAATAGATTATCTCGATCGCAGTAAGTTTCACCTACTATGTTACTACTTATCAAATATTTGTAAATATTTATTTTGGTAAGCCTAAAATAAAATTCTTTTATATTAAATGATAATTATTTTTAAATTTTTATATTCGTCTGAGCTTTCTTGCCTGTCGATCCAACAAGTTCTATAATTTAATTGTTTTAGTCTTTATGACTACTAATGACATCGTAAATTTAGGGGAGAGTAAAGTACCATGTCAATGATAGAATTTCATGATGTCCAAAAATACTATGGTAAATTCCACGCATTAAAGGACATTAACTTAACAATTGATGCTGGTGAAACGGTTGTTTTAATCGGTCCATCCGGCTCAGGAAAAAGTAGTCTAATTCGGACAATTAATGGGTTGGATCCAATTCGTGACGGTCAATTAATTGTTAACGGGTTTGACCTAGCTGATAAGAAAACCAACGTTAACTTGATTCGTAAAGACGTTGGAATGGTTTTCCAGCATTTTAACCTTTACAACAATAAAAACGTTTTGGAAAACATCATGCTGGCACCGCGGATTGTTCTTAAACGACCGGAAAAGGAAAATCGTGAATTCGCAATGCAGCTGCTTGAAAAGGTTGGCCTTGCCGATAAGGCTGATAATATGCCTGCACAACTATCAGGTGGGCAAAAGCAACGGATTGCAATTGCCCGCAGCCTAGCAATGAAGCCAAAGTGTCTTCTATTTGACGAACCCACGAGTGCACTCGATCCAGAAATGATTGATGATGTTCTTAATGTAATGAAGGATATTGCAGAAAATTCTAACATGACCATGCTGGTGGTTACCCACGAAATGGGATTTGCTCGGGACGTTGCCGACCGGGTTATCTTTATGGCTGATGGTCGAATTATTGAAGATGACTCCACCGAAAAGTTCTTTGGTGATCAACCAACTACTCAACGGGCCCGCGAATTTATGAGTAAGATTAGCGGACACTAAGGGGGAGGCCAAAATAATGAAAAAGATTTGGCACTTATTAACGATTGCTGCAGTTGCCCTTATTAGTATCACCGTTCTTTCTGGCTGTAGTTCTGTGGCTAATCAAGACGTTCTCAAAGTTGATCAAAAAAATAAGCAAATTACTTGGGGAGTTAAAGCTGATACTCGTCTTTTCGGTTTGGAGAATATTCGAACGGGAAAGCTTGAAGGGTTTGAAATCGATCTTGCCAAGGCAATGACTAAAGAAATCCTCGGGCCTAACGGAAAGGCCGTTTTCGTTCCCGTTACTAGCAGTACTCGAGTTCCGCTATTAAAGAATGGTAATATTGACACCATTATGGCAACGATGACAATTACGCCAGAACGGGAAAAGCAGGTTGATTTCACTAAGTCCTACTTTGATGCCGGTCAATCTCTTTTAGTAAAAAAGGGTAGTCCGATTAAAAATATTCAAGA
>NZ_GG693412.1:466879-490377 GCF_000159435.1 Limosilactobacillus vaginalis DSM 5837 = ATCC 49540 | reverse complement strand
TATTCAAGATTTAAATCAGCCCGGCAAAGTTATCTTAGGGGTTTCTGGTTCTAATTCAGTTAAAAACGTGGCAAAGTATGCACCGAAAGCACGAGTTCTCCAACTTTCAGACTACGCTCAAGCAATGACGGCCTTAAAGTCTAAGCAAGGAGATGCATTAACCACAGATAACGGGATCCTTTACGGGATGGCAAGTGAAAATCCTAGTTATGAAGTTGTTGGTGGCAATTTTACTAAGGAGCCTTACGGAATCGCGGTAAACAAGAACCAAGCGCCATTCAGAAACAAGTTGAATTGGGCGTTAGAACGACTTGAAAAAAACGGAACCTATAACCGGCTTCTTCTAAAATGGTTTGGTAACGTTAAAGGGTTTAATTATCAGGAGATGAAGCGTTAAATGTTAGATATTATTACAACACAGTGGCATCCCCTACTCAGCGGTCTGTGGAACACCATTCTTTGTAGTTTAATCGCACTTGTTGGGAGCTTAATAATTGGAACATTCTTTGCTCTGCTAGAGATTTCTAAGTATCGAATTGTTCGTTTGATCGGGAGTATCTATGTTGAAGTTTTTCGGAATATTCCTTTATTGGTAATTGCAATGGGCTTCTTCCTCATTATTCCCATGTACATCACTAAAATAAGCGGTTTTGCTGCCGGAACAATTGGTTTAACTCTCTATACTTCCGCCTTCATCGCTGAAACTGTTCGGGCAGGAATCAATTCAGTCGAGGGTGGTCAATTAGAAGGTGCCCTTGCCAATGGACTAACTCACGGTCAAGCAATGCGTTACATCATCCTTCCGCAGGCATTTAGAGTTGTTATTCCGCCACTAGGCAACCAATTCATTAACTTGGTCAAGAACTCTTCTGTCCTTGCCTTTGTAGCCGGTTTTGACTTAATGTATGAAGGAAATCTGATTGCAAATGACACCCTCCAAACAATGCCAACTTACTTCATTGTTGGTGTCCTTTACCTGATTATTACCTTACCTCTCAGCTACTATATGCGTCACCTGGAAAAGAAGCTAGCATAGGGAGGTGGATAATATGCAAAACTTTATTGATGCCTACTCATGGGTTAATATTCGTTTCTTACTTCAAGGATTAGGAATTACCATCGAAATCTCGGTTGCCTCAATTATCTGTAGTTTCATCATCGGAACTTTGCTAGGAATTATCCGGTATGCCAAGATTAAGTACGTTTCGGCAATTGTTGGTTTCATTATTGACTTAATTCGAAACCTTCCACTACTGCTGATCATCTTCTTTACTTACTTTGGCCTACCAAATATTGGAGTTAAGCCCGAAATTATTCCGGCTGCTATTATGGCGCTAACCGTTTTTGAATCCTCAATGGTTGCTGAAATTGTTCGTTCGGGAATCAATTCAATCGACTATGCCCAAACTGAAGGAGCACTTGCCAACGGTCTTACTAAGTGGCAGGCTCTCCGACTAATCGTTCTGCCACAAGCAATTAAAAACATGCTTCCGGCACTTGTTAGCCAGTTTATTTCACTGGTTAAGGATACCTCACTGGCAACAATTATTGTCTTACCAGAATTGATGTACCATGCTCAAATTATTTATGGTCAAAATACCAACTACATCATTCCAATGTTTGTCGCTTTGGCCGTTCTGTACTTTATTGTTTGTTACTCTCTGTCCCTTCTTGCTCGTTACCTTGATAAGCATCTGGCATAGGAAAAGAGTAACAGTATAAATAAACAAAATGATCCAGCCCTTAGCTAAGAGCTGGATCATTTTTATTTATCCTTAATATTGAATTGAGTAACCAAAATGTTGGTGTTCACCCGTTAAGCGTTTAACATGACGTTCCATAACTTTTCTACGAGTACCAAACATCATCCAAACGCTAAAGCCACCAAAAATCACAAAGAGGATTAACAGTGCCCACCAATCACCAGGAACCAAATCACCAGTAAGTTTAGTAGTTCCCGTTGCCAAGAAGCTAAACCAGTCGAGACTAAAGTGCATTAGCATCGTTAACCATAGTTGTCCTGTATAAACGTAGACAACTGCTAAAAATAGTCCCAGAAGGAAAGCTACACCAATTTGATAGAACGTTAAATCAGCTCTTTGTCCGCCTAAGTTAATCAAGTGTGCAAAGCCGAATAAGATTGAACTTGTAAGGAGTGCTAACGGCAGTCGCTGCTTAACATTCCGCCATGCGTAAAAGAGAACTCCAAGCATTGCAAAGCGAAATAGGCTTTCTTCCGCTAGTCCCGCTTCAAATGCCTGGCATGTTAGCTTAAAGAATCCCCCCTTAGGCAAATGATTGATCGCCATCATATTACTGCCTAACGGAACAACAAAAATTGCGATCATCAACAAGAGGATCCACCAATTAAAGTCCCCACTCCAGTTTGGCTTTAGCCCAGGCCATGACAAATGCCAGGCACGCATCACCGTTGTGGCAAAAATAAAGTAGGCAACTGCACCAACCGCTCCAGTTGCTAGTAAGGTCGATAGTTTTTGATTGTCAATTAAATCAAATGGTAAAGATGTAAACGGAACAATCACAATCTGAAACATCCAAATCACAAAAATAAACCGCTCAATACTTAATTCCATTTGTCCACCAATAACACTAGCAAAGGGCGCGTACATTACGAAATAATACAAAATCATGATTGATACTACTCCCCGAGATGGCATGTGAAGTACCGTAATAATTTCCCGGGTAATAACCCCCCACGCAAACGTTAAAATTATTGGCTGAGCTAGGCCCTGAAGCCAACAGTTAACCCTACTGATAATTGGGGGAACATTCTCCCATAGTTCCTCAGAAAGGCCTATTCCGAGGATAATTACCATCCATAACAATTGCAGCCAAATATTACGGCCAAGTTCAAAGTTACGAATCATCATCATCATTAAAATAATTAAAGTCGCACCAATTTGAACTCGATACCAGATTTTTAAATAGTCTCTTCCAGTCATCGAGATTCCTCCAAATAAATAATTGCTTATACCGTTCGATCATACCAAATTAAACAAACTAGTTTAAGCATTTATTTAAAAATAAAAGAGAACTGATGAAAATTCCTCTCAGTTCTCTTCTTCACCTATTCGTTTTTACCAGCAGCAACTGGTTCTTTTTTAACGGTTTGTTTCTTATGACCGTTATGTTTCCGTTGTTGATGGTTCTTCCGGTTGTTACTGTTATTCTTTTCGTGATTAGCTTTCTTTTTATTATTGTTTGGTTGACGATAATGATGGTTTTCGTAATGACGATCGCCATTTAAAATCGTAACCATTGGAATAATCACTGGACGCCGACCTGTTCGCGCATAAAGGAGCTTCTGTAAACGACTAATAATCGTCCGGTTAAGTGCTCGCCGATCCACGTGCTTATGATTCTTAAAGGTATTCAAGATTGCCCAAAAGACTTCATGGTTCGCAGCCTTAATTAGTTCTTGAGATTCATGCATGTAGACAAATCCCCGGGAAACAATATCAGGTCCAGCAACAATTTGGTAATCTTTCAAATCAACAACCGCAACAGCAGTCACAACCCCTTCTTCAGAAAGAAGGCGACGTTCGTGAATTTCAGGATTACCAACAGTATCACCAGCATCACGCCCATCAATGTACACGTCAGCAGCACTATCAATGTGATCCGCAATTCGTGCAGAATCCTTGGTTAATGCTAAAACATCACCATTAGCTAAGATAAAACTATTCTTTTGCGGCACGCCAGTCATTTCTGCTAACTTGGTGTGAATCTTCTGCATCCGGTATTCACCGTGAACTGGAGCAAAGAACTTTGGCTTCATTAACCGCAACATAAACTCTTCGTCAATCTGACCACCATGTCCAGAGGTGTGGATATTATTAACGTAACCATGAATAACGTTCGCACCATCTTCTTCAAGCTTGTTAATTAAAGCATTAACACTAGTAGTATTACCAGGAATTGGGTTACTTGAGAAGACAACCGTATCACCGGGTTGAATGGTGATTTGCCGGTGAGTACCGTTGGCGATCCGGCTCAGAGCTGCCATTGGTTCACCCTGAGAACCAGTACACATAATTAAAACCTTTTCCGGTGGATAATTATTAATTTCATTCTGATCAATTAATGAATCCTTGGGAATATTAAGGTAACCTAGTTCTTGACCAGCTGTAATGGCATTTTCCATACTCCGACCAAAGACAGCGATCTTTCGTCCTTGGGCGATCGCTGCATCTGAAGCTTCACGTAGCCGATAAACATTGGAAGCAAATGAAGCAAAGATGATTCGGCCCTTAATCCGTTCAAAGATCCGCCGAATATGAATGTCGACCCACCGTTCAGACTTAGTAAATTGTGGTCGCTCAGCATTAGTACTGTCAGATGTCAGAAGAAGAACACCATCATCACCAAGTTTGGCCATCTGTTGAAGGTTTGGCCCTGGCAAGTGACCAACTGGAGTTAAATCAAACTTAAAGTCACCGGTTTGAACGATTGTCCCTTGAGGTGTATGAACGGCTACTCCTAAAGTATCAGGGATTGAGTGAGTAGTCCGGAAAAAGCTAACCCACAATTTTTTGAAATGGACTTCATCAAATTCGTTGATTTCATGAAGCTCTGCATCACGTAACAGGTGCTTTTCTTCAAGTTTTCCCTTAATTAAGGACATTGCAAATGGTCCCGCATAGATTGGCGCATTTACTTTCTGCAAGAAGAATGGCAAGCCACCAATGTGATCTTCGTGACCGTGAGTGATAAAGATTCCCTTAATCTTATCTTTGTTTTCAATTAGGTAATCATAATTCTGAATTACGTAGTCAACCCCAAGGAGTTCATCTTCAGGGAAAAGCACACCACAGTCAATAATAATTATTTCGTCTTGGAATTGAACACAGTACATGTTCTTACCAATTTCGCCTAAGCCACCCATTGCATAAAAGGCAACTTCATTATTCTTGATATCTAATTTTGACATAATACCTTTCTTATACCTTTCTATTTTTCTTAAATTCTACTTAGATTTAAACAATAACGGAAAATTGTAAGCCAAAAGACCCGCTTCTCAGGTAAAGGAACGGTTTTATCAATTGGTGATTCAGTTTTATATTTTATATCCGTACTTAAAACTAATAATATTTTAACATAAATTGTTTTTTTCTGCTATTATCCAAGAATCAAAAAAATTACCCAGAAATAATATAAAATGACCTCCCTAAATCAAATAAGGAGATCATTTTATTATCATCTTTAAATGTCTGATTTTATTATGCTCGCCAGGGACTTGCTAGAGTTAGCGTTCTGGGCAGCATAGTCGAGATGCGTTCGCCCTAACTGTAAGTTCTAGGCGGCATAGTCGAAATGTGTTCGCCCTAACCTTCCTCGAGCTAAAGACCTCCACCTCCGACGATGAAACGTCGTTCGGTGGAGAAATCGTTAGCCACCGGAAGGTTTTAACGGACTCACACTCTTTTTTTCCTAATCCTCCTTTGGCAATTGTTGTTCTTCCTTTTGCCAAAGCTTTTCTAATGGAACAATGGGTTGTCCTTCTTGATTAAACTTTACGTCGGTTAACTCGCTGAGGACTTCCTCATATGCGGGTTTGCAAAGACGTTCGCTAATTTCAGCAAGTTCTTCTGCACCATGGTAGGAATTTTCCTTCAGAACGTGGTTTATCGTTCCCATAACCTCATTTGAAGCCTTGGCCCCCATAATTTCAAGACTCTTTAATCGGTATTGATGAATATAAAAAGCAATAAATGTTTTCAAAGCTGCTTCCTTAGCTGCTTGATTATCTAGCTCATCATAGCGCAATCCTACTTCTGCCAATCTAATCGCTTTCCTTTCTTAGTTTACCGTAGAATACATAGCTATTATTTCTACCATAACACAAACCGCTAATATTCGTTAGTTATTCACTTTTTCGAAGGTGTAACTCAGTTTTACCGTCCTCAATGGTTGCATAAACCTCAGTATTTGGATTTTCGGCAATCTTTCCCAGTATAATTTCACCCTTGCCTGAACCAGTTTGCTCAACACTCAATTTTTGGTTAAAGATAAACTCCCTGAATAGCTTAACAGCTTCTCGGCGTTCCTGCTCTTTCTTAACCGCTACAGCAAGCGTATATCCCTGATCAAGGAAAAACTTAATCGTACAAACCCGATAAAGAATGTTAATTGAATATAAGTGATTCTGGTTCTTTTCCCCTTGTTCTGAGTTAATGTATCCCTTCTTCTCCCAATAACGAATTTGACTCGGTGACACTCCCGTCATTTCCACTAATTGGGACATCGTAATCCTTAAGTTGCTCTGCTTAATCATTTTACGAAACCGATCTGCTAGTAAAATATCCATCAAATTCCTCCAACCATTTAATTCACGGTTTATTATCTTAAAGTTAGTTATTTTTGTCAAATAATTTGACAATGATATTAGATAGTTTTATATTAGCTTGTATTGATTTAAAAACGAAAAGAGGTATTTAGTGTGGATCAACAATCTGTTCCAGTAGATATTAACAATAAGCCATACAACAGAAGCCTAATGGTTCTCGTCTTATTAATCGGTGCCTTTTGTACTATTTTAAACCAGACCATTCTTTCAACTGCTTTTCCAGCTTTAATGAAGGCTTTTAATATCAGTACGTCAACGGTTCAATGGCTAACCACTGGTTTCTTAATGGTTAACGGGATCATGATCCCAATCAGTGCATACTTAAGTAGTCGCTTTAACACTAAAGGACTATTTGTCATTGCAATGTCAATTTTCGAACTAGGAACAATTATGTCCTGGCTTGCCCCATCCTTCGCTGTTCTTTTAAGCGGAAGATTAATTCAAGCAATTGGTGTAGGAATCAACATGCCATTAATGCAAAATATTATGCTGACAATCTATCCACCTGAAAAGCGTGGTGCCGCGATGGGAATCAACGGGTTGGTTATTGGCTTAGCTCCTGCAATCGGGCCAACACTTTCTGGATGGGTCATCGATAACTTTAGCTGGCGGTGGCTTTTTGGCATGATTGTACCAATTGCTGCGATTGTAATTATTGCCAGTTTATTCTTGGTTAAAAACGTTATTCCAAATCAGAAGCCTCACCTTGACTGGTTGTCTGTCGGTATCTCTACCGCTGGATTTGGTAGTATGCTTTACGGTTTCTCCAGTGTTGGTAATGATGGTTGGACTGATCCGATTGTCTTAACAACTATTATTATCGGAATTATTTTAGTTGTTTTCCTCGTTATTCGCCAAAACAAACTAGATGAACCATTTTTAGAGTTCAAGGTTTTCAAGAGTAATGAATTCACCCTAGCAACCATCTTGAGTTCCATTGTAATGATGGCAATGGTTGGGGTTGAGTTGGTTATCCCGCTATACCTTCAAATCATTCACGGAATGTCTGCTTTCCATTCAGGACTAACACTTCTCTTTGGTGCCCTTTTCATGGGGGTTATGAGCCCAATCACGGGAAACCTATTCGATCGCCATGGTGCAAGACGGTTAGCGATTACCGGGATGTTCATTCTTTCTGTTGGCACAATTCCGTTCGCCTTTATTACCCGTGATACGCCAATTATTTACATCGTCTTCTTATATGCAGTTCGAATGTTTGGAATCTCAATGGTAATGATGCCGGTAACTACTGCCGGGATGAACTCTTTGCCATACCTTTTAATTTCACACGGGACAGCCGTAAATAATACTTTACGGCAGGTCGCTACTTCTGTGGGAACGGCAATTATGATCTCAGTTTTAACCAACGTTACGAACTGTAATAAGCCTAATCATTCATTACTTAAAGCCGCTCCACTGCAATATAAGTCACAAATGTTTGATGCAACTTTAATGGGATACCATTCAACATTTTGGTTTGCAATTGCCTTTGCATTGATTGGCCTTTGCTTAACTTTCTTTGTAACAAGCGGTACAGGAATCCATGTAAAAATTGATGCAAACGATATTCAAGGAAAGGAGGATCCTAAATGATTATTGTCTTAATGTTTGGTTCCGCGCTTGCGCTATTCGCCTGCGTGATGTTTATTAATCAACGTCTAGCAAGGATCGTTGGTACCCTTATTTTCGGGATTCTCTTTGTCGGCTCAACTGCTTTAATGACGTTAAATTACAGTCAGCATTTCGGGATGAAAAAGGTAACAACGACGACCCGCCAAACTGTTTATTCAGCAGCTAGTCCCCTTCCAATTGCTATTTACCAACCAGTTGGAACTAGCGGCCAAGAAAATGTCCTAATTTATAAGACTCACCAAAATCAAAAGAATGCTGCTCATACTCAAGCAAACGAATACACGACAAGTAAAATGAAATTTACAAATCGAACTGCGCCAGAATTAAAAACAACCGAAACACGGTGGCAATTTAAGAACAGCTTTTACAAGGGTCTCTTTCTGTGGTCAGGAATGAACGGGACATTAATCAAACGGACTAACGTAATTGAATACCCACACACATTTGTTAAGCTGACTCCTGCGCAGGCTAAACGTCTTCAAAAAAGGATGACTAATACTGATAACTCACAGATTCAAGTTCAAGCAAAGAGCTTCGTAACTGCGAAGGTTAAAGCTGCAATGATAAAGCAACCAAATATGAATGCTCAACAGATTCATCAAATATCACAACAGGCTGAGCAAGAATTCCTCGCTCAATTAATTAGGAAAAATTAGGTACAAATGGTAAAAGAGACCGCTAAAAAGCGTTTTGCTTTTTTGGCGGTCTCTTTTTGGTTATCCACTTAGCGAGATAACCTCATTTTATTTTCTTATCAGGAATTTCATTTATTTCCCGGGAAAATGTTAATTGCTTTAAGGTAAAAGGATCCTTAAATGATAGTTTAGTTGCCCAAAGTGCTTGGTGCTGGTACTTAGAAGTATCACCACCATAAAGATGATCACCGATCAACGGGTGATTAATTGAAGCTAGATGAACTCGTATCTGGTGGGTGCGCCCTGTATGCAAACGAACTCGCAATTTAGTCCAGTCTGCACCTTCCTCTTCTACCCAATACTCAGTTACTGCACGTTGACCATCTTCAGCAATAACTCGCTGAACCTGTCCTTCACGACGAGCAATTGGCTTATCAATAATGTCATGCTCCTTATCAAAGATTCCTGATACAAATGCCGTGTATTCCTTTAACATCTGGTGCTGCTGAACCTGTTGACTAATCATGCTTGATGCCACATGGTGCTTAGCAATTAAAAGCAAGCCGCCTGTATAACGATCAAGTCGAGTAATTAAATGCGGTCGTTGGTCAGCTGACTTTTCTTCAACCAAGTAGTGGACTGCACGATTAAGGACAGTTCCATTGTCAACTGTAGGGCCAGGAATTGACGTTACCCCTGCAGGCTTATCAATTACTAGCCAATTATCGTCCTCATAAACAATATTAAGCGGGGCATCACTCAATTTTACCGATAAGTCACGCAACTCCGGTTGAGCAATTATAGTTAATGGCTGGTTAGGCAATATCTTCGTCGTTGGTCGAACTTTTCGGTGATCAACCAAAAATTTTCCCTGACCATTCTTTAAATCATTGAAAAGGCGGTGTCCCATTCCCAATGATTGAAGAAACTTTTTAATTTTAATCGGTTGGGCACCTTGATATTGCCAAGTGTTTTCCATTTTTACCTCCAAAATTGTTTCAGGATATAAAGAAAGAAGCTGGAAATTAACTTTCTCGGAGGGACGGTTGACTAACCTAGAACGATGAATGATGATGAAATCATCAGAATCGTTCGTAGCCGAATAGGCTTGCTTCGCTTCGCTGCGTTAGGCTCGAGTCCCTCAGTTAATTTCCGCGATTAGACTCTATAGGTTCGGAGAGTGCTAAATATGGAAAGAGGATGAGAAAAAACGCCTAGTTTTTTCTCATCCTCTTTCTTTATTTACTATGACGGTCCGTACGAGACTCGAACTCGTGATCTCATCCGTGACAGGGATGCGTCCTAAACCAACTAGACCAACGGACCATTTGACAACAAATAAAAGTATACGAAACTTCCCCTCAGGTGTCAACAACTTTTTTAATTTCCTTTTTCTTCTTCATCAGCCATAAATACCTTATAATAGTTATTAGCATTCTATTGAGGAGGATACTATGGAATCCCTATATAAACGATTGTCATCATGGTGGGTTAAATACGCGCGACCAATAAAGATTGTCTTTGTAATTTCGGTCATTATCTTTGTCGTACATGCCCTAACCAGCTTTTTCAAAACCGTTGATTGGCACCGGGTTGGTACAGGGTTAAGCAATTTAACATGGTCAAACATTTTAATTCTGCTTATTTTTGGTTGTATCGCAGTTGTTCCAATGCTGGGGTATGATTTTGCAATTGTTAAATTTCTTCCTGGAAAGTTCAAGCGATCATACATTATTCGCTGTGGCTGGATTACAAACACGCTCACAAATATTGCTGGTTTTGGTGGTGTCCTTGGCGCAACAATGCGTGCTTATTTTTACCGTAAGCACGCCAACAAAAAAGATATTTTATTAGCAATTTCTAAGATCGCTGTTTTCCTTTTGTCAGGACTTTCGGTACTTTGCTGGGTTGCCTTATCCTTTATGTTTATCTTCCATCAGGGAGGTCACTTTAACCAGTATGCACTTTGGCTTGTTGCTGGTGGTCTTTACTTCCCTGTTGTTTTTTACTTTACCCTAATTAACAATAACCGGTTATTTAAGGACGTTACCCCAAAAATTGAGGGACTTCTAGTCGGCAGTTCAACTTGCGAATGGCTATTTGTTGCTCTTTTCTTCCTGCTAGTCGGTTGGTGCTTAGGGGTTCGTCACAACCTAGCATCAGTTTTACCCCTATACGTAGTTGCTCAGCTGCTTGGGGTTATTTCCATGATTCCCGGTGCCCTCGGTTCCTTCGATGTCATGATGATGTTTGAATTGTCATTAATGGGAGTTTCTAAGCCGACAATTATTATTTGGCTACTCCTCTTCCGAATTTTCTATTATATCGTGCCGTTAATTGTCGCCGGAGTTCTCTTTCTTCACGATTTAGCTCGGCAAGTTAATGACTTCTTTGATGGTCTGCCATTAGTCATCATTCAAAATACTGCTCACTTTCTAATCACAGCATTCATGTACATTTCTGGAATCTTGATGCTGCTTGCCGCTGCGGTTCCTGACATTACAGCCGATAACAAGCTCTTTGCTCGACTTTATCCGTTTACTTTCTTTTTTATCCATCAATTATCCACAGTGCTATTCGCCATTGCCATGTTAGCTTGTGCCCGGGGATTAGCATCAAAGGTTCAAAAGGCTTACTGGCCGACACTCGCCTTATTACTAATCGGGATTATCAGTACCTGGTGGAATTTAAGAACAATGAGCTTAACCATTTACCTTGCCATTGTTCTGGTTCTTATTCTCCTTTCAAAGCGGGAACTCTACCGTGCAAAGCTTCAATACTCAATTAGTAAATTTGCAACCGATCTTTTGATTTTTGCCGGAAGTTGTATTCTTTACGTTATTGTAGGGGTCCTTAACGCTCCCCAATATATCCGGTCACACAAGATTCCAAACTTCTTCCTTTTTCCGGGTGAAAAAGTTTGGTTCTCCGGCTTGATTGGCCTACTGCTTGGATTAATTCTCCTGGTTTTAATCCTCCGTTACTTCTGTTCTGGCGCTGACCCGTTTGCTAACCAGCAAAAGTTTGCTGCGGATCGGGTTCATAATGTTATTGACCAGTTTGGTGGTAGTCGGACTAGTCATCTCGCCTTCTTAAAAGACAAGAACCTGTACTTCTACCAAAAGGATGATCAGGATCAACTATACTTTATGTACCGTCGAAACTATGACCGCTTAATTATTATGGGTGATCCTGTTGGTAATGCCGCTGAAATTCGACCTGCTCTTCGTCAATTTCTAACGGAAGCCGACCTCTATAATTACCAGTTAGTCTTTTATGAAGTCTCCGGTGACTTTACGATGTTACTTCATGAATTCGGCTTTGACTTCATTAAAACTGGTGAAACTGGACTGGTTCGTCTAGCAGACTTTACCTTAGCGGGAAAGCGACAACGATCACAGCGGGCGTTAATGCATAAATTTGATCGTGAAGGCTACCAATTTAACGTTGTAAAACCTCCATTTGACGACGAATTCATGCAAAAATTAAAGGCTGTTTCCGATAATTGGCTGGGAAAGCAAGTAGAGAAGGGCTTTTCCTTGGGATTCTTCTCACCAAATTACATTCAGCAAGCACCGGTCGTAACCGTTACAGATCAAGACGGCAAGATCGTTGCTTTTGCTACCTTCATGCCAACCGGGGGAAAAAAGTACCTGACCATTGATTTAATGCGGCATACCCATAGTGCTCCTTCGGGAATTATGGATAAAATATTCATTAGTATGTTCCTGTATGGTCAAGAACACGGTTACGAATATTTTGACCTCGGAATGGCCCCATTATCAAATGTGGGTGAATCACAATTTAGTTTTCTTGGTGAAAAGGCCGCCCACTTTATCTACGAATACGGCTACCACCTGTATGGGTTCCAAGGACTTCGCCGGTATAAAAATAAGTATGCTGACGTTTGGGAGTCCCGATACACCGCATTCCGGAAGTGGAGTTCAATTATTAACTCAATGTTGGCTCTTGTCAGTGTCATTAACCAACGTGCAGATAAACCAGAAAAGCATATTTTCTTTTTCTGGATTACCCGTTAATTTGCCGATAATTTAGGAATGAACTATAATGATCGTGTAATCGTTTACACGGTCATTATTTTTTATTAGGAAGGCGAATATTATGGCTACCGTTTACCTATCAGCAAAATTACCAAAAGTGGCTACTGAAATATTAAATAAAGCAGCAATCCACTATGAAGTTTTTGATGGAACAGGCTTAATTTCAAAAGATGAACTGATTAAGCATGTTAAAGACTGCAAAGTATTGATTACTCCGCTATCTACCCAAGTTGATCAAGAAGTAATTGATGCTGCCCCAAAGCTTAAGCTAATTGCCAACTTTGGTGCTGGGTTTAATAACATTGATGTAAAATACGCCCGGAGTAAGGGGATCGATGTTACTAATACGCCATTTGTTTCCTCAACTGCTACTGCCGAGGTTGCTAGCGGATTAGTTATTGCCCTAATGCGAAGAATTGTTGAAGGGGATCGCGTGATGCGTTCTGTTGGTTTTGACGGCTGGGCACCACTCTTCTTCCTTGGTCACGAATTAGCCGGCAAGACTTTAGGAATTGTTGGTTTAGGAAGTATTGGTCGTGGAGTTGCGCAACGTCTCCACGCATTTAACATGAAGATTATTTACACCCAACGTCACCAAGCTGATCCAGCAACCGAAGCTCAATATTCCGCTGAATACGTTACACTTGATGAATTACTAAAACGTTCTGACGTAGTTACTCTTCACTGCCCACTAACCCCAGAAACACACCATTTAATTGATGCTCCTCAATTCGCAATGATGAAGGATTCAGCATTCCTAATTAATTGTGCTCGTGGACCCGTAATTAATGAAGCTGCTTTACTTCAGGCACTTCAGGAACATAAACTTGCTGGTGCAGCCCTTGATGTTTATGAAGCTGAACCAAATGTTGCTGACGGCTTCAAGAAACTTGATAACGTTATCTTGACACCACATATTGGCAACGCCTCATTTGAAGCTCGGGATGCAATGGCTGAAATCGTTGCTACTAATGCCGTCAACGTTTTAAATGGAGAAGCCGCTAAATATATTGTTAATAGGTAGGCTCAATAAAAATTCCCGCTAAAAGAAGCGAGGAATGGGGCTGTGACATAAGCTCTATTACTTAGATAAAGCACGAACAGCGCAGTACACAAATGAGCTCCAGTGTTCGGTAAGATCCGAACACTGGAGCTCTATTTGTGCTTGCGGGGGCGTGAAAACGAAGTCATAAATGACTTCTGTCACGCTCCCAGTCCCCGTTTTTTAATTAAATAATTATTACTTCACGTTCAAAATTGCAATAAATACAATAAAGATAAAGAAGAGTGCATACATAATCGGGTGCACTTCCTTACCTCGCTTGGCAGCAATCATGGTAAGTGGATACATAATTAACCCAAGAGCCATCCCATCTGAAATACTGTAAGTTAACGGCATCCCGATAACAATTAAGAATGCCGGAATCGCAACTTCGAGTTTTTCCCAGTGAACCCGTTTCATTGACTGAGCCATCAATACCCCAACGATAATTAAGGCTGGTGCGGTTACCTGGTTAGTAACTACTGGCAGCAATGGCGAGAAAAACATCCCCAAAATAAAGCAGATTGCCGTTACCACTGAAGTCAACCCAGAGCGACCACCAACCGCGATTCCCGCTGATGATTCAACATAGGCGCCAACTGGTGAAGTCCCTAAGATAGAACCAACTAACATCGCACTAGAGTCGGACATTAAGGCTTTCCCAACCCGTGGCATTTTATTATCCTTCATAAAGCCCGCTTGTTGAGCAAGACCAACTAATGTTCCCGCGGTATCGAAAAAGGTTACTAGCAAGAAAGTTAAAACAACAACCCAAAGCTGCACGGTATTAATATGGGAGAAGTATTCAACGCCGACGCCAAACGTTGGCTTTAAGCTTGGTGCACCCGAAATAACGTGGTGTGGCATTGGAATCAGCCCGGTAATTAATCCCACAATTGCGGTTACCGCCATTCCAATAAAGATTGCTCCCGGAACTTTTTTAACCATCAAAATTGAGGTAACAATTAGGCCAATGATCGTTAACCAGGTAGTTGGGGTAGTAAATGAACCAAGACAAACAACGGTCGACTTGTTAGCGACAATTAAACCACCCTGGTGAAGTCCTAAAAAGGCAATAAATAAACCAATTCCACTAGAAATTGCAAACTTCAAATCACTTGGAATCGCGTCAATAATTACTTCACGTAACTTAAAGATGGTAATGAGGATAAAGATCAATGAAGCAACAAAGACAGCAGCTAAGGCAGTCTGCCAGTTAACTCCCATCCCGATAACAACGGAATATGAGAAGAAAGCGTTAATTCCAAGGGCTGGTGCAGTAGCAATCGGGTACCTTGCGTAAAGCCCCATCATTAACGTCCCGAATGCTGCGGAAAGAGCAGTTGCTGTGAATACTGCCCCCTGATTCATCCCTGCTGCTCCTAAAACATTGGGGTTAACGAACAAGATGTATGACATCGAAATAAAAGTTGTGAACCCCGCTAGAATTTCTGTGCGAATGTTCGTATTTAATTCATTAAGCTTAAAATAATTGCTAATTGTGTTCAAGAAAAAATCCTCCAAACAGTAATTACGAATAAAACAACAAATGGTATCTTATAATATTCGCATTCATCTGTAAAGAGGAATCTTAGATAAAATTTAGATATTTTGAGCAAGATAATCGTACAGCATGTCCTTCTTAATTTGCTTTGTGTCAACTCCCAAGACTTCTGCAATCTTAAAGGCATAGGCAAGCGCGGTTGCTGGGCCACGACTAGTAAGGATCTTAGCCTCTTCATCGACTACAGTAATATCTTTGTGGAAACGGGCACTCGGTACTTCCTTTTGAATTTCTTCATTCATCCCCGGATAGCAAGTGTAATCATGGTTATCTAACAAGCCATAACGAGCAAGTGCGATTGGTGCAGCACACATAGCGGCATCCCACTTGCCTTCCCGGTTACGCTGAACCATTAATCGCTTTAATTGTTCGTTATCACGAAGTCGTTTTGAGCCACCCATACCACCTGGGAAGGCAACAAGATCATACTTCAACAGCTGATCGCCCATCAACTCATCACAAGTTAATTTAATATTATGAGCACCAAGGACTTCCCGATCTTCAAGGCCAACCATTTTGGCATCAATACCAAGGCGACGCAATACATCAATCACCGTTAACCCTTCAACTTCTTCGCAACCTGGTGCAAATACGACTGCAACTTTTGGCATAACTTAAGATCTCCTTCTTCAATTCTTCATTCTAATTGTTAACTATTTTTGTTATTTCCGTCATTACCTGATCGGCTTCTGGCATCCGGTATACCGGAAAAATATGCGGTAAATCACGCCCAACGACAAACTTAACGGGCACTTTTGTATCACGGAGTTTTTTGACGAATAAGGCACTATCTGGGTACATAATCTCCCGAGTACCTACACAAACAAAAACATCCCGCATCTGACTAACATCACCATTTATTGGACTTAGCCTGTAATCATCATGCTTTTCACCTGCAGCCCACAGTTTAGCTACTCGCCGTAATCCCTTAACTGATAAGGTCACGTCATGAGCTTCATACTTGGTGATTGTCGGGTTATTCAAGTCGAGATCCAACCAGGGAGATATTAAAACTAAGTGTCCTGGTTGTGGCAAATCAGTTGCTGCACAATATTCACAGAAACCAGCGGCTAAACCGCCACCAGCAGAGTCACCCAACAGCGTAATGTTACTTACCGGAATTTGATCATAAACTTGTTGATATACCTGGGTAATTTCTCGATATGCCGTTTTAAACTGGTGCTGTGGAAGATGAGAATATAGGACAACGTAAACGCGTGCCCCTGTTTTTTGAGCTAACCGGTCAGCAAATAACCACTGCTCCTTTACAGGTGACTCAACATACGCACCCCCCGGCAAATAAATAATTGCCTTTTGCGAGCCTGACTGTTCATTTAAAACATAGGTTCTTGCCAAAGTGTTGGATAATTTTCGCAAACTGACGCTAAATGGGACCGCCGGCATCACAAAGTCTTCTTCACTTTCTTGTTGCGCTTCCGTAAGCATCTGGTGAAATTTTTGTTCATCAGTCATCCGTTGCTTAAAGCCGCTTACCTGAATTTGTAATTCAACAAATGTTGCTCGCTGTGAACGGTGTTGACCACAGCATACTAATTCACGGATACTTTGGCCAAAATTACTAGCAAGTTCAGATGCAACCTGGTGTTGAAATTTTGGTAATTTTCTCATGAGCTGTTGGGCTCCTCTTAATAATCTAGTCGAGTTTTCCCGACCTCACTATAGAAATAGTTACTCTCATCGTAACACGATTTCAGCACCCAGCTCCATTCAATTTTATTAAGTTTTGTCTTAAAATTAATTAAAAAGGAAGTAATCTTAATGCACCAAGAATCTCTTTTCGCTCAATCAAATAATAATACTCCGCTAGCTAACCGTATTCGTCCCCGAAATCTTGAAGAATTTATGGGGCAACAGCAATTAATTGGTAACGGCAAGGTTCTTCGTGATCTAATTGAACACGACCAGGTATCCTCGCTTATTTTATGGGGACCGCCTGGTGTCGGCAAAACCACGTTAGCAGAAATAATTGCCCAGCAAACGAAGTCCCATTTCATCACCTTTAGTGCTGTTACAAGCAGTATTCGTGATATCAGAAAGATTATGGAAGAGGCGGAGAAGAATCGTGAGTTTGGTGAACGAACAATTTGCTTCATCGACGAAATTCACCGTTTCAATAAAGCACAGCAAGACGCTTTTCTCCCCTTTGTTGAACGGGGAAGTATTATTTTAATTGGGGCAACAACGGAAAATCCCTCTTTTGAAATCAACTCTGCCCTGCTTAGTCGGTGCAAGGTTTTCGTCCTTAAATCATTAACAGTAAATGACATTATTGCGATCCTTAAAAGAGCAATCAACCACCCAGATGGTTTCCCCGGAATTAAGATTAGTTATAATGATGACGTTTTAACAATGATTGCAGAGTTTGCCAACGGTGATGCTCGAGTTGCCCTTAACACCCTAGAAATGGCCGTATTAAATGCTAATCACCACAACCACCAAGTAAATCTAACAATCGACAGTCTGAAGCAACTGATCAATACTAAATCATTACGCTACGATCAACACGGTGAAGAACACTACAACGTTATTTCCGCCCTTCACAAATCAATGCGCAATAGCGACGTTGACGCAGCAATTTACTGGTGTTCACGAATGATCGATGGCGGTGAAGATCCGCTCTATATTGCCCGGCGGTTAGTCCGGTTCGCCAGCGAAGATATTGGTCTCGCAGATACTAATGCATTAAATGTTGCCATTAATACTTTTCAAGCTTGCAAATTTCTCGGTGTTCCAGAATGTGACGTTCACCTAACAGAATGTGTTATCTACCTATCGCTGGCGCCCAAGTCAAATGCGGTCTATAAAGCTCGAATGACTGCCAAGAAAGTAATTAAGAAGACTGGTAATCTGCCTGTTCCGCTTCAGATTCGGAATGCACCAACAAAATTAATGAAGGATCTTCATTACGGTGCCCACTATCAATATGCCCACGATACTAAGGACAAACTAACCTCAATGAAAACAATGCCACCAGAATTGGCGGAGCAACAGTTTTATAAGCCAACAACCCAGGGACGTGAAGGACGCTTTAAGGCCCGAATGGAGCAAATTAAAGAGTGGCATCAAGAACACGATAATCAATAGCTAATGAAAGAGCGAGCGTAAAAGCATAGCCACAACCGGCTTAGTCTTTACGCTCACTCTTTTAGTTTATTTTTACAGACTGTTTTCTATTTCGGACCCACATCACAATGACCATTACTAACGAAATAGTAATGAGGGTCAATGCAGTGATTACAATGTTTCTATACCCACTGTATAAGATATGACGCATCTCGGGTAACAACGATGCCGGTAAACTACTTGCTGTTTTGGCGTTAGATAATTTATTTAGCATTCCCATTGTAATTCCATGATGGTGTTTGATTCCCTGCAACAAAGCATTATTAAGGATCACCCCATAAATTGCGGACATGAAAGTCTGACTGAGGATCCGCATTAAATACCCCATTGATGTTGCAATTGGGACATCCCGTAATTCAGCATCAGTCTGAACATTAATCTGAAGAATGTTAAAAACTAAACCAACACCGAATCCTTCAAACGCTCCAAGAATCATAATTAACCAAAACGGTGATTTCTGACCACCAAGCAACAGGCCAAGGAATGAAATAAAAATCGTTAAAGCACCTAAGCCAACAATTTCATACTTCGACCACCGATCCTGAATAAACGGGACCAGTTCAGAGCCAAGAAAATCCGTCACCGCTCCTGGGATTTGGGTCATTCCACCAAGTAACGCCGATAACCCAAGAAGTCCCTGGGCCCACATTGGGATATAAATAACAAAGGCGATAAAGGAGCCCCAAATAATCACAAAGAGCATAAAGTCGATTACCAATTCATGATTAGTAAATAACCGGTTCGGGACAATCGGGTCAGCAGCTTGCTGATCAACTTTTACCATCCACCATAATAATGCCCCGCCAATAATCATTAGACCGAGGATAACGGGAAGCGAGGCAACCCCAATTAACTGGACGGCAATCAAAATCAACATTAAGCTACTAACTAGCAACGTTGCTCCCAAGTAATCAATTGGTTTGCCGGCTGCCTGTTTATTAACGTTCTGATAAAAGATCGCAATGATCGTAATCGCAATCAACGCAATCGGAACATTAACGTAAAACACCCAATGCCAACTAAGTGCGTCAACGATCCACCCACCAAGAAGGGGGCCGATAATTGAAGCAGTCCCGAAACAAGCACTTGATAGACCAAGCACTGTGGCTCGCTTCTTAAGGTTGGTATAAATTTCGGCAAAGACAATGAATGGAATCGTGTTCATTCCACCTGCACCAATTCCCATTATTGCCCGGGCAATAATAAACCAGGTGATATTTGGAGCAAGTCCCTGAAAAATCGCCCCAATCGCAAAAAGAGAGGTTGCACTAATGTAAGCAATCTTATTTCCCTTATGCTCACCAAACTTACTCCATAATGGGGTTGCGACGGCCATCCCAAACAGGAAAATCGCTACTATCCACCCCATATACTGAAGAGCGTGCAAGTCACTGGTAATTGCTGGTAATGCCGTATTAACAATCGTCCCGTCCATTCCTGCCATGATATTAGATAACAGCAAGGCGCCCGTAACGATCGTTCGTCGTTGTTTTAATTCCAAGTTCTCGTCCCCTCCCCAGAATAAAGATAGCGGGTCCGCAGTATTCCGCTTCACCCGCTCTCTATCGAATGTTTTTTTTGACTTAATAACTAGTCATGTATTATACAAAGGGTTGAATACTAACTCAACCTCTTTTCAATTTTAAATCAACAATTAGTTAGTATTCTGAATAAATTCCCCTAACCTTTGCCAATCACGCAAAATGGTCGGCTCTAGTTTTCGACTGTACAGAACTGCAGCCGGATGATACATCGGTACTAATAAGGAATTAGTTGTTGCTAGTTCGTAGCCGCTACCATCTTTTTTGGCATGCTGAATTGGTTGATCCAACAGTCGGCCATGAAGTTTGCCAATGTTAGCTTGTGGCCCAAGCAGCCGTTGTAACGCCGTGTTGCCCAGTGGAACGATTATTTTGGGTTGTACCTGAGCAAGTTCCCAGTCAAAAAGGTTAGCAAACGCTAATACTTCCTTCTTTGTTGGGGTCCGGTTTGGCTTTTTTGTCACCTTAGCACCCGTTTTCTTATCGACAACCTCTTTAATAGAATACGGGCGCTGACGAACAACACTAGTGATATAAACGCTATCCCGATCATAACCAATCGTTGCTAACATTTTCATTAGCTCCTTACCAGAGGCACCCGAAAAGGGAATATTATGAACTTCTTCATGACGACCAGGTGCCTCGCCAACTAGCATCAAATCAGGTTTTAGTTTTCCCTGACCAGGAGTAAAGCCCGCAAGATTTCGTCCAGCAACTCGTTGGCGCACTTCAGCTAAAAGATTTTCTGGATACTGAATGATCATTTAATCACTCCCATGTTAACCATTATGCCGCCACTTTGGATCAGTGATAATTCGGGCAGCGATTAACCCTAATGGTAAGAAGACAACAATCAAGAGGGCCTTAGTAATCCAGAGGGCACCGACACTGATTGATGTTAATCCCATATTGTACATTGCCTGATACATGTACAATCCAGGAATCATAATCACGATCGAAGGAACAGTAATTGAAATCTGTGGATAATGAATTTTTCTTTTAACAATTGAAGCTAATAATCCAGCAATCAATGCACCAATAAACGCACAGGCACCCGCAGGAATACTACTATAATCAACTAATTCCAACCGAGTAGTGTTGGCAACCGCTCCAATCAATCCAGCAACTGCCGCCATTTTTGGCGTACTGTTAAACATTATTGAGAAACCAAAGACGCCACCAAAGCTCGTCACAATCCGCAATAATATTAATACCAGTGGTGGCAGAGGCATGGCTGCTAAAGTTCCCGGGCGCAGACGGACGGCCATCGCCACAATCCACCCTACTAGCGTTGCTACCACAATAATGGTTACAGCGTAGGCAAGTCGTTCGAGACCCGAGCGCATATCTAACTTAGAAATGTCTAGGCCACTAGTAATGAATGGAAAACCAGGAATAATGAAGAGCATTGCACCAATATACCCAGTTTCATGGCGTGGACTAATATGAACCAGCCATTGCATTCCGATAAAAGCAAAAAGATAAAAGAGGCAAGCAATTGCAACCCCGACGGAAACACAAGCCAGCAACGTAATATGCCGATCAATTAACTTCCGCCGGACATAGTTTCCTAAGCCTGCACCAAGAAAGCAACAGGCCATTTCAACAGGTCCGCCACCAAGTAAGAAAACGAAGCAGCTACAAGCTAACGCGGCCGCCAACCCAACCTGAATTGGCGTATAATTTCCCCGACTATGGGCAATTTTCTCAAGTCGATTATGTATTTCACCAATTGTCATTTCACTGCCATGCTCATGAAATTCGTCAATAAACCGTTCCATCTGGGATAATTTACTTGTATTAATCCCTGTGCTTGGTAATGATAATGCTTGAGTATAGCTATGGTGAGCATCCATGCAGGTGTATTCTAGTGAAACCAGTCCAATATCAGCTGAACAGGTCATTTTTAATTCACGAGCAACGATATTCATTGAGTCACGAACTCGCCAAGCCCCCGTTCCGTACGACAGCATCATTAACCCAATTCGTCCAGCAATTGCGGCCCGTTCTACTAAATTAGCTTCACCTGCTGGGGTGAAATTATCATTAGTAAAAAAGTCTTGCCACGGGATTGCCATATGGTGATGTGTCGAAATATGTTCTGCTGGTTCGAATCCCATGACTCCTTCAGTATCTTCTGCGTCACTTTTTTTCATGACTGCTTTCCTCCATCAATTCCATTCAATTTAAATTCACATAAATAATTATACCGACCTTGTCAACCACTAATTATCAAGCTGAATTTGTTTTACTCGTTGAATAAAGTCTTGTTCGTCATCACTAAGAACATACCCTTCCCGAATTACGATCGAAATATAAAATTTTTCTGGAATTGGATCAAGAATATCCAATGCTTTGATTCCTGGCTCATTTGTCGCGGCATCCTTAACCATTAGACTGATTCCCTTATTCTGCCGGACAAGTTCCTTAATCCAAGAAACATTCGGTAACCGATAAACAACAATCTGAGGCTTAATCTGGGCATAAGTACAATATGCTTGAAATGCAGATTGATGAACGTATTGCTGATTATAGTTGATAAACTTTTGCTCTGCTAATTCATTAAAATGAACGGCATCCTTTTGGGCCAATTGATTTTGCTCACTAACAATTATTCCGAACGGGCGTGTTGCTACTAACTCAGCAAAAATATCTTCCTCATTAATCGGCGCAGTCGATCCTAAAATTGCAATATCAATTTTTCCCTTCCGCAACTGATTAAGCAGATCATGGGAACCAACCGAGGTTATTCGGAGACGGGAAAGCAAGTCACCAGAAAACTCCTCAACAATTTTAGAAATATATAATTTCCCAATAATCGGTGGCAAGCCAAACCTGATCTGCTTTTTGTTAGCACGATCAATTTCCTTTCGGGTTAAATCAATCTTGTCATTAATCAGAACAGCATTTTCATAAAGAAGCAACCCACTTCGCGTAATCATTTCATCTCGGTGAAAGCGATCCTTACGAACTAATTGGGTATTAAATTCCCTTTCTAATCGTTGAATTGCTTGGGTAATGCTCGGCTGGGAAACCTTAAATTCTTTAGCAACCCGTGTGTAATTTTTATATTTAACTAACGCAACAAAATACTGTAAATCGCGGGTATTCATTTTTGTTCCTTCCTTTTTTCGATACATAATCATATCTTACGCCATAACCAAATAGAACAGCAAGCAGATAATAACGACAAGCGTAATTTATTATCTCTGAATACAAAAAAACAGACTGACGAAGCTTAATTTCGTCAGTCTGTTAGTTAATTTTCTATTCAAAAGTTTGAGTGGTTGGGCAACAGAGTCAAGAACTGCTCGCCAGGAACTTGCTAGAGATAATAGACAACAGAGCCAAAATGTGTTCGCAGGGAAGCCCCTATAGACAACAAACTCCCTCCCAGATGCTTTCAGCATCCAGTCGGGAGAAATTGTTGTCTTACGGGCCTTCTTTACCTGCTCGCACTCTATTTTAAACGTGCTTCGCTCGAGTTTCCTAGAGCTAGCAACCTCCTTCCT
>NZ_GG693412.1:454426-466827 GCF_000159435.1 Limosilactobacillus vaginalis DSM 5837 = ATCC 49540 | reverse complement strand
GCCTTGTGAAGGTTCACAGACGAAAACAAGTTTTCTGGTTCACTCTTTAGGCGCAAGACGCCTTCGTCAGGAGAAATTGCTAGCTTTCCGGAAACTCTTTGGAGCGAAGGCACTCTATTTAATTACCACATTCCCAGTACTTTCATCCAGAGGCTTCCGATACCGATCCAAACGACGATGTAGAAGATCCCGAGGACAAAGTTGAGTGACCACCACTTGGATTGTGGAACGTAACCAGAACCGAAGAGGACTGGTGCAGGGCCTGAAGCGTAGTGGGTGGTAGATGCCATTAAGTTACCGAAGAACCCAAGCATCAAAGCAGCTAACATTGGTGGAACATTAGCAGAAATTGCCACTGCCAAGAAGGCACTGTACATTGCAGTAACGTGGGCAGTTGAACTAGCAAAAAGGTAGTGGGAGTAGAAGTAAACCACAATCAGGATGATTAATACTAATACCCAGTTCATTCCGTGAAGTGAGCTACCAACAGCCTTACTCAACCATGGAATAAATCCTAAGCTTGTTAATGAACCAGCCATCATAACCAGAACAGAGAACCAAGTCAATGTGTTCCAAGCACCGGTTTCATGCAAAACATCTTGCCAACTGAGGACCCCAGTTAAGAGAAGCAAGCCTAATGCGATGAAGGCAGCCAAAGTTGCATCGACACCAATAAAACTACCAACAATCCAGAGAGCTAATGCCAATACAAAGATTACGGCCATCAACTTTTCAGGGAGAGTCATTGGTCCCATTTCTGAAAGCTGATCTTCAGCCCATTGCTTGGCGTTTGGTGTTTCCTTAATTTCAGGCGGGTACATCTTGTAGATCAGCCATGGTACAACGATTAATGAAATAACACCTGGTACCAAAGCAGCTAAGAACCAGCCAACCCAGGTAACGTTAACACCATTACCCTTAGCAAGAGTTTGAACTAGCGGGTTAGCAGCCATCGCCGTCATGAACATTGCGGCGGTAATCATGTCACCATGGTATTCAGCGAAGATTAAGAATGAACCAATCTTCCGCGAGGTGCCCTTCTTTGGATCTGATCCAAATGATTGTGATAATGATTCAATAATTGGGTATAAAACACCACCGGCACGAGCAGTGTTACTTGGAGTAGCTGGTGCCAAGATTAGGTCAACCCCAATCAGTGAATAAGCTAAGCCAAGTGTTCGCTTACCAAAGGCCTTAACAAAGTTCAATGCAATCCGCCGACCAAGTCCGGTCTTGATAAATCCACGGGCAATGAAGAATGCCATTGCGATCATCCAGATAGAAGCATTTCCAAAACCAACGATTGCCTTTTCCATTGGTACAGTCTTTGTCAATACCGTTAAAGCAAACGCAACAATTGATACCCCACCAATTGGTAATGGTCGAGTAATACATGCAATGATCGTTGCAACGAATAAGGCAAACATATGCCAACCAGCAACCGGAACTGCAGCCGGCTTAATTGGGGTCATAAACCATAAGATTAGGCCAACGATAACAGGCCAAATGAACCCCTTATAATTTACACTTTCTAATTTTTTCATCTTTCCGTCCCTTAATTAAATAGTAATAATTGCTTGCGGTGGTTCTCACCACCAACTGTTGCTATTTGTTTACAAACTCCGTGCGTACAGCGCAACTTGTTGACCTGCTTGACGACCAAAGACGATCGTTTCAGCAATGGAGTTACCCCCAACACGGTTGTTACCATGAAGACCACCAGCTACTTCACCAGCAGCGAAGAGTCCCTTAATAATGTCACCATTACCATCAAGCACTTGAGTCTTTGGTGTGATGTGAATACCACCCATTGTGTAGTGAATAGCAGGTGCAATGTGGATAGCGAAGAATCCTGGATTAGTAATGCCACGATCCATCCCCGTTGTCCGACCGAATTCAGCATCATCATGGTTTTCAACCGCTTGATTCCAAGTTGCAACGGTTTGCTTTAGGTTGCTTGGATCCACATTAATCTTCTTTGCAAGATCTTCAATCGTTTCACCATGAACAACTAAGCCAACTTTGTCATATAATTCAATTGCCTTAACGTGATCACGAATTCCTTGGTCAAGAATTAAGTAGGCACTGTGTTCTGGTAAGGCTGTAATTGCATTAGACACAATCTTCCGGGTATTCAATTCGTTAACGAATCGCTTTCCCTCAGCGTTTACTAGAATTGCGCCTTCACCACGGACTGCTTCACCGATCAGGTAAACGTGGGGATTATCCTGCTGAACCGTTGGGTGGACTTGAACCAGGTTCATTTGCATTAATTCAGCACCAACGTTTTCAGCTAACTTCAAGCCGTCACCAGTAGCACCCGGTTGATTGGTTGTCTTGTAGCTTTCAAGATCTGGGCGGAACCGCTTAATGTATTCCTTTGAAGCACCAAAGCCACCAGTAGCTAAAATAACAGCCTTCGCATTAATAATCTTAGTGATCCCGTCAGCATCAACCTTAACGCCATTTACGCGACCATCATCAGCTCGCCGTAATTCGGTAACCTTAGTCTTGTTAAATACCGGAATATCTTCTTGAGCAACAACTTTCAATAAGCTCTTTACCAAGAAGCCACCAATTGGCGCCATACTTGCTGGACGGTGGGTCCGTTTTTTAGACATTCCACCAGTAATGGTAATATCATCAAGCTTAATGTCATGATCAGCTAACCAGTCAATTGCTGGAGCAGTATGGTAAACGAAGTAGCCTAACATATCTTTATCGTTGAGCCGGCCACCGTCTTTATATGTTTCATGATAAAAGTCAGCAACGTTATCAATCACGCCATGGTGAAGTTGAACATTGGTTTCAGCAGCGTTCATTCCAGAAGAAGCACGGTTAGTATTCCCACCAAGCTCTTCTTCCTTTTCAAGTACGGCAACCTTCATCCCCAATTCATTTGCTTGAATAGCGGCTGAAAGACCAGTTCCACCAGAACCAATAATTACAACGTCATAGTCGTTTTCTAACTTGCCAACAGATGTTGGTTGAAATTCTGCCATTACGTAGTTCTTCCTTTCAATATTTAGTTAGCTTTAACCCTAGTCCTTACGATCAACGTTGGTCATCTTGAGCATGTCCATCCATTCATCGTATTGTTCTTCGGTTACCTTGCCAGACTTCAAAGCAGCTTCCTTCAAAGTGCTTCCTGCCTTATCAGCAGCTTGAGCAATCTTGGCGCTGTCGTGGTAACCAATGTGTGGTGATAATGCAGTAACAGTCATGAGTGAGTTATCAACTAATTCTTCCATCCGTTCTTCATTAACGGTCATGCCATGGATCATCTTGTCAGCAAAGCCCATGATTGTACCAGTCAATAAGTCAGCTGATTCAAGGAAGGCATCAATTAATACTGGCTTATAAACGTTCATTTCAAAGTTACCTTGTGATGATGCCATTGTTACAACAGTATCATTACCGAATACCCGTAAAGCAGCCATCGTTACCGCTTCAGCTTGAGTTGGGTTAACCTTACCAGGCATGATTGATGAACCAGGTTCATTAGCTGGAATGTTTAATTCACCGTAGCCGGCACGTGGACCAGAACCCAAGAAACGAATATCTTGAGCAATCTTGAACATATCAGCAGCTAAGCTCTTCAATGCACCGTGAACAACATCTAATCCAGAGTGGTTAGCTAAGCCGTAGAACTTGTTTGAGTCGGCTGTTAAGTTTAAGCCGTATACTTCACTAAGCTTTTCAGCAATCTTCTCTGGCATCCCTTCAGCAGCGTTCAATCCGGTACCAACTGCGGTTCCACCAATTGCTAATTCGTTTAGGGTTGGTTCAAGAGTCTTAATGTAATCAAGATCATGTTCAAGCGCAGCAACGTATCCTGATAGTTCTTGACCGAAAGTCAATGGAACAGCATCTTGCAAGTGAGTCCGACCAACTTTAACGGTCTTCATGTACTTATCTTGCTTTGCCTTTAATTCGTCAATCAAGTGTTGAACAGCTGGCTTCAACTTATCAAGAGCTTCCAAAGCAACAACGTTCATTGCTGTTGGGAAGGTATCGTTAGAACTTTGCCCCTTGTTAACATCATCGTTTGGTAAGATTTCGATGTCAGGGTTAAGTTGGTGAGCCTTATGAGCAACTACTTCATTGGTGTTCATGTTGGTTTGTGTACCAGAACCAGTTTGGTAAACCTTCAATGGGAAGTCTTTACGTAATTCTTCATCGCTCAAAGCTAAGAGTTCGTCAATTGCTTGAACAATCAAGTTACCCTTTTCTTCAGAAATAGCATTTGTTTCCATGTTTGCTTGGGCAGCTGCCTTCTTAATGTTCAATAAAGCACGAATAATGGCTAATGGCATATACTGACCAGTTGGGAAGTTGTTTCGACTCCGTTCTGTTTGTGGTCCCCATAATGCATCTGCAGGAATTTGAACTGGACCAAGAGTATCTTCTTCAGTACGGTATTTTGTCATTGTAAAAGCCTCCATTGTCTAAAAAATCGTCTGTTTGTGAAAAAATACACATCAATTACACTATTATCCTAACGCGGAATAATATCCATAGTCAAACCTTTAGAATGTTATAATTTTCACTTATAATAATTTCCCGAGCATTGATTATTACTGACTTTGTAACCAACCATCGAATTATTTTCACAAACTTGATAAACAAAAAATCTAGTCAATTTTTCTCAAAAAACTAACTAGATTTTTATTGCTATTAAGATTAAAATCACAAAGTTATTAGACAGAATCAGCTAATTTTTGTTGTTAGTTATTCTTATCAATCGTTACTTTTTCCATGACAATATCTTTCTTCGGCTTATCCATGCTATCACGCTTAGCTTGACTAATTTTCTTGACCACGTCCATCCCGGTAATTACTTGACCGAATACGGTGTGCCGATGATCTAGCCATGGAGTACCGCCAACCTTGGCATAATGGTCAATAATTTCTTGAGGATAACCGACAACCTTCATTTGTTCAATCATATTAGCCGGTACATGTTCGTTAGAAACAATAAAGAACTGACTTCCATTGGTGTTTGGGCCAGCATTAGCCATCGAAAGCGCCCCGGTAAAGTTAAACAATTGATCAGAGAATTCGTCCTCAAAGGCTTTGCCGTAAATGCTCTTACCACCACGACCTGTTCCGGTTGGGTCTCCTCCCTGAATCATAAAATCAGGAATTACCCGGTGAAAGATTACCCCATCGTAGTAACCTTTTTCTGCTAATTGAACAAAATTATTAACGGTCTTTGGTGCTTGTTTCTCAAATAATTGAATTTTAATTTCACCAAGGTTTGTTTTAATTGTTGCTTGCGGTCCCTTCACAGACGCAAGCTCTAATTGTGGATACTGCATCTAATTTCCTCCTTCATTTTACTCATGACTTATTCTGAGCACACAAGCGCCCTTAATATCACCACGTTTAACGTATTTCAATGCATCAAGTGCCTTTTCAAGCGGGTATTCGGTAACTTCAGGATGAATATTAAGACGATCGGCTAATGTTAAGAACTCTTCCCCATCACGACGAGTATTACTTTCAACACTCGTTAGCGTCTTTTCATGGAAGAGGTGTTTTTGGTAGTTCAGGGTTGGAACATCTGACATATGAATTCCTGCCATCGCCAACGTTCCTCCTGGGATTAAGCTTTCCAATGCTGGCAAAACGATGTCCCCTACTGGAGCAAAAATAATTGACGAATCTAGCGGAACATCCGAAAGATCATATGCGCCCTTAGCAGAAACACAGCCAAGCTGAAGAGCAAACTTTCGAGCATCAGCACCCCGAGTAAAGACGTGGACTTCTACTCCCTGAGCTAATGCAATTTGCGCTGTTATGTGGGCAGAACCGCCAAAGCCATATAAACCTAAACGGCCACCTGCAGGGACATTAGCCCGTTCATAAGCTCGATAACCAATGATTCCAGCACATAATAATGGCGCTGCTTCTAGATCATCAAACTTCTCGGGAATCCGGTAAGCAAATCCTTCCGGTACGGTAACATACTCAGCGTAGCCACCATCATGATCCCAGCCGGTATAAACTGAATGCGGGCATAGGTTTTCATGACCGGAACGACAGAACTTGCAAACACCACATGCATGACGGAACCACGGAATCCCAATCCGCTCACCTAGTTCAAACCGTTGTGTTTCGGGTCCAAAAGCAACTACCTTACCGACAATTTCGTGTCCAGGGGTAACGTGCTCATGATGAACCGGTAAATCGCCTTCTGCCACATGTAAATCAGTATGACAGACACCACAAGTAAGGACCTTTACTAAGACCTCCCCGCGTTGTGGCTTTGGAACTGGCTTAGTAACAAGCTTTAATGGAGCATTTTCACCATCAATTGGACCGGGAGTGGTTACTTCCCATGCACGCATTGTTTTTGGAATCTCAACTTGATTAATCATCTTCAAGACCTCTTTTAATTAGCTTTCTGTAAACTATTGTAGTCCTTTTTGTATATTTGTGAATTAATAAACAATAAAATTATTGATACTGTTTAGCAATTTCTGCTGTTAAGGCAAACCATTGTTTTTGTAACTGGTTAGCATTGAAGCCGCTATTGATTGTCTGATCATCCTGAGCAGCTAATTCCAAGCCAGCAGTTCCGCCAATATCATCTACAATCCCCTTGCCATTGCCGTCTAAAACTTTAGGTTCAGTCGGACTTAGTCGATAGCGTCTGATTGGCGTTGTTTTCTCAATTAGAATATTGAACTGCCAAGAATCACCAAAATCATATTCAAGTGTTAAGCGATCACCCTGCTGAGCCTCCCCTAACCAGTGGAGCGTGATATTCTCTCCGCCATCAAGGTACGGCAATTGGTAATTCTTCTTGTTTAGTTGAAGGTTATACAGGTGTGAACCAGTTGCCCCAAAACTGGCCATAATGAAGTAGCAAAGTTCATCAAGCCGGGTTTCGCCACTAAACTGAAGTCGTCGCCACATACTCGGCTGGTAATCCGCTAATTCAACTTTTATTTGATATTCAATTTTGCGGTAATGGTGTGCATGCTTTAATGAAGAACGCCGGCGGGCAAGCTCAGATTCTGCACTATGCAGCATTCTCTCTAACCGGTAACCTTCCTTAGCGGGCGTTGCATTATCGATTGCTTGATTTAATGCTTGGCTAAACTGATCAAAATCAGCATCAGCAAACAGAGCTTGCCGCTTGAGGAACCGACCGAATTCCCGAAAGGCGGCTCCCATCCCCCGATACTTTGAAGTAGTTAATCGTTCACTATTGCGTTTGCCATAATCATAAGCGTAATAATAAATTGTCGAAATATCATCCAGAATCGTCTTCCCGTCTTCTGCAAGGTAAGATAAGTAATCCGTTGCGTAATCAGTATCCCGATCGATAATTTGATCGCTCTTCCCAAGTTGCTCCAGTGAAGAACGGTAATCCTGAATAATCTCCTCACTAACTTCTGACTCATTCATGACATCATTGAGTGATTCAGAATGATAAAGATACCGTCGATTATGTTCATTAAGCTTAGGATGTGCAGGAACAGCGAAATTATTAATTACGTAATTCTCAAACAATTCCGTTGCTGTTTGAACCTCGTTTGTTTTGACATCCTGCAGTTTTAAATTTTTCATTAACGCAAGTGAAATTGCCGGATTACTGGGATCATCATCCCACTGGACAATATCAGGCCGAGTCAGCAGGTTTTGAAAAATCTGCAACCGCTGTTGAAGTGCAGGAACAACTGGCCGAACAAATTCAACCTGTTTCAATTGTGCATCACGAATCATCCGAACTTTAACTCGTGGTACCGGGAGAACTTCCAGCAGCCGAATTAGCTCACGCTTAAATGTTGCGGTAAAAGCCCGTGGATCGCTAAACTGCTGGGGATGACGAACTATCACCGGTAACGATAGAAGGTTATTCATTACAATCATAAAATCGCCGGTTACCCTAATCGACCAGGCATCGGTGCGCATCAACCGTTGTTCATCAGCTAGCCTTGTATTTGCATGGAGATGCTGAGCAACATTATTTTCAACAGCAATTAACACCATCATCACTCCTTCTTCTAAAACGGGCTTGAATTCATTATTTTTAGCAAACAGACCCACGTTTTATCTCTACCGTTTCCTCTATCTCCATTGTGACAGAATGGCTAAGTGAAAACAAATATTCTAGACAATAAGGATAAAACTACTAAAATAATTTAAGAAAACGTGAAATATTAAAGGAGTAACGAAGATGCTTGATTCTGGTAAACTAGATATTTTTGATCTCAAGAAAATCAAAATTAATCGAACAGCAAAGGAGTTAGAAGAAGCGGGAAAAGAAATGCGAACTAAGGTAAGCAGCGAACAGCTAGCCGAATTTGTCCCCGTTCACCGTGATGCTGTCGCCGCAATCAAGAAAACAGAATCTAAAATGATTCAAGAACTGCTGCCCCTTCGTCACGAACGAATGCTGGCTAGCAAGTTTGCTTTCTTTCGCGGAACAGCAGAATTAATGGAACAGGATCTTAAAGATCAGTATCAAAGCCATATTCCATTGATTATTTGTGGAGATGCCCACGTCAATAATTATGGTTTCTATGCTTCCCCAGAGCGTCAATTAATCTTTGGCCTGAATGATTTTGATGAATCACGGATTGGCAATTGGGAAAGCGACCTTAAACGTCTTCTGGTTAGTGCTCGCCTAGCTGGTGAAGAAAACGGCTTTAGCGACGAACAGCTTGACTCCGTTCTCCACCTAATTACAAAGACCTACCGCCATAGTATTAAGCACAATGATAAGCTGAGTCTTTTCCAACGTCTCTACTCTTCATACGAAATTCATGACATGATCGCCGCAATTGATACTCTGAACAATAGTGCTAGCCAAATGAATGAAATCCTCAATAAAATTATTAAAAAGAGCAGTCGAAGCAACTCAGAGCAAATCGTCAAGAAGATGACGAAGCTTAACGAAAACGGTCAGTTAAGATTTAGTGAAAATGCTCCCCGCGCTAAACATGTCAATGCAGAGAAGTATGCAGAAATCCTTCAAGGCTTTAACCATTACCGAAATAATGTACGTCAAGACATCCGCATCTTTCTCGGCAATTTCAGCATTACCGATATTATTCGCTACAGTGTTGGCGTTGGTAGTTTTGGGACTCGCTGCTACCTGCTTCTCCTCACTGGTAACGAAGGCAGCCATTTAGTTCTTCAAATTAAGGAAGCAATGCCCCTTCGTTATAACCTGCTCCGTTTACCAACAGCAGAAGCAATTAAAAATGGCGTGTTAGCAGGACGACGAATTGTCACAGCGCAACGAACCCTCCAAGCTTCTTCTGATCCATTTCTTGGTAGCACATCATTTGGCGGACGAAGTTACTATGTTCGTCAGTTCCGTGATATGAAAGAATCAATTAAAGTAAATAAGCTTGATTACGAAAGTTTTAACCTCTACTGTCAGATCTGTAGTACACTGCTAGCAATAGCCCACTTTCAAAGCCCAACCGCCCCAATGGTTCGTGGTTACCTCAAAGGACAAAAAGCATTAGATGATGGTCTCGTTGAATGGACAAACGCCTATGCTAAACAAGTAGCCATTGACTTTGATGATTTTCGGCATAGTTTGCAGGATAATAATGGACTAATAACAAAATAGTGGTTTATAAGGAGGTGATGCAACCGTTTGCACCACCTTCTTGTTAAATTGTGGTAAAATAGGTTCTGTAAATATTGAAGCGCTTACTTCAAGGAGGCAAATAGAATTATGAATATTACTAAAGTACCGTTTGGAACTTACCAAAACAAGCCAGTTACAAAGTATGTTTTGACAAATGATCACGGTGTCCAAGCGGGAATCTTAGACTTTGCTGGACTATTACAGTCATTTAAGGTGCCAACCAAGGATGGCGGTAAGGCCGATATGGTCTTAACTACTGAAAACCTTGATGACTTTACTAACAATGGTTTTTGCACTAACCGTTTAATTGGCCGGGTTGCCGGAAGAATTGCTGATGGCCAATTTGAAATTGATGGTAAGGAATACCACGTTGAACAAAACGAGGGTAAAAACACGCTTCATGGTGGGACTAATGGTTTCTACAGCTACATTTGGGATGTTGATTCTACTAACGTCACTGATAACGAAGCATCCATTACTTTAAGTCTCACCCTTACTGAAGAAATGGATACTTTCCCTGGAAAGATTCATGTTACCGCAACCTACACATTAGACAATGACGATAACCTGACCTTGAAGTTTGGTGCTACATCTGATGCAGATACTTTGTTTAACCCAACTAACCATACTTACTGGAACATGGCTAAGGCAAGTGCTAAGACAGTCAATCAATTAAAGCTCTATGTCAATTCCAAGAACCACTTAGCCGTTGACGATGGCAAGATCCCAACTGGAGAAAAGTTAGCCAATGAAGGAACACCATTTGACTTTAGCACCCCAACTCGTCTTGGCGATGCACTCGAAGGAATGGCTTCAACTAAAGAAAACGGGTTTGATGATATTTGGGAAGTTGAACCAAGTCTTACCAAGCCAGTTGCCACCCTTGAAGATCCTGAAAGTGGTCGTAAGATGACCCTTTACTCAGATCGGAATGCCCTAATTATGTACACCATGAACTCCGATGATCCAGCAGTATACAACCACGGTGAAGTTCATCCCCACTTAGGAATTGCAATGGAAGCTCAAACCCTTTCAGATGCTATCCACCATCCAGAATTTGGTGACATCACCCTTCATCCAAACGAGGAAAAGAACTACACAATTAAGTGGCACGTAGAATACTAAATTCTATAACATTTTAAAGAAAAAGAAGAGACAGGAAAAAGCAAAATGCTTTTCCTGTCTCTAATTATTTATCAGTAATTTTCGAATTTACCGAGTCTAATTGTGAAAATCAATCTTTCTCCATTAAAACCAGCCGTTCTTCTTAATATTATCAGTAGCCTTAACAGGAAGTTGAATTGAAGACATCCCTGTTGGTTTAAGGGTAACATAGCCAACATGCTGTCCCTTTTTAACCGGAGTCTTTAGCTGGTGCGTCATTGAGCGATCTGCCTGAGCTATCTTCAGTTTTGCCCCAACCTGATTAAGCACGGTGCCTTTAGGAAGCCAGATCGTGGTTGCCTTGGTTAGTTCAAGTCCAGTACTATGTTTGTCTTTGGCGTGGACCACATGAGCATCCTGAACGTTCTTTGATAATTGTCGCAAAGAAGTTAACTGAACTGGCTGATAAATCTCAGTTAATTTCTCATAGAATTTTTGAGCATCCTTTGACTGAGCGTTCCAGTCGCCCTTGGTATGAAGCGCCACAACGATTACTCGCCGACCAGCAAATGTTCCTGTTGAAATTATACATTTACCAGCCGTATCAGTATTTCCCGTCTTTAACCCATCAATCGTACCGTTTTTGGGAGCAAAACCATTTTCCGGTAATAACGAATTGATGTTGATCATTTGGTATTCCTGGTTTGCACTAACCCGGAAATTAGCCATCTTAGTCTTGGTAATTTTGAGCGAATCAGGATATGTCTCAATTAAGTACTTTGAAATAAGTGCCATGTCTTTAGCCGAGAACTGATTTTCGGCCGTCTTTTTGACCCCTTTAAGGCTATTTTTGCCTAAATCACCGTTTGCTAGGCCAATCATATTATAAATTTTAGCGTCGGTAACGCCCGCTTTTTTCGCGACTGCTTGCATTTTCTTGTTAAAGGCTGCGGTACTCCCCGCATCTGCCAAGGCAAGGGCTTCTGCACTACCGTCAGCTGATACAATCATCATTGATTCTGTAAGCTGACGAATAGTGTAACTCTCCCCCGCATTTAGTGGGACATTGGAAAAATGCCAATCATTCGCAACCTTAGCAACTGCTGGCGTAATCTTAACTTTTTGGTTCCAACTCAAATGATGGTTTTTAACATCTTGTTCAATTACAGCTAGTGTTAATACCTTAGTCAAGGATGCAACTGGGTAAGTTTTATTAGCATTCTTCTGGTATAAAACTTGGCCTGTTTCAGCATCAATTGCGTAAGCAGCCCGCGCATTTAAATTTAACTTTGTTGTATCCGCTGAGGCTGAATTAGCAAACCCCAGACTAACTACATTTACCGTTAAAATAGTAACTAAAAAAGCAATTAATGCCCTTTTTAACTTTTTCATCAAACTATTGTTATCCCTCTCTCAAAAATATCAAACTCAATAATATCGCATTCAGATGTTAAGAGGATGACTTTTTAATAACTTTTATGAAACATTTTCCGAGTTATTAAAATTCTCCTAATAATTAGGTGAATTTTCCTCCTTTTTCACTCAATTACTGGTATGATTGTTTAATGTTATCAAATTAAAGGAGAGTTTTCACTATGGGTGCATCTCGTCGTCGGTTAAATCGTCGTAAAGTTGTCTTGTTTATTCTTATTATTCTTGCAGCGTTCTGGGGAATTCA
>NZ_GG693412.1:422537-454376 GCF_000159435.1 Limosilactobacillus vaginalis DSM 5837 = ATCC 49540 | reverse complement strand
CCATTTTACCGCAACGAGTCCCCGCTTAAAATCAGCTTGGAATAAGATCATTTTCACCTCAAACAATAACGTTGCCATTGCCGTCTATTCACCGAAAACTCACCGCACGTACTCTTCATCTAACGTCCCAAACCATAAATTCCACATGGCAAGTACGGTCAAAGTTAGTGTTCTTGCCGGTCTCCTGGTTAAGCAAGATGGTGTCTTATCCTCACACCAGCGTTCACTAGCTAAACAAATGATTGAAGCAAGTGACAATAACTCAACCAGTGAATTATTCGATGATCTTGGCGGACAGCAAGGACTTCAATCCACGTTTAATCAATTTGGGATGAAGGATTCAACAGCGGATTCATCTTGGGGATTAAGTACCACGACGGCTAAGGATCAAATTAAGCTTCTGAATAATATTTTCTACAAGTCAAATCTTTTATCCGCAGATTCTCAACAATACATTAGCAGTCTAATGAGTAATGTTGAAAGCGATCAAATCTGGGGTGTCTCAGCATCAAGCGATAACTTCGCCTTAAAGAACGGTTGGCTCGAAAATGGTAATGAAAAATGGATCATTAACAGTATCGGCTATGTTAAAAACAGTAACGGGACCTCCTATACCATCGCCATGTACAGTGATAAAAACCAGTCAATGCAGACCGGAGAAGAGGTTCTCAACCAGCTTGCCCGTGTCACAAAACCAATTTTAAACTAAACAACGAAAATAACCTCCCATTTTCGGTATACCGAAAGTGAGAGGCTATTTTATTCCAATTAAATTTCACCACTTATCTGGCGTTGCAACATAATCACCGATTCCATCAGGATTACCATTCCACTGGAAATCATGATACCAAAGTGAATGCTTTTCTTGATCTAATTCATCAATTTCTTTCATCTCATCAGCAGAAAGCTCGAAATCAAAGATCTCCATATTCTCTTTCATCCGTTGCTCATGGATCGTCTTTGCTAGCTCGATCATTCCATGCTGCAATCCCCACCGAAGTTCAACTTGAGCTGCACTCTTATTATGTGCTTCAGCAATCTTGTTAACAACCGGGTCCTTTAATAACGTCCCGCTTCCTAGTGGTGACCAAGCTTCAAGCTTTATACCATGTGAACGGTCAAAGTCTACAATTTCCTGTTGATGGATATGTGGGTTGAACTCAATCTGATTTACCGCCGGAATTATCGTCCCATGATCCATTAAGTCAGTCAGCCTTTCATTATTAAAATTGGAAACACCAATTGCCCGTGCTTGACCATCTTTTAAAATTGCTTCCATTGCTCGCCAGGTTTCGTTATATTTTCCATCTACTGGCCAGTGCTCTAATAAAAGATCCACGTGATCAGTTTGCAAAGCTTTTAACTGCCCTTCAAAGGCTTGCCGAACATGATCATAATCTCCCTGATCACCGTTAAAAATCTTAGTAGTTAGGAAAATATCATCACGATTAATACCATCCTCTTTAATGGCAGCTTGAATTCCTTTACCAACACCTGCTTCATTTCCGTACTGTTTAGCTGTATCAATTAGAACATAACCGTTTCGTAAGGCAGCATGAACAGCATTTGCCGCATCCTCAATTGTGGACTTCCAAACTCCCAGTCCTAATTGAGGAATCTTTACTCCATTATTCAGTTCGATTTGTGGTTGCATATTTCGGTTCATATATTACCCACCTCCATAATCTGTATTAATCCTTTTACTATTAGAATGCAAAAAAAGTTAACTACTAATAGATAGCCACGACATTGAATAACCAGTAAAGACAGATCTATAATAAGGTTAAATTTTTGGCTTAGTAACAAGCTAATCTCAGAAAATTTAAGTCAGTATTCTCTAATTTCTTAATTGGAAGTGTCAAAATGGAAATTCAATCAAACATGTTAGCCCTTGCTGATGGTAATCAAATGCCACAAGAAGGATTTGGCCTTTATAAAGTTGATGACCAAGAAACAATGAATCACGCTATTAAGGCTGCCTATGAGGATGGTTACCGTCTTTTTGATACAGCTCAACTCTACAATAATGAGGCAGAAGTTGGTCAGGCATTTAAAGATTTAAATATTTCCCGGGAAAATATTTTTGTCACCACCAAGGTTTCTGAAGCTAACCAAGGATACCAAAGTGCAATCGATTCTGTAAAAGAATCCTTGAAGAAGCTTCAAATGGACTATGTTGACCTATTACTCGTTCACTGGCCTATTCAGCGAGCATTTTTTGATACTTGGCGCGCGTTTGAAGAACTAAAAAAGGAAGGACTTACTAAATCAATTGGTGTTAGCAACTTCCAAATTATTCATCTTCAATATTTAGCAACCAAGGCTAATGAAATGCCAGTCGTTAATCAAGTTGAACTTCATCCACGCTTAACCCAAAAGCCACTGCTTAAATATGACGAAGAACATCAAATTGTTACTCAGGCATGGAGTCCGCTTGGTCGTGGAGCAGTCCTCAATATTCCTGAATTAAAGGAAATTGCTGAAAAACACGGTAAGTCAACTGCTCAGATTATTTTACGTTGGCACTTGCAAAACGGGGTTTCATTTATTCCAAAGTCCGTTCACTCCGAGCGGATTCAGCAAAATGCGGATATTTATGATTTTAGCCTATCAACTGAGGAAATGAAGAAGATCGATGACCTTAATCAATACGCTCGAACCGGCCGAGAACCCGAATTGACTTACGAATATAATCATCAATATTAGCAGAACCTGGGAATCAAGCTTTTTAAGAGTCCGTATGGCTAGTCGAGAACGGAGGTTGGTTTGATTAGAACCGTTCTCCGTTCGTAACTAGACACTAGGGCTCTGCTTGATTCCCGCGATTAGACTCGGTAATTCCGGAAATTACTGGTAATAGTAAGGGCTTGAGAAAAAACAAAATGTTTTTTCTCAAGCCCCTTTATTGATCATCAAATCAACTCTCCAGCAACCTTATCTGCTAATGCCGGATAAATTGCGATGATTGCTTGTCGGTATTCTTCGCCAGTAATCCTTAATCCAATTACTGGTAAGAAGTTATTAACATCATCGGCCGCATTGTCACCAACAGCACTTACACCAACCAAGGCGTCTCCCTCAAAAATTAGTGTTAGCTTTCCGGTTTGATCATTTTGGCCAGCTGCAAGACTAGAATACTTGAGGTTAAGGGTCTTTGTCTGGTATTGACTATTCCCCCTTGCAACTTCTTCATTCACACCGGCTTCGGCAATCTCTGGGAATGTAAACGCAGCGGTTCCAATCGTTGGGTACTTAATTGCTGCCGTTGTCTTTCCTTCTAAGTAGTCAAAGAGATATTCTCCTTCAAATTCAGCAACTGGTGTCAGCTTAGGTTGCGGTCGACTGATAACATCACCAATTGCGTACACGTTTGGATTGCTTGTCTGTAGGTGTTCATTAACAATGATTCCGCCCCGAGCACTATTAACGTTAGCCACTGCTAATGCTAGCCGATCAATGTTAGGTTGGCGACCACTTGTATCGACTACATAATCAGTTGGGATCTCTCCTTGATCGGTCTGTACAATAAATCCTTCATCTTGCTGCCGAACACCCTGAACACTAGTATTCATTAAGAATTCAATCCCCCGCTTTTCCATTGCTTCCGTAACCACTTGAACCTTTGATGCAGGAAAAGCTTTTAACGGCCGGGCAGAATGATCAATGATCGTAATTGAAGCCCCTGCAGCACCCAGTACAGTTGCTAATTCCATGGCTACATAACCGCCACCAATAAAGGTAACGTGTTGTGGTAAGTGAGGAAGTGATAGCACATCCCTGCTAGTATGCGTAAACTGTTCACCAGGAATTGCTAACCGATGAGAACGCTGCCCCGTAGCAATCACAATCTGATTACTTTGGTACTGATGACCATTAACTTCAATCGTATTGTCATCCACAAAATGAGCATATCCTGATTCAACGTCATGACTCTTTGCAATGATTGATTTGGTTTCTTCCGGCCATGAATTAAAACGATTTAGCTTAGTAGCCATCAATTCTCGCCAATCAATTGATGCTGCTTGTTTGATCCCTCGACCTTGGAGTTGTTGACTTTGCAGAACTACTCTGGTTGCACCTTCAAGAAAAATTTTCGGTTCACAGCCATAGTTCGGACAGGTCCCACCAAACTCATCCCCATCAACTATCAAAACCTTGCGGGAAGTTTTGGCTAATAAGTTAGATAGTTTATAAGCCGCTGGGCCAGAGCCAATTAAAATATAATCATACTTCTTCATTTTTTGCCCTCCATTCTCTTGGTTTCACGATAACATAAGCCAGCCTTAAAAAATATTTTTCTGCTTATTCACCTTTTCACTTTCATTATTCATTCGTTCCTTTTCGCATTCCTACAAGCTTTCATTTTTATTTTCATAATATGCCAATTTAATAGCAATGAAAATGATTACATTTTTATTTGATAAACGTTTGACATTTAAAAATGATCATTGTATATTATTCACACAAGCTAAATGATAAGCGTTTATCAAATTAATAATTTGGAGAGTAATTTGAACTATGAATAACAAGAATTCAATGGTTACCAAACTCGCTTTCTTATCTGTTTCCTTCATGGTTACTAGTGCGTATGCCATTCAAGGTTCACTACCACAATTAAAGGCTGCATTAGGAATCAGTCAACCACAATCGGAGTACCTGGTTACTACTCCTTCATTTGCGGTAATGATCTTCGTTGTCCTCTCACCATTACTTCAAGAATGGTTCAATATTTCTGACAAGAAGATTATTATGGCTGGTGTTACCATCGTTGGTCTTGCCGGGTTGGTTCCAATGTTTATTAATAACTACACTGTTATCTTGATTTCCCGACTAATTCTGGGTGCTGGTTATGGGTTATACAACTCCCAAGCGATTTCCTTGATTTCAGTTTGGTACCAAGGCGAGACCCGAGCTCAAATGCTTGGTTGGCGTGCGGCTGCCGAACAGATTGGTCAAGCATGTACCCTTGCAGTTGCTGGTCTTTTACTTAATTACGCAGGCTGGCATGCTTCATTCCTTGTTTATGCCTTTGCATTCGTTGTTCTCTTCTTCTTCGCAATGCGGGTTCCTGATGACAGCAAGGCTCAGGATGATAGCGTTGCTGAAGACGACCTCGCTGAGGAATTAACTAACGAAAAGCCACAAGAAATCACTAAGATTAGTCCCGTGGTTTACCTTCTTGTCTTGTTTGCATTTCTGCTGGTTGTTGACTATGTTGGGATGGAAAACCGGTTCCCTGGATTATCCGTTGCCATCAATGGTGAACAATACACTGGTTCATCAATGTTCCTTTCTTTAATGCTGATTGGAGCAACTCTTGGTGGAATCTGCTATGGGCCAATTAACAAACGGCTTGGCTTTGGAACTGTCTACCTTGGCCTCGGCTTAATGGCCCTTTCAAACTTCCTGTTTGGCTTTGCCGGTCATAACTTTGTTGTCATGGTCATCGGTTTACTATTAATCGGTTTCCCGCTTCAATTAGTTTCACCATTAATTTTCAACCTGCTTCCAGACTTGGCTCCTGCTAAGCGGCAACCATTAGTAACATCCCTTTGCTTAATCGGATTTAACTTTGGTTCATTTTTCTCACCAACCATCGGTCAATGGACAAACAACTTGCTTGGTCAACCATTAAGCGGTCTCGGCCTCGCAGCACCATTCCCGGTTTATGGTGTTGTCCTGATTCTAATTGGAATCATCATCTTCTTTGCAAGTCGTCATGCACAAAAAGCTTAATCAAAATTATTTAGGAGGATTTTAATTATGCCTATTCAAAACAAAGCAATGTTAATTACTTATTCTGACTCAATGGCTAAGAATATTAAGGAAACTCACGAAGTATTAAAAAACTACATTGGCGATGCTATTGGTGGTGTTCACTTGCTACCATTCTTCCCATCAACTGGTGACCGTGGTTTCGCTCCATACCGTTATGACGTTGTTGACTCCGCATTCGGTAACTGGGATGACGTTGAAGCATTAGGTGAAGATTACTACTTAATGTTCGATTTCATGATTAACCATATCTCCAAGAAGTCAGTAATGTACCAAGACTTCAAGAAGAACCATGATGATTCCAAGTACAACGACTTCTTTATTCGTTGGGAAAAGTTCTGGGAAGCTGCTGGTAAGGGTCGTCCTACTCAAGAAGACATTGACCTTATTTACAAGCGGAAAGATAAGGCCCCTGAACAAGAAATTGACTTTGATGATGGTTCTAAGGAACACCTTTGGAATACTTTCGGTGAAGAACAAATTGACATCAACGTTAAGAGCAAGGTTGCCCAAGAATTCTTCAAGCAAACCTTAACTGATATGGTTAAGCATGGTGCTGACTTAATCCGGTTGGATGCCTTTGCTTACGCTGTAAAGAAGGTTGACACTAACGACTTCTTTGTTGAACCAGAAATTTGGGACCTCTTAAATGAAGTCCGTGATATTCTTGCCCCTTACAAGGCTGACATCTTGCCAGAAATCCACGAACACTACACTATTCCAGAAAAGATTTCTGACCATGGTTACTTCGTTTACGACTTTGCTTTGCCAATGACCACTCTTTACACTCTCTACTCTGGTAAGACTAACCGCCTTGCTAAGTGGCTGAAAATGTCACCAATGAAGCAATTCACTACTCTTGATACTCACGACGGAATTGGTGTCGTTGATGCTAAGGACATCTTAACTGATGATGAAATTGAATATGCATCAAACGAATTATACAAGGTTGGTGCTAACGTTAAGCGGAAGTACTCAAGTGCTGAATACCACAACCTTGATATTTACCAAATCAACTCCACTTACTACTCAGCATTAGGTGACAACGATGACGCCTACCTCCTTTCCCGGGCAATCCAAGTCTTTGCTCCTGGTATCCCAATGATTTACTACGTTGGTTTGCTTGCCGGCTCAAACGACCTTGAATTACTCGAAAAGACTAAGGAAGGTCGAAACATCAACCGTCATTACTACACTAAGGATGAAGTTGCTAAGGAAGTTCAACGTCCAGTAGTTAAGAACCTCTTAGACTTGCTTTCATGGCGAAACAAGTTTGCTGCCTTCGACCTTGATGGTTCAATTGAAGTTGAAACGCCAAGCGAAACCACAATCAAGATTACGCGGAAGGATAAAGACGGCAAGAACGTTGCTGTTCTCGATGCTGATGCTGCCAACAAGACCTTTACAATCACTGCTAACGGTGAAAAGGTTATGGAACAAAAGTAATTTCATTAGGTTAACCGGACTGATAATAAACCCTTTCCAATTAACAAGGACGGTTAAATAAAATTACCAACATCCTAAACTTAATTAGGCCACTAATATTCCAAGATTTTGGATATTAGTAGCCTATTTTTTGTAATTTCGTTTATTGTAAGCGATTTTATGTTACGATCAGCATAGAGTTGTATTGTTAACTAGGTTTGTTACAGGAGGATGATTATAATGGCATTTCAAAATGTAACAATTGCTGGAACGGGTGTGCTTGGAAGCCAGATTGCTTATCAAACGGCATTAAATGGGTTCAACGTTACAGCATACGATCGCAATCCAGACACTGCTAAGAAGCGGGTTAGTGCGCTAAAGGCAAGTTACCAAAACGATTTGGGACTAAGTGATGATGAATTCAATGCTGGTCTTAGTCGGCTTAGCTTCACCGCTGACCTTGCCGAAGCAGTTAAAGATGCTGATTATGTAATTGAGGCCTTACCAGAAAATCTGGAAATTAAGGAAGAGTTCTACAAGCAATTATCAAAACTTGCCCCGGCAAAGACTATTTTTGCAAGTAACTCCTCAACCATGGTTCCCAGTCAGCTAGTTAAGTTTGTCGATCGGCCAGCAAAATATCTCCACATGCACTTTGCCAATAAGATTTGGAAATGCAATGTTGCCGAAATTATGGGGACGAATGAGACAGACCCTGCTGTTTTCCAAGAAGTAGTTGACTTTGCCCACGTAATTAAGATGGTTCCAATCCCGCTTCATAAAGAACAACCAGGATACGTCCTTAATTCACTCCTGATTCCATTTGTGATTAGCGCAATGGCTCTTTGGGTAAAAGGTGTTGCCGATCCACAGACGGTTGATAAGGACTGGATGATCTCTACCGGTTCACCTGTTGGCCCATTTATGATGCTCGATGACGTTGGCTTACGGACAGTTTGGAACATTGTCACTAACCTTTACGAATCTCGCCATCAAGAAATCTTCAAGGTGATTGCCGATCGGCTTAAGGAAATGATTGATGCTGGTCACGAAGGACTTGAATTAGGCCAAGGATTCTATCACTACCCTAACCCTGAATTTGCGGACCCAGATTTTCTTAAGAAGTAGAAGGGAGCACGTAATTATGTCATTTAAAAACATTACCGTTGCGGGTGCTGGTGTTTTAGGAAGCCAGATTGCCTACCAAATTGCGCTTAATGGATTTAATGTTACCGTTTATAACCACCACATTGATACTGCTGAAAAGCGAATTAATGCGTTAAAAGCGGATTATCAACGTGATCTCAACTTAACCGATCAAGAATTTCAAGCTGGGTTAGATAATATCACTACAATTACCACTGATCTTAAAGAAGCCGTTAAGGACGCCGATTACGTCATCGAAGCTCTCCCAGAGTCATTAGAACTTAAGGAAAAGTTTTACGCTGAACTTTCACAGGCCGCTCCTGCTAAAACGATCTTTGCAAGTAATTCTTCATCATTTATCCCCAGTCAACTGGTTAAGTTTGTTGATCGCCCGGCAAAGTTCCTCCACATGCACTTCGCTAATAAGATTTGGCGGTTTAACGTTGCTGAAATTATGGGAACTGAACAAACTGATCCAGCGGTTTACCAAGAGGTTGTTGACTTCGCTCGTGAAATTAAGATGGTACCAATTGAGGTTCATAAGGAACAACATGGCTATGTTCTTAACGCCGTCTTAATGCCTCTCCTTGCTTCTGCAATGCAATTATGGGCAAATAATGTTTCTGATCCGCAAACAATTGATAAGGACTGGATGATTTCTACTAATTCACCAATGGGTCCATTTATGATCTTGGACATGGTTGGTTTACGGACTCCTTACCAAATGGAGCTCAATGCTTACCAAACTACCAAAGATGAGATTCACCAAACAATTGCTCAAAAGTTAAAAGCAATGATTGATGCCGGACACGTTGGTCAAGAGTCAGGTCAAGGATTCTATCACTACCCTAACCCTGAATTTGAAGACCCAGATTTTCTAAAGAAATAAATTAATAGCTATGAAATAGCAAAAAAAGCTGGGAATCAAGCTTCTTGAGAGTCCGTATGGCTAGTCGAGAACGGAGGTTGGTTCGGTTAGAAACGTTCTCCGTTCGTAACTAGACATTAGGGCTCTGCTTGATTCGCGCGATTAGACTCGGTAAATTTAAAAATTATCGGTAATAGTTAGAGGCTGAGAAAAAACGTTTTGTTTTTTCTCAGCCTCTTTTAGTTTAAGTTTAATTTACTCTTCCCCAGACAATGCGCCAAGAAGAGCAATTGCTATCATGTACCAAGCGTTGGTGTCATCTAGCATTGGCAACTCGGTATTATCAGCACCAGGAACCTGCTCGGCAACATTCTGAACTGGTTGTTGCGGTGTCGGCTGTGGAGTTGGTTGCTGCTGAGTCTGTGGTTGTTGAACCGGTTGTGATTGTTGTTGACTAACCGGCTGTTGAATAACTGTTTCCCCAGCAGGTGATTCTTCAATTACCCCTTGGTCACCACTATTAGCTGCTGGTGAAGGTTGTTGTGCAACCTGATGACGTAACACAGTAACGTTATAAGTGGCGATTGCCGGTGTGTTGTTATCATCGGTTACTTGAATATTAATGCCCTTTGGCTTACCAAAGTATTCAAAGTCAGGTGAGAAGGTCACTAATCCGGTGCTTGGTTCCAAAATATAACTACCAATTCCTGAGATAGAAATCTTTTCAGCATTACTTACCTGACCATTAATGATAAAGCGGGCCGGGTGGTTAGCATCAATCCGAGCCATTACTTGATCACTACCACTAGTGATCCGAACCTTAGAAGTTTGACTTTGACCTTGTTCACCAATTGTTGGCGCAATCCGCGCACTCGGCCGAACAGCGTCAACTGTTGGCTGGTACTGAAGGTTGGTCTGCTCACCACTAGCAGATGTTACCCGAATAGTTACTTTATCTGGTTGACCAATAAAGTTTTTATCTGGTGCAAATGATACTGTTCCTGTATTAGGATCAATTTGATATAGACCAACAGTCTGACCATTCTTAGTCGCACTAAGCTGCTTGCTTGCCTGACTATTGCTGATAAAGTCAATTGGCCAATTACTATCAAGCGGTCTCCCGGGTTCATTAGGACTAGAAATAATTGTAATTTGTGAAGTCTGAGTAACCCCTTGAATATCATGAGTGTTTTGCAGCTGGATTCCTAAAACAGTCTGACTGAAATTGCCAAGGTAACTATGACCATCTGAACCATAAGCAATAAACTCTATTGGTTGCGGACGACCAACAAATGTCCCGCTTGGCTGGTAAATAATTTCATTCTTTCCCCGGTTAATCCGGTAAACACCAATCTTTTCGTCGTTCAAGATTGCATCAAGTGATTGTGCACCAGTTGCGCTTCCGTTGACCCAGAACTTGATGTCCCTTACATCAATATTTGATGGCTTTTTCTGTTCAATCTTCTTTTCAGGATTAGTCCGTTGGTAAAACAGATCAGTTGATGGATTATCGTTTTGGGTAATTACAGGTAGGTTATTTTTAATTGAAATCTTGGCATGTTGTTCCTTACCTTGCCAGCCAACAGTTGACGGGTTAGAAACTTCACCACGAATGATTTGTGGTTGGAAACGGACAAAACCAATATATTCAAAGTTACTATCTGACAAGATTACGTAAGCTGGAGCAATCGGCCCATTATAAGTACTGTCGGTTAATTCAAAACTAACTTCAGCACCACGGTGAGCACCCTTAGAGGTTAACGTGTACGTTCCAACATTGGTATCTGGAACCGGCTCGCCATTTTCGTCCATCTTTTGAGCAGCCATCTTAATAGAATTCCGCCCGGTATCAATATAGTTTCCTTCAACCCAAATAGAAGTATTCCTATCAAAAATCTGGTTCAGGTTATTAGTCAACGTAATGGGACCAAATGTAGCGGGCCACATTTCGTCCCCTGACGTACTAACACTGTAGAAGTTATCCAGTTCAATACTTTGTGGCTGGTTAGAAAGGTTAGCCGTCTTTTGCCCAACTAAACCGTAGTAAACAATGTAGTAGACATCAGTATCCTTAGTAGGATCCTTTAAGGTTGCCGGGTCAAACGTATTGACAACGTTACCATCGCTTAATACTGAAGCGTAACCACCTTCGACGGGGATATGAATCTTCTTAAATGAGCCATCCTCGTTCTCGGTGTACGGAATTGACCGTAATTTTTCTTGCTTTAATGCTCGATCTAAACTATGTAAAACAACGGATCCATAGTGTCCCTGCTGCCTTCGTCAAAGTACTCATTAGCAGCAGTCAGTTGACTTGGATCTATTGATTGATTTTGCTCATTAATATTCATTATCTCACCGTCACTTTGCCTTATTGACCAGCCCGTTACAACCATTAATTATAAAAATTATTCCCCGATTATTGATCGTAACAGTATAATTCAGCTTCCATTCTTAATTATTACTCTCCCCCCACTAGCAAACTGATTTTGTGAAGAATTATGCTAGTGAGGTTAAAATAACATTCGCTTGATAAACAAGTTTTCAAATTTCTTAATTTAAACTCTCAAAATAAATCGTATATCTATTTTAACTTAAATGCAATTATTATCATACACTTATCTCTATATAATAAATTTATTATTAGTTAACTTTATTATACCTCTACCAGGCTCCAGCGAAGATTAAATGATATAATAAAAGTGAAATTCATAGTATTTAATCGGTCTTTTGTGAAGGGAGTAATTTAAATGGTAATGAATCCAAGTAAAGCTCAGGATGTCTGGAAAGACGCAGGAGAGCACGTTCAATTTACGGTTCTTGAACTAAATCGCAAGGATCAAGCAAAGGAACAAGAGGCAATTCAAGAATTTGTAGATCGTTATCAGGCAATTATCAGATCATTACGAATTCGTGATAATAATGGTAACTTAAAAACTTCGTTAGGCTTTAGCAGCGATGCTTGGGACTACCTATTTCCAAACGCTCCTAAGCCAAAGGAACTTGAACCATATCAAACCCTTTCCGGTGAGAAATACACAATGCCAGCCACTAAGGGTGATCTCTTTCTTCATATTCGAGCAAATGACGAGGCTGTTGTATATGAACTTCTCCGTCAGTGTCGGCTCTTCCTGAAGGACTTTACTACCGTTATTGATGAAACAAAGGGCTTCCGTTACTTTGAAGGACGGGCAATTATCGGTTTCATTGATGGCACTGAAGCCCCGCAGGTTGAAGATGCCGCCCACTACGCAATCATTGGCGATGAAGATCCATTCTTTGAAAACGGCTCATATGCTTTTGCTCAAAAATGGCGTCACCATATGGACATCTGGAATCAATTAACTACTGAAGATCAAGAAAAGGCTGTTGGGCGAAAGAAGTTTAGCGACCTTGAGCTTGAAGATCACGAAAAGTTTGCTAATGCCCACAACGTTGCCTCGCAAGCAACAATTAACGGTGTAGAACAAAAGATCGTCCGGATGAACGTTCCATACTCCGATCCCGTTGCCGGAAATACCGGAACCTACTTCATCGGCTATTCCCGTTATTGGAAAGTCACTAAGACAATGCTTGAAAACATGCTCAAGAAGAATGATTACCTGTTATCATTCTCCGACATTCTTTCCGGCCAACTCTTCTTCATCCCTTCTCGTCCCCTATTAGACAAAATCGCGGATGGGGAACTAAATTAGAGTGTGAGCCAGCAAAGGATTTGCGGAAAGCTAGCAATTTCTCCTGACGAAGGCGACTCGCGCCTAGGAAGGAGGTTGCTAGCTCTAGCAAGTCCCTGGCGAACACATTTTGACTTAGTTGCCTAGAACGTTAGCTCGAGGAAGGTCACGACAAACACGTTTCCACTCTATCGCAGCAAAAGCATCATTTGACAACCTTTCCTAAAATTGATACGCTTTGATTAGCAAAATTTGAGGAGGGATCATCCATTGAAGTTTTAATTCTACACAATTTACTGCAACTAATCTGTACCAACGACGCAGAAAGGTTGCTCACGGGTAGAATTATTATTTCAATGTGAAGATCATAAATTTAATGGTAGGAAAATACCATTTTAAAGGTCTGCCCGTGTGGTAGGCCTTTTTTGCGTCCATAAGAAAGGACGTGATGCGTTTAATGGAAAACTTAACAATCAGAAACCTCTCGTTTGCGTATCCAGGACAGGCTCCCCTTTTCGATCACTGTAATTTAGACCTTGATGGTGACTGGAAGTTGGGTTTGCTTGGTAGAAACGGCCGTGGGAAAACTACCTTGATGAAGATCCTTCGTAATCTCGTCAACTACCAAGGTTCGATCATTACTAACCTAAAGCCGCAATATTTCCCGTTAACCATTAAAAAGCCGACTTTCCTTGCTGGAGACGCGGTGATTGAGGCAGTGCCAAACTCGTTTCTTGAGCCTTGGCAATTAGAACGAGAACTAAATTTAATGGCAACCAATCCTGAAATCTTATGGCAACCTTACTCAACATTAAGCGGTGGTGAACGGACAAAGCTTCAATTAACCGCTCTCTTTGCCAGTGATTACGATTATCTCCTTCTTGATGAACCAACAAATCACCTTGATCAGGTTGGTCGTAAACAAGTTGCTAACTATCTCCGTCAAAAAACTACTGGCTTCATCATTACCAGCCATGATCGGGAATTTCTTGATCAAATTATTGACCATACCTTAGTAATCGAAAGATCTCAGCTAGTCTTAGAACGAGGAAATTATTCAACCTACTTTAAACAAAAAAAGCGTCGTGACCAAGAAGCAATCACGACTAATCAACAATTAAGGGCTGATATTAAAAAGCTGAAACGAAGTCAACAGCAACGCCAGCAACGGGCCAATCGAGCTGAGGGTGAGAAAAAGAATAATTCCCACGCTGATAAGGGATTCCTTGGCGCTAAGGCCGCAAAAATGATGAAAAAGTCAGTAACCATTAATAACCGAATAGAGCAAGTAATCAATGATAAGCAGGGATTACTTAACAACATTGATTCCACCACACCGCTCTCGCTTAATCTTCAGCGAGATCATCACCAGACTTTGCTAGCGGTTAAGGACGTGACCCTCTCATTCTCTGACCATCAGCTCTTTGCCCACTGAATTTTACCGTTAAGCAAAATGAACAGGTTGCTCTGAGCGGCAGGAACGGCACTGGAAAATCCAGTTTAATTCAGGCAATCTGTCACCAATTTTCCGGAAATATTAACGGAACAATTGAGCTTGCCAGCAATATTACAGTTAGTACGGTTCGCCAAGACTATTCAGATAATTCAGGAAGCCTAACTGAATTTGCCAAAGCAAACCACCTAGAACTGGAAACATTCCTCAATATTCTTCGTAAGTTAGGTGTCCCGCGCTCGATCCTTCATAACCGAATCGAGACGATGAGCATGGGACAGCAAAAGAAGGTTGAATTGGCACGGTCACTAGCTACTCCCGCCCATCTTTATATTTGGGATGAGCCGTTAAATTAACTTGACACATATAACCAGGAGCAGCTAATTGACTTAATTCAAACATATCAACCACCACTCCTCTTTGTCGAGCACGATCACCACTTCATTGAGCAGGTAAGTTCGAAGGTTATTTGCTTGAACAAAGATGAGTAAACTACCCTAATCCAATGTTTTTAGCCAATTAAGAAAGAGTTTAAACCATTCGCTCATGTGTTCATCTGTCCGGTCATTATTGACGATTCCCGTATACTTATTAGCAAGTGCCAGCCCGTGGTTACCAGTGCTAAATTCGTGAAGTTCGACAGGAACGTCATGTGATCTCAACGCTTGAACATATGGCAAAATATGGTCATTGAATGGTGTTACTTGGTCATTAAACGAGCCCCAAATAAAGGTTGCCGGAGTATTGTCGTTAACAAGTTGAGTAACATCCTCAGTTGACACGCCCATTCGATCATCAATTGTCGGTTTAATTACCGGATAGCCAAGGCCAACAAACTTAGCCTTCGTGTGCGCAATGTTACTGTACGCAGCTGCTAACTGTCCGCCAGCTGAAAAGCCGATAATTCCTAACATGTTGGGATCCACATTTAGTTCGTCAGCATGAGCAACGATATGATCAAATGCCTGCGCAACTGCTGACTTAGCTGCCTGATAGTCCTTATGTTCAACTACCGGATAACGGACCACAAATGCTTGGAAAGCGTGACTAGCAAAGGTAATTGCGACCCGTTCAGAATCTCGTTCCATAATCCTGTTGTAACTTCCACCAGGGATAATTACGATTCCTGGCAACGGTTTGTCACTATTGCTGTGGTAAACATCCAGTGAAGAAAAAGATTGAAATAGTGAAACGTTTTGAATATCCATTAATATCCCTCCATTTTTTAACACCTTTATTTTCATGCTTTTTTTGAACGACTTCAAGCAGAATAATTAAGGCAACCGTTTACATTTGACTTTCTTAAGAAATCCCCCTTGTTTATGTCCATGGATCTGCTAAAGTTATACAGGATTAAAGAGAGGGGAATTATTAAATAATGTCAATTATTAAAACGAAGAGCTTTTTGCTGGCTGCCGTGATGACTCTCATCTGTGCGGTTGCTGGGGTTCTTCTAGCAAAGCTACCGTATGTTAACCTGATTGGGGCACTAGTCATTGCGTTGCTTCTTGGGATTGCAATGCAACTGACACCAAGTAAACTACAAGCTGATGCCAAATCAGGAATGGGCTTTATCTCAAACAAGTTTTTACGTCTCGGGATCATCCTACTTGGTTTCCGGCTAAATCTTGAGTCACTCGCCCAAGCTGGGGTAAAGACGATCCTTGTTGCGATGGTTGGGGTTACCGGAACCATTTGCTTAACTTACTGGCTCAGCCGCAAATTTGGTGCTGAAGATGAGTTAGCAATTCTCTCTGCTTGTGGTTGCGGAATTTGTGGTGCTGCTGCCGTTATGGGGGTTTCACCACAGATTGAAACTACCGATGAAGAACGGAAACGGGAAAATGAGGTTCTCGCGGTAGCAGTTGTTTGTGTTATGGGAACTGTTTTCACCTTGGTTGAAATTGGTCTTAAACCAATTCTGGGCTTAACCGATCCCCAATTTGGAATTGTTGCCGGTGGATCACTCCACGAAATTGCCCACGCAGTCGCTGCTGGAGGCGCCTTTGGTGAAGCCAGCCTAGATAATGCATTAATCATGAAGCTTTCCCGGGTCCTTCTTCTTGCTCCGGTAGCATTAATTGTCGGTTACTGGTACCAACGACGGCTCATCCGCGAAAGTATTGAAGAACACGAACAGGCACCAAAGAAATTACCAATTCCGTGGTTCCTTGGCGGGTTCATTCTAACCAGTATTCTGGGAACATTCCTGCCGCTTTCTGCAGGATTACTGGATGGCCTTGTTCAAGCAGCCTACATCTTTTTAGGAATGGCAATGGCGGCCCTTGGAATTTCGGTTAATTTCCGGGTCATTTTCAAACGTGGCGGTGCTGTCTTTGGTGCTGCCGCAATCAGTTCAACCTGTTTACTGATCTTTATGATTGTTATGAGTCGGCTCTTCTTCTAAAAGACTACTTTAAACTGATAAAGCCCTTAGCATTCGGCTAATACCGAATGCTAAAGGCTTTTCTGTTATTCCTATCTTCTCGCCATCAAAACACTGGTTTTTAACCATGGGCCACCCCACCAACCATTGATACCGGTTGGAACTACTCTTACGTCTTGAAAACCGAGGATGTTAAGAAGTGGGCGGTATTGTTGAAGATTACCAAAATCAACAATGATTAGGGTGCCATTAGGCTTCATTACCCGAACAGCTTCCTGAATTGCCCGTCCCCGATTAATCGCGGGAGAAACACTATGGAAAGTAAATGTTGAAAGGACATAGTCATAGTGCCGACTCTCTAACGGAAGGTTCAGTAAGCTACCATCAACCAGTTTTGCCCGATCAGCAACCCGATTTTCCTTAATTCGCTCACTTTCCTGCTTTGTCACATTTTCATTGCCAATGTTGACTCCGGTTACCTTTCCTGGAGCCTTTAATCGCTTTGCTACGTCGATAAATAGTCCAGCATAGTTTAGCCCTAAAATTGCAACCTGAGCATTCTCAGGCATCTTTAGTTCCCGAAAAATTTGTCCCCAAATTAAATTCCGTCCCCGAAATAGTGTATTGCAATAAATTCCTACCACTAACAGAATTAAGATAATAATAATCACTAATAATACCTTCATGATTTACCCTCTTTTCGGTCAAGCAACAATACTATTAAGCTTCTTAATGTCTTTTAGGTCGCCCACTACTGTAATTTTATCATGTGGCTTAATCACATCACTAGCTTGCGGCATCTGGTTAACCTCATCATCAGCATTTACGATAATAATGACGTTAACGTTAAACCGATTCCGAAAATCAAGCTCGTCTAAAGTCTTGCCAAAGAACTTTGGGTTATTAATATTAACCTCAGCTAACGTGACTTTCTTACTGAGTTGGACGTAATCAATTACCCCTGGATTTAACTGTTGAAAGACAAGTCGCTTTGCTAAATCATGTTCTGGCCGCACAACCTGATCGGCCCCGATTTTCTCAAGAACTCGAGCATGGTTAGCGTTCTCCGCTCGACAGATGACATCTTTTGCCCCTAACTCTTTAGCAATTAACGTCACCATAATGCTAGCCTCAACATTTTTTCCGATAGAAACATAAACATGATCGAAGCTTCCAATATCAAGATCGCGAAGTACATCCTCATCCTGAGCATCGGCAATTACCGCTCGCATAACAGAGTCGGCGTATTCATTAATTACCTCTTCATTACTGTCAATTGCAAGAACTTCTTGTCCCGCCTGAACTAACGCATCACAAATAGACGAACCAAATTGTCCTAAACCAATGACAGCATAACTTTCTCGTTTAACCAATTAAGACACCTTCCTTTGGATAACGGTATTCCCGTTGCTTTGGCTGAGCATTGAGGATTGAATACATCACCGTATAGATCCCGACCCGTCCAATAAACATTAAAAACATAATAATTAATTTGCCGACAAAATTTAGACTAGGCGTGATCCCAAGAGAAATTCCCGTTGTCCCAAAGGCTGCGGTTGCTTCAAAGGTAACGTAAGTCAAGGAATCGTGCCGGGGAAGTGCTTGTGTTTCAACTAATAACAGAATCGAAATCATCAAAATTGCAAAGGCAACAAAAAGCAGCGTCAATGCCCGAAAGACATTTTCGTCCGTAAATCGCCGGTGAGCAAAGACCGTGTCCCGACGACCACGCAGAGTAGCGATACTCTGAAGAGTCAGCAAACCAATCGTGGTGGTTTTGATCCCCCCAGCAGTCGAACCGGGAGCACCACCGATGAACATCAAAATAATTGTCGTACTAATTCCGGCCGCACTTAGTTTCGTATACGGGATGGTAACGAGTCCTGCCGTCCGGGGAGTTATTGCCATGAAGATCGTATTAAATATCCGTTGGGGATAGGATAATTCCCTACTAAACTGGCCTAAGTTATGTTCAGTCAGAAAATAAACTAAAACTGAAATCACAAAGATTACCGCCCCAGTACAAAGGACAAGGTGGGTATGAAGTGATAAATGGTGGCGTTTAGGGAATTGAAGCAAATCCTGCCAAACCAAGAAGCCAAAGGAACCGGTAATGATTAATACGGCCATTACCGTTAACATGTAGGGATCCTTGGCATAGTTCTCAAGACTATTGCCGGTTAAATCAAAGCCAGCATTGCAAAAAGCTGAAATAGAATGAAAAACGCTAAACCATAGTCCCTTTTTTAGGCCATAACGGGGATAAAAATCAATAAAGAGTAATCCCATCCCCGCCACCTGAATAATAATTGATAAGCGGATGATCAAATTAACCACGTTTAGTTGTGAAAGGTGATCAAGGTTAAGCGCCTCTTGGGTTAACAATCGCGTAGACATCCTCATTCGCTGGTGAATCAGCAACGACATCATAACCGCAAACGTCATGAAACCGAGTCCACCAACTTCCATTAGGATCGCAATCACCACTTGACCGAAGAAAGACCAGTAAGTCGCGGTCGGCACCAGAGTTAAGCCAGTTACACACGTTGCACTAGTGGATGTGAAAAAGGCGGTCATGATATCATCACTGCGACCGGACCGCGTTGCAATCGGCAATGATAGCAAAATCGTGCCAAGCAAAATGATCGCTAAAAAGCCCCAGGTCAATAGCTTGGGAAAAGAATATTTATGATTAAAGATCTCGATCATTAACTCTCACCCTCCATTCCAATTCAATCTGCTTTCTATCTTATCATTAACTAATGATTTCAGACAAAAAAGGCAACGGTATAATGCCGTCGCCCTTTTTGTGATTCAAAGTAATTAATTGGATTAAAAATAATCCATAATTAGTTATACCATAAAAAGAAAATTTTGTCCCGTAATCTTTTCAATCGTATAGTAAGTGTTCTAGCTCTCCAGTCCAAAATACCAGTCTTCATAGTGATCAAACATAATTCGTACTCCATTATTACGAAGACTATCAAAATAATCATGGTAATCAACCGATTGTGTTTTCTTTATTTCACCCGTAACTTTATCCAATGTCTGGCCATCTAACCACCATGATTTATTAAACATGGCTATAAATTCTACTGGAATAACTGGTTCTTTCATTTGGCGATTAAATAATTCCTGATAAAGGACTCGTTTAGCATTAAGGCCAAATAGTTTCTCATCAACAGAGCCTGAACCATTTTGATACTTTTTTTCAACAATAAAAACTGTTCGTCGCTTAAAGTTAAAAAAGGCTTCATCAGGTTTCCAAAATTTATGATGTATATTTTTTATTCCATAGACTTGTTTCAAGACATTATAAAACTGAAACTGCTTGGTCACGACCCCAATATCTTCATTATTAATCCGATCATGGACAAGAAAATGACTATCCTTTGCTCCCTTTTTTACTAAATTTTCTCTTTTGATTGGGTATTCTGCTAACTCATATCTACCGTTAAAATCGTTTGCTAAATGATGAGCCAAATCTGTCTGTCGTTCAAAAGCAAGCCCATTTAAATTAGTATTTGCTCCACCCGTACCATTCTCAATCATATTTATTCTCCATAAGTTGTAATAATTACTTCGCCAACTTTGCCCCGCCTATTACCTTTTGAATTAACGCTTCGTCGTGCCTGGACATGGTGAATATGAAATTGACGATTAGCATAGAGTTGCTCAATTAGCGGCACATCAGAATTTGATAACATTACTTTGACACCGCGATCAGCTAATTGCAATGCTAAGTCACGTAATTCTTCCTGCTGAATTAAGCCAAAGCCGTCTTTGGTATAACTCGTAAACGCAGCCGTTTGGTTAACTGGAATATATGGCGGATCAAAATAGACAAAATCATCTTGTTCAGCGCTTGTTACTGCATCCCGGTAATCGCCCTGAAGGATCTCAATATCATGAGTAACTAGGTAATGGTGATCATTACGAATCGCGTCAACTGGGATGCTTACCTTCTTGTGAGCGCCATAGGGGACATTATTCTGTCCCTTTGAATTAACTCGCCACAAACCATTAAACCCAGCCTTATTCAAATAAATAAATCGTGCTGCCCGTTCAACAGCAGACATCTTTGACAAGCGGCCGTCCCGATCGGCTAAGCGAATATTTAAATAATATTCTTTACTATCATTATCTGCATGATCGTTAACCAAACTAATTAACTTCTCAGGCTGGTCCTTAACAACTTGCCAAGCATTAATTAATTCCTCATTAAAGTCATTAATTATCGCTTTTTCGGGAAGAAGATTAAGCAAATTAGCCCCACCACCAATAAATGGCTCAAAGTAGCGATTAAATTTTTGGGGATAATAGGACGCTAATTCAGCTAGTAATTGGCGCTTCCCACCAACCCACTTTACAAATGGTGCAGCAGTCATTCGTCCTTCAGTTTTCATTCTCTTCATTCCTATCATGATTATTTTCCCACCATTTTGGCAGGTTAACGTTAATTTTTCGTTGTGGTTCATTTGCCAATGATAAAACAGCTTCTCCAGTTGATAACTGGCTTATTTCATGCAAATCAATTTCATCCGCAATTGCCAAACTAGAAAGTTCCTCTGGGCTTGTCAAATGATGAAGTAAGAGATTAGCAAACTGCGACCGTAAGCGAGCTGGCAGGTCTAATGGCGACTGAGTAGTCAGGGTCATTGATAAACCAACCTTGCGTCCTTCACGCAGGACCTGGAAAATCCCGTTATCCGCAAGTTGGTGCTCATCCCTTGGCAAGTATCGGTGAGCTTCATCAAGAACAATATTAACCGGGAAGCTATTAGGCTTTTGCAAGCGAGCAGCCAAAAGATTCTTTAACAGCAAGGAGATAACTACTCGCTGGCTTTCCTCGTATTGCTTCAATTTTGAAAGATCAATTACTAATGTTCGGTGACTGCTCCGATGTTCCAGAAACATTTTAATGACAAAATTCAACTCCGTCTTAAAGATTCCTGGGTGTGGCTCCGGGTCAAAGAGTACCCGAAAGGCATCACTGGCAAGTCGTTGACGAATTGTCGCAATTGCATTCCACTCGTGATTAATTGTCTGCCGATCGTACTGTTGACCAAGCAATGCATAATTAGCTCGTTCATCAGAATACGGGATTACGAACTCCTCAATTAATTGTTCGGCTAACTGCTGGGGTGCAAATGACCGGGACCAGTTGCTGAGCTTTGCTAATTGTTTTTGGTAATCTGCAATTGGAACCCCAATTTTAACATATGGTTTCCTGATTCGAACCAGGTTCTGCTGGATCCGCAATGCATCAACAGCCTGCGATAGCTTATCATTCAACAACGGTGATCCTGAAATTTGAAGAGCTTCCCGTAGTTGATGAGCACTTAACTGTCCAGCTTCAAGATAAGCATTTTCACCTAATTTATAGGTTACTGAGTTAGGCAGTTTTGAATACTCACCAGTTGGGTCGAAAATAATCGTGGTGTAGTTTGTGCGCTGCAATTGATCAAGCAGTGATAAAGTACTCGTTGTTTTGCCACTGCCCGTTTGTCCCACGACAAGTAAGTGGTGAGCAACTAAAGAATGAATGTCTTTAACCGGCTTCCCAGCGATCGTTGTTGCAAATGTTGTTTGAGTCATATGATGCAGCCCTCCAATTTAATCCACGCCTATTCTCTCCCTATTTTACTCTTTACCGTTCACTTGCGATAGTCGCCACTAACTGTTTAGCTTCCCTAACACCAAATGAACGAGATGTTTTCACTGGATAACGGTGTGTATTGAGGATCTGCAGGGCTTGCGCTCGGTTAATTTTTAACTGTTCTGCCAGTGATTCAGTTATTAAAACATAGAATGCAAGCTCACGTAATTTAATCGCTAGCTGGGCCCGGGCTTTAGTTAGGGTTAGTTCATTAATTGCTTTCCAGTTTTGGACCAGGAACCGACTCTTCCTTCTTTGAAGAGAATAATTTGTTGCGTTGCTTTTTACCCGGTGAAGTTCCTGTTGTCCCAACCCCTGTTCACTTAGCTGGTACGTGAGTAACGTAATCTGTTGCTCTATCTGTCGCCAGTCGTCGGCGATTGATGCTAATAACTGTTTGATCTGCTCTTTAGTTAATCGTGGCCGGTTCCCTGTCTTCAATTGTTCAACTAGGGTACGGAGATCATGCTCGTCAGTATCGTATAGTGGTAAATTAACCTGACTAAAGAGCTGACAGCGTTGAAATAAAATTGTACTTTCTCGGTTCTTAAACCCGTTATGTTGGCAAGCATAGTCAAATAATTTTTCGGGAAAACGCTGGCCAGATTGGTACTTCAACAGAATGCTATCCATGTACAGGTGAACCTCATTGATCCCCTGCTGAATTTCCTTAGCAACTGCCATCGGGATACTTGCATGCTGTTGAAAGTGAGTAATTCCTAAATATAGCCGTTTACCTGTCGAACGTGAGCGAAGAATAAACTGATTCTTTAACCGGCGTCCACAATCGCAGTATAAATTCTCACCATGGTGACCATGTGCTCGCTGATACCAGGGATCAACAACCATCCCCACAAACTGCCAATCAGTATTCTGTAAATAGTGACGAGTATGAAATTGTGAAAGCATCGTGAAGCGGGTAAATTCACTTAAGGCTTCGATTTGTCGTTCATTTAATTGCTGTAAAATGCTGGCGCGTTGTTCAGCCGTCATCGTAATTATCTTTTTCAAAATCGTCACTACCCCACTAAAACAAATTGCTATCTAAATATACTAGAACAATTGTTCGAAGTCAAATTCTTGTTCAAATAGTAATACTCGCTAGTCAAAAAAAGACTAAGCTGAAAATTCAGCTTAGTCTTTTTTGAATTTAATGTGTAACACGTTCTAGGCTACATAGTCGAAACGTGCTCCCTCGGAACTCGCTAGAGCTAACGTTCTAGGCAACACAGTCGAGATCGGCTCGCCCTAACCTTCCTTGAGCTAACGACCTCCGCCTCCGACGGCAAGACGCCGTTCAGCGGAGAAATCGTTAGCCACCGGAAAGTTTTAACGGGCTCGCACTCTAATTTAGGCACGTGACTTGTAAGATCCATCAGTAGTGTTGATGATCAGCTTGTCACCGTTCTTGATGAATGCAGGAACGTTAACAACTAAACCAGTAGTCATAGTAGCTGGCTTACCACCACCATCAATAGTGGCACCCTTGATCATTGGTTGGGTATCAGCAACTTCAAGTTCAACAGTGGTTGGTAATTCGATCCCAACGATTTCACCATCAACAAAGTTAACAGTAACCTTCATGTTTTCAACCAAGTACTTCTTGTCATCGCCAAGTTGACTAGCGGAAACTTCGTATTGGTCGTAGTTTTCCATGTCCATGAATACTGAAGCATCGCCTTGATCATAAAGGTATTGTGCTTGACGCTTGTCAACGTTAACTTGTTCAACCTTTTCGGATGGACGCATAGTAGTGTGAACAATGGAACCAGTCCGAACGTCTTGGATGTCCATTTGCATCAAAGTGTTACCCTTACCTGGCTTGTGGTGGTTGATTTGAAGAACCCGGAGCAACTTGCCACCGCGTTCAAAAACCATTCCTTTTTTCAGATCGATTGTTTGAATCATAACTAAAAACTCCTTCACGTATTTTTGAACTACGCTCTCGCAATGAGAGTATGATCCAGGATTACATTAATCCCGTCCTCATGGCTTCGTTCGTAATTTTGCTCATAAAAGCATTCGGTTCCTATTGTATCACACCTCAAAGCGCAATCTAACCCCTAGAATAAAAGTGATCTCATTCTAGGAGTTAGAAATATTAGTTTGCCAAGTGACTAGCTACTCGTTCATCCGGAATTTTGACATAATTCAGCAATAATGATGATGTTACGACTGAAACCGAACTAAAGGCCATCGCAAGTGCCGCAATTTCTGGACTTAATTGTAAGCCCAGGCCAACAAAAATTCCGGCGGCAATCGGGATCCCAATTAAGTTATAAATCAAAGCCCAGAATAGGTTCAGCTTGATTCTGTTAAAGGTCTTCTTTGACATTTCGATTGCTTGGACAACACCCATTAAGCTATTTTGAACGAGGACAATGCTTCCAGACTCAATAGCAATATCAGTCCCGGAACCCATTGCAATTCCGACATCAGCCGTAGTTAACGCAGGAGCATCATTGATCCCGTCACCAACAAAAGCAACTTTATTCTTCTCCTGTAGCTTAGCAACGTAATCCGCCTTTTGGTTTGGCAAAACGCCAGCAATTACCTGGTCAATTCCAACTTCCTTAGCAATTGCTTCAGCGACTTGTTGGTTATCTCCAGTCAACATTACCGTCTTCAAGCCCTGCTTCTTTAATTCAGCAATGGCTGGTGCAGAACTTGGCTTAGGGACATCCTGAATTGCGACCAGACCAATTACCTTATTATCAACACCAACCAAGACAACCGTTTTTGCTTCTTTTTGCAACTTCATAAGCTGTTCTTTCAGTTTAAAACTAACCTGCGCGTCTTCGGCTAATTTTTCATTACCGATAAATGCAATCTTGCCATCAACTTTAGCACGGACTCCTTTTCCCTCTACTGCATTAAAGTCTGCTGCTTCCGTAAATTGAATTTGGTCTTCTTCTGCCTTCTTCATAATTGCGGAGGCTAACGGGTGCTCAGAAGATGCTTCTAGGCTAGCCGCTAAACTAAGCACCTCATGAGAATCACCAATAACATCTGTTACTTGTGGCTTTCCGGCAGTAATTGTTCCCGTCTTATCAAAGATGATTGTCTTAACATCTTCAATTTCTTCAAGTGCTTCGCCATCCTTAATCAGTACTCCCATCTTAGCAGCTCGACCGGTACCGACCATCAATGCTGTTGGTGTAGCTAACCCAAGAGCACACGGACAAGCGATGACAATTACTGAAACGGCAAAAAGCATTGCCTGAACCGCAGTAGCACCGAAGAAAACGTACCAAAAAGTGAAAGTTAAAATTGCAATAATCAAAACTACCGGAACAAAAATCTGTGAAACACGATCAGTCAGATGCTGAATTGGTGCATGACTAGTTTGAGCCTTCTTAACCATTTCGACAATCTGAGCGAGCATCGTGTCTGAGCCGACCTTCGTTGCTTCAAAAGTGATCGTACCATCACCATTGACTGTCGAGCCAACAACCTCATCCCCAGGCTGCTTCTTTACTGGCATGCTTTCCCCAGTAATCATTGACTCGTCAACCGTAGTCGTCCCGCTAAGAACCTTCCCATCTACCGGAATTTTTTCTCCAGGCTTAACCTTAATCGTCTCGCCTACTTGAACCTGATCCAGCGGTACCTGAACAAATTCACCGTTACGTAAGACGGTAGCGTCCTTCACTTGTAAATCAAGCAGTTTCTTCAAGGCATTTGAAGCATTATCGTGCATCCGTTCTTCCATTGTATCGCCGAGAAGAACAAAGACGGTAATAAAGGCTGCACTTTCAAAGTAGACTGCCCGTCCCGTTACCATTGCAAAAATACTGTAAAAGTATGCAATCGCAGTTCCCAAGGCAACTAAAGTGTTCATGTTAGCACTGTGCTTTTTAAATGCTGCCCAGGCGCTGGTCCAGTAAGGGAGAGCTGCTACAAGCATGATGATTGTGGTAGTAATTAACGCAACCCAATTATAACCTGGCATCATCCAATGAAATGGCATTGCCAACATTTGGATTAGCATTGGGATAGCTAAAATAAATGCAATCCAAAAGCGTTGCGTACTAGTTAACTTGCGGAGCATCACTTAACAACCACCTTCCCGTGAAACATATCCATCCCGCAGGCAAAGTTGTATTCACCAGCTTTATCGGTCGGAATCTTAATTGAGGTTACCGGTTGCTTGGTAAGATCCTTATTAACTCCCAACTTATCAAAGACAACGTGGGAGAGACAAGCAGTAGAATCCTTCATATTGAAGTTTACCGTTGCCGGAATCCCCTTTTTCAAAACGACTTCTTCTGGCGAATAACCACCCTGAACAACAACCGTTGCAGTTTGCTGATCATTAGCAACCGCTGCTTGTTCGCTTGATTGTTCATGCTTACCAAAGAACCACCAAACAATTCCCGCAATCAACGCAACCGCTACAATTAGAACAATGATTTGTGCCATAATAAATTCCTCCGTTTTTATCGTTTACAAATGTAATTTATAATTCTATTGTAAATCATTGTTTACATTTGTCAACAATAAAATTTATTGGTAAAGGAGACGAATGCTTTTCCGATCCTGTTTGGTAATTCCGTTACGAATATTCCGCGGTACCATAACACTATGCTCATATTCCGGAGCGTGGGCTAACCCTAAGGCGTGTCCTAGTTCATGTTGGGCAACCTCACTCCGAAAGTTTGGGTTAGTATAGTCTAGCTGGTAAGGATCAAGGATCGAGGTCGCCTTTTGTAATTCATGGGTATCAGGATTGTACTCCGTCTTGGTTTCTCCCAGCTGGGCTGTCTGATAGCCGACCCCGTTATTGCTGGTATGAGCCGAAAGATCACTATCCGTGGCAATGATGTTTGCTTTATCCTCGTTTTTCGTCCACTTAATCTTGATCACTTTAACCTGGTTCCACTTTTTGACTGCACTGCGGAAAGCAGCCTTTAGTTGGGGATCAGTCGTCCGCATGTAGATCAGGATCGTCCGTTTCCGCCACCTGATTCCTTCAAGGGGTGTTGGTGTATTCTGGGGGATTGCTAATTTCTGGTTATTTGGTGTTTGATCAGAATCATTAAAACTAAAATCGTTTGAACTGGCGTCTTCAGCATCCTGGTTGAAATAGTTTGTTGGCAGTGATGAATTATTATCATCAGCACTAGCCGACTGAGTAATTAAGCCAACCGTTATTAACGTCAATAACAATAAGAAATAACGACGCATCTTCACCCCTCCTTTCTCACTCGTCCCTAACTTTAAAAAACCGCCCTTCGATTCGTCAAAAATAATGAACTGACGAATCAAAGGACGGTTGAATTATTTAATTTGCTTAGTCAATTACAACGTAAGACTTAATAACTTGACGGTCATCCATTGCCTTATATGCATCCTGAATTTGGTCAAGGGTGAATGTCTTAGTGAAGACCTTACCAGGGTTAATCTCACCATCAAGAACGGCCTTAAGAAGAATAGCCTTGTCGTAAGTCGTAACTGAAGCCGGACCACCAGCAACAATTGTGTTCTTATAGAATGGGGTAGTCATATCTTGCTTTGGCGTATGTGGCAAACCAACCCGACCAACAATGGCGCCTGGACGGCCAACCTTCATTGCTGTGTCAGTTGATTGTTCAGTCCCAACACATTCAAGAACAGCGTCTGCACCGTCACCATGAGTCAATTCCATAATCTTCTTCACGGCTTCGCCACCACGTTCGGCAACGTTATCGGTGGCCCCAAACTCCTTCGCTAAGGCTTCCCGATCTGCGTGCCGACTGGTAGAAATGATCTTCTTAGCGCCACGCATCTTAGCAGCGATAATTGCACAAAGACCAACAGCACCGTCACCCATAACTACAACGGTATCGCCATCCTTAACGTTAGCAACCCGTGCGGCATGGTAACCAGTAGCCATGACATCAGCAAGGGTCAAAAGTGACTTCAACATCCCTTCACTATAATAGCTTGGTTGACCAGGAACCTTAACAAGAGACCATTGACCATGTTGGAAGCGGTAGTATTCTCCTTGAACACCATTACTAAAGTTATCAGCGTGATCTTCGCATGAACCGTCAAATCCCGCACGACAAGCAGCACACTGACCACAACCATGGGTAAATGGGGCAATTACAAAGTCACCAGGCTTAACCGTGGTAATGTCATCCCCGACTTCTTCAACAATTCCTAATGCTTCGTGACCAGAGTTTTCTTCGCCACCCTTAAGTGGGTTGATTCCCCGGAAGTTCCAGAGGTCTGATCCACAAACGCAAGTCCGAACGATCTTCAAAATCACATCGTCCGCTGCTTGAACTACTGGCTTTTCGACGTCCTTTAATTCCATTTGTCCTGCTTTAGCAAAAAATGCCTTCTTCATTTTGAGGACTCCTTTCATTTCAATAACATTCTCCTTTATTATAAGGAAAAAGCGACGTAAATGAAAAACGCTTTCTTCCTATAGCTAACCATTCGTTTGCGGAATAATTTTGCCCTAATTATTCCTCGATTGGGTACTTACTAGTTAGCTCATGGACCTGCTGGGCAACTTCTTCCTTGACTGCTTTATCATCAGCGTGTTCCAGCAACTGAATAATCAAATCAGCTACCTGACGAACATCAGCTTCCTTAAAGCCCCGGCTAGTTACCGCTGGTGTCCCAATCCGCAACCCGCTCGTCACAAACGGACTGCGCTGATCATTAGGGATTGATTCCTTATTCGTTGTAATGTGGACCTCATCCAATAAGTCTTGAGCGTCCTTACCGGTAATGCCGGTCTTAGTAATATCAATTACCAAGAGGTGGTTTTCGGTACCCCCAGAAACAACCCGAATAGTGGCCGACTTATTAAATTTGTCTGCCATTGCTGCAGCATTTTTGACAACCTGGTTAATGTAGTCAGTAAATTGCGGCTGAAGATCCTCATAAAACGCTTGGGCTTTCCCGGCAATGACGTGTTCCAGCGGGCCACCCTGAGTTCCAGGGAAAAGTGCCGAATTAATCTTCTTACCAATTTCTGGCGACTTAGAAAGGATCATCCCGCCACGAGGGCCACGAAGAGTCTTATGGGTTGTCGTGGTAACCACATCCGCAACCGGTACCGGGTTAGGATGGGCTCCCGTAGCTACCAAGCCAGCAATGTGTGCCATATCAACCATTAAGTATGCGCCAACTTCATCCGCAATTTTACGGAATTTTTGCCAATCAATAATTTTACTGTAAGCAGAAGCCCCAGCTACAATCAATCGCGGATTAATCTCTAACGCCAATTGTTCAATTTGATCAAAGTCCAGTTCTTCCGTTGCCGGATTTAAGCCGTAGCTGTATGATTCATAAACTTTTCCTGAGAAATTTACCTTTGCTCCGTGGGTCAAATGACCACCAGCATCCATCCCCATTCCCAGGATCTTATCCCCTGGCTTAAGGAGTGCCTGGTAAACTGCCATGTTTGCTTGCGAACCGGAGTGGGGCTGCACATTCGCGTATTCAGCACCAAAAAGCTTCTTTGCGTAGTCAATTGCCAATTGCTCAACCTGGTCAATGTATTGGCAACCACCGTAATAACGTTTGCCTGGGTACCCTTCCGCATACTTATTAGTTAATACGGATCCCTGAGCTTCCCGCACTTCCTTAGAAACAATGTTTTCGGAAGCAATTAATTCGATCGTTTCTTGCTGACGGTGTTCTTCCTTCTTAATTGCCGCCCATAATTCTGGTGATTTCCCTGCATAATCCATTAAGATCACTCCTTAGTAGATCCAGCGCGATATTACTAAGATGATTATATCAAAAAAGACCAGGAACATTCCTAGTCTTAACTGAAATTAATTACTTTGGTACCACTGCTGTCGGGTTATCCTTAGTAAGGTGGAAGACCTGGCTTGGCTCAACATTAAAGTAGTGTTGAATCAACTTTGATAATTCTTCCATTGCTTCATTAGCGCGTTTGATTTGTTCAGCGTTAACTGATTCAATTACGGCAACCACGTTTTGAGAGTCCTCTGTCAGCATTGTCCGTTCACCGTCACGCCAATTCAGGCAACGGCAAACTGCACCATCGTTATCGTACCAGAGAACTTCACCTTCAAGGGCTGGCTCGTTCTTACCATCACCAACTGAATCGAACGCTTCGCCGCCTTTTGCAATCCCAAGGTGCATATCACCAGCAATCTTATCCCGGTCTTCAATACCTACAGGAACGCCATATGTCATTGAAACACTGTTGTAAACATCAACTAGCGGGTTAATTGGCTCAAAAGTTCGTCCCTGATTTGCTCGCTTCAATAGTGCTTCGACTGATGCACGCGCACCCTTCTTTTTCTTGAATTGTTGGTAAGCCTTCCGCCACTGGTCAATCACTGGATTCAAACGGAAAGTTTCGTTCGTCAAAAACTTTTGGGCTTCCTTAGTAGCATTATGGAGTAACTGCCGTCGTTCTGTTACATTCTCATCGTTATCGTGATTATTAATTCCGTCTGCGTACAAAATATTTACTTGAGCGTCTGGGAAAAGATCCCAAAAGCCTTGGTCAACTGTTACTTGATCCATTTCAAATCGCTCCTTTAATTAATATTTTCGTTTTCCGCCACGCTTAACGAACTTCCAATCAGCGTCAATGTTTTGACGAATCCGCTTCAAATAATCATGAACCTGTTGGGCTTCTTCTGGAGTAAAGCCCTGCAAAGCGACTTCATTCGAATGCGAATTCTCCCGGATAATAAAAGGATAAATCTGCTTCCCCTTTTCCGTAACGTAAAGGTGCTTAATCTTTTTATTGTCCGGATCGCTTTCCCGATAAACATAACCCTGCTTTTCCAAACGACGCACGGCACGGGCAAGAGTTGTCCGATCGACCTTTATCAGATTGGCAAGCTGCTCGGCAATGATCCCCGGGTGTTCATATATCCGCACCACATAGAGAAATTGCAGGTTAGATAAGTTAATGTCCTTAAATTCAATGTTGGAAATTGAATCAAGCGCGCGCTCAATCATTCCCACCTCACGCAAAATGTCAATCATGATAAATATCTCCTTACTTGTTCTATTATATTTATTTTTGTTGCAAATGCAACAAAAATAAATAATTATCCGTTAAAATTAAACTAGCCCTCTTTCGGTAGCATCTTCATTCCTGAACAAAAATTAAAGAGATTCATAAACTGGTAAGAAGTCCTTTAACTTTATAATGACCAAAGCTTATTAAACTCCCGGCTATGCTAGAATCAACCTATAAAGCTCTTATTAATTATTGTGAGGTGAATTATGCTAACAAAATACCGGCTTTCTAGCCACGGCCCAGAGAAATGTACCGCGGACCTTAAAAACTGTAATTTAATTTTGCTTACACAGGCTAGTAAAAATGAGTTACATCAAGTATGTCAGACTTTCGATCTTGAGCCCTTGACGTTTGATTACTGTTCGTCCCCTGAAGAAGTTTCGCACTATCACCCAATTATTAGCGATACTCTTCCGGAAGGGCACATCCTGGTAATCTATGAC
>NZ_GG693412.1:416520-421625 GCF_000159435.1 Limosilactobacillus vaginalis DSM 5837 = ATCC 49540 | reverse complement strand
AATGGGTTTAGTGATAATTTTGGCAAAAAATCAAAATTAGAGATTGACAGATTAAAATGAGAATGTTTTAATAAAAACATCATTTAACGAAGGGAAAGATAAAATATGACTACTCATTCACTAAGTACCAAGTATTATTATCGCTATGCTCAGCGACTTTAATGTCTGCACGATGATGGTGCGGGCAAATCTGTTCGCACCTCAGCATAGTTGTATTTAGTGAGCTATTGCTAGGTGAGATCATAACCTAGTAATGGTGAGTCATTTCGATAAATTCCGTCTTTCTATTAGACCACCAGCTAGGTTGAGCAGTTTTGCTTGCAAGCTGGTGGTTTTATATTTAAGGAGAAAGATTATGAGTTTATTTAAGAAAGATACGAATCATCCAGAACCCAAATTCAGTTTTGGTGAAAGTTTACTAGTCCTCTTCGGGATCCTTTGCATTCTAGGTTACCTGATTATTGTCAAAAAGCAGGAGCCGCAAGCGCCCCTCTTTATCTCATTCATGGTACTTGCCGTTTACGGTCATCTTCGCGGCTTTAAGTGGCAAACCGTAATGGACGGGATGCGGGAAGGTCTTCGTGCCGGGGTTGACCCATTAGTAATTTTCCTTTCTATTGGGGTCCTAATTGCTACCTGGATCTTCTCAGGAACCATCCCCACAATCATGTACTTCGGTTTCAAGATTATTTCCGTTAAGTTCTTCTTGCCGACCGTCTTCATTGTTTGTACCTTAGTCGGGGTTGCCTGCGGGAGTTCGTTCACTACCGTTTCCACCATGGGGATTGCCTTCATTGGGATTGGTGCCACTTTACAGATTAATCCAGGATTGACTGCTGGGGTCATCGTTTCAGGAGCCTTTTGTGGTTCTAACATCTCCCCGCTTTCCGGTACTACTAACTTAGCCGCAAGCGTTGGTGAAATCAGTATCTACAAGCATATTCAATCATTACTCACTACAGACATCCCCGCTTGGGCTCTCTGCCTCGTTCTTTACACCTTCCTTGGCTTGAACTCAAAAAACGTTAGCCTTGCTGCTGTCCACCAAATGATGAACGGCTTGAGCAACGGCTTCTGGGTTTCCGGCTGGGCCTTATTGCCAGTTCTCCTCTTAGTTGTCCTGGCAGTCCTTCAAGTACCAGCAATTCCTTCACTCGGTCTTGGTTCTCTCTTTGCCGTCCTTCTTGGCTGGTTCCACGCGCCAAGCACTAGCATTTCGACAATTACTAAGACAATCATGACCGGTTTCGTTTCTCACACCGGTAACAAGACAATTGATACCCTGCTTTCCAAGGGTGGAATTTCAAGCATGCTGACTTCACTGGCTTTAATCGTTTTTGCCCTTGCCCTTGGTGGTCTGTTAATCAAATTCAACATCATCAGTACAATTATTAACCACCTTACCGGAATCGTAAAAACACCAGGTCGATTATCCCTAGCAACCGCGATTACCTGTATCGGAGTGAACTTGTTAGTTGGTGAACACTACCTTGCCATTATCCTTCCCGGTCAATCATTCTTACCTTCATTTGATAAACTTGGTTTGAAACGGGTAGATCTCACCCGGATCCTTAACGACGCCGGGGCTGCAGTCAATGCCATTGTCCCGTGGAGTGTTTCCGGAGTCTTCATCGCGACTACCCTGCAAATTAACCCATTGCAGTTCATTCCATGGGCCTTTTTCCCATTCCTCGTCACTATCTTTACAGTGATTGCTGGAATGTTAGTCAAGGTTCCGCAAAAGCGGGTTAACGTTGTGACCGAATAGGAAGTTCAAAAAATAATAATAAAGCTGAAAGAGGCCGAGAAAGACAAAATGTCTTTTTCGGCCTCTAAATGTTACTAGTAATTCCCAGCTTAATACCTAAAAATATCCAAATCTAACTCACGGCTGATCATTTCGAGTAACGCTAAGCCAGCAATGCTATTTCCTGCTTGGTCAAGGGCTGGGCTAAAAATCCCAATTCCGTATTTGGGTGCACTAGCAACTAAGCCGCCACCAACGCCGCTTTTTGTTGGAACACCAATCTTAACTGAGTAAGTCCCCGACTGGTTATAAAGGCCGGTAGTCATCATGACGGATTTAGTATAAGTTGCTGCGTCACTGGAGATTAACCGCTCACCGTTCCACGGGGCGATCCCATCATTTGCCAAAACTGCGCCCAAGTTTGCAAGGCTTTCACAGGTAACCATCATTGAGCACTGCTTAAAGTAAGTCTCAAGGCTTGTTGTTACATCATTGGCCAACGTTTCCTTAGCTTTCAGATAATAGGCGAGTGACCGGTTCATGTCCCCCGTCCGTAATTCGGATTGATAAATTTCTTCATTCAGGGTAATTTGCGGATCATTGCAGATTTCCCGAGTAAAGTTAAGGATCTGGTCAAACGAGGAAAGGTGGTCCTCCTCTTCAATTAATGACGAAACCAGGATTGCTCCACTGTTGACAAACGGGTTCAATGGTTTGGTTTCCTTAGTAATTTCCATATTTAAAATCGTATCAAAGGCAAAACCTGTTTGCCGGGTACCAACCTGGTCCTCAACCGTGGTAAGCCCTAAGCGCTCAATTGCATACAGGAGAGCAATGACTTTAGAAACACTCTCGATTGCAAAGCGGACATTAGATGCACCAGCACAGTCTTTCTTTCCGCTATCGACATTATAAAGACATACCCCTAACTGGTAAGGATCAACCTTGGCAAGGACCGGAATATAGGTTGCCACCTGCCCCTCATCGATCCGCTTCCAACAGGCTTGAATTGCATCGTTCAAATTTAACACCATTCGATCATCTCCATTCAACAAACTTTCTTTATCTTACTATTGCTTTTTCACTGGTAAGCGAAGAACAGTTTTTAGGTTAGCCGGTTTTGTCCACCGTGGATCGGATAAGTAAATCTCGTGGTGGTGACGGTGGTCATTAATATCTAACTTGAGGCCGTTATTTGCAATAAATTCATGCAGCTTTTCAACGGTGGCCGGTTCATCATCGTATGGTCCAACGTGGAGTATTTGCGCACATAATCCCTCATCAATGGTCTTAAATTCAACCTTAGAGAAGTCAGTCTGTTTCTTTTCGGTAGCCGTTTTAATTGCCCAATCAAAGACATCCGTGGTAACAAAGTCTGGCATCCGGATCAACGAAATGAAGTTAAACTTCTCCTTATGCTGGTAATCAACACCTTGAACGCCTGGTTGTCACCACATTCCCTCTAGCGGTGGAACAACAAAGTCAAAATAGCCAGGGATCTGGTAATCACCCTTCCCCTGCACTGCAAGGTAATTCATTGGCGGAACTTTAATTATTGCCGGTCGTTTTCCTGGACGATAAAGTTCTTTTTGTTCTTTTTTAAAATCGTATGCCATTGTTTTATTCCTTTATAACTTTTTATATTCTCGAATCTATTTTATATCTGTTTATATCTTCAAATTTAATAAAAAATTGAGAGTGGCACAATGAACTAGACAAGCTAGTTCTGTTCCACTCTCTTGATCATCAATTTTCTTCCCGATTACCTAGCTCCCAAAAGGCTAGGGCCGAGGCAGCGGCTACATTTAAGGAGTCCACGCCCGGTGCCATTGGGATCTTAATTGTAAAATCACTCTGTGCAATTGTTTTTTCTCTTAAACCCGGACCTTCTGAGCCAAGAATAATGGCAAGCTTATCCACTTGATCCAGTTGCGGATCGTCAATATTAACGGTGTTGTGACGTAATGCCATCGCTGCGGTTTTGTAACCCAACCGATGAAGCAAGCTAATTCCTTCTGCTTGCCAGAGTTTGGCGTCAACATAGGTCCACGGCACTTGGAAAACCGTTCCCATTGATACCCGTGAAGCCCGCCGATAAAACGGGTCGGCAGAGTCACTCGTCACGACTACGCCATCTATTCCAAGAGCTGCCGCTGAACGAAAAATTGCTCCAATATTGGTTGGATTGACTACGCTTTCGAGAACCGCAATTCGTGGGTGAGCTTTCGGCATCGTTGCTAAAAAGCTAGCTAGATCTGGACGCTTTACCCGATGCATCGCAGCCAGTGCACCCCGCAAGAGATTGTACCCGGATAACTGACTAAGCAGTTCGCTACTAACCACATAAATTGGCGTTTGCCCTAAGCCACTCGTTTGGTTAATCGCCATTTCGTGATCCAAATCAGCCAGGTCTCGGTCTAGCGCCTTTTTTTCAATCAAAAGGGAAGCCGGCTGATACCCCGCCCGTAAAGCTCGTTCAATTACCTTCGGACTTTCCGCAATAAACAATCCAGGTTGCGGTTCCAAGGCATGGAAGAGCTGAGCTTCATTCAGGCGGACGTAAGGATCCAAATCGGGTCTTGCTAAATCTGTAAGAAAAATTAAGTTATGCATGCTGAATCTACCTTATCGTTTGTATTACTGTGATGAGATTTATTTTAACGCTTTTCGTACTGTGTGTTGAACTACCAACTTTTCTCGTCACTGTGGTTATTTTTATAGAATTAACAGCGATGAAAATTATCGCCTAGCATATCGTTTTTTGTACCTTTATATTACAAAAATATAGCGGGCCTTCAATGGTAGTAACTTCGGCAACTACACTTTCAATACTGTTCAAACAGAATAATTATGTTTTTTGCCAAAGATTAACGCCATTGTAACAAAAAAAGCGATGAACAACTTCGTCCACCACCTTTTTACATTTAAAAATACAACACCCCTTAATAAAGGGGTGAAGCGGCTCCCGCCATATTTTCTATATATTATTATATCTTAACATAACTAATAGTCAATGTTTTTAATTACTATATATAGTGATGCTCTTGCAAATACTCTTAAATAAGTTACTAATAGCATTGTCTTTGTATAAGTCACGATTTCTTTGCATTCTAGTACACCATTTATTCAAATCATCTATTTTATGCTGGTGCGACTTTGAACTACACATTACTTTATGAATGCGTAGTGCCAGTGAAATTTGTAATAGTAATGGTGTAAAAATTTCACAGCGCGTTAAATTATCACTTCTCAGTAATGAATAGATATTATGTGGAACAGATTCATTCATACTTACTAATGCATTTTTGTTAAAAAGCACTCTATTATGAGCACAACTATTTCTAAGCCTGTTAATATA
>NZ_GG693412.1:408312-415644 GCF_000159435.1 Limosilactobacillus vaginalis DSM 5837 = ATCC 49540 | reverse complement strand
CAATGGCGTGCCAATGTAATAACAAAAAAAGTACTACGCAAGCTCAAATTACGTAGTACCTTTTGCGGTATTATCTATTGATGTTTTTGGTAGACTTTTGGTAGACAACTTGCAATAAACTGCCAATTCTACCAAATTTGAACCTCTACAAATGCCGTTATCTTAGGCTTCCCTCTTCATATTATCCTATAACATTATTCGTACTCGATAGTCGAAGGTGGTTTACTCGTGACATCGTAAAGAATCCGGTTAACGTGATCGACTTCGTTTACAATCCGAACTGAGATCTTTTGAAGGACTTCCCATGGAATCTTAGCGAAGTCAGCAGTCATCCCATCAATTGAGGTAACGGCACGAATAGCAACCGCGTAGTCGTAAGTCCGACCGTCACCCATAACACCAACTGAACGAATCCCTGGCAAGACAGTGAAGTATTGCCAAATCTTTTCGTCTAAGCCGGCCTTCTTGATTTCTTCACGCAGGATTGCGTCACTTTCACGAACAATTTTAAGCTTTTCAGGAGTAATTTCACCAATTACCCGAATTCCTAAACCAGGACCTGGGAATGGTTGCCGCCAGACTAATTCGTGTGGGATCCCTAACTTTTCACCCAATTCACGGGTTTCATCCTTGAAGAGCTTCCGCAATGGTTCGATCAACTTAAAGCCAAGCTTCTTTGGCAATCCCCCAACATTATGGTGAGACTTGATTGTTTGTGCGGTGTCAGTACCAGATTCAATAACGTCAGTGTAAAGAGTTCCTTGTGCTAAGAAGTCAGCATCAGGAATCTTCTTTGCTTCTTCGTTGAAGACTTCGATGAATTCCTTACCAATAATCTTCCGCTTTGTTTCAGGATCAGTAACACCCTTTAACTTACCGAGGAAGCGGTCAGCAGCGTCAACTTTGATAATGTTAACCCCAAGATCCTTGTTCAAGGCCTTCATTACTTGATCGGCTTCGTTCTTCCGTAACAGACCGTGGTCAACAAAGATACAAGTTAATTGGTCACCAATTGCCTTGTGGATCAGTACGGCAGTAACGCTAGAATCAACCCCACCGGAAAGACCCAGGATAACCTTCTTGTCACCAACCTCTTGACGGATATGGTCAATTTGCAGATCGATAAAGTCATCCATTGTCCAGTTGTCTTTGGCACCACAAACATCAAAAGCAAACCGCCGAAGGATATCTAACCCATATTCGGAGTTCCGTACTTCAGCGTGGAATTGGATCCCGTAGAACTTCCGCTTGTTATCAGCAATTGCGGAAATTGGACAGTTCTTGCTGGTTGCGGTAACTTCAAAGCCTTCAGGAGCCTTGGTTACTAAGTCACCGTGACTCATCCAAACGTATTGCTTCTTTGGCAAGCCCTTGAACAATACCGCATCATCTTTTAAGACTTCAATATCAGCACGACCATATTCGGAGTTATCGGCCTTTTCAACCTTACCGCCAAGATCGTATGACATTAATTGCATCCCATAACAAATTCCTAAAATTGGAATACCTAACTTAAAGATTTCAGGATCAACCTTAAAGGCATCCTTGTCGTAAACGCTATTAGGACCACCAGAGAAAATAATACCTTTCGGGTTAATCTTCTTGATTTCATCAGCGGTAATCTTGTGTGAAAGGAGCTCAGAATAAACCCCAAAGTCACGCAAACGCCGGGTAATCAATTGATTGTACTGACTACCAAAATCAAGCACGATAATCTTATCGAAAGCATCCAAGTTTAATTTTGCCACGTTGCCACTTCCCTTTTCTGAATTTCTTATTTCTTAACAACTAAGTTTACAAGCTAAACGTTTAATGGTCAATGGTCATTATTAGTTCGTTTTTTAACCGCGTTTTAGGTAGATCCGATCAACCACGTGATTAGCGGTTTTATGAAGAATGATGTTGGCCCGATTACGAGTTGGCAAAATATAATCAGTGAGGTTTGGTAAATCAACTGTTTGCCAAACATTCTTCGCCATCTTAAACGCTTCTTCTCGCGGCCCCTGGGAATAGGAATAATAGTAGTTATCCGGATCAGTAAGCGCCGTATCTAACAACATCCCAAACCGTTGCAGGTACCACTTTTCGATCTGCTCAGCATCAGCGTCAACATAAATTGCAGTATCGAAATAGTCACTAACATAAATTTGCTGACTAGATGGCAGCTGAAGGGTATTAATTCCTTCCACGATTAAAATATCTGGTTGCCGAATAACTAACGGCTGGTCTGGCATCACATCATACACTTGATGTGAGTATGTCGGTGCCTTTACTACTGTCTTACCAGCCTCAATATCATTCATAAAACGCAACAGCTTCTCCATATCATACGATTCAGGGAACCCTTTCCGATCCAGAATCCCCCGTCGTTTCAATTCGGCATTTGGATAAAGGAAACCATCCGTGGTCATTAATTCGACCCGTTTATCTGGGAGAAGCTTGTTTAGCAAAATACTTAGCAGACGGGCAATCGTACTCTTGCCAACCGCAACCGATCCCGCAATCCCTATAATATACGGGACCCGTTCACTTTTCTGGTGGAGAAAATTAGCCTTTTGCATCTGCCATTCCAGATGATTTTGAAAGCGCAACTGAAGCAGCTTGATTAGTGGCAAGTAGACATCTTGAACATCCTCAATTGAAATTCGATCATTAAGCGATTTAATCTCATCAAGGTTATCCTGGCTCAAACGAACCGTATCTGTCGGAAAGAAGCTATGCCATTCCTGTCGATCAAATTGCTCATAATTCATCCATTCATTCATAGTTACTGATTCCTTCATTAAATAATGTAAGCGATTAACAATAATCATACCATAGTTTAGGATGACTAGATCAGAAAGTGTTCTTGGTTATACTTATCAACAAATTCAGCAAAGAATGGTAATGATAATTGGACAAAGCCACAACGAGGAACCGTAATCAATTAATCGGCTATAACATACCTGTTTATATTTGCTTATCTTATTTTATATTTGATAATTTCATTTTATATACCCTAATCTGGGAAACTAGGGTTCTGATCTTTCAATTCCGGTGCGTCAGTCGAGTAATCATCGTAAGTACTTTGATTATTATTCTTTGCCTTCACACTCGTCTTGTGTTTCTTCTGATCCTTCTTCAGTTTCTTCAGACTCTTCTTCATGTTGTAAGTGTAGTCCTTCTTGTTAACCTTCTTGAATCCTGGAAGGTTGTAGAACCGAATCAAGTCACCATTCATTACCTTATCGGCTAACCCTAACTCAGTTGTGACGTACTTTTGAATCTTGTCAAACTGCTTCTGTTCCTTTGCCGTTGGGTTCTTGATCTGCTTTCCAGTGGAAGTGTGGTAGTAATCGCCGTTATACTTCGTGTATTTTGGCGTTACCCAGTCACCATTCCGGAATGGCACAATTTGGTTACGATTCTTAGAGAGAAGATCCTGACCAAATTGAATGTACTTGTTGGAACTAATTCCTAATAGGTCTTCAAGGGTTGGCAGAACATCAATTTCACCACCGTAAGTATGGTCAATTCCGCCCTTAAGACCAGGAGCATTGATCATGAATGGCACCTTTTGGAACATTGCCAAGTCGTAGTTAGTAACCTTCTTCTTACCCAAGATTTGAGCAATTGCCGGCCGGTGATTATTTGAAATTCCGTAGTGGTCACCATACAAAATGATGACACTGTTTTGCCGCAAGCCAGACTTATCCAGGTAATCTAAGAATTCACCAATTGATTGATCAAGGTAATGTGCAGTTTGGATATAGTGATCAACCGTGTCATCCCCGGTCTTCCACGCATCAATCGAGGTATTCTTCTTATCAATAATGTATGGATAGTGGTTAGTAACAGTAATCAGCTTTGCGTAGAACGGTTGTGGCAACTGTTCTACATAGTGCATTGATTCCTTCATGAAGATCTTATCCTTCAATCCGTAACCCAATTCCTGATCCTTAACCTTTGGATAGTAACTCTTACTAAAGAAGTATTGGTACCCAAAGGACTTATAAGCATTATCACGGTTCCAGAAACTCGGCACATCCCCGTGGAACGAAGCTGTCGTATAACCCAGCTTTTGGTGCAATAAAGCAGGTGCTGATTGGAACGTGTTGTTTGTTCCGTCAGTAACCATTGCTGAACCTTCTGGCAAACCATAAAGGGAGTTTTCCAGCATCATTTCGGCATCGGCAGTCTTTCCTTGACCAACCTGGTGGAAGAAATTATCAAAAGCCAGAGTATTAGATGAATGGTACAGCTTGTTCAAGTTTGGCATTACTTCTTGACCATTTTGCTTATAATCAATCATAAATTGCTGCAAACTTTCCAAGTGGACAACGAAGATATTCTTTCCCCGCATGGTCCCTTCATATTCAACATTTGGACCAGCATAGTTCTTCTTTAAGAACTTTTGCACTGGCTTTAGCTGTTCCTTATTTGCCTTCGCCTTAACCACACTGTTATGGGTTGTCTTTACCCCATCATAAATAGTGTAAGCCTGTAATCCCAAATACTTAACAATGTAGTTATTATCAAATGTCCGAGTCAACAATTGTGAACGGTTTGATTCAGCCATCCCCAAGTTAACGCCAAATAAGACAAAGCCTAACGCGGTAATCGTCATTGCATAACGAATCTTAAAGTACCGCATATCAACCCGAACAACATGGAACAGGAGTACTAATGCAAGAATAATCACATCAGCGTAAACCAAGAAATCTTCTGGACGAATAATTCCTAGAATACTCGTCCCCAGGTTGTTGGAGGCTGCTCCTGAACCCTTAATAATGTTAAATGTAATAAAATCGGAAAATTCACGGTAGTACAGGATGTTAGCGAACAGCCAGGTTGAGAGTAATGCATTAATAATCAGCATCAACCAGTACGATAGCCGTCCCCTAAAATATAAGGCAATCCCCAGAAAGACTAATGCACCAGGAATAGTATTAAATGCCAAGAGAAAGTGCTGAACACTCCCCTTAACACCTAAATTAAACTCAGTGCTATATGCCCAGTAACTTTTAATTGCAAACAGGAGTACTACTAGCAGAAAAAAGCCAAGCTTGGTATTCAAGCCGTGCCAGAGCTTCTGCAACGCTGTCTTCATAATCGTTCCTCCATTAAAAAATATCAATACTTACAATATTACAACAATTTAGAGCGAGCAACCTTTAAAAACTTATTTCAAAAAAAATTAAGAATAAAGTAGAGTGCGAGCCAGCAGAGAACTTGCGGAAAGCTAACAATTTCTCCCGACTGGATGCTGAAAGCATCTGGGAGGGAGGTTGTTAGCTCTAGCAAGTTCCTGGCGAGTAGATCTTGACTATGTTGCCTAGGAAGGAGTTCCTTAACCCTGCTACCAAAAACAATCCCCTTCTTTTTATTTGTTGCATTTGCAACAAAATACCCTATACTAGGATAGTAAATATTTTGGGGAGGAATCTTAATGTCAAAACGTAAGGCTAATTTACTCTTACTAACCGTCGCCATTCTCTGGGGTGCAAGTTATATCTTCGTCCGAATGGCAATCAATGCTGGAATGCAGTCAGGAATGATTAATGCTGTCCGGGGGACGATGTGTGTGGTCGGCTGCCTGATTGTCTTTAATAAGAGTATCCGGCAAATGACTTGGTTTGATTTCAAGGCAGGCCTATTAATGGGGATTACTAACTTTGTCGCCTATTACTTACAAACTGACGGTCTCCGTTTTACCACGCCAGCCAAAAACGCCTTTATCACTACCATGTATGTTGCCCTTTCACCACTTCTCTTATGGATTTTTTGGCACGAACGGCCACGACGAAAAACCTACTTTGTTATTCCGTTAGCGTTAATTGGGATGGGCATTTTAACCAACGTTACGGCTACTGGATTAGCCTTAAACTACGGTGATCTTCTCACTCTCATTTCTTCAATCTTCTGGGCCCTCCAATTAATTTTCTTCGGTAAAATTGCCTCTAAAGCTTCAAGTCCCTGGATAATCATCTTTATGATTGGGTTAATTCAAGGGATCGCTGGTTGGTGCGTCTCCTTTACTACTGAAACGCAGACTTTTGCCCACATCCACTGGATCCAAGCACTAATTCCGGTTGCCCTGCTCGCAATTCTTGTTACTTTTGTCGCTCAAGGGCTGCAAATCACTGCCCAAAAGTATACCGACGCTACATCTGCTGGTTTGCTTCTGATGCTTGAATCGTTCTTTGCCAGTGTCCTATCAGTAATTTTAGGATACGATTCCTTAACTCATTCGTTAATCATTGGTGGAGCAATCCTGCTTCTCGCCAACGCTATTATGCAAACTGATCTTCACCGCCTCCCATTCTTAAAACGGACTAATTAATTGCATTTCGGATCAACAATTGGTACTCTGCAATTATCTTTTAACTAGGAATTTTCTGGAAGTTGAAAGGAGCACGCTGATGAAGCTTTCCAAAACAGTTGCTAACCTCCTCCTTGTTTTTGTAACCATTCTTTGGGGGAGCACCTATATTTTCAATAAAATGGTGGTCAATGCCGGAATGCAATCGGGGACCATCAATGCAGTTCGCGGCGCCATGTGTGTGGCTGGCGGGATCATCCTTTTTCATCGTCAATTAAGCCAAGCCACCCGTTTTGACATCAAAGTGGGCTTGATCGTTGGCCTGGTTAACTTTTGCGGTTATTATCTAAGAACACTCGGCCTTCAATCTACGACACCGGCCAAGAGTTCCTTCATCACCGTGACTTACGTTATCTTGACTCCATTAATTTTATGGATTTTTTGGCACGAACGACCACAGCTTAAAATCATTTTTGCGATTCCGCTATCACTCGCTGGAATGGCAATTCTAACGGGGATTACAGGAAGTAGTTGGTCTCTTCAATCAGGCGACTTAATCACCTTCTTCTCCGCCTTTTTCTGGGCATTGCAAATTATCATTTTCGGTAAATATGCGAGCCGAGCATCTAGTCCGTGGATTATCATTACGTTAATCGGGGTTGTCCAAGTAGTTTGCGGCACCCCATTAGCGTTGACAACAGAACGGGCATCCCTTGGCCATATTCAGTGGCTTCAAGCACTTCTCCCACTGGCAATCATTGCTGTGGTGATTACCTTTGCTGCCCGGGGAATCCAGATTAGGGCACAAAAGTACACTGATGCCACTTCTGCCAGTTTGATTTTGATGAGCGAATCATTTTTTGCAACAATCATTTCCGTTATTCTCGGCTACGACCAGCTTTCACCACGATTAGTTATTGGTGGCTTACTAATTATTATGGCTAACGTGATTATGCAGTTTAATTTCCGCAGTTCAAAGCTAAGAGTACAAGATTAAGCTACATTTAAAACAAAAACCTAAGTTCTCGTCA
>NZ_GG693412.1:398467-407123 GCF_000159435.1 Limosilactobacillus vaginalis DSM 5837 = ATCC 49540 | reverse complement strand
CGTCAAGCGGAGACTCAGGTCTTTGTTTTTATTAATTATTTTTACCGCGCTTCACCAATGAATACAGGTCATCTGGTACACCCTTGAGTAATGGCGTCACCTTACCCACGGAAATCATCGTTAACGCGTGCATTGCCCGAGAAGCAATCGTGTACAGCAATTGGCGTTCACTGTCATCAGGGTATTCCTGCTCGTTAACGTTCCAGGCGATCACTGCGTCAAATTCTAGCCCCTTAGCCAAGAACGATGGCACAATAATGACCCCATCAACTAAACGCTGGTTTTCTGTCCGAATAAGCGTTGTCTTGACATTCCGTCGCTTTAATTCGTCATAAAGTTTTTCACAATCATTAAGCGTCTTACCGATAATTGCCACTGCATCATGCTCCTGCTGGTACTTCTTTAGCGTTTCAACGACACTATCAACACCGGTAGAATAACTATCAGTTTCAATTACAGTTGGCAAATCACCATTCCGGTCAAAGGCTTCAATTGCCTCCCCATTCGTTAGGAAGTGCTTTGTAAAGTCCGTAATTTGTTTAGTTGACCGATAAGACTTAGTTAATTGAACAACCTTGGTCTTTTCTGGATCAAACATCGTCCCCAATTGCCGTAAGAGCGAACGACTATTTTCATGGGTAAAAATTGCCTGGTTCAAGTCGCCAAGAAGAGTAAAGCGGGCGTTAGGGAAACGGAACTTTAGGTATGCTAATTGGTAAGCATCATAATCCTGAACTTCATCAATGAAAACATACCGAATATCCCGTTGACCCTTCTTTCCGGTCATTAAATCGTAAAGGTAGAGATAAATGGTAATCCCGTTAGCACTAATGTTTCCTTGACGAAGATCATCTTTTGTTTTTTCAACGTATGCTTCCCATTCAGTAGTACTAATGCCAAATTTATCCAGGTCTATGAGTTTAGGGGTTGCCCGTAGAAGGTGAATGAATTGGGCGTTGATATTGAGCCATAAATTATGATCAATCGCCCGTTTTACCGGTGTAAGAGCCTTCATTACAATCTGACGGGCCAAGAACTTGAATTGTTGGTTTTCATCCGCAAATTCTCGTGGCTGGTTGTCCATCAAATCATCAATTTGCTCCTTGCTCAGGTTTTGTACGGCTTCTTCAGCCCACTTACTGCGCATTTCAACGCTCACCCGGTGATTGAGGTACTTGATTAGTGCTTCCTTAGTTCCATCAAGTCGGTTGCCAAGATTGTAGTTATTATTAAATGAATAATAAATTTCTTTGATCTTCTCTTTGCTAATGAAGACTTTTCCGCGGAACATCAAATTGCGAAAACGCATATTGGCTTTCCCAAGGTGCTTAGCGTAACGTCCGGTTGCCTTAAAGTAAGCTAAACTCGTTGTTAGTTGAACTGCCTTTTTGGTTGTCGGATCCTGGCTGCTGTCAAACCGTTGAGCTAGTGTTTCCACATGAAGCCGTGGAACCCGTCGATTAGCAAACTGGTAATAAGTCATCTGGACCATATTATGCTCCCCTAATTCTGGAAGCACTTGGTCAATGTAATCATTAAATAATTGGTTAGGTGAGAAGAGGACCACCTGAGACGAACTCAGATTACCTCGGTAACGGTACAGAAGCCATGCAACCCGTTGAAGAACCGCAGCTGTTTTACCAGAACCTGCAGCCCCCTGGACAAAGAGAAGATCGTCTTTTGTGTCCCGAATAATTTCGTTTTGGGTTCGTTGAATCGTTGTAACAATACTCTTCATCTTAGTGCTGGAATGGGTGCCCAAAGCTTCCAAAAGCATTTGATCACCGACCTGCTCATCAGTATCAAAGATCGTTACAATCGTCCCATCATCAATCTGAAATTGACGTTTGAGGGTCATATTAACTTCCTGAGTACCAACAGGAGTCTCGTAACTAACCTTCCCTAGCTTTCCCTCATAGTAAATTGAAGAAATTGGTGCCCGCCAATCATATACTAGAAAATGATCTGGCTGATCACTAAATGATGCTAAACCAATATAAACGGTTTCGGGTTTTTCAGCACCCTTTTCTTGGAAATCAATTCGGGCAAAATAAGGTTTCTTTTCTAAGCGTTTCAAGGTTGAAAGGCGATCTGCAGCATGTTGCCAGCTGTTTTGCCGTTCATCCAGCATCTGCTGCTGGGCACGGAATGACATTGCCGTATCCATCATCCCAGAATAGGTCGTCGTGTTTAGATGAATATCATCGATCTGTTTATTGATCCCCTTAATATCATGTCGGGCGGTGTGGATCTTTTCCTCGGCCTTCTCCTTCGCCTGTTTGATCTCATCAATAACGTGATCTAAATGCTGCTGTTCAAATTCTTGTACTGACTGTTCGGTCACTCTTTCTACCTCCATTCGTGAAATCGTCTTACTATTATATCATTGATGAAGCGGTGACCGAAACAATATCGCCCTGTTATCGTGAATGCTAAATTATCTTTAAATATTACTGCTACCCTAACTTTTAAGTCCAGAATAACGGTAAAATAGTATAATAATTCGATTCAGAAAGGAGCCGTGTCGATTGGCCAACTTACTTTATATTTTGACTCACATTGCTGAAGTAATCATTCCAATGTTTGAATGGCTCGGGCCGTGGAGTTACGTTCTACTTTTTATGATTATCTTTATGGAAACCGGACTGGTCATTTTTCCGTGGCTCCCGGGAGAATCACTGATTTTTCTTACCGCCTCGTTCATTGCATTTCACCCTGTTCTGAAAATGGAAATTGTAATTCCCGTTTTCTTTTTAGCAGCCTTTATTGGCGATACGGTCAACTACTTCATTGGCCGCTCACTTTCACGCTGGCAATGGCTGGCAAAACGAGTTAACGGTCCCGGAATGGTCAAGGCCCACCAATTATTGGAAAAACACGGGATTAAGACCATTGCTTTCGGTCGTTTTGTACCGCTAATCCGGACGTTTGTGCCGTTAATCGCCGGGACAATGCACTTTGATTTTCGCCGGTTCATGGTCGGCAACCTTCTTGGTGTTATAGTATGGGTTCTCCTTGCCAGTGTCGTTGGTTACTACTTTGGCAGCATCCCATTCGTTAAGGAACACTTCTCGTTAATTATCCTGATTTTTGTTGCTGCTGCTTTGCTGGTTATCGCCACCCTTGCCCTCATTCGTCACATTCGGCGAAAGATCCTTAAGCGGAATAACATGCTGTAACATTAGACTGTCACGGTTCCCACTTACCATTAAAGCATGGTAAAATAGTAGATAATTGTTATTACGTAAAAAGGAGCTGATCAAGTTGGCAATTACTGTCTACTTTGTTCGTCATGGTCAAACATACCTTAACCGCTATAATCGGATGCAAGGATGGTCTGACGCTCCCCTTACCGAAAAGGGGATTGAAGATGCTAAGCGTGTAGGAAAGGCACTATCGAAGGTTAAGTTTGATTACATTTTCAGTAGCGATCTTTCACGGGCAGTTAATACCGCACGGTTGCTCCTTGCTGCTGATCCTAATACCGACCTTAAGGAGCCAATTCAAGAACCAGCATTTCGAGAAATCTTCTTTGGCTTCTTTGAAGGAGCAAATGGCGGTGCAGTTGCCGACATTGTTGGTGGTAAATATGGCTACCATACATTCTCACAAATGGCTGCTGGCTGGGGCACTGATGAACTTAAAGATCGAATTGCAAAGGCGGATCAATATGGGGACGCTGAAGATGCTGAACGTTTTTGGCACCGAATGGATAAGGGCTTTGATCGATTACGCAACCTGCCAGATAACTCTGTTGCGGTTGTCGTTTCACACGGTGCTGCTATCCGTTCAATCGCTGATCGCTACCTTGAAGGGGTCGATCAAAATGTTTCGCCACGAAACGGCAGCATTATGAAAATGACACTAACTGATACTGATACTCATGTGGACTTCTATAACCAACTCCACATTCCTGATAAATAAAATAATTAAACCAAAAGGGGGAACACTATCTTTCAATGGATAACATACAAACTGAAGAGCCAGTATTAATCACTGGGTTAAACACCGAACAAGAAGACTTTGATTATTCCATGACCGAACTTGCTGAACTAACCCAGGCAAATCACATGAAGGTAATCGACCGGATTGATCAGTCAATTGACCGGCCTAATCCAGCTACCTACTTCGGAAGTGGTAAGGTTGATGAAATTAAAGAAGCAGTTTTAGCTGAAAATGTTTCAACCGTGATCACTAATGATGAGTTAACTCCTAGTCAGTTACGAAACCTTGAGGACGAACTTGGCTGTCGTGTTCTTGACCGTACTGCACTGATCCTTGAAATTTTCGCTGAACGGGCACAGTCCAAGGAAGCCAAACTCCAAGTTCAAATTGCAGAATTACAATACCGACTGCCACGATTACAGACTAGTGCTAACCAACGACTTGATCAGCAAACCGGTGGCGGTAGCGGCTTCACTAACCGGGGATCTGGTGAAACCAAGTTGGAAATGAACCGGCGGACAATTCAGAATTCAATCAGCCACCTGCGAAAAGAACTGCGGGTAATTGATCGTTCCGAAGAAGTTAAACGGAAGCAACGGGACAAGAGTGCCATTCCAACGGCTGCCCTCGTTGGTTATACTAACGCTGGTAAGTCCACTATCATGAATGGACTCGTTGAAAAATATGGTGCTGGTGAAGATAAAACCGTTTTTGAAAAAGATATGTTATTCGCCACTCTGGATACCAGCGTTCGTCAATTGACACTACCAGATCAAAAGCGGTTCCTGCTTAGTGATACAGTTGGTTTTGTCAGCAAGTTGCCAACCCACCTTGTTGAATCATTCAAGTCAACGCTTGCTGAAGCAGCCAATGCTGACCTGTTGATTCAGGTAATTGACGCTTCAGACCCACATTACGAAGACATGATGAAAACCACTCAAGAAACTCTAAAGCAGATTGGAATCGAAAACATTCCAATGTTGTATGTCTTCAACAAGGCTGATAAGACCGACATGGAATATCCAGTACTTGAGGGTGACGATCAAATTGTGATTTCTGCTAAGGACGATGAATCACTCGATCTCCTCGTTTCAGCTATTCGGAAGCACCTCTTCCAAGACTATGTTGAAGCCAAAATGCTGATCCCGTTTGCGGACGGAAATGTTGTTTCATACCTTAACGAAAATACCAACATTTTGAATACTGAATACCAAAACAGCGGAACTGTTCTAACCGTTGAACTTTCGCAAAAAGATTACGACAAGTATCAAAAATACGTTATTCAATAAATAGGAAGCTGGGAATTAACCCATTTAAGAGCCTGGTGGGCTAACCTAGAACGATGAATGATGATGAATTCATCAGAGTCGTTCGTAGTTAGACTCGAAGGCTCGGGTTAATTTCCGCAATTAGACTCTGTAAGTTCGGAGATAACTAAATATAGATAGAGGGTGAGAAAAACTTTTATTTTTCTCACCCTCTATCTATATTTATATAAATGATACTACGCTGCTCGCCGATTAATCATCCCCATAATCCAGGAAACGATTAATACCAGAATTACTGCACCGATAATCGAAGGGACAATTGCCATTCCAGCAACTTGTGGTCCCCAAGCACCGAGGACAGCCTCACCCAATGACGAACCTACTAGTCCGGCAATAATATTGCTGATGACTCCCATGGAACCACCACGACGAGTAATCGCTCCGGCAATCAATCCAATGACACCACCAACGATTAATACCCAAATCCAATGGAACATTTACATCCCCTCCTTTTATTCAGCTAATTCTTCTTTTTTCTTAGCGGCTTTCTTCTTTAACTCATCTGCTTTTGCTTGAGCCTTACCGTGAGTTTCTTGTGCTTTACCTTCTGCCTCACGAACTTTATCCTTAGTTATTTTTCCTTCAACCTGTTTCAGCTTACCGACAACCTTGTTCTTAATGCTCTTTTTGCTAGTCATAGTCTGCTCCTTTCTCTATCTGAGTGACTGTGTGCTAGTAACTTTCTTTGATGGTTTGATCATAACAATAAGCGATTTCATTAGCGACCCTTTACCAGTTTGCTTACGAAAGTATTAATATTAATTATCTTTTCCTTAAATTAACAAAAGACGTGAAGATGCTATTTTACCAGCATTCTCACGTCTTTTAACGGCTGCTCACTTATTAATTATGAATTAAAAACGAATTTCGTTCTTAATATTTTTTCCTTTAACAATCGCTGCAATATCATTCAAACTAACCTGAACCATATTGCGAACAGCGGTAGTCGTCATGAAGGCAACGTGTGGTGTCACTACCACGTTTGGCATTGCAACTAATTCCTTGAAGTCAGCCGGAACGTCCGCTGGCGAAACTTTCTTACTAAAGTAGGTTGTTTCATCACCAAGCGTATCAAGGCCGGCTCCCGCAATTTCATGATTCTTCAGGGCTGCAATCAAATCATTAGTATTAACCACTTGTCCCCGTGCCATGTTAATCAAAATTGCATTATTCTTCATTTGCTTAAACTGTGGAGCTGCAAACATGTTTTCCGTACTGGAAGTCAACGGAACGTGGAGAGTAATAATGTCAGCTTCCTTTAACGCGGTTTCAAGGTCAACAAATGCATCAACATATGGTGCATAAACAACACTAGTTTCTCGTGTAACCGCAATTACCCGTGCACCTAGCGCCTTATAGATCTGGGCGGTTGCACCGCCAATATGACCGAGGCCGACAATCGCAACGGTTTGGTTATAGATTTCATTACTAACTAGATCCTTGCTCCAGCGGAAGTCAGCGTCATTTACCATCCGTTCCTTAAACTCGCCAATCCGTCGTAAAAGGTACATTGCGTGAGTTAGCCCCATTTCCGCAATCGCCCGTGGAGAGTAGATAGAAACATTTGTGATTTTCAGACCATTTTTCTTTGCTAACTCAAGATCAAACATGTCAAATCCTGCTGTCCGGGTTGATAGTTGCTTAATCCCAAATTGCTTTAACTTAGTATAGATGGCTGGATCATCAATCTTGCTGGTTTGAAGAACTGAAATTCCATCAAAGCCCTCCACTAAATCAATGGTTGAAGTCGTTAATTGCTCCCTAACCAATTTAACTTCATTGCCAGTTTTAGTCGCCCATTCCTTAGCGTATGGTACTTCCTTATCATCTACGCCAAACATAATTAGCTTCATTTGAAACCCCATCCTTTTCATATTTGTGTGTAAAAAATCGCTTACATTCTTTATTATACTAAATTATTAGGACAAACAAAAAGCTGGAGACCAGTTTAACTAGCCTTCAGCTTTTAAATTAGAAAGTTATTTTTTAAGTTAAGCAGCCTTAGTTTCCCGACGAGTGACAAAATCACGCTGAATCCAAACGGAAACAATCATTGCTAAAGCATCAATAATAACAAAGACAATCAAAGTTACATAGTAATTGTGGAGTACTTGGTGAGTGTAGGAAAGAAGGATTGGTCCAACCATCCCCGCTGCAGCCCAGGCAGTCAAGATGTAGCCATGAATTGCTCCTAATTCCTTTGTTCCAAAGACATCGCCAAGGTATGCTGGAATTACTGAGAATCCGGCACCGTAGCATGACATTAACAAGCAGAGCGCTAATGCAAAGATAAATGGTGTCTTGAAGAAGAGGAGAACGAAGAGCATTAAAATATCTAACACAAAGATCAAACTATATGTGAGTGGCCGACCGATAAAGTCAGATAATGTTGCCCAGGCAAGTCGACCGAAACCGTTGAATAAACCAATGATCCCGACCATTACCGCAGCAGCACTGGCAGTCATTGTCGTCATGTTCTGAGCCATTGGTGATGCAGCTGAAACAAGTCCAATTCCAGTTGTGATGTTGATAAAGAACATGAACCACAAGAATGCAAAAGTCCGGGTCTTTAATGCTTGGTTGGCAGTTAATTCTTGGTTGGTTAAACTTACCCGTTGAGCGTTCTCAGCGATTGCTTGTGGTAATTCATGAGGACGTGGCTTTTTAATAAATTGAGCAGCCACAATCATTACAACAAAGTAAAATGCTCCTAAAACGTAAAAGGTATTAGCAATCCCAACAAGTGCCATCAGGTGTTGAGCAACTGGACCAGTAAGCATTGCCGCAAAACCGAATCCCATAATCGCTAACCCGGTAGCTAACCCCCGCTTGTCAGGGAACCAACGAACAATCGTTGATACTGGTGTAACGTAGCCAGAACCTAACCCTAATCCGCCAATGACACCATACGCTAAGTAAAGCAACCATAAGTGGTGTGATTGGATAGCTAATCCGGTTAATGCGATTCCGCTTCCGTAACAAATACTTGAGATTGTTCCAGTAACGGTTGGACCAAACTTTTCAACCAACCGTCCCATAAATGCAGCTGACATTCCTAAAAAGAAGATTGCCAAACTAAATGCAAATGATACTGATGTTTCCTTCCAACCAGTATAGGCAGAAATTGGCTTGGTGAATACACTCCAAGCATATACCCCACCAATCATTAAGTGGAGAATTACCCCCGCAATTGCGACTCCATACCGGTTTCTCGTCTTTGCCATTCTTGATACTTCCTTTACTATTATTTCCGAACATTATTTTTAAATAAGCTCTATTAGTTCGGTGTTTAAAAAATAACACAGGATTTTTAATTAAACAATAAGTAAAACACGAACTTTAATGTTGTAAGCGATTAAATAATAAATTATTAAAAGAGCCGG
>NZ_GG693412.1:361927-397503 GCF_000159435.1 Limosilactobacillus vaginalis DSM 5837 = ATCC 49540 | reverse complement strand
CGGAAAAGTTAATGCTTTTCCAGCTCTTATTAATCATAATTAAATTCTATTTATTATCTTGACCGTTTGATGTAAAGCCATCGCCCTTACCCATTGGACCGTGTTCGTTAGCTTTTAAGCTTTCGACAGTTGGTGCACGGAATTCGTGTGATGCAATTCCCTTCATCGTTAATAAGAGTAACAAGTTAAAGACAACTGCGATTCCGAGAAGGACAAGGTTACAGAACAATGTGTAGTGAGTACCAAGACCACCACTGATTGAATCACGAAGACCAAGAATTGAGTAGGTCATTGGTAAGTACCAGTGAATAACGTTGTAGAACTTCATGGTAACTTCCATTGGGAATGTCCCACCGGAACCACCAAGTTGTAACATCAGAAGAACCATGGCAACAAACCGTCCTGGGTTATCAAAGGTCATCGACAAGAACATTACGACGGCCATTGAAGCGAGTCCAAAGAGGATTGTTGTGGTAAAGAATGACGGAACGTGGTCAATTGTTAGTCCACACATCATCATGATTCCACATTCAACAACGGCCATGGCAATTGCGGCTACCGCACCAACGACAACCTTACTGAACCACCAAGCAGTTGCAGAAGCATCTGGATCCGCAACCCGCCGAATTGGGTAAACAAAGTTGAAGACCAACATACCAACATAGAGGGCAACTGACAAAACATAAGGTGCCAATGCATGACCGTAGTTTGGTACGTAACTGTAGTTAGAGTGCTTTTCAACTGAAGGTTCAGCAATCATCTTAGCAGTCCGGCTAGAAGTCTTAATACCATTAATTGTCTTCGCACCCTTGCCAAGAGCAGTTGAAAGCTTAGAAGCACCAACATTCAACTTGATAATTCCTTGAACAAGTGCAGGTGAATTATCAACTAATTGCTGAGTACCAGCAGCTAATTGGTTAACACCAGCAGTTAATGCAGGAACCTGACCATTCAATTGACCAAGAGCACCAGCAAGTTGACCAGCACCAGAATTCAATTGACCAGAGTTAGCAGTTAATTGACCAGCACCAGCACCAGCTTGAGCAACCCCAGCGGTGTATTGGCCAATCCCAGAAGTTAACGTTCCGGCACCTGCAGCAGCGGTATTTGCACCACTATTTACTTTATCTGCTCCTTTAGCTAATTCTGAAGTTGCTAATGTAAGCTGACTGCTCATACCACCAATTGCGGTACTGGTTTGACTTTGCATATTCGTTAAACTGTTTTGAAGAGCTAATGCAGCCTCTTGTACTTGCTTAGTACTATTTCCTGCCTGTGTAGCAGATTGATCAACTGCCGTCCTTAAATTATTAACGCCAGCTTTAAGTTTAGTAAGCTGACTTACTAAAGTAGCTTGATCTGAATTTGAACTAGCTGATTGTAGTTGTTGCGTAACTCCAGCAAGTTTCTGTTGATCTGCCTCACTCAGCTTACTCTTATCAATTGAATTCAATACTCCAACAGCACTGTTCAATTTTGTTGAAGAACTATTTGAAGATACAGCTGATTGAATCTGACCAATTCCATCACTAATTTGACCTAATTTAGCAGATAATTCAGTCATCTGAGACTGCGTTGAAGCTAATGGGCGTAAAGCGTTATTAAGAGCTGCTCCCTTATTACTTATATCTCCAGACATGCTATTCATTTGATTTTGCAGTTCTGGAATCATGCTGTTAACTTTACCATTTAACTCGTTAGCACCGTTTGATAATGTTTTAGTTCCAGTGCTCAACTGACTCAAACCACTTTGCAACTGGCTAGCACCAGAATTCAGCGCACCGGAATTAGCGTTCAACTTGCTCAATCCAGCAGCAAGCTGACCGACACCACCAGTGTATTGGCGGATACCGTTAGCAAGTGTCTGACTACCAGATGCCAATTGTTGAGCACCGGCAGCTAATGGGGCAACGCTTACTCGTAATGTTTGAACACCGTTGTTTACTTGGGAAACCCCGACGACGTATTGGTTAACCCCGCTTTGAAGAGTAACCATTCCAGTACTCAATTGCTTTGCCCCGTTGGAAGCCGTACTCATTCCCTTACCAACAGTGTGCAAAGCCTTGAACATTGCCGTAGCGTATGCCCGGGTAACTTGCGCCCGAATACTTTCGTTTAGCTTAGTCATCCCGAGTTGGCTAATTACTTGACCAATGTAGTTAAGAGAACCATTAGTCTCGTACTTCAACTGCATTTGCTTAGGATGCTTATCCAAAACTGTTGTGGCGTCCTTAGAGAAGTCCTTTGGAATCGTCACTACTGTGTAATATTTCCGGTGAGTTAAACCATAATGCGCCTTTTCTGGTGAAACGATTTCCCACTTTAATTGCTTATTCTTCTTTAATTCTTTGACCATCCGGTGTCCAATATCCATCGTTTGTCCACGATATTCAACTGGAACATCCTTATTGACAACCGCTACTGGTAAGTTTTCTGTACTCCCGTATGGATCCCACACAGACTTCAGGAAAAAGATACTGTAAAGGAATGGGATGATACAAATAACAGTAGTGGAAATCAATAACAGTCGATTGTGCAGGATATTCTTAAATTCTGCTTTAATCGCATTCCACATTTCTATTCTCCTCTTATCCCCTAAATATTTTTATTAATAATTTCATTGTTTTTGTTCCAATTGACGACCAATTGATAACGACTGCATCGTTCGTTTGGCAAACTCAATCACATGTTCAATTGAAACATCATAATTTTTCTCCTGCCACCAATAAAACGTGCCGATTAGTGCGCCACTCAAAACATAAGCCAGCATCTCCGGATCGTCGGTTTGCTGTAATAATTGAATAATAGAATCATTGCTCTTTTCACGTCGTCGTTCCAACATGATCTGGCTTAAGATATGCATCATTTCAGCATATAGCGAACTGTGAGCACTTTCAGATGCTAAGTGCCGAAAAACGCTCTTATGATCATTGACGTAATAAATTAATTGCTTAATTAGATCATCTTCGGAATCACTACTATCAACCAAGCGGTTTATTTGTGTTCCTAAAGTTTGTTCAAGGAGGTCATATTTATCACGGAAATAGCGGTAAAAACTGCTTCGGTGTAATAACGCTTCTTGACAAATCTGATCAACGGTTAAGTGCTCAAAGGAATGCTCTTCAAGCAACGTCAACAATGCATTTTGAAAATCACGCACGGTTCTCGTGACTCGCACAACTTTCCCCTCCTTTTCGTCAATTTTGCAATGAATATTGTAAGCCGTGTCAAAAATAGACAACAGAGTTAATCCGGCACATCTGCTCTAAAATAAGACAAAAAGAAACTATTGTCTCATTAAGATTGGGACAATAGTTTTACTATACAACATTTTATTCAATTGTAGTTCTTTGATTTGAAGTTCGTTGACGATAAGCAACCTGAGCTTTCAGCCCATAGTCGGCAGTTGTCATGATTGTGGTGCCGCTTCGGCCGGGAATTTTGTTTGGCCCGTCAACCACGACCAAGTTGGCCAAATAAATTCGGTACTTCTGGTGGGCTTCCCGAACATCGGTCAACCCAATCTTCGAAATATGCCCAACTGGCCGTCGCTCCATTTGGTTCATCCCCATATAAATTTCGAGGCGGTGACGAAGCGGATCATGGACCAGTTCAAAAAATGGTGGAATTGACTCCGCATTCAATGCTTGAACTGGTTTATGGGTCTCTTGGTATTGACGGATAATCTCCCGTTCATTCATCCCGTTAAAATCATTGACAAAGATCTTTTCTGTTAAGAGCCGGTCAACCACTTTTTGGAGGTTCTCCTGTTCCGCTTGGTCAATCTCAACGGTTGCGGGAATAGTATCTGCACCATCAAAAAGGCCGTTTGACTGGTTAGCAAGCCCGGTTGAATACCGGTTTGCTCCCCGTCTCATTTGTGACTGATTATTATCCGCAAATCTTTGCCCCGTAATTTTGGCAATTCGTGGTGACAAAAAATCAAATTGTGATGTCTTTCCTAAAAAGTAAAAAACAAAGTTAACGTAAATAAAGTATGTGATTGCAATCATCGCTAAGCAATACAAAAAGCCTCGCAACCAGGCTTGGTTAATGAATAAGCGAAAAGTCACGTATACCAAATAAATATCACCCAGAGTTGCCAGAATAATATAAATCCGGTTCTTTAATTTAACGTCCAAGTTAAAGTAACTTAGCGATGAGTTAATCATATCGAGAAAACTAAACATTAGTTAGGTTCACCCCGCTTATTGATTATCAGTCGTGGTCTGATTATTAGTATTTTGACCACTATTTGATTGACCTGTCTGGTTTTCATTGCCAGTTGAAGTATTACCACCGTTATTTTGCTTATTCTGGGTAGTAGTCGAGGATGAGCGTTCAGTATCGTTCCCAGTATTATTTTGATTTTCCTGAGTAGTTGAATTGTTATTACTACGAGTACTGGAAGATTGCTGTTCGCTTTCATCCTGTTGTGAAGATGACCGGCTAACTGAACTACTGTCATCAGAGTCCATTCGTCGACTAACCGATGAGGTAGAACTTACTCGTGCACCTTCAGATGTATGCGTTGCGTGATTAACCACAACGTTAGTAGCTCCCAGTGCTAATACGATTGAAAACAACGCAAAGGGAGTTACGAAAGGTGGGATTTTATTTGCCATAAATAAATGCTCCTTTTCTACAACCTATCATACTCGCTTTTTTCCTCCATAAATGTTAAGGAAAATTGAAATTATTTTGCCTTTTTCTTGTTTGCCCGACAATTAGCACAAATGCCATGCAGTTCAAACGTATGCCCATTAATTTTGGCCCCCGGCAGCTGCTTGGCAAAAAAAGCATAGTCAATCGGTGGCATTTTGATCTCTTGCACCCTGCCACAAACATCACAAATAAAATGATGGTGATGGTTGGAATCACAACAAACCTTAACCTGCATCCGTTCACCAGCTTGTCTCGTTTCAACAATCCCCAAGCTTTCAAAATCCTTTAGGTTCCGGTATACAGTTCCATGGCTAAGTCCTGGATTATCCTTTCGCAAGCGCTGATCAACATCCGTAAAATCAATGTAGTGATCAGGATGCTCAGCTAAAATCTCAATCATTTGCTGACGCTGCTTAGTCCATCGTGAACCATTATCCTTTAATACCTTACGAGCTTGCTCTACAAGGGTACTCATCTAATGCCACCTCCCCAATGAGAAAAATATTCTACCACAAATCAGTCTTTTTCTGAACTGATTCGTCTTACTATTTGGTCAATCTGATTAGTTGTTTGCGACCAGGAATCATTAACAACAACGTTTGCAATCCCTTTAAGCTCATCTGGCAAATGAAGGTCCCGATGATACTCAGGGCTCTTCAGTCTTGAATGAACTGCCCGTAATTCATCTCCCCGTTTAACCATTCGATGAGCTAACGATGCAATATGACTCACCGTCAAAAAGATAATTACCGCGCGATCACCAAGCTTCTGGTAATAGGTGAACGCGCCCTTAGTATCCAGCACAATCACGTTATCATGCCCCGTCTGCCATCCCGCAACCAAGCTTTCCAATGAAGAGCCGTAAAGGTGGTGATCATATTCAACGGATTCTAATAAATGAAGTTTGTTCATTGAAGCTGGCGTCTCAAAATGGTAATCAACCCCATCCCGTTCATTTGGGCGAGATGCTCGCGTTGTATGGGTAATAACCCGTTCCATTTTGTAACGGTCATGAAGATACTTAGCAACCGTTGTTTTTCCCGAACCAGCTGCACCGGCAATTACAAATACTTTCCCGAAATTCATATTACTTGGTTAAATGATCGTTAACTTGATCGAGAAGTTGCTTGAGATTGTCGTAAGTCAACCGTTCCCGAGCGTCAGCATAGTTAAACCAACCGCAGTTTTTAATTTCTTCTGCTTGTAAATGAATATCTTCGCTCTGCGTTAAGTCTGCAGTATACAGCGTCATCTGCTTCCGATTACCATTTGGCAAGTCATATTCGGTATATACATGAAAACTAGTGTCGATTGGCAGCACTAATTGCGTTTCTTCTTTAATTTCTCGCTTAGCAGTCTCTTCTAAGGTTTCGTTTCCTTCAACGTGACCTTTAGGGAATCCCCAAAAATGGCCCTTATTCTGACTTTCTAACAGTAAATATTCAATTTCACCATTATTCTTTCGGTAAACAACAGCACCACTAGTGATTTCAATTGCCATAGTTACTTGACTCCCTTTAAAAATAATCTAATGTTTCTAATTGACTTTTAATGTTAATCAAATGTATTATATTTAGTATCCGCGACAGGAATTGTCCCTTGTCGCTAAATTTATTATAGCAAAGGTGGGTTAAAGATGGGCTTAAACATTTTCCGAAAAGAAAGCCTCGATCGTTACCTTGGAGCTGATAAGCTTTTTGTTAAGACGATGAATGCTCGTGATCTGATGGCTATCGGGATCGGAACCGTCATTGGGACTGGGATTTTCATTCTTCCTGGTACCATCGCGGCTAAGCAAGCTGGACCGGGAGTCTCCCTTTCCTTCTTGCTTTCCGCAATTGTCTGTGCATTTGCTGCAATGTGTTATGCCGAATTTGCTTCAGCATTACCCGTTGCTGGTAGTGCTTATTCTTATGGTAACGTGGTGTTCGGCGAATTCTTTGGTTGGCTCCTTGGTTGGGCGCTGGTTTTGGAATATATGCTTGCCGTAGCATCAGTCTCAACGGGGTGGGCGGCCTACTTTAACTCATTTATTGAAAGTTTCGGGTTAAAGATTCCCCATGCCTTATCTGGTCCATTTGATCCCGCACACGGTACATATATCAATATCGTTGCGGTTGTCATCGTCCTCTTAATCACCGTAATGTTATCTCGTGGTCTGCAATCTTCCGTTCGGGTTAACAACATTGCGGTGGTGATTAAAGTTGCCATTATTCTAATTTTTATTGTTGCTGGATTGTTCTTCATCAAGCCAAAGAATTACCACCCATTCTTGCCTTACCACATGAGCGGGGTTATTCATGGGGCAACGATTGGTTTCTTTGCTTACTTAGGTTTTGACTGTGTTTCTAGTTCAGCTGCTGAGGTGAAGAATCCAAAGCGCAACATGCCGCTTGGAATTATCGGGACTTTAGGAATTGTTACCCTGCTCTACATGGGGGTTGCTATTGTTCTTACAGGGATGGTGAAGTATACACGACTGGATGTCGCTAACCCGGTATCATACGCTCTTCAGCTAGTTCACCAAAACTGGCTGGCAGAACTGCTTTCAATCGGGGCACTAATTGGAATGTTTACCATGATGGTTGCCATGATCTACTCAAGTTCTCGACTAATTTACGCGATCGGCCGTGACGGATTACTCCCAGCATTTCTGGGAAAGCTAGATAAGAAGAGTCACTCTCCACAAGTGGCCCTCTGGATTGTGGCCGTGATCATCGCTACCATGGGCGGTTTAGTTTCACTTGATCAATTAACTAGTTTAGTTAACATTGGGACCTTATTTGCCTTTACACTGGTTTCATTTGGAATTATTCCTCTCCGTCGCCGAAAGGATATTGGTAATCGTGGTGGCTTTAAGGTTCCCCTTTACCCATTTATTCCGATTCTTTCCGGACTGCTTTGTCTGGCAATGATGACCCAGTTACAGCTCGAAACTTATATTGGTGCCGGAATTTGGTTTACACTGGGAATCATTATCTACTTCACTTATGGTTACTGGCACAGTAAACTAAACGACAAACAAAATTAAATTTAAAGCTCTGCGGATTGGCTCCATTTCAGAAGCTAATCCGCTTTCTTATTCCCTGATAAATATTTGACAGCCCAGTTTCAAGTTTGTTAGTGTTTTTAACAATCTGTTTTAAAATTTATTGTTAATTTCAAGGAGGAATCAATTAATAGACACTCTTAAATGACTGTCTAATATTTATGGAATATACAAAAAAGAATTACAAGAAAGCACCGTTAAAAGCCGTTCACTTTCGCGTTTTATTTGCGATTATTCTTGGTCAAATTGCCTGTGGGTATGCCCTAGGTATTAGTGGTACCGGGCTTACTCAAGCACAGCATTATATTACCATCAATGATTTTTGGGTCGGCTTAATCGGTGCTGGTAGTTTACTGGGACTCATGGGAAGCGCACTAATGGGACGAATTGCCGATCAGTTTGGTCGACGTCGAATGCTATTGGTTGACATGTATCTTTTTGCGGTCTTTTCGCTTCTTCAGTTAGTAACTACTAACCTGTTCTTATTGTTTATTCTTCGTCTCCTTATTGGCTTAATGATTGCCATTGACTACACTGTAGGAAACTCACTGCTCGTTGAATGGCTGCCAGCAAAAGAAAGTGGTAAACAACAAAGCCAATTAATTATCTACTGGACAGTCGGCTTTATTCTTTCCTACATTGCCGGGATTATGATTAGCGGTTTTGGCAGTCATAATTGGCAAGCGATCCTTGCTTCTTCTGCTGTTCCTGGATTAATTGCCGGAATCTTTCGTTCAGTATCCAAGCTCCCTGCTTCTCCTAGCTGGCTTGCTAGTCAGGGTGAAAATAAAAAGGCCCAGAAGTTAATCCAAAAGCATATTGGTAAACGCTGGGGTCTTCCTCTCCGTCTCCTTAAAGCTAAACCCGTTGACAACATTTCCTGGACGATCTTATTTAGTAAAAAGTACCGTTGCCGAACACTTGTCGGTGGATTATTTTATGCTTGCCAGGCGTTTGCTTTCTTTGGCATCAGTATCTTTTTACCGATTCTATTAAAGAGTATGCATATGGGCGATAGTAATTTATCAGGAATAATTTACAACGGTTGCATGATGGTGGGAGTATTGATTGGTGCATGGATTTTCAAAAGAATCAGTCGCCGAGCATTCTTAATTGGAACCTTCTTCCTATCTGCACTTAGTTTGATCGGCATGATCATTGGCCCTCAGTCGTCTTTCGGCTTTCAAATTGGGATTTTTGCACTATTCTCAATCATCCTTTCTTCAGGGTTGACCCTTGACTACCCTTACCCAACCGAACTCTTTGACATTAAAGTTCGGGCTACCGGAGTTGGAACTTGTATCACAATTAGTCGGATTGGTGCTGCTAGCGGAACCTTTCTCTTGCCAGTATTGACTAACATTGGTGGTGCGCATCTCGCAATGCTCGTTTGCACCATCGTTTTAATCATCGGTGGTCTGATCTGCCTTCTCTGGGCTCCCGAAACATCGCCACGATTTGTGAAAAGCAAATAGATATCAAATAACCTGAGATTAGTTCAGAGCCAGAAATAGTCTTAGGTTATTTATACTTAGTGCTCTCCAAACTTACAGAGTCTAATTGCGGGAATCCAAATAGGCTCACTTCGTATCGTAACTGAGGGACTCGAGCCTAACGCAGCGAAGCAAGCCTATTCGGCTACGAACGACTCTGATGAGTTCCTCATCATTCATCGTTCTAGATTAGTCAACCGTCCCTCCGAGAAAGTTAATTCCCAGCTTATTTATTTATGAATTTTCATTGAACTATTGTCTAAAAATCCTTTAATAGCGCCTTCTCACCTTAACCAGAATGGTATAATATTCTTACGAAAAATAAGAAAAGGACTGATTAAAGCAACTTAACTCAAAGCGAACAACCGACTGTTAATCATGGGGACGGGATCCCATGAGATTGTTGCTTTATAGTAAATATTTGAGGAGCAAAATGAAAGAACAATATCAATTAACTACTGATGAATTAAAGAAAGAATTCAACTTAACGGACTTCACTCAGGGTTTAACTAGTGCCGAGGTAAAGCAAAAGCTAGCCAGCGATGGTCAAAACGTCCTTGAAGTAAAGCCGACTCCTAAGTGGAAAATCTTTCTTCGTCAATTTAATAACATTGTGATCTACATTCTGTTAGTTGCAACGTTATTAACAATCATTATTGGGCATTATACTGATGCCATTGTTATTGGGGCTGTGGTTGTCTTAAATTCCTTGATCGGGTACTTCCAGGAAACTAGTGCTGCCAATGCCCTTGCCAAAATTAAGGAAATGATGGCTAATCAGGCAACCGTCTATCGAGACGGTAAACGTCAGGACATCGATGCTGCTGATCTAGTTGTTGGTGACGTGGTTTTCCTTGAGGCTGGTGACAACGTTCCGGCCGACTTGAGGATTGTTTCTGCAGATAATTTACGGATTGAAGAATCTGCGTTGACTGGGGAAACGAACTCTGTCATTAAAACAGACCAAGCATTGACTGATACTGATATTCCGTTAGCAGAACGCGTAAACATGGCATATGCTTCCACTTCCGTAACAAGCGGAAGCGGTCTGGGGGTTGTAATTGCTACTGCTGAGCAGACTGAAATTGGGAAAATTTCTCAAGAAGTTGCCCACATTAAGCCAAAGAAGACCCCGCTTACCCGGGAAATTGATCATGTTGGGACAGTGGTTTCGTACATTACGATCACAACCTCGATTATCGTCTTCATCGTTGGGTTTATGCTTAAAATTTACTCACTCCCTGCATTAGCGCTTGCTGTTGTTGCAATGCTTGTGGGGGCGATCCCTGAAGGTTTACCAGCGATTACTTCTGTGATCCTAGCCTTTGGAATCAGTAAAATGGCCAAATTGTATAAGACAATTATTAAGTCAATGCCTGCCGTAGAAACTCTCGGTTCGGTTGACGTGATTGCAACTGATAAAACTGGGACATTGACCAAAAATGAAATGACAGCGACTGAACTGTGGGTTGGCGATCAACTCTATCAAGTTTCAGGAACTGGATACGCACCAACCGGTGAAATTAAATTTAACGGTAAAAAAGCGCCACTTACTGACCAACTCAAACTTTTTGTTGAAGCTGGTTATCAAGCCAACGATACCGTGTTAAGCGAAAACGATGGTGCTTGGCACATTAATGGTGAGCCTACTGATGGTGCCTTCTTAACGCTCTATCACAAGGCATATGGTCCTAAGCACCAATCACAGTATGCCGAAATTGACCTGTTACCATTTGACTCTGATTACCGGTACATTGCCGAACTGACAGAGAACCAAGAAAGCCACGAAAAAGTAATCTTCATCAAGGGTTCTCCTGATAAGTTATTTGAAATGGCTCAAAAAGAAGATCCAAGCTTTGACCTTGCCAAGTGGCAACAACGGGTTAACGACTGGTCAAGTGCTGGTAAGCGGGTGATTGCCGTTGGTTATCAGCCAGTACCAAGCAACGAAAACTTAACTGAGGTGGAACACGAACACCTTTACCAGGGTATTAAATTCCTTGGTCTCGCTGCACTACTTGATGCACCACGAGAAGAAGTCATCGTTGCCTTAAAGAAAATGAATACTGCTGGGGTTCACGTTAAGATGATTACCGGTGATGATCCGCAAACCGCTCGGGCAATTGGTAAGGAGTTAGGATTAACTAATGGTCCAATCAATGCCATTACTGGTGCAGAATGGGATAAGTTATCCACCAAAGAACGAGAAAGTGCTGCAATGGATAACCAGGTTTTTGCCCGAACAACCCCGCAAAATAAGCTTGAAATTGTTGAAGCCCTTCAAAATCAACAGCAGGTCACTGCCATGGTTGGTGACGGGGTAAACGATGCTCCGGCCTTGAAGAAGGCTGACATTGGGGTTGCCATGGGAATCAAGGGAACGGACGTGGCGAAGGACGCCGCTGACATGATCCTTGGTGACGATAACTTTGCTACTATGGCAGCAGTAATTAAGGAAGGTCGCCGAATCTACGACAACATTAAGAAGAGTATTCTCTTCCTCCTGCCGACATCCTTTGCAGAGGGACTTGTCGTTGCTTTCTCGATTTTGACCGGTCAGCAAGTTCCCCTTCAACCAGCTCAATTGCTATGGATCAACCTGATTGCCGCTATCACAATCCAGTTTGCCTTTGTCTTTGAAAAGGCTGAGGATGGGATTATGGAACGTTCACCACGACCAATTACTCAGCGATTGATGAATCGTCATGATCTCTTCCAAATGGGTTATGTATCTGCGTTAATGGCAATTTTCGCCTTAATTGGATACGAATGGTTCATCCGGGGTGGTGCAAGCGAAATAAACGCCACAACAATGATGGTAAACACAATTGTTATCAGTAAGGTCTTCTACTTCTTCAGTATTAGAACTGAACAGTACGGGTTAACTCAAATTAACGATATTAGCAAAAATGCCTGGGGCGTAATTGGATTGATGATTATCTTCCAGCTCTTCTTGACTTACGTACCGTTTATGCAAACTGCTTTCCATGTTACTGGAATCAGTCTCGCTGAATGGGGTGCCGTAATCCTCTTCTCCTGCTTGATTATGATTTTCACTGAAGGAGATAAGTGGATTCGGTCAAGGGTGAAAAAAGTAAATTAAATAGCTTTAATCGGTGAAAGAACAGTCTTTTCACCGATTTTTCTTTACCCGTTAATATTTAACCGCACAAATAATCGCCAATTTAGGGCTTGCAAAATTAAATTTCTAATGGTATTCTAAGAAACATCAAGTACACGAAAGGAGAAAGATCAATGTTAGTATTTAATAATCAATTACAACAATCTTCCTCCTCAGCCTCTAGCTCTATTCGAGGCTGAGTGATTTTAGTGTACCTATAGAACGGTTTAATGAATTGCCGGGTTCACTTAATCATTTGGCACTTTCCAGATGATTAAGCGTGGACCCGGTTTTTATTATGCCGATTTTGAATTGGAGGAATGGCGATGAATAATCAACCAAAAGAAGATTTAAAACGGTCGTTAGGTTTTTGGTCGGCAATCTCGATTGTCGTGGGGACAATTATTGGTTCAGGGATCTTTTTCAAACAGGGTTCCGTTCTTGACAGTGCCGGTTCATCAACTTTAGCCATCGCCGCCTGGGTGTTTGGTGGGATTATTACCCTAACTGGTGGTTTAACTGTCGCTGAAATTGGGGCTCAAATGCCATACACTGGTGGTCTTTACGTCTACATTGAAAATCTTTATGGCCGGATTTTTGGCTTCCTTGCCGGATGGATGCAAGTAATCGTCTATGGTCCCGCAATCATCGCTTCAGTTGCCGGGTTTATGAGTATCTTAATGGCCAATTTCTTTGGTCTTGGTACTGAATGGCGAATTCCACTGGCTGTCATCACCGTTCTAGCAATCGGTGTGATGAACCTTTTTGAAAACAAGGTTGGTGCGATCTTTGCCATTATTACAACGGCAGGGAAAATGATTCCAATCGCAGCAATTATTATCTTCGGTCTCTTTTTTGGTAACCAACATGCATTTGGTCAAACCGTTACCGAAGTTCAACACGCTACTGGCGGCTTTGGTGTTGCAGTTTTAGCCACCCTCTTCGGTTACGATGGTTGGATCCTAATCGCTAACCTTGGTGGTGAAATGAAGAACCCACAAAAGTTGCTACCAAAGGCAATTATCTTGGGAATTACCGCTGTTTTAGTAATCTACACTTTAATCACTATTGGAATCCTCAAGTTCCTGCCAGCTAACTTAATCCACCGCCTTGGCGAGAACGCCACTGCCTACTTAGCAACGAAGGCATTTGGTGCTATTGGCGGGAAGCTTCTCTCGGCCGGAATTATTATCTCGATGATGGGAACGCTTAACGGGAAGATGATTACCTTCCCCCGGATCGTTTACGCAATGGCGCGTCGTGGCGATCTTCCATTCTCGCGCTTTCTCTCGTTCGTTACACCAAAGGGAAAGTCGCCAGTCGTTGCCACATTATTTATCGTGGCTCTTGCAACCGTGATGATGTTTTTCTTTGATCCTGACCACCTCTCGGATCTTTGTGTCTTCACAGTTTACTGCTTCTACCTTTTAGCATTTTTCGGAATTTTCATTTTAAGAAAGAAGAACAAGGAGCCTCGTCCTTTCAGCACCCCGCTCTACCCACTTGTACCAATTATTGCAATTGCCGGTGGAATCTTCGTTCTTGTCAGTGAAGTCTTCAACGACCCTGCCGGTGTCCTTCTCTTCATCGGAATCGTCATCGTCGGTCTTCCAATCTTCTATGCCGTCAAAAGGATGGATGCAAAGAGAATGTAATAGGAGAGTGCGAGCACGTTAAAACCTTCCGGTGGCTAACGATTTCTCCACCGAACGGCGACTTGCCGTCGGAGGTGGAGGTCGTTAGCTCGAGGAAGGTTAGTGCGAGCAGATCTTGACTATGTTGTCTAGAACTGAAGATAGTTCCTGGCGAGCAGATCTTGACTCTGTCGCAATAGAACCTGTCAAATAAACCTACACCCCTAATAAAGGCCGAGAAAAGCAAACAACTTTTCTCGGCCTTTATCGATCTAGTTTTCAATTTACATAGCCTAATCGCGGTAAAGATCCATCTTTACTTCTTAAACATCTTAAACTCCAAAAACAAATCATTATACTCACCTAGAACACGTCGAGGAAGATCCTTATACGTTTGCAGGTGTTCCATTGTTGATTCTGGCGGGTAGAATTGCTGATCATCAGTAACAGACCGTGGCAATAGTTTCTTTGCAGCGCGGTTAGGGGTCGCGTAACCAACGTATTCAGCGTTCTTAGCTGCATTTTCTGGTTGAAGCATAAAGTTAATGAACTGGTAAGCAGCCTGCTTATTCTTCGCTGACTTAGGAATTACCATATTATCAAACCAAATATTGCTCCCCTCACTAGGAACAACATAGTGTAAGTGATGGTTAACACTCATCATCTCCCGAGCATCCCCGGAATAAGTTACCCCGACAGCTGCTTCGTCCTGTTCCATATACATTTTCATCTCATCCGCGATAATTGCCTTTACGTTTGGCGTTAAAGCTTGCAGGTGGTGTTGAGCTTGCTTTAATTGCGAATAATTTGTCGTATTAACTGACTTTCCTTGAGTAATTAATGCCACCGCAAATACATCCCGTGCGCTATCAATTAATAATAAATTATTCTTTAGTCGTGGGCTCCAAAGCTGTTCCCAGTGTTGCACCTCTTGCCCGGTAATTTTTTGATCATTATAGATGATTCCTAACGTTCCCCAAAAATACGGAACTGAATATTGATTTCCTGGATCAAAATCCTGATTAAGAAAACGGGCGTCAATATAGCGCAGATTGCTGAGCTTCCGATGATCCAATGGCGCTAAAAGGTGTTCTTTTTTCATCCGTTGAACCGTATACTCACTCGGGACTACAACATCGTAGTTTGTCCCGCCTTGCCGGATCTTCGTTAACATTGATTCATTACTGTCAAAGGTTTCGTAGTCAACATGGTAGCCTGTTTGCCGTTCAAACTTTTTGATCAGTGCTGGGTCAATATAATCTCCCCAGTTATAAACGGTCACTGTCTTTCCACCACTACCATTATTCTGCCGGTTCATGAAGTAATCGCCCAATGCTAGCAAACAGCATAGTGCGATAATCCCCAGAAGGGCGCTCCAGAGTTTTTTCATTGAGCATCCCCCTCTTTAACCGTAACAACTCGTTGACGACGACCTGCATGTTTACTAACAAAGTAATACCCAATTACTAATGCTAAGGAAACAATGAACATTAAGGTTGATAAAGCATTAATTTCAAGATTAACCCCCTGACGTGCCCGAGAATAAATCTCTACTGATAACGTTGAAAAACCATTTCCGGTAACAAAGAAGGTAACCGCAAAGTCATCGAGCGAATAAGTCAGAGCCATAAAATAGCCCGCCATAATTCCTGGTGAAATTGCTGGTAAGATCACCCGGGATAATGCTTGCCACCGTGATGCACCAAGGTCATAGGCAGCATCAACCAAAGTTGGCGACAATTCATTAATCTTTGGCAACACCATCAAAACCACAATCGGAATTGAAAACGCAATATGGCTTAAAAGCACTGAAACAAATCCCAGGCGAATGCCAAGGACAGTGAAAAAGATCAAAAAACTTGCCCCAATAATGACATCTGGAGAAACCATTAAGACATTATTCAATGACAACAAACTATTCCGCCAAGTTCCCCGCGTTTCTTTAATCGCCAACGCCCCAAGTGTGCCGATGATTGTCGCAATTAAAGACGACAATACCGCAACCAATACTGTATTGATCACGATCGTAATCATCCGGGAATCCGCAAATAAGTCGGCATAGTGTTGAAGGGAAAAGCCGTGGTAATGTTCCATCGTTTTTCCAGAACTAAAAGAAAAGATCATTAAATAGAGGATCGGTGCATAAAGGATAATGAATACTAATCCTAAATACAGCTTGCCCCACGCAACTTTTTGCTTCATCTTAACGCCGACCTCCTTTCTCACGCGTATCACCAGTAACAAACATTACAATAAACATTGCCAGGATCAAGACAACCCCAATCGTTGATCCCATCCCCCAGTTTTGGGTCGTTAAGAAGTGCTCTTCAATTGCGGTCCCTAAAGTAATTACCCGGTTACCACCGATTAACCGAGTGATCATGAAAAGGGAGAGCGAAGGGATAAAGACGGCTTGGATTCCAGCCTTTACTCCTGGCATTGATAATGGAAAAACAATTCGCCGGAACGTCTGCCAAGAAGTCGCCCCGAGATCCTTGCTAGCATTTAACAATGAGGGATTAATTTCGATTAATGCATTATAGATTGGTAAAACCATAAACGGAATTTCAATGTATGCCGCAACGAACATAAAACTAGCGTCAGTGAAAAGCAGTTGATGACTTCCCAAACCAACAAACCGTAAAAATTGGTTAATCGACCCGGTTCGCGAAAAAAGACCAATGAATGCATATGTCTTCAGCAAAAGGTTAATCCATGTCGGCAAAATGACAATTAACAACCAGAATTGACGATTCTGCAGTTGAGTAAGGACATAAGCAGTCGGATAGCTAATCACGAGGGTCACTACTGTAATTAGAGCCGCGTACCAAACGGAATTCAGGGTCATCTTTAAGTATGTTGGCGATGTTAGGTAATCCTGGTAATTAGCAAGTGTGAAATGGCTATTAATATCAAAAAATGATTGATAAAAAATCAGTGCTAACGGGGCAACCACAAAGAGGATGATCCATAAAGCATAGGGAACGATGAACATTACTTTTTGCCGCATTAATTCTCATCCTCCTCGTAGCTATCAAGACGAGCATCAAAGTCTTCTTCGGACTCGTTGTACCGCATTACGTGAATATCTTCGGGATCAAACGTTAAGCCTACTTGTGCCCCGACTCTTGTTTTATGGATTGAATTAATCTTCCATTCATGGTTTCGCTGATCGTGAGCGGTAATTTGGTAATCAACTCCCCTAAAAAGCTGCGTATCAACCATCGCCTTTAATTTCCCCTGATCAACTGTGGTGATGTCCAAATCTTCCGGGCGAATTACAACTTCAACCTTTTCGTTAGGCTTCATCCCGGCATCTACGCACTCAAAGTCCTGACCATTAATATTTACAACATAGTCCTTCTTCATTACTCCAGGAATGATATTGCTTTCGCCAATGAAATCAGCAACGAAATGGTTTAACGGTTCATCATAAATATCCACTGGAGTTCCCGTTTGCTGGATCTTGCCATCATTAATAATCATGATTTGGTCGCTCATCGCTAACGCTTCTTCCTGATCATGGGTGACAAAGATAAAGGTAATCCCCAATTGCCGCTGTAACTGACGCAATTCTCGCTGCATGTCGACCCGCAATTTGTGATCAAGGGCTGATAAGGCCTCATCAAGCAGGAGAACTTTCGGGCGGTTAACAATTGCTCGGGCGATCGCTACCCGTTGACGCTGACCACCAGACATTGCAGTAATTTCCCGATTACCATAGCCATCCAGCCGCACAAGATGCAGGGCTTCTTTTACCCGTTGCTGGATCGCTGTCTTTTTTACTCCTTTAATTTGCAAACCAAATGCTACATTTTCAGCAACATTCATGTGCGGGAATAAAGCATAATCTTGAAAAACAGTATTCACTTGTCGTTTGTTTGCAGGTACGTTATTAATTGACTGCCCATCAAAAAGGATTTCACCGCTGCTAGCTTGATCAAACCCGGCAATGATCCGCAGAATAGTTGTTTTCCCAGAACCAGATGGTCCAAGCAGAGTATAAAATTTCCCTGCTTCAACCTCAAAATCAATGTCACGAAGAACAACATTATCATCGTAACGTTTACCAACATGTTTAAATTCCAAGATATTTTTTGCCATAATCTTCCCTCACTGTTTATTTGCTTCATCGTCCATAGTTAGCCAATTAATTATACTCTTTATTTATTTTCTCGGTAGTTACAATGCAATGACAATTTGGATTTATAATGAAGAGTGTGAGCCAGCAGAGGACTTGCGGAAAGCCAGCAATTTCTCCTGACGAAGGCGACTTGCGCCTAGGAAGGAGGTTGCTGGCTCTAGCAAGTCCCTGGCGAACAGATCTTGACTTTGTAATGGTAGAACTTTATCTTGAGGAAGCTTAGACTGAACGCGTTTAGGCTATGTTGCAGTAGGATGATATAGATAAACTTTATTGCAACATATTCAAGAGTTAAAGTTTCTACTGCAGCTAAGCCAAAACGTGTTCCTTCGGAACTCGCTAGAGCTAACGACCTCCGAGAAGTGGTGCAAGACACCACTCCCCGGAGAAATCGTTAGCTTTCCGCGAGTTCTTTGCGAGGTCACACTCTATCAAACCTGCTCGCCGTGACCGCAACTTCCGCCTAGCTATCCCGTCCTTGATTGTAAACAATCATCGTCCGGGATTTCCTAGTGCTCAGTTGCTAATTCGTCACGGCTCACACTCTATCATAACGAGGTGCTCTTCATGAAAATTAACCAATTTAGTATTACTAAGACAAGTTCTGAACAGAAATTACGTGAATTAAAGATGCTCCATTTACTGAGAGCTAATGAAGCAACGGAGCTGGATCCAACGCAAATGTGGCTTACTCTCCTTGCTCGTACTCACATGGCAAGCGAGCAGCCAATTGCGGTTCGTCAATGGCTCCACGATCTGCTTGCTACACCAACTCTGGCAATTGATGAGTGGCTTGAACACGATCGGTCACTAACGACTGATGTTTTTTACTTAGTTGCTCTTCAACTCCTTCATTTTGAGCCAGAAGTTGACTTTGATCTTAACCATCCCCTTGAAGACTGGGCGCACATTGGTCTTCCGTTTGTCCAACACACTAGCTGGTCAACGCTAGATGTCCTAGAAGCCTTTTACCTTCTTCTCAACACCCACAACAAGAATGGTCAGTCATTTATTGATCAGCTAACGAGCGAAGGCTTTCTCGCCTGGTCATACCAGTTACCGGCATATAAAAAGCCGCTGTACTTTAATGGCAAACCACTTGCTTCTTTTGATCCGGCCAAGTTTATCCGTGAAGTAGTTTATGTTGAGACTGATATGGATACCGATTACGATGGCAAAGCCGATCTCGTTAAAGTCGAAATCCTCAGGCCAGTCGATAGCAACAACGGCTTAAAGGTGCCAGTTGTCTTTACCGCTAGTCCATACAATCAGGGAACTAATGATGAGTGGGGAGAAAAGGTAACCCACCATGTTAATCATCCGCTAACCCATAAAGTTGCTGGAGAAAACGCTCCTGCCGAACCAACCTTTCCAAAGCAATTCACCCATCGCAAGATCAAGGGTGAAAGCAAACGTGCCACAGAAAGTTTTGCGGAAACACCGGCTTACACCCTAAATAATTACCTAGCAGCTCGCGGTTATGCAATTATCTACTCTGCAGGAATTGGAACTAAAGATTCTGACGGTCTGCAAACATGTGGTTCGCCTGAACAGACTGACTCAATGAAGGCAGTTGTTGAATGGCTTCATGGTGATCGGATTGCGTTTACAGATCGGCATAGCGGGATTAAAATCAAAGCCTGGTGGTGTAACGGTAACGTTGCAATGACTGGGCGATCCTACCTTGGAACCCTAGCTACTGCTGTTGCGACGACTGGCGTTCCCGGATTAAAAGCAATTATTAGTGAAGCGGCAATCTCGTCATGGTACGACTACTACCGAGAAAATGGTTTAGTTCGTGCTCCAGGTGGTTTCCAGGGTGAAGATGCTGATGTTCTGGCTGATGAAACCTTCAGTCGAACAAAGCGGCCAGCTGACTACCAGCGAATTAAGAAAACTAATGATAAATATATTGCTGGACTTGCACAGGCAATGGACCGGAAAACCGGAAACTACAATCAATTCTGGGCCAACCGTAACTACCGACCAGCGATCAAAAATATTAAAGCGGCCGTCATGATGGTTCACGGTCTAAACGATACTAACGTTAAACCAAGCAACGTTAAGGCGCTCTATGACGAATTACAAAAGCTTCCCGTAACCAGCAAGCTAGTCTTACACCAAGGTCAGCACATCTATATCAACGCCTTCCAATCCCTCGACTTTTCCGAAATGGTTAACTTGTGGCTAGCCAACAAACTGTGGGGAAAGGACAACCACGCTGATAAAACTCTGCCAAAAGTGCTAGTCCAGGATAATACGCAACCCGAAACTTGGTGGAAATATGATGAGTGGACTGCCGGAAACGAAAGAAGACTCTACTTTAATAAAACGGAATTATCCGCTAATGATCCGAAACTTTCTTCGGAATATCGTTTTAACGATCACCAAACTGCTGAAACCTTTGAAAAGTGGTGCCACAATATTAATGACTGGCAAAATTCATTAATTAAGGATCACGGAAAGTTCTCCTACAAATTAACGACAGCACCAGCAGAAAAAGATCTTTTGCTTCGGGGGACTCCTGAAGTTACCGTTACCGTTGCTTCTTCGGCTGATCACGGGATGCTTAGTGCTCAATTAGTTGATTTGGGCACTGCTAAACGATTAACGATTTCTCCGGTTTTGATAAATCGAAATGGTCTCCAACTAGGTTTCCACTGGGCAAGTGACGATCTCCGTGAATTCCGGTTGCAGCCAAAGACTAGTGACTACAAGGTAATCGCTGACGGTCATATTAATTTGCAAAATCGTCACAGTGCCAGTCAAGTCGATGATTTAGCAGCAAACCAATTTGTGAAAGTCCACTTTGAACTTCAGCCGATTTTTCATCACCTGCTTAAACGTCATCGTCTCGGTCTAATTATTTATAGCACTGACTTTGGCGCTACACTTCGCGGTAACGAAGAGATTACCTATACAGTCAAAACGGCCGATAGTTCCTTATTGATTCCAGGAGTAATGCCACTCTAGTTTTTTTCCCCAACTGCTTATCTTTCACAAGTAAACTTATCCTGTGCTAGAATGGTCTGTATACTGTATTAATATACAGATAAAGGAGAGATTGAGAATGCAAACAGGAACGAAGATTATTACCCTCGATAATGGTTATCATCTTTGGACAAATACTCAAGGCGAGGGTGACATTCACTTGTTAGCCCTCCATGGTGGCCCTGGTGGTAATCATGAATACTGGGAAGATGCCGCGGAACAGCTGAAAAAGCAAGGATTAAACGTTCAAGTTACAATGTACGACCAACTGGGTTCGCTCTACTCTGATCAGCCCGACTACTCAGATCCTGAAATTGCCAAGAAATACTTAACCTATGAATATTTCTTGGATGAAGTTGATGAAGTTCGTGAAAAGCTAGGACTTGATAACTTCTACCTCATTGGTCAAAGCTGGGGTGGTCTCCTTGTTCAAGAATATGCCGTCAAATATGGTCAACACTTAAAGGGTGCTATCATTTCATCCATGGTTGATGAAATTGATGATTACGTTAAGCACGTCAACGCACTCCGGGAAAAGACGCTCTCTAAAGAAGCCGTTGACTTTATGAAGGATTGCGAAGCGAAGAATGATTACAGCAATCCAAAGTATCAAGAGTATGTTCAAGTAATGAACGAAAACTACATTGACCGAAAGCAGCCTTCCAAGCTTTACCACCTCAAAGATCTTGGTGGCGATGCGGTTTACAACGCCTTTCAAGGTGATAACGAATTTGTAATCACCGGGAAACTAAAAGATTGGCATTTCCGTAACCAACTTAAGAATATTAAGGTACCAACCCTGATTACTTTTGGTGAACACGAATCAATGCCAATCGCTACCGGAAAAAAGATGGCCGAGTTAATTCCAAATGCTAAGTTCGTTACCACGCCAAACGGTGGTCACCACCACATGGTTGATAATCCAGACGTGTACTATAAGCACCTCGCTGATTTCATTCGGGACTGTGAACAAAACTAAAGATAATCAAAAGCTGAGAAAATTTGAATTGGTTTTCTCAGCTTTTCTTGTTCTTTGCATTACAGATATTGATATTAGTTAATTCCTAACCGTAATTGGTATACAATAAGAATGGAAAACTTAAGATTGCGAGGTTTACTTTATGGCACACCAAATTACAAATTTCATTTTTGATATTGATGGAACACTCATTAATACTTATGAGAAATACATGCCACCAATGATTGATGTAATGGAAAAACATGGCTACCATGTTCCTGCAGACCAAGTTGATTCTCTCAAGCGAAAGCTCTTCGGTATTACCGGCGCTGATTCTTTACGTCAGGGCGGTGTCAAAGAAGAAGACATCCCCGAAATGGTCGCTGAATGGCGCGCTCTATCTTTTCAACGTGAAGATTTAGTAACGGTCTTCCCCGGAATCAAAGAAATGGTTACGGGATTAGCTGCTCGTCCTGACACTAAATTAGCAATTGCGACATCTAAGGTTCGCGAAGATTATCAAGAACACTTTGTCAATGATTACGACTGGACGAAATATTTTGATGTTGCCGTAACTGAAGAGTTAACTAGCAAACATAAACCAGATCCTGACCCAATTCTGTTGGCGATGGACAAACTTGGTGCCCGTCCTGAAAATTCAGTTTACGTTGGTGATACGATCAACGATCTGAAAGCTGCTCATAATGCTGGTATTAAATTTGCTGGTGCACTATATGGATCATCACAGCCCCAAAACATTCAAGACGCTGATTACCCACTCCACGAACCACAAGATTTATTGAAGATTGATTAAAAAGAAGGGTGACATAACAGAGGTTATAAAGAGCTTCTGTTATGTCACCTTCTTTACTCTATTAAATTAGTGCTTTTCTTGCTTACTTCTTGAATAACTGTGCCATCTTGGCTGCAACCTCAGGATCAAGATTGTCTGCTAAAGTACCAGTGTTATTTGTCGTTGTTGTTTGCTGGCTATTCTTAATAATTTCGGCTAAATTATCAGCAACCGCTTGTTCACCAATTTCAATTGGGTTGATGGTAAGTCGTCCACCAGCAGCATCAGCATGACCGCCACCATTAAAGTATTTCTCAGCGAACTTAGCAACATCAAGTTTCCCGTTGCTTCGTAGTGAAACACTGACTGGGCTAATTACTAATGCTGCATCGACATCAGGATGCTGAATCAGTAGTTCATGGGCGATCTCAGACTTGTAATCGTTAGCGTAAACGAGACCCAATTGATGTCCGGCAATCTTTGTAATTAAGGTATCCTTCAAATGGCTCTTTAGGTACTTTGCCCGACGTTCGTTAAGCGTCTTAATCAGAAGCTTATTCTGCTTAGAATATTCTTCCCAACCAACACTAAAAACGTTAGCAACGAATGATGCCGAGTCTTGTAGAGGATAAAACCAGAATAATTGGTCAAAGTTATCAGCAGCAACTCGTTCTTCTTCACTAATGTTTGGATCGTTTTGCCAATCCCATGTGTCGTAGGCCCGAATAAGTTCTACAAGATACTCAAGCTGTTGTCGTCGTTCTTCACTTAATTCAGTAAAGTGCGGCTGACTTGTTACCCAATCCCAAACAAGACTTGTTGCACTCGGGTTTACTTTCGGGTTTGCTGGACGAATACTGTTAGCCGAATATTGTTCCCGTAATTCAGCCTCGGTTTCGTGGTGATCAAATACCAACCAGTGGTTAGCAAAATTAGCATTTAGCTGCTTAAATGTATAATCACTATCTGGTGTCATATCCATAATATAAACATCAGTAGCGCGACTTGCCTCTGGAGTCTGCAACCACTTAGCAAATTCTTCATCAATTCGACCGGCACCACAATTGGTAAGGTCAAATTCACAATGGGGAAACATCGTCTCTTTAACCGTTTCTAATAAAAGCGGTGCTCCAAAGCCGTCTAAGTCGTTGTGTGAGAAAATTTTAATTACCTGATTTGCCATGATTAATACCATTTCCTTTGCTTAATCCTAATCAATTATACCAAGAAGCTCATTCATATGTCCTGACACTTTCCGAACTTCTTGGTATGATTATTATTAGTAAGCATTTAGAAAGGATAAGGCACTATGCAAATATACGATTATCGTCATGAGCTGATCGAATTACTAGAAAATACCAGCAGTGACCAACAAAGTTTAAGGCAAACACTCCAGAGTTTAAATACCGTGATTAATATCTTAAATCACTATGAAGATACTAAATCATCAACATCATTCCAGAGACCAAAGCAATTCTCCCAATCTGAAAGCAAGGCAACCCGGCCAGCACCACGGATTCGGCAAGCAAGTCATTCTTCCCTTCTTACCGGTCCGGCACACGAGGTAACAACCAGCTCGCTCAAGCGTCCGGTCACTCCTGAACCAGTCACGGTCGAAAAGGTTTCTCAAGAAGAGCGACTAGCAGCGGATGATCTTTACCTTGTTCACCGAAAATTAAGCGGTGCTGAAATCAATCACCATTATTACAGCGAAGCATTGATTCATTCACTTCACTTTCCACTTGAAGACGGTGACATTGTTCAACTTAATCCCCAGCAAACTGTCCGTGGTCTGCCATCAATTCGCCGAGTAACTGCTGACCACTTGGATGGTTATAAACCAGAAAAGATTGAAGTGATTGAATACGCTGAATTGAGCAGCGTTCCTGGTTCAGACGTCTTACAAATCAGCTCTACGCTAAAAGGTAATTCAATCTTGGATGAAAGTTCGGCAAATACGATCGTCATCGACCCATTTAAGTTCCCTGGGCGGAGTCTTAAAGCTGGAATGGTGATTGACTATGCCTATTTTGACCACGGCAACGGTCTTGAGGACGCCAAAAATGGATCAATTCGTTGGATCCACGAAAAGCAGGACTTCGACACAACCAAACAACCTGCAAAGCCAAAGCAAGTTAAGAAGCCCGTCCACCCACGTCACGATTATGAGAAAAAGCTGGATTACGATCTGAAGCAACGAATCGTTCTCCTAATTACTGGCGATCGGGAACGTTCACAAGAATTAAAGGCAGTTGTCGATAAGCACCATGGGATTTATCATGCTCTTGACGCTTCCATGGAAGATAAGGTTTCCAGCAGTAAAATGAAACGGGAAATTCGTGACGCTGACTTCGTTGTAGTCTGCATTGATAAAATTCATCACCGCATTAGTCAGTTAGCAAACCACCATGCCAAGCGTTATGAAAAGCCATTGGCAATCGCTAATACAACAACAAATACCGCTGTTGAGCGAGCAATTGCGCGTGCTTTGAATGGCGACCCTGCCTATGCACAAACAAGCGAAGATATGGCTAATTACCAGGAAAAATAAAAAAATTCTAAAAAGTTGTTGACTTTTATTAAAAACTATTTAGAATAATAAACAACAATTTAATTATTCGATCGCAATGAGAAAGAAGAGTAAATTAGCGATAGCCATTAGCGAGTCTCGTTAGGTGGAAGGAGACAGGTTCAACGTTAATCGAAAATCACTTTCGAGCTTAAGTCTTAATTCATAGTAAGACTTAATGGTAGCACCCATTAACGTGCCAGCGTATCGCCCAGTCCCGGGCCGTACGTGTAAGGTATTATCAGTAATGATGATACGAAGATAGGGTGGTACCACGCTCGAGCGTCCCTTAACCAAAGTAATTTTGGTTAAGGGACTTTTTTGTTGGGATCAAAGCAATTATTTAATGCTTTTTATATCCTAGGAGGGAATTTAACTATGCAGGATTTAACAACAAAAAAGTTAACATTTAAGCAATACTTAGTTGTTGCTTCGTTACTGTTTGGGCTATTCTTTGGTGCCGGGAACTTGATTTTCCCGCTTCACCTTGGCCAGTTAGCTGGTGCGAATTGGGGCCCAGCTACTCTTGGTTTCTTAGTTACCGGGGTCTTACTCCCGTTACTTTCCGTTCTTGCCATCGCTGTTACTCGTGCTGAAGGAGTTTACGATGTTGGTCGGCCACTTGGTGCAGCATTTGCCCTAGTCTTCATGGTTTTGATTCACGCTACCATCGGTCCTTTATTCGGGACTCCCCGGACAGCAACCGTTTCGTTTACTGTTGGGGTTGCGCCATTCGTTCCAAAAGCTGCTCAAGGCTGGTCACTATTGCTTTTCTCAGCAGTATTCTTTGTCTTAGCATTTGCCTTTTCTTACAAGGAAAACAGCATTCTTTCAAACGTTGGTAAGGTTTTGAATCCTGTCTTCCTGGCACTTTTATTCTTAGTCTTCGTTGTTGCATTTGCTAATCCGTTGGGTAACCCAGCTAGTGCACCAGTAACCAGTGCCTACGTTCACAGTGCTGTTACTAATGGTTTCCTTGAAGGGTACAACACAATGGATGCTCTAGCAGGTCTTGCCTTTGGGGTTACTGTTGTTACCGCAATTAAGGGGATGGGCGTTCGTCGTCCAGGTGCCGTTTCAAAGGTTGTTACAAAGTCTGGTGTTCTCGCAGTTAGTGCCATCGGTTTCATCTACCTTCTCCTAATCGTCCTTGGTGCAATGTCACTTGGTCGCTTTAAGGTTTCACCTGATGGCGGTGTGGCTTTCAACCAATTAGTTAACGCTTATGCAGGTGCATTTGGTCAAGTTGTTTTAGCATTCCTATTAACTGTTACTTGTTTAACTACTGCTGTTGGTTTAGTTGCTGCTTTTGCTCAAGACTTCCACAAGCACTTCCCAAAGGTTAGCTACCATACCTGGTTAGCACTTAGCTGTCTCGCTTCATTCTTAACTGCTAACTTCGGTTTGGACCAAATCATCGCTTGGTCAACACCAATGTTAATGTTCCTTTACCCATTAGCAATGGTCCTAATCGTCCTTTCTGTTGCTTCACCACTTTTCCATCGTGATGGTGTTGTCTACTTCTTCGTTGTCCTCTTAACTGTGGTTCCAGCACTTGGTGATATGGTCGTTGCTTTCCCAGCTGTTGTAAGTCAAAGCTCATTTGGCCTCTGGGTAGCTGGTGTGCGGAAGATGTTGCCACTCGCTTCCATGGGACTCTCGTGGGTAGTTCCAGCCCTTGTTGGTTTAGTTGTTGGTCTCGCATTCCACTTCTTCCGGCACAACCAAGTTAACGTTAAGCAGACTGAGGTTGATTAATCTAGTAATCGTCATTAATTAAAAACTCCAAATCTAAAAAGCTCAGTTCAGGATGTTATCATTCTGGACTGAGTTTTTTACATGATGAATGTGTTTGTTCTAGGCTACATAGCTAAGAGCTGCCCGCCGCGACCGCAACTTCCGCCTAGCTATCCCGTCCTTGATTGTAACCAATCATCGTCCGGGATTTTCTAGTGCTCAGTTGCTAGTTCGTCACGGCTCACACTCTATTTGTCATACCTCTCCAGTCCAAACTTTTGGATGGCGTAGATGAGTTTGTTGGCATAGTTAGGATCGGTGGCGTAACCGTTCTTTTGGAGTTCTTGAGCGGCTTTTCGGTAATTGGTATTGGTGCGGACGCCATCGAAGCGGTGGTGATTATCCTTAGTTCCATTAACAATAATATTAGTGTGAGCCTTAATTGAATCATCCCAGGTTTGGTAAACGGCAAAATACTGAGGAATGTACCGTTGCTTACCATTAATGTTTTCAATCGTGTACATTCTAACCTTATCTTCGCCCTTGCTTGCCTTCATCCCAAACAAGTTGTTGTACTTATTGCCGAGCCGACTATTCCCCCACTGGGACTCTAATCCGGCTTGAGCAATCGTGATGCTTGCTGGAATTCCATACTTCTTTTGTTCACGCTGGGCTGCGGGTGCAACCTGGGAAACAAATTGCTTGACGGTCATGTTTTGGTCATGAATTTGTCGTGGGTAACCTGATAACGGACTATTTTTAATTGTTAACCCACAAATCGTAAAGACGACAACAAGAAAAACGATTGTAATTGCAGAAATAATTTTGGTTTCTTTTTTCATATATATTCCTCTTTAACTAAAGTATTCGCGCTTATTATAAACAATCATTTATTATAAAGCGAGAGGTCTTAAGACTTCTTTAATAAGTCCTTCTTGACATCATTAAAGTGCTTTGTATCGGTAACCTTCATCTTTGGGAAGCTCTTAATCAGCCGCCGTTGGTTCCAAGAAAGGTGCTGGTTAAACCGTCGTGCATCTTCACTATCAATAATCTCTGCTCGCCAATTAGCCAGCCGCTGCTTTAAGCGATGTTCTTCAGCAGGTTTGGCTTCTTGAATCAGTTGATGCAAATGTTCAAGCCGTTGATTAATCCGGTTATCCCATTGCTTAGTAGATGTATGAAGCTGGTGGACACTGAACATTGTTAAAACCGTATCAGTGCCCATTACAAGAACGATTATGACAGCCAGCCAACCGTGTGTCCGTGCTTCTTCCCAATTAATTATTCGCTGGATAAACGGTTGGATGAACTTAACTAAGAAAACAACACCGATTCCCCAAAACAGTGATATTTCTGGAGCAACTCGTCCTTGGATGTTTCCTTTCAGTTTAGAATAATCCCAAAGCTTCATATGAAAAGCTTTCTCCAAAAAGAGACTCGTAAAATATTCAAAGATACTAGCAACGATAAAGCCAACAATAAATAAGAGAATCAAATTATTTTTAACGGGTTCCGCTGTAATTAAAATCGTGGTAACAGCAAACCCATAGACTGGACAATATGAGCCGAAAAGGAAGCCACGGTAGGCGTAGTGATGATCCTTAATCGAACAATAGAAGGTTTCCCATAACCAGCCAATTACTGAATAGGTAAAAAATAAGACAATAATTTCTGAAATTGAGTAATGCATAGTCCGGCATCCTCCCTTCATCAATTATTGTCTCATATTTTCTACTTTAAGCTAAGCTTTTCAACATTCAGGATCTTATCAAGCCAGCCTTCATAGAAACTTTGCTCGTGACTAACTAAAATTAAATTTCCCGGGAAATTTTGCAATGCCGTTTTCAACCCTTCCTTGGTTTCATCATCAAGGTGGTTTGTCGGTTCGTCCATTATCAAAAAGTTGGACGGGGTTAACTCTAAAATAGCCAGCTTAACCTTCGTTTGTTCCCCACCGGAAAGTAAGTGTAACGGCTTCATTGTATTTGCCGCATTAATTCCTGCCCGAGCTAGCTTTTGCCGAATTGTTTTCGGTTGCATCGTTGGGAACATATTTTGAATCATCTGTAATGGGGTCAGTGATGGATCGTCCCATTCAAGATCCTGATCAAAGTAGTTAACCTTGGCAGATGGTGAAAAAGTTGCTGTTCCACCAAGTGCAGGTATCTTCTTTAGGATTGACTTAATCAACGTTGATTTCCCAACACCATTAAATCCCGTGAACAGAAGCTTTTCTCCCATCGTCATTGAAAATGTTACGGGCGCTAACAATGGATGACCATACCCAACGGAAAGTTTTTCGACCCGAAGTGCATTGGCGGATCCGGTATTTTCGTACGGAAACTTAAAAGTTGCCTTTAAGTTATCTGCCGGTGGATCAATCCGCTTCATCCGGGCTAACATCTTTTCCCGTGACTTAGCCATTGTTGACTTTGATCCCGCCTTATTTTTTCGAATAAACCGTTCAGCCTTTTCAATAACAACCTGCTGCTTTTCGTATTCCCGTTCCTGGGTTTCTTTCCGCTCTTCCTTTTGGCGCATTGCCTGTTCAAAGCTCCCCCGGTATTTAGTAATTTTCCCGAAAGCAACATCACAGATCGTATTCGTTACCTGTTCCAAAAAGTCGTAATCGTGAGAGATGATCATTGCTGCCCCATCGAAGTCGTTCAAGTAGTCAATCAACCACTCAATGTGGGCCGTATCAAGGTAGTTAGTCGGTTCATCAAGCAGGATTACATCCGGCTTTTCGAGTAACATCTTTGCCAGGATAATTTTGGAACGCTGACCACCACTCATCTCAGAGACAACGTGATCTTTCCCGATTTCGGTTAATCCTAACCCATTCATCACTCGCTCAACTTCGGTCTCAATATCATAGAAATTATGAGCATCCAATTGTTCTTGGAGTCGGCCAGCCTTAGTTAGCAACTCGTCATCCATCTTTTGAGCATATTCTTCGTACAGCTTATTCATCCGGTCATTAATTTCATAAAGATCGGCAAAAGCGGTATGGAGGAACTTAATTAAAGTCATCCCCTTAGGAATATCAACGTACTGGTCCAGGTAACCAATTTTAACGTTCTTAGCCCAAGTTACCGTTCCCGATACCGGGAGAACTTTCCCAATCAAGATCTTAATTAAGGTACTTTTACCAGCACCGTTTTGACCGACAATTCCCATATGCTCATGCTTTTCAAGCTGAAAGCTAGCGTCATTGTAGAGCTGCTTATCCGCATAACTCATTGTCAATCCCTTGACATCTAATACTGCCATGTCTTCTCTCCTCATTTTTCCGTTTAAACTGCTTAATATGGTAACACAAATCAAATTTCTCTCCAAACCGATTATTAAAGGAATCTCATTTTTGCCTTGACATCCAGATCATCCTTCGCTAAACTATAACCAATCTTAAATGAACGGAGAATGTTAAATGATTATGTCTCGCACCAACAAGTTAAATACTTGGCAAAGCCGGTAATTCGGGTTGAGTTCGTCATGGATGCAACCTGAGATGACAGATTGCATCTGTGCCGGCTGAGAAGTGATCATTTATTCAGTCTGCATGGATCCTACATGCAGGCTTTTCTTTTTTCAAAAGCGGAGAGCCCCTTGCATGTGGTTCCCCGTTTTTTCTTTAGGGAAGGAGTTTTATCTTTATGAAAAGAATGTCCGCAGTCATTATCCTGCTGCTTGGCTTTCTCGGTATTGCATTTTTCACCGAAAACGGCGGTGTTGTTAAGCAACGGGTACCAAAAGTCGGGGTATTAACCTTAATGCACCACCCTGCCTTAGATCAAATCTACAAGGGGTACGTCGATGAGCTGGCTAAGGAAGGCTACCACAACGGGAAAAACATTAAAATTGAATATGAGAACGCCAATGGTGACCAGAGTAATCTTAAAACAATGGCCAATACATTGACGAATAACAATCCAACGGTTCTCTTTGGGATTACTACACCCGCTGCTCAAGCGCTCGCTAATTCTACTACTAAAACACCAATCATCCTCGGTGGTGTTTCTAATCCTCAGGGAGCTGGCTTAGTGAAAAACAACCAGCATCCTGGTGGCAACATTAGCGGTGTCTCTGATTTAGCACCAATTCACCAACAACTAACCTTAATTAAGCAATTTGTTCCTAACCTCAAAACTCTCGGGGTAATTTATACTTCTAACGATAGTTCTGGTGTTACTGGTTACCACCAAATTGCCCGTGAATGTAAGAAGATGAATATCAAGCTTAAGGCTTACTCGATTTCAAACAGTAATGACTTGAACCAGGTTTCTCAACAAATGGTAAGCCAAGTAGATGCAGTAATTGTCCCAACTGATAATACGGTTGCTGGTGCAATGCAGACATTGGTAAAGAATGCGGATGCTGCTAATAAACCCGTCTTCCCTGCTACTGACACCATGGTTAAGCAGGGTGGCGTTGCAACATACAGTGTTAACCAATACAAGCTTGGTGTAATGGGCGCCAAAATAACCGTAAAAGTCCTTAAGGGAGAGAAAGTTGGTAACTTGCCAATTGAATACGTTCGTCACGGTGAACCAGTCCTTAACCTTAAGCAGGCTCAAAAACTCCACTTACAAATTCCTGCCCAGTTCGAACACGAAGCACAAACAAAGGGGGAAGTATACAAATGAATCTAATCGTCTCATCTATCGGTCAAGGATTATTGTGGGCATTACTCGGTCTTGGTCTTTACCTTACATTCCGGATCCTTGATTTTTGTGATATGACAGTTGAAGGAACTTTCCCTCTTGGTGCCGCCACCGCAGTTACCGCCATTGCAAACGGAATTAACCCGTTTTTAGCAACGTTATTGGCGATCGGTGCTGGAATGATTGCTGGCCTAATTACCGGTCTTCTTTATACTAAGGGAAAGATCCCAAGCCTCCTAGCTGGAATCCTGACCATGACCGCAATTTACTCCGTGGATTTACGGATCATGGGGAAATCTAACATCTCATTATTGGGAAAGCCAACACTTTTTAATGGTAATTTTCTTCGTCAACTTCCCCAATTCTTTGATAGTGTAACTGTCGGCTTAATTGTGATTATCATCGTAACGATCCTAATGATGATCTTTCTCGCCACCGATTATGGGCAAGCATTCATTGCAACCGGGGATAACCCCACAATGGCAAAGTCATTAGGAATTCACACTGACAAAATGATTAATGTTGGCTTAATGGTTTCTAACGGGATGGTTGCTCTCTGTGGTGCCCTCGTTGCCCAAAGCAATGGCTATGCTGACGTTAATATGGGGATTGGGACCATCGTTATTGCCTTAGCTTCAATTATTATTGGTGAAGTGGCCTTTGGTGACCTCACTCTTAACCAGCGGCTCGTTGCAGTGACCCTTGGTTCAATCATCTATCGCCTAATTTTATTGGCAGTATTACAACTCGGCTTCTCCGCTAACGACCTCAACTTAATTTCTTCAATTGTCCTTGCAATCTGCATGATGTTACCACAATTGGAAAAGGTTGTTAATTTAAAAAAGCCAATCCTGAAAGGAGTGCAACCACATGAGTAAGCCCATTTTAGAATTAAAAAATGTCAAGACAGTTGTTAATAAGGGAACTGCAAACGAAACCACGATTCTCAAAGGAATTAATTTAAAAATTAACGAAGGTGACTTTATTACCATTGTCGGCACTAACGGGGCCGGTAAGTCAACCCTCTTCAATGTCATCGGGGGAAATCTTCATGCTGATAGTGGACAAATCCTTCATAACGGCAAGGACATTACCCGCTCAACTGAAGAACAACGAACGTCCTTTCTTGCCCGCGTCTTTCAGGATCCAAAGCTTGGAACAGCTCCCCGGATGACCGTTGCTGAAAATATGCTGCTCGCAACAAAGCGTGGTGAAAAACGTCACCTGATTTTGCGAAAACTAAAGCAAAATATGGAACGGTTCACCAAATTAGCTGCCACGATGAATAACGGGTTAGAAAACCGAATGACCACCGCAACCGGAGCCCTTTCTGGCGGTCAACGGCAGGCGCTTAGCTTTTTAATGGCTACTCTCAAGCGCCCTGATATTCTACTATTGGATGAACATACTGCTGCTCTTGATCCGCATACGAGTTTAAACCTCCTCCATGCCACTGATGAGCGGATCAATCAGGATCACCTGACAGCTCTGATGATTACTCATCACCTAGAAGATGCCTTAACATACGGTAATCGGTTAATTGTCCTAAAAAATGGCCAAATTAAAGCCGACTTTAAGGGCGAAGCAAAACAACAGCTCACCACTGACAAACTCTACACCTATTTTGAAGATTAACCTTGTAAATATTCCAAAAATGATATATATTAAAAAATGAAATATATCGTTTTTGGAATATTGGAGGTTTAAATCATGAATTATTGGCTTCTTTTTGTTACCTTTATTGCCGTTAATCTAGACTTCTTCTTTATCTTGCTTTGTCTGGTCAATAAATATCCATTGCGAGACGTTATCATCGGTTACATGATTGGGGTCGCTCTCCTAGTTACTTCTAGTTTTGCTGCTGGAAAGGTGCTTGCACTCTTCTTTCCTGAATGGCTCCTTGGCTTCCTTGGGATTTTGCCAATTTACATGGCACTCCACGATAACGATGAAGATCCCAACCAACAATCAGCCACTCGATCACCAATTCTGATCGTTCTCATAACATACCTTGCAGTTTGCTCTGGTTGTAATCTCTCGATCTTCTTACCAATCCTCACGGGAATTTCACTCAATCATTTTGGCTTGGCCTTAAGTTTCATTCTTACCCTCACCATTCTCGTTGTAATTTTGATTAAGGAAATTGGTAAACTATCACCAGTCGCCCGGTTCATGGATAAATATAGCGAACTGCTAATGAAAATTATCTACATTGGAGTCGGAATATATGTTTTCTTCGATAGCGGACTGATCCGTCACTTGGCACAGTGGGGCGGTCTGGTATAATATTCACCAAAAAGCGATGGAGGCCTTCACCTGTGGAACAACCAGATGTTTTAATTAACGAAGCGGCAAAGATTTACAAAGTATTAAGCAATAGCACAAGAATCAAAATTCTCTACTATCTCCGTCATCAAACTGATGAGGTTGATGTAAAAACAATTGTTAATGATCTTGGTCTTGCCCAACCAGTGGTTTCCAAACAACTCGGAATCCTCCGGCGTTACCAACTGGTCTGTTCTCGTCGCTCTGGCACCCGGGTTTTCTACATCCTTGACGATCCCCACATTATGGAATTAACGGATGACATGATTGCTCACGTTAAACACGAAATCAAAGGCGAACCCCACCCGAAGAATTTGTATTAGAGAGAGTGCGAACCGCGACGGACTAGCTTCCTTGCATTACAATATCAATATCCTTTAAGATAATAAGAGGCTAAGAGTATTCTTGGTCTCTTTAATAATTTAAACAATTTTTAACGGGAGGATTATTTGTGAATAACCTATTTGAGCGTACTTCGATCAAAAAGGCCTATTTTACTCTTGCACTACCGGTAGTGTTAAGTATGGCTGTAACGCTTATTTATAATCTGGTTGATACTTTCTTTGTTTCTAAGACTGGTAACCCTGACCTAGTTGCTGGAGTATCTCAGGGAGCGCCAATTTTTACCTTGATGATTGCGATTGGTGATATTTTCGGTCTTGGTGGCAGTTCATTAATTTCACGGCTTTTCGGTGAGCGTAAGGATCAACTTGCAAGAAACGTTTCCGGCTACGCTTTCTATTACTCAATAGCCTGTGGAATTGTTGTTACAATCATTCTATTAGTCTTTCAAAATCCAATCCTTCACCTACTCGGGGCCTCACCTAGTACCTGGAAGTACGCCCGTGAATATTACCTGGTAATTGCTTGGGGAGCGGCATTTATCATCTTTGGTTTATCGCCAACCAATATTCTTCGAACGGAAGGCCTAGCGATTCAGTCAATGATTGCCTCAATGGCTGGAACAATCATTAACATCTTCTTAAACCCGATCTTTATTTTCACCTGTGGATTAGGAGCTGCCGGCTCTGCCCTGGCAACGGTCACTTCAAGCGTAATTGCAGATATTATCATGATCTATTACCTCAGAACGAAGAGCAAGAAACTGACGACCTCAATTCATGAAACGAAAATTAGCCGGCATTACCAACTTCAGATCTACGCCATCGGGATTCCCGCATCAATTACCAACATCATGGTCTCCTTTGCCACTGCAATGACTAACCGCTACTTAATTTCATATGGAGCCAATAGCGTTGCTGCAATGGGGATTGCGATGAAAGCTAATTCAATCATTATTATGATCATGGTCGGTTTTGCCTTTGGTGCCCAACCATTAATTGGTTATGCCTACGGTGCCCGAAACGAAAAACGCTTTTACGAAATTATCCATTTTGATTTATTTGTTATTTCTTCAATTAACATTGTCT
>NZ_GG693412.1:342331-360795 GCF_000159435.1 Limosilactobacillus vaginalis DSM 5837 = ATCC 49540 | reverse complement strand
ACGGAAAAAATTTTCCGTTCCCAGTTTTTTAGATTTTTCTTGAAAAGTAATGATCCAACTTTGCTTCAGGGTAGAAGCCCGTTACCTTTTCTTTAGCAACGCCATCGCGAAAAAGGATCAGGGTTGGGATGCTCATTACTTTGTATTTAGCAGCCATTTCTTTATTATCATCAACATTCAACTTCAAAAACTTAATTTTACCGGCATACTTTTTTTCAATGTTCTCCAATGCCGGAGCCATCATCTTGCAGGGACCACACCACGGAGCCCAAAAGTCAACCACCACTACTGGTGCAGAACTAGTCAACTCAGCAAAGGTCTGGTCAGTCACAACTGTTGCCATTATTATTCTTCCTTTCGTTTTGGTTGACGGAGATAGTGAATGATCATCGTAACGATAAAGACAATGAGGACAAATGCCCCGAAGTAACCAGATGGTATTTCAATGTCGATTGCCGGGATGGTTAAGAAGAGCTTAATTGCAATAATGAAAATTAAGACATACGCCATTGGTTCCAGTTCTGGAATCTTCCGCATTAACTTCATAATAATTTCGGCGACACCACGCATACATGCAATCCCAATAATACCCCCAATTAAGACGATTACCGGATTATTGGAAATTGCTAAGGATGCTAATACGGAGTCAATGGAGAAAATAATATCCATCATTTCAATCTGGGCAACTACCGACCAGAACAGTTTTCTTCCCGTCAAGTTTCCGCCTAAACGATGAATTAACGGTTTCTTTTCTTTCTTTTGCTTATGAGAAAACTTAGCACTGAAGAATCGGTAAACTAAGTACATTAGGTAAACAGAACCAAGAACCTTAATCTCCCAGAAGTGGATCAAGTAGGTTCCTAAACCAATAACCAGAAACCGGAAAAGGTACGAACCCCAAATCCCGTAGAAAAGTGATTCTTCTTGTTCCTTTAACGTTGGTAAAACTCGTGTTTGGGCGGCCAACACAATCGCGTTATCAACCGAAAGCAAACACTCAATCAATACTAAGGAAAGGATAATCAGCCAATCCTGCCCCGAAGTAATTACCATTGCCCAATTATGACCATCAAAAAATGGACCATAAAGCTTTTCTAAAAGTGACAATCAATGTCCTCCTTTAATTTCTCTATTCTAAATGGTATTTTACCAGATCCTGACTAAAATAGTCAGGAAGAGGCGCAGTAATTGTAATTTCCCGGTTACTAAACGGCACCACTAACCGTTGCTTGTACCCGTTCAAGTGCATTTTGGCAGCTGAAGAAGGATTGTAGATGGGATCGCCAACAATTGGATGACCACTATATTCAAGATGGACCCTTAACTGGTGCGTTCTTCCCGTTCCCAACCTCAAATCAACCAAGGAGTACTTTGAATTACTCTTAACCGTTTGATAAAAGGTTTGCGCCCGTTGTGAATGCTCACCATTAACCTTCCTTTTTCGAATATCACTTGGATCATTTCCAATTGGCCAGTCCCACTCACCGCTACCTTTGATTTGACCTTCAACTAGTGCTAGGTACTCCCGATGAATTTTTCCCAGACTAATTAGTCGGTCTAAGATTGGCACAACAACCGGATTCTTCGCCACAATTACCGCCCCGCTAGTTTGCAGATCGATTCGGTGAACCATATATGCTTGATGGTGTAAATAGCCGGCAACATCGTTCATTAGCGTTCCGGTTTCTCCCGTCTCATTAGGGTGACTCTTTTGGCCTCGTGGTTTGTTAACAACCAGTAAATCACGATTTTCATACAGCACATCCAGCTTAGGATTGTTTGTTGGGATGTACTGATTATTACCTGGGTGGCGGAATTCATCCCCTCTAAATTGCAGCACCACCTGATCCCCAGGGTGAATTGCCGTGTTCATTGAATGGTACTTGCCATTTACCAACACTTGACGACGACTACGGAGATAGTGAACAAACCGTTTTGGAAGAAGCCATTGTTGCTGTAATAGCTCACGAATGGAGAGCACTGGCTGATTAGCGGCTAACTGTTCCTGAATCTGCCATTGATAGTTAACCATTACTTAACCTCCCGAACAGTTAATTGGTCAGGGACATGATAAACTTTTGGCTTGTCCCAGCTAAGCATTTCCGGTGTTAATTGCAATTTTGTAATATCACCGCGGTGGTACGGTTGAAAGTAATAACTGCGACTCTCAGCCACCGTCACTGCGCGGTATACGGAATAGGTGCTCTGGTGACGAGTATTTTGCGGAACCGTGACGCTATCTAAGAGGTGCCACTCACTGATCACCCCATGCTTTTCATCCTGTGGGACATCTGATCGTTCCTTTAAATAAGCAGCCCGAACAAATCTGGCACTTGGCGAATAATAACCTGGCGGATTGGTTTTCCCTGAAAGACGGCCAGTCGTTACCCGCGGTGTGTTGAGTGGGACACGATGTTTGTTAAAAGCTGGTGTAAATTCAACGTATTTTTCCATTTGCTGAAGCTGCTTTTCAAAATTAGGACTGTTAGTCACTACGCCTAAGGGATTCTCAATTACTCGTAATGGGTTTTGAGTTGGTTCAATCACAACAATTCTTCCCGTCCGGTCAGCAACCGCAAAGTGAAGTTCAGGATTACCATACTTGGTATCGCTATTCTTTTCACTCATTAATTCAACTTCACCGAGGTGCTCTTCAATTTCAGCGACAGTTCGAAAGTTACCGAGAAGCCAAAAGATAAATTCATACGCTGCAAGCTGAACTTTTCCCTGATTACGCTCATCTACATAGTGTGCTCCGTTAGCAAATGTCAGTTTCTGCGCCATTAGACCATGCTCATTAACCCCATCTGATACATCAATCCGAGTTGCAGAAAGGCTTCCCCCGCCAACCATTGCATATTTATTTGTATAAATTCGGTGATCAAATGCAGTGGCCCACTTGAATTGTCGAGGAACAAATAACGGTGAGACTGCCAAGGCCGGCCAATCCATTGTTCGCGCCAATAAGTGAGTATGATCAAATGTTACCTGATAAATACTGGTACACATGATGGTTTACCTCCCCTTTTTTTATCTTAAGTTTATCTGATTTCCCGGGAAATAGTTATCATTTTGTCTTCAGACTGCTTTACTTTTCTCTGCTAAAATAGTTGAATAGGATTATAAGCGATTTACGCAAGGGGGATGAACGGCAATGTTAAGTACGGAGAGAATCAACGCTCATAGCTGGTGGATCAGTGTGTTTGAACCACTCCCCCACGAGCGGCAGGATCTTATCCAAAAGTATGAGGTTACTAAGGAGCTGCTTGACTATGCCATTGACCCCTATGAAAAAGCTCGGGTTGAAGTTGATCCAGATGCTGGAGTTACTTTGCTGATCTTCGATGTCTATGTTCCAACTCACGAGGTAACTGCTCCACAGACCGCACCAATCGGTATTATGCTAACAAATAACAACCTGATCACATTCACAAATGCTAAGACTAACTTTGTTAACGGAACTATCGCTAACCAACTCAAACGTTTACAGAATCGCGATACCGTTGTTGAAAAATTAAATCTGGTTCTCGCTGTCCTGTACCGCTTGTCAACTGATTACTTTGGACCTTTACGCCGGGTTGACCAAAAGCGGCAACAAATCCAGCGCTCACTTCAAGGGCGTACCGGTCGAAAAGCCATTACTGAATTTATGGAAATTGAAACTGGTTTGGTCTACATGCTTACTTCACTAAAAGGGAACGTTTCGTTACTGGAAGAATTCGAGCGACGAATGAATCCGATCATGTCGACCCGTCAGAGGAATGACCTTGATGATGTTATTGTCGAAGCCCAGCAAGGACTGGAAATGGCACAAATGACTTCTGATGTCTCTGCCCGGGTTTCAAATGCATACAGCAAGGTCCTGGATAGTGACCTAAACCAAACAATGAAGTTTTTGACAATTTATTCAATTCTTCTTTCCATCCCCACCATCGTTGCCGGATTTTATGGTGAAAACGTCGCACTACCGCTGGCTAACAAGAGTTATTCCTGGATCATTACCATCGTAATTGCAATTCTCTTAATGATCCTCTGCGCTGTCTTCCTAATTAGGAAGGATTGGTGGAAATAAGGAAGTGCAGACGAAGCACGTTATCACTATGGTTGTTGTCTATAGGGGCTTCTCTGTGAACGCGTTTTGGCTCAGTTGAAGTAGAAAAGCCTAAGTACAAGACTATGTACTTAGGCTTTTTTGTGTGGTTAGAGATAGCGTTCTAGACAGCTGAGTCGAGATCTGCTCGCCGTGACCGCAATCTCCATCTAACTATCCCGTCCTTGATTGTAAAAACAATCATCGTCCGGGATTCCTTAGTACTCGATTGCTAGTCCGTCACGGCTCACACTCTACTTTAAACGTGCTTTGCCCGAGTTTCCTAGAGCTAGCGACCTCCTTCCTAGGCGCAAGTCGCCTTCGTCAGGAGAAATCGCTAGCTTTCCGGAAACTCTTTGGGGCAAAGGCACTCTTTTAATAATTATCCCCTCTCTCAAACTGGAACTTGGAGTTTAAGAGGGATTGGTGGATAAGACTGTTGAGAAGGTCCTTGGTAGCGTCCATGGCGTGGGTTGCGGTCTTGTCGTTTCGCTTGGTAAGGAAGTCGGTAACGGCATCTCCTTGCTTGGTTTTTGCAATGGCGGTAATCATGTCGACCCGCTTAACGGCATAGCTTTGTGAAGCATCACGGAAAGCATTTACCTCGTTAATAAATTCATGGTAACGAGGTTCAACGATTACTTCCAATTGTTTTTGTAGCCAGTATGCACTGTCATCAACCTTGTTGCCAGCGTGATCGTATGATGCCGGCGTTGCATTAATGTTCGTAAAGAATGGAACGTATGGGCTGTACGCAAAGAAGCCAAAGTTAATCCATTGAATTGCGGCACATTCTGCCGGAACGTTATTCCGAATTTGCAAAATGCATGAGCTTTGGTTCCGGTCTAAGGCAATTGAACGGAACTTCTTTTGATCCTTTTCGTCACCAGAAGCATACGAACCGGTTGGATCATATGGTGTGCCATTGTAGTGTGATGACAGGAAGTATTCAATATCTTCAACAGCCAGCTTCTTTTCTGCCCGTTGGATGAACGGAATGTCCAAGCTGGTTGGTTCTTGTTCAACAGATGGTGTAAACAGCTTTTGACCATACCATGAACGTGGGGTGTTGTAATATTGGTCAGCTTCGTCATTAGTTCCGAAAATCTTCCGGAAGTTGAAACTACCTGGGTATGGATTTAAATTATTGTCTTGAACAAATTGTTGGATTGTTGAGGCAAACATAAAGTTGTCTGGATCTTCAAAGTTAACCTCTTCAATGCACATGATATTAGGACAAATTGCATAGGCATCATCCGGAATCCGTTGAGCAACCCACTGGTGACCGCCAGCAGTTTCAAAGTACCAGACTTCATTGTTATCACTAAATGCAATCCCGTTACTTTCACCAGTCCCGTAAGTTTCAATTAAGTGACCAAGTCGTTGGACACCTTCACGAGCACTCTTGATGAATGGCAGAACAAGGTAAACCATTGAGTCTTCGTCAACACCCTTTTCAACAAGCGGGTCGTGGCCAAGTACTCGAGGGTTAGTCATTTCGGTTTCGGATGCACTCATCGCAACGTTATACTCGTTGATCCCTTGTTCATCCCACCGACCGTTATTAATGTCACCGTTTGTCGTGGCGGTAAAACGACAGCCTTGACCATCCAAGTCAACTTCCAAGCCATTATAAGTTGACTTAAAGTGTTCACCAGTATAGTCCTTAGCAGGATATACCTGGAAAGTCTTTGGGTTAACACCATCGTAATAATCTTCATTCCGTGCAATCATGGTTGAACCATCAATTGACGCGTTTTTACCAACTAACATTGCAGTACAACTGCTCATTTTCTTGACGCTCATTTTGTCCCGTCCTTTCGGTTGCGTTTACTAATATAATAACACTTTTAGCCTAATCGACTTGCTTGCTTTTTCAAGTCGTGGTAGGATAACAACACTATATGCCTATATAATACCGTAATATGGTCGGTGAGTCTCTACCCAAAGCCTTAAACTTTGGACTATAAGCAATAATACTAGTTTATGTTTGGAGACTGCGACATTTGTTAGCAGTCTCTTTTTTATTGGAGGATTAATCGTGGACGAAACAGGTTCAGTAAATAACACTCACCAACGAAAAGGTTTATTTTCACCTAAAGATCTGGTACTTGGTTTTCAACATTTATTAGCAATGTATTCGGGGGATGTTCTTGTCCCGTTGTTAATTGGTAATTATTTGCACTTTTCGACCATCCAGATGACTTACTTGGTTTCAATCGACATTTTTATGTGTGGGATTGCAACACTTCTTCAGTTAAAGCGGACCCCGCTAACCGGGATTGGCCTCCCCGTTGTCCTGGGCTGTGCTGTTCAATCAGTGACCCCGCTGGAATCAATCGGGAGTAAGTTGGGAATCACTTACATGTACGGGGCAATCATCGCCGCCGGAATCTTTGTTTTCCTGATTGCCGGAGTTTTTTCCAGACTAAAGAAACTCTTTCCACCCGTTGTTACTGGTTCGTTAATCACCATCATTGGATTTACCCTGGTTCCGGTCGGTTTTCAGGATCTTGGTGGTGGAATGCCGACTGCCCACTCATTTGGTGATCCCAAAAACCTCTTCATCGGTTTCGTCACAATTGCGATAATCCTGCTCCTTAATGCCTGGGCAAAGGGCTTCTTGAAGTCAATTGCCATCCTATTAGGAATTTTGATTGGATCCTTTGTTGCCGGCGCAATGGGGATGGTTTCATTAAAACCGGTTTCTGAAGCTGCCTGGCTCCATACCCCGCAACTATTCTTCTTTGGTGTCCCCCACTTTAACGGAAGTGCCATGATCACAATGATTTTGGTTTCATTAACAACGATGATCGAGTCTACCGGGGTCTTCTTCGCCCTGAGTGAAGTCACCGGGCAAAAGCTCACGAGTGATGATATTAAACGGGGCTATCGTGCTGAAGGAATTGCCGCAATTCTTGGCGGCCTCTTTAACACCTTCCCATACTCAACATTCTCCGAAAACGTTGGTGTTATTCGAATGTCTGGGGTTAAGACCCGTCGACCAGTTTACTACGCAGCCTTCATGCTGTTGCTTCTGGGATTACTTCCTAAGGCTGGGGCTCTTGCTACCGTTATTCCTGATCCGGTTCTTGGTGGTGCCATGATTGTTATGTTTGGAATCGTTGGTGTCCAAGGTATCCAAATCTTACATAAGGTCGACTTTACCGATAACGGAAATATCCTTGTCGCCTCCGTTTCCGTTGGCTTGGGACTGGGTGTCACCATGTACCCACATATTTTCCAATTCTTACCAACTGAATTTCAGATTATGATGGGTAACGGTGTGGTTGTCGGTAGTGTTGCTGCCGTTGTCCTCAACTTGCTATTTAACGGTTACGGAAAAGAAAAGCCAGCCAAAGATTAATCTCATTAAATTTTAATAATAGTATTGACAATTTAATTTGGTCACGCTAGAATAATTTCAACAATTATCGTTTCAGTAATTGCTTCGTTCGGTGTCAGAGAGCCGGTGGGGATGTGCGAACCGGTCAGGCGGAGTTAATGAATTATCGCGAGTTTAAGATTGCTCGGCCATAGTCAGTGCCGTTACCACCTGATACGAGAGCGTATTAGATCAATGCGTATGTGGGTGGTACCGCGGTTAATAAATCGTCCCGTTGATGAATTATTTCATCAGCGGGATTTTTTATTCAATCAGTTCATTAAGGAGGAGCAAAAATGAAAAATTGTGGTGGCATTATTCGTTATCAACTTCAATTCAAACACTAACCAATCAATTATTTTATAAGGGAGATTTGAATTATGAAGTCAATTAAATTCGGTGAAGCAGTTAGTATCCTACTAATTATGTTAGTTATTTTAGGGACAGCCGTTATTAGGTTTGGGCTCTCCCCACAAATTCCAGTCCTCTTCGTCATTGCCTTAATCATGCTTTGGGCAAAGCTACGGGGAGCTTCTTGGGACGACCTTCATAAGGGGATCCAAGACGGAATTGGTACAGCAATTATTCCTATTTTTATCTTTATCCTGATTGGGGCATTAATTGCCGTTTGGATTAAAGCTGGGATTATTCCATCAATCATGGTAATTGGCTTTAAGATTATCAGTGCACGGTGGTTCGTTCCTTCTACTTTCCTCGTCTGCTCACTAGTTGGGGTTTCAATCGGGAGTGGCTTTACAACCATTTCAACAATCGGGTTAGCACTTTTCGCTGTTGGTCACGCAATGGGAATTAACCCTGCTTTAATTGCTGGTTCAATTATTTCTGGTGCGGTTTTTGGTGACAAGATGTCTCCGTTATCTGATTCTACCAACCTGGCCTCCGCAATTGCCGGTAGCGACTTATTTGCCCACATTAAGAACATGATGTGGTCCACCATCCCATCCTTCATTGTTTCATTTATTCTTTTCTGGATTATTGGTCAAAGCGGTAGCGGGATGAACTCTAGTAGGATCGTTCACACTACTCAAGCATTGATGAACAACTTCAGCATTAGCTGGTGGGCCTTGCTGCCAATCACATTGCTCTTTATCTGTGCTTGGCGTCACGTTCCAGCCATTCCAACTCTATTTATCAACATCATTGTGACCGTAATTATGATTTTCATTCAAGATCCGCACACGTCCCTTAAGTCCTTAACTAACTTAATTAGCGAAGGATTTGTGGCTCACACTAATGATGCTTCTGTTAACGCCCTTCTTTCTCGTGGTGGGATTACAAGCATGATGGGTACCGTATCCTTGATTATTGTGACCCTTTCACTTGGGGGAATCTTGATGCAGTTTAACGTTATTCAATCTGCTATGGATCCGCTTGTTAAGCATCTTAAGACTCCAGGAAGCCTAATTCTTACCACGATTCTTTCTGGAATTGGCGTGAACCTCTTTGTCGGGGAACAATACCTTTCAGTAATTCTTCCAGGACGGGCCTTCAAGGGTGCCTTTAAGGATATGAAGCTTTCTCCACTAGCACTTAGTCGGGTCCTTGAAGATGGTGGTAGTGTTATCAACTACCTGATCCCATGGGGAGTTGCGGGGATGTTCGTAGCCTCCACTTTAGATGTGCCAGTTCTTCACTTCTTACCATTTGCATTCTTTAGCCTCTTCTCACCTGTATTCTCCGTTATCAGTGGTTTTACTGGGATTGGATTGAAGCGCGCTAAAAATTAAATTACAAAAGAAAAGGCCGGAAAGACAAAATGTTTTTCCGGCCTCTTACTATTACCAGTAATTTCCAGCTTCCCCTTAGCAACAAACCCGGAAAAGCGATCCAATGTTTTGCTTAACCTGTCGGGCAGTATCTGAATGGTTCATCGTGTAAAGGTGGATCCCAGACACGTCATTAGTTACTAAGTCAACGATTTGGTCAATTGCATAGGTGATGCCAGCTTGCTTCAGTGCTTGGGGATGATCATGATATTTTGCCAGAATATCCTTAAACTTCTCCGGAACCGTCACTGCACTGGTCCGCAAAATTCGGTTAGCTTGTCGTTCATTAACAACTGGCATAATGCCCGCAATAATTGGTACGTCAATCCCGCCAATAGCACACAATTCACGGAACCGATAATAACTGTGATTATCCAAGAAAAGCTGGGTAATTATTTGGTCACATCCCGATTCAACCTTTAATTTTAAATGTTGAATTTCATCTACCATACTCAGTGACTCGGGATGTTTCTCCGGGTAGCAAGCCCCGGTAATTTGGAAATCAGGATAATTTTGTTTGATATAAGCAATCAGGTCACTAGCATGGGCAAAGTCAGTTTTCTTTTCCAGTTTTGGTCGTTCATCGCCCCGCAACACCAGTACCCGATCAACATGGCATACCCGCAATTGTTCCAAGATTCGATCAACGTCTTCCCGGCTGAGATACCAAGCAGGGAGATGTGCCATTGCTGGTACCTGACAATCGTTCTCAACGTAATCCGCTACCCTAACCGTTTCATGAGCAAGTTGTTTTGTATTACTGTTACAAGTGACACTGATGAAATCTGGAGAAAGATCGCGCAGGGATGTCAGTACCTGGTTAAGATGATTGATCCCCACCGTCGAATTAGGCGGAAAGACTTCGTACGATAAAGTTGTCATTTAATCACCCTCTCCTAACTGACGACGAACTTCACGAGTTGCTTCAATTACATTGGCTAAACTAGCCCTTGTTTCCTCAACACCACGGGTTTTTAGACCACAATCTGGATTAATCCAGACCTTTGGAGCAGCAATCTTAGCAAGGATCCGGTTGATTGTTGCCTTCACCTCGTCAACGGATGGAATTCGTGGTGAGTGAATATCATAAACTCCAGGTCCCACTTCCGTTTCAAAATGTTGTTTCTTCAATGTATCGAGGATTTCCAAATTAGAACGTGAGGCTTCAAAGGAAATAACATCGGCATCCATCGCATCAATTGCCGGAACAATATCGGAAAACTCGCTGTAACACATATGGGTATGGATCTGGGTTTCCGGTTTGACCTTGCTATGGACTAAGCGGAAAGCCGGAATGGCCCAGTTCAAGTATTCAGAATACCAATCAGACTTTCTCAGCGGCAGCTTTTCTCTCAAGGCTGCCTCATCAATTTGAATAATCTTAATCCCGTTAGCTTCTAGGTCAAGGACTTCCTTTTGGATAGCCAAAGCTAACTGAAGCGTTGATTCCCTTAAGCTAATATCTTCACGAGGGAATGACCAGTTCAAGATGGTTACTGGTCCTGTCAGCATCCCCTTAACCAGTTTTTTGGTTTGGCTTTGAGCGTACTTGGACCACTTAATGGTAATTGGCTGTTGTCGTTTAATATCACCCCAAATAATTGGTGGCTTAACACAACGGGTTCCGTATGATTGAACCCATGCATTCTTGGAGAATATATATCCCGAAAGGTGCTGGCCAAAGTATTCAACCATATCATTCCGTTCAAATTCCCCGTGTACCAAAACATCCAGTCCGATCTTCTCTTGCCACTTTAACCATTCGTCAATCTTTCCCTTAATGAAGTTGTCGTATTGTTCCTGATTAATTTCATGGCAACGAAACTGACGGCGAGTTTGCCGAACTTCCTTAGTTTGTGGGAAGGAGCCGATCGTTGTGGTTGGTAAAAGTGGTAGGTGAAATTCTGCTTTCTGGATCTTTTCTCGTACTTGACGAGCTGGTTGACGAACAAAATCTTCATCCTTCAGGTTTGCAATTTGCTTATGTAATTCAGCGTCTTCCTGAACCCGTTGCTTAGCAAATAATTCCTGATTAGCACGGAGCTTTTCTTTAGCAGAACCTTCGTAGATTGCTGCAAGATCATTAAGCTCACCCAGCTTTTCTACAGCAAACGCAAAGTGCTCCTTAACAGCTGGTTCAAAATTTTCATTTTTAACTGTAATTGGCACATGGAGTAAAGAACAAGATGTGCTAACCACAAGCTTCTTCACTCCGGCTTTCTTGAGTTGCGTCAAACTCTTATCATAATGATTCCGCCAAATATTTTTCCCGTTAACAATTCCGGCAAAAAGAGTCTTGTCTTCCGGAAAATGGTGACTAACTAATTGGAGTGTCTGCTTTCCTTCAACAAAGTCAAGGCCAAGACCATCAAACGGTAATTCGATCAAGTCGTCATAAATATCCCGAACGTCACCAAAATAAGTCTGCAAAAGAACCTTTAGTTTCCCTTTAGCGTTCAATAGTGGCTGGTAGAGTTCATTGAATAGTTGGTGATCTTCCGCAGTTAAATCCTTAACGAGGGCAGGCTCATCAAGTTGAATCCATTTTGCCCCGCTGTCTGCAAGTCGATTAAAAACTTCTTTATAGGCAGTTACAGCGTCATTAATAAAGTCACGAGCAGTCACATTTTGATATTCGCTTAACTTCAGTAATGTAAAGGGGCCAATTAATACGGGGCGGGTAATGATCCCTAATTTTTTTGCCTCTTCAAACTCTGCAAAAATTTTATTTCCAGTTAGCTTAAAGTGGGTATCCTGATTAAGCTGCGGAACAAGGTAGTGATAATTGGTGTTAAACCACTTCTTCATTGGCCAAGCCAGAACATTTCCTTCTTCACCCTGGTAACCACGTGCTAGGGCAAAGTACTTATCCAACTCAGAAAACGGTAAATCTTGAACATCTTGTGGAACTAGATTAAATAGGAAAGCTGCATCTAAGGTTTGATCGTAGTATGAAAAATCATTGCTCGGAATTGCATCGATCCCCTCCTGCTGAAGGAGTTTCCAGTTGCTTTTTCTCAGTTCCTTTGCTGTTGTCCGTAACTCTTCTTGACTAATCTTATTCTTAAAGTATTTTTCAGTAGCAAATTTCAATTCACGCTTCTCACCTATCCGGGGGAAGCCAATAATCGTAGTAGTTGTTGTCATCATTCGTTCATCTCTTTCGCCTTTTTATTTGTCTAATAATCTACCATGGATTTTTGCTATTGAATAACTGTTAAATATTTGAACTGGATATAGGCAAAGACTATAATGCAAATAAAAAAGGATCAGACCAATGAGAATTAAACAATTAGAATATTTAGAAGCCGTGATTGAAACCGGCTCAATTAACGAAGCGGCTAAGCGACTCTACCTTACCCAACCCAGCCTTTCAAGCGCGATCAAGGATTTAGAAAGAGAAATGGGAATCACAATCTTTCAAAGAAGCAACTCAGGAGCCCGTTTAACTGCTGATGGGCGCGAATTCATGAATTATGCCAAACAAATTCTGGATCAGGTTCGTCTGCTCGATGACCGTTTCAAACATCAGCAAGCACTTCACCAGTCCTTCGCTGTTTCTGCACAACACTATGCTTTCGTTGTTAATGCCTTTGTAGAATTAATCAAGGAAATCAATTCACCAACTTATAAGTTCACTCTCCGTGAGACAGAAACCGAAAATATTTTTAATGATCTACGAGCCTTTAAGAGTGAGTTAGGTGTACTCTACATCAATAATTTTAACCGACGAATTATCAATAAATTATTAACGGAGAACGGCCTCAAATTTACGCCACTCTTTGTTGCTAAGCCACACGTCTTTTTAAGCCGTTATAATCCCCTTGCAAAGCGACAATCAATCAGCCTTAATGATCTGACCGAGCTTCCCTACCTCTCCTTTGAGCAAGGTGAAAATAATTCCTTTTACTTTTCCGAGGAGATTCAGTCAACTCTGAGTCATAAAAAGGAGATTAAGGTTAGTGACCGTGCAACTATTTTCAACTTAATGGTCGGTCTGAATGGCTATACCATCAGTTCAGGAATCATTAGCAGCAAGCTTAATGATGATAAGATTGTCGCTATTCCCTTAGAGCTCGACGATCCCATAACAATCGGGATTGCTCAACATCAGCATACTGTGCCAAGCCAGTTAAGCCTGAAATTTATTCAGTTGCTTAAAAATCATATTCGTGATTACGGATTCAAAATTATTGGTGAGGAAAACGAAAGGGTGTGAGCCTTTGAATATGGTTCACACCCTTTTTATGTTTGTTATTTGGTGTTCTTGACAGCAGAGTTGGAACGTGTTTAGCCTAAGCTCCCTCAAGATAACGTTCTACTGTCACATAGTCCAAACGTGTTCGCCAGGAACTTGCTAGAGATAACATGTCCTACTGCAACACAGCGGAAACGTGTTCAGCCTAAGCTCCCTCAAGTTCTACTATCACAAAGTCAAAAACGTGTTCGCCCTAACCTTCCTCAAGCTAACGACCTCCGACTCCGACGGCAAGTCGCCGTTCGTCGGAGAAATCGTTAGCCAACGGAAGGTCTTAACGGGCTCGCACTCTAGCTCATTTTATAATAGAATAAAGGTGAGCGCTTCCTTTATAAGGAGGAATTTTCTATGCCTAAAGCTAAGACACTTCAGCTAAAATGGTTAGCTTTAGCAAGTTTATTAAATAGTACAGGTGCAGCATTTCTTTGGCCACTAACAACAGTTTTTATCAACAAACACCTGGGAGAATCACTAACTGTTGCCGGGATTGTCCTTTTTATCATGTCCATTACTATGATATTGGGAAACTACATCGGTGGTTATTTATTTGATCGTTGGAATGCATATCTTACTAGCGTTTTGGGTGCCATTATCGCTACCCTTGCGATTATTTTAATGATCTTTTGTCACAGTTGGCCTGCTTTCCCAATTCTAATCTGTTTTGTTAGTTTTGGGGATGGGATCTGTGCTTCCATCATTAATTCATTTGGTAACTTTATTCCAAGTAAGGATGCCCGTTTTGTTTACAATATGGTATACCTTGCGTTTAATGTTGGGGTTGTTTTAGGAACATTACTGGTGGGAATCTTATACCCAATCAGTATTAGATTAACGTTTATTATTGCTTCATGTTTTTATGTTATCTTCCTATTAACAGTTCTCTTTTGTTTTAATGTCCCTCTTCGTAGACAAATAAAGAAAAAGCAAAAAACAAATTCCAATGAAGCTAACAGCCATCAATCTCTTAGAAAAGTTATCGTTTATGCAATTTTTGTTCATCTAATCATGATCTACTTAGCTTATGCGCTTTGGGAAAGTATCATGTCGGTACACATAACTAATCTTGGCATCCCATTTGTCGCATATAGTCTTCTTTGGACTTTAAATGGAGCAATTATTATTGTTGGGCAGCCAATTATTAGCTATTTTGCTCCCTACATTAAATTACATGTCCAAATTTATATTGGTTTACTTCTTTTCACTTTTTCTTTCCTTTTTCTACCATTTATTCATACATTACTGGGCTTCACACTTGATTTTATCGTTTTAACTATTGGCGATATGCTTAGTATCCCAGGAATTCCGGCATGGATCTCTGAGATAACGCCGGTTAGTAAATCAGGCCAATATCAAAGTCTCATTAGCAGTACCGTATCTATTGGCCGAGCAATCGGTCCTCTTCTTGGTGGAATTATTATCGAAGCTTATTCATACAACACATTATTTATTACCGCTTTCCTATTGATGTTTACTACCTTCATTCCTATCATGATTACTAATCACTACTGCCTCAAACTCAAGTAAATTTACTAATTAACGAAAAAGAGTAATGGTCAAGTGTCCGTCCCGACCATTACTCTTTTTTCATTGTCCATTTATTTCATTGCTATTGTGTAGTAATTGATATTACTTCAAATATTTTTCTGGATCACTCAAAAGTTCATCAATAGATACTTTCTGTCCTTTCTCACTGCTGTCCGCTTCAGTGAGATTTAACTCGATCTCTTTTGACGAAACTTCATTGTCTCCAATAACAGCAAAGTACTTACTGTTTCGCCGACTTGCTTCCTTAATTTGAGTACCAACTTTCAGGCCTTGATAATCCTTATCGACTTTGATTCCCATATTACGAAGCGGTTCCATTAATTCAAAGGCAAATTCATCTGCCTCCTCGCCAACAGTGGCAAAGAATAAATCCAGTCCCGGCTGTGGAATAAAACTCTTATTTTCTTGTCTCAATAGAAGAAGTAATCGTTCAACTCCAATACCATAACCAATACCGCCCTCATCAGGACCACCAATTTGCGAAATCAATCCATTGTAGCGACCACCACCACAAATTGTCGTGTAACCACCGCCAAATACTGATGAATTAGACATAATTTCAAAAATGGTGTGAGTATAATAATCCAATCCCCGAACCATTTCATTATCAACTACATAGTCAACATTAAATTTATCAAGGATCCTCTTTACTGAATCAAAGTACTTAGCAGAGTAATCACTCAATGAATCCAGAATTGAAGGGGCATCTGCAACAATCTTCTTATCAGTCTCATCCTTACTATCAAGGACACGTAATGGGTTCTTATATAAACGTTCCTTAGAATCGTCACTAAGTTCATCATAATGTGGCTTTAAGTAATCAATCAAGGCTTGACGGTAGTTATCACGAGTTTCTTTATCACCAAGAGTATTAATTGCAACTCGCAATCCGGAAATTCCTAATCGCTTGAAGAACATTAATGCTTCAAGAATTACTTCCGCATCAATTTGTGGGGACTCGCTATTTAGAGCTTCACAACCGATTTGAGTAAATTGGCGTTGGCGACCTGACTCTGGCCGTTCATAACGGAACATTGGGCCCATGTAATAAACCTTGTATGGCTTAGCATATTCAGGTCCAAACAACTTATTCTGTACATAAGCCCGAACAACACCAGCAGTTCCTTCTGGTCGTAAAGCAATGTGACGATCACCCTTATCGTGAAAGTCATACATTTGTTTTTCAACAATATCAGAAGTGTCACCGACATTCCGTGCAAAAACATTATAGTCTTCAAACATCGGTGTTCGAATTTCTGAATAACCAAATTCTGCGAATGTATTCCGTGCAACATTTTCAACTTTTTGCCATAGTTCACTTTCACCAGGCAAAATATCAACAGTACCACGTGGCCGTTGATAATTAACTTTAGCTTTTGCCATATTATAGAACCCACCTTTTCAAATAAAAAGGCTCCTCAGTAAGTCTAATGACTTATGAAGAGCCTTTATATACTACCTTAATTCACACCTACCATCAAGGTAAAGTGTTCCACCGGGTAAATGGTATAACCACCCGCCGGGGTAATAACGCTCCCCATCACGAAATATTTTTAGTATTCACATAAGCAAAATGTGAATTAAAGATGTTTCTCAAATCAATAAAAAGAATTAGTCGACTAATCTTTTTGAAGAACAAGTATTAAATTAATACTGCTCTTGAATTAAATGATAAACGATCATATGAATTTGTCAATATGCATTTACCACGTTTTACTTTCCAGCTTTTGGATAAACTGGATTAGCATCATCATATTCGTAATGACTAATATGTCCATCTTGCATCCAGCGTCTTAACCGATCAATTTCTTCGGCATGATCAGGATCAAGTAATTGAGGGAATTCACCACGAATTGTATTATCATACCCTGCATGGTTAATCTCCCGTGGCTTAATATCCTGAATGAAATCAAATGCTCGACCACTAATAATATCATCTAATTGAAGGCAACCTGAATCGAGAAAATTAATTACCACTTTGCCGTGTGGAGTTCCTTTAATAAATTCCACACTTTTAACTCCAGACTTTGCAAATGGAGTAATCTCACCATCAGCATACCGATAAAAATTATGAATTGATGTCATTAGTATTTCTTTACTGCCATGTTTATCATTTACAATTACTTGTGACATCCGTTCATTTATTCTTTCTATCGCTTGTTTAAATTCACTGGTAATGAGTGAAGCAGGAACTACTTTCTTAATCCGCTGAACACTTACGTTATAATTATCTGTCATAAATCAACACAACCTAACCGATAAAAGGAAGAGGGATATAATTGAATACCCTCTTCCTATCAAAAAGACTAGAAGACATTCTGGAAGGGAATTTAAAAACTGCTGTTAATAGATAGCTGACTAAAAAGACTTATATTGTTTACTATTAGTATTTAACAGCGCCATTAGCAGTTAATGACTTGTAACCCATCTTGTCGAGCCATTCTGGCATGGTTAAGTCTTCCATGATTTCCATATCCTTATCTGGTGTCAAGATAGAACCACCAGGAATGGAATCAACTGGCATTGAAACATAAGGAGCAACCGTAATTGCGTTACCGATTTGTCCTGGTTCCATCATCGTGTGAGCAAAGCCAATCCATGAACTCTTGAATGAAGTATTAGCATCTTGACCACACTCTGCAATTGACTTAGCGATTGCCTTCCGACGGCCCTTAAGGTATTCAATTAGTTCGTCTTCGTTAGGAGTTTCCCAAACACCAGCATCTTCAATAAACATACTGGAGTCCTTTGAAGGATCCTTAGCAAAGGAAAGAGCAATTGCTGACCAAACACCATAGCCTTGACCAGGCTTCATATCTGCATCATTCATTGGCCGTTCTGCAGTAACACCCTTGTTAGCACAAACAATGAATGAACCTGGAGCTGGGTAGTGACGACGATCATCATTCACACCAAAGTATTCAACTAAGGCATCTTGTAATGGCTTAGCATCGTAAATTGGTAATTCACTGCCATCCCATTGCTTTTCAGTAAAGAGTGGTTCAGCTTTATCAACTTCAGGGTTTCTCAATAGGTCATAACCAATACAGTGACCTTGAGGACCGGTAAATGATGAAGCAGTGGTCATGTTAATTTGACCAATGTAAGCATTCTTAGTTTCGGCACGATCGTATGAAACAATACCATCTAAGACATCATCATCAGTCTTGTCACGAACACCAGCATCAACTTTCAAACCAGTTACATAACCGTTACCAAGGTTTCCTGGTTCCATGTAGCCACGACTCCATTGCTTGTATGGACTAATAGCAATACGGTCAACGCCAAGCTTATTAAGTTTCGTATCTAATTCGGACATAATTAGACCTCCATTAATTAAAACAAAAGTTACAACAATAGCAACGAACGAAAGCGCTTCCTATTCCTTACAAGCCTCAG
>NZ_GG693412.1:334275-341532 GCF_000159435.1 Limosilactobacillus vaginalis DSM 5837 = ATCC 49540 | reverse complement strand
AAATTAATATTTAACTAAAGGGCTAGTGAATTAGATCATAAATACCATAAATAGCAACTAAAACGATCACAATTGCAAAAATTGTTTCACCCTTAGTAAAGATTTGCTTTCCATGTTGATGACGCGCCCACATGTATAGCGGAATTCCTGCTGCATAGAAAATGAAAGAAATCAAAGTGTATTTAATATTAGCAGAGAACGCCATGAAGATAATATATGCAAACGCTAATATTCCCATAGTTAAACCAGCCCATTGACGGTGCTTGGTATCGGTTGGAAATTCATTTGAATTAGGTAAGCTAATCTTAATCAGATACATTGCCGAGAACAAATATGGTGGGATAGTCATAACCCCAACAATTGTTAAAAGCATTTGATAAGCACTTTCATCAAAGTGCGCAATTAAAATAATAACTTCAATTACGATTGTTGCGACAATAATTGAAAAGGCTGGCGTACCCGACTTATTAGTTTCAGCAAATTTCTTAGGGAATGAACCGTCTTCCTTAGCCGCATGTTGTGGCAATTCAGCCAACATTTGAATCCAAGAAATCCAACTTGAAAAGACAGCAAATAGCAATGCAACAGTAATTACATCACGTCCCAAGTTGCTGTGCCATAAGTTAGTCAAAATGTAAGCTGTTGATGGAGAAGTCATATTAGCCAATTGACCATATGAGTATGCCCCAAGAGAAAGGGTACCAACCAAAGCATACATTACTAAACAAATAATAAATCCAGTAATCGTAGCGGTTGGAACCTGCTTAACATTTCTTGCCTTACCTGACATAACGACAGCCCCTTCGATACCACCAAAGAGCCAAAGAGTTACCATCATTGTGTTCATTACTTGGTGAGTAACACTACCAAGTGCTTTATCACTAACTGATGAAATTGTATGAGTTGCATTGGCATTCAACGTGAATGTATGAAAATTAAAGTGAGCAATTACAGTAACAATAAATACACAAACAACTGCTAACATAACAACCGTAGCAACTTGCTGTACCTTACTAGATACTTCAACCCCACGTAATACTAGCGCAGTTATTGCCCAGGTAATAATTGAGGCCCCAATTACTGATGGCCAGTTATTACCACCTGTAAAGGTTCCAGGGAAGAAGTAATCCAGAGTACTCATCGTTAATACAGCATATGCCGCATTAGCAGCACATTCACAGACAAAATATGCCCATGCAGTAAAGAAACCACTAAATGAACCAAAGCCAACTTGAGCATATTTGTAAAGCCCAGCTGTTAAATCAGGCTTTACATCACTCAAAATAACGAACATCTGAGCAATAAACCAGATACCAATACCGGTTACTACCCAGGAAATAATTTGTGCTGTGAGTCCAGCTTCCATTGACATGTTCTTTGGCAAGTCAAAGACACCCGAACCGACCATCGCACTAACACACAAAGCAATAAGACCCATCAAACCCAATTTTGCAGCTTGGGATTTATCACTATCGGCCATGTTGCACACATCCCTTACTCAGTATTTGTAAGGAATAGGAATATGCGCAATGTTCACAAACAATATATCACTTGTATATTGAATGTTCAATAAAATATTAACCGCTCTCATAAGTTAATAATATTAATAACCGCGATCCTGTTCAAAAAGAGTTATTCATTTTTCAAAAAATATGCTACACTTGTTACTGTTATTTCATGGCGGTGTTGGTGAAGTTTGGTTAACACACCGGTTTGTGGGTCCGGCACGCGTGGGTTCGAATCCCACATACCGCCCTTTAATCGAGTAGGAGATAATTGATTAGTTCAATTATCGACCTCTCACACCACCGTACGTACGGTTCCGTATACGGCGGTTCGACAACTTAATCACATTGAATTGACTGGAGCGTCTTGGACATATTCATAAGTCCAAGTTGTTCCAGTTTTCTATTAGTTAGAGAATAGCTCAAGGTCTTACTATGTGCAGTTCGCCAGTAGCCCTTGCGGGTACTAGCGAAGACATATGCATCACGCTGGGACAGCCCCAACTTCTGTAAGTTAGTTATCTTAGTTTTAAACTTTTTCCATTGCTTCCAGATATACTGCCTTATTCGAACCCTCAACCACTTGTCGAGGCGTTGAATAAAGTTAGTTAGTTTCCCAATTGAGTAGTACTGAAGCCACCCACGCATTTTCGATGAATTTCTTCAAACATTCTTGTCAGAGATATTCCACGATTACGTTTAGTTAATAACTTCAGCGCTTTCTTTACTCGTTGTTGCGATTGTTTAGCTGGACGGGCGTAGGCCCCATTGTGGTCTACACCCAACGAAAAGCCAAGAAACTTCAACCGTAGAGGGCTACCGACTTTGGTTTTATCTGGGTTCACTTTAACTTTCAGGCGCTTTTCTAGAAACTGGGTAATGCTTCGCATTACTCGTTCTCCGGCTCGTTGACTTTTAACATAGATGTTACAATCATCCGCATAGCGCACAAAGTGATGACCACGTCTAGTCAACTCTTTGTCCAACTCATTTAGATAGATGTTCGCCAGTAGTGGTGACAATGGCCCTCCTTGTGGGGTTCCTTTTTCACTCTTAGCGAAGAGCCCATGGTCTAAGACTCCGCTAGTTAGAAACTTACGAATAAGTCTTAGTGTCCATGGGTCATCAATATATTGTTGGAGATACTTAATCATTAAGTCATGATTAACGTTATCAAAATAGGCTTTTAGGTCTAAGTCGACAACTCTTCGATAGCCTTGATTATAAAGATCTACTACTTTTGCAATAGCGTCATGGGCCCCACGGTGGGGACGGAAGCCAAAACTATTATCAGAGAAAACACGCTCAAAGATAGGCGTAAGAATTTGGGCCACAGCTTGTTGAACCATTCGGTCCACCACTGTTGGTATTCCGAGTTTTCTTACTCCACCATTAGGCTTCGGAATTTCTACCCGTTTGACTGGTGCTGGTTTATACTTGCCCTCACGCAAACTAGCGATCAATTCCGTCTTATTTTCTCTGAGATATGGCAGAAGGTCATTGACTGTCATATCGTCAATGCCTGCTGCCCCTTTATTTCTCTTAACTCGCAAATAAGCCTGATTAAGGTTATTGCGGTCCAAGACTAAGTCTTGGATAGTGACACTCATACCTTTACCTTCACCATAATCGGTACTACGCGCCCTTGTGTACTTTCGGTTTTCCAAACCTATCCTCGACAAGCGGTCAGCTTGTTGTTCTGTTTTCTGCGATTGTCGCACCTGATTACACCTCCGATATAAGTTACAAGTTATTGTCGTTCAGTCCTTCATCTGATTACTCAGACTACTATGACCTCGGCTGACTTCTGGCTTACTCAACGCTACATCACTGCACCGCCTGTTTCTGTGGAAATTAAACTTATTCCTCTTGTCGGAAACGTGTAGGCCAGATCTCCCCGGGTAAGGATATTAACTTTCGTACCATGTCACCGGTAGCTTTACTGAAAGTAACTTCGAGTAGTGTTGGACTTTAACTTGTCATGCAGTCTTATCCAGTTAGTTCCAGCCTTATAGCTACTTCTTGTTCATCGGTGCAGTACTTTGCCTTAGACTTCCTTCAGATTCCACCTCGCAGTGGACACCCTTGTCCTCAGCTCATGGTTCCGACTACTACGGCCCATAGCGGACTCTCACCGCCTAGCTAATACCCATGCCGGGCGCACATGAAAAATGGTATTCAGAAATTTTCTGAATACCATTTTTTGTATTATAAATTTTCTCGGTAGCATAGCCAAGATCTGCGCAGTAGCTCCTACTGCAACACAGCCAAAACGCGCTCAGCCTAAGCTCCCTCAAGATAACGTTCTACTGTCACAGAGTAAAAACGTGTTCGCCAGGAACTTGCTAGAGATAACACCCTCCCTCCTAGGCGCGAGACGCCTTCGTCGGGAGTTAGTGTTATCTTTCCGCAAGTTCTTTGCTGGCTCACACTCTAATTCATCAACACTTCCGTTACCAGAATTCCACCACCGAAGATGAGAACGAAGGCAACGACTGGCCAGACGAAGCGAACCCAGTGAGAGTACTTCATATCGAGCATTTGCAGAGTTGCCATAACTAATCCGGTTGGTGCAAGGAAGAGCATTGCGTATTGACCGAACTGGTAGGCGGTAACAACGATATACCGTGGGATATGAACAGTATCGGCCAACGGTGCCATGATTGGCATAGCAAGAACTGCCAAGCCGGAAGAAGATGGCACAATGAAACCTAGGACGAAGAAGATCAACATCATCATAATGATGAAGACAGATCCTGACATATGACGAACTAATTCTGAAGATTGGTAAAGGATCGTATCAGAAATATAACCATCATTCAAAATGTTGTTAATTCCCCGTGCTAACCCAATGATCAATGATACCCCAACTAAGCTAGCGGCACCGTTAGAGAATGCCTCGGTTGTTTGGTATTCACCAAGGCCATCTTTATGACCAAAGCAGGTTAAGAACATGATAATTACCGCAATCAACAGGAATGATGAAGCCATTTCTGGGAAGGCCCAGCCCTTAGCCATCACACCCCAAATCATGATAATAAATGAAGCGGCAAAGAGAACTAAGATAATCCGTTTCTTAATTGTAAAGGTAAGATCCTTTTCTTCTGAAGAATCCATTGACCACATTGCATCAAACTTAGCCTTATCTTCATAAGTGTATGAGAATGACGGATCCTTCTGAACCTTCCGGGCATACCAGTGAAGGTAGAGGAGCAAGCAAATAACAGCAACGGTGAACCCGATGATCCGCCCAGTCATCCCCTGAGTAAATTGAGTCCCGGCCGCATTAGAAGCAATTACAACCTGGAATGGGTTAATAATCGAGAAGGTTGTCCCAATTGATGAAGCCAAGAAAATTGCCCCAACAACGACAATCGAGTCATAGCCCATTGCAATAAATACTGGCGCTAAAATTGGGTAGAAAGCCACCGCTTCTTCTTCGATTCCACAGAGCGTTCCCCCAAATGCCAACAGAACGGCAACCATAAAGACAAGGATAAACTCTTTACCTTTCGACTTTTTCGTCAACGCTTCAAGCCCTGACTCAAAAGCCCCGCTTGCCTTAACGACCCCAATAAGGCCACCAAGGACAAAGATAAAGATCATAATATCAACAGCCTGCATCGTCCCGTTGACCATGCTGGTGAAAATCGAGTACAGACTCATTGGGTGCTGTTTAAGCCGCTTATAAGTTCCTGGAACTGAAACCGGCTTACTAATTGCCCCAGACTTAAACTGGTCAACGTCAATTTTCACGTTGAGCTTCTTCAGAGTTGCCTGCGTTGCCGGATAAACCGTCTTCTTTCCGCTTGGCGCTACAACCTGAAGATGATCATGGCTATACGAAAGCTTAGAATAACTTCCTGCTGGCACAAACCATGTTAAAAATACTGAAATGACCGTCAGAAAGAACAGAATTGTGAAGGCGCCAGGCATCTTCAGTTTCCATTTTTTCTTTGGCTGATTAGCAGTTGCATCCATAACCCTAAACTCCTCACTATAAATAAAATAATTGCACTTACTATTACTACTCCCGTCTGTTAAATAGATAGTTGTATAATAGTAGTTAATATGATTAATAGTTATTAACTGATTAATCAGTTACAATCAAAATTTTAGTAAGCGCTTTCCACGATCATCAAAAATAATCATAATTAATCATGGATAAAATTAAGGAATTCACATGTTAAAGAATCTTAACTTTTTACGTTACCGTAAATATCAACGAATTATTATTGCAGCTGTTTGTGTCGCTCTTGCTTCCCAAATTGGCACAAGTGCATTCACTAAGGGGAATATGATTGCTCTTTCTGCTTTCCTTCTGCCTGTTTTTCTCTACTTTAACCAGGACTTAAACCCGCTTCAATTAGGGTTAGCGATCGCGATCGCCTCCCCTGTTTTTCGCGGATTCGTCCTGCTAGTAAGTAATGGTGCCACAGCTTCAAATGCTATTGCCTATACGATCGCTGACATCATCTTTTTTACCTGTTACGTCTTTCTTTATTATTTGATTTATTGGCTCCGCAGTTTTCAAAATAACGTTGCTTTTTATTTTACGATTATTATCTGTGATTATTTCGCTAACATGGCCGAGATTGCTTTTTTAAATCATTTTAGTGCATTCTCGTTTAGTGTTCTTCAGGGATTATTCATCCTTGCTTTTGCACGGTCGACACTGGCCTTTTTGATTGCTTTTCCCATCCGTTACTTTCAATTTTTAACGGTGAATAGTGAAAGTCATGAACGCCAATATTACCATTTCATCTGGGTTGCATCGGCAGTCAAAAGCGAAGTCTACTTCATGAAGAAAACGATTAATGAAATTGAGCAGGTAACCAAAAACGCCTACCAACTCAATCAACGGCTAAAGGAGAAGGCACTTCCCGAAGAACAGGCAATGGCGTATAAAATTGCTCAGAACGTTCATGAAATCAAGCACTCCTACCAAAACCTTATTAAGGGACTAGGAGATTATTTTGACGATCAAAGCAACGCACCGATGACAATGACCGATATTCTGAAAATCGTTGTCGACTATTCCCAAATGATTATCCGCGAAAAACAGGCTCATATTAACCTGGTCGTTCAAAATCACGTTGATATTACCATTCCGCGTCATTTTTACCTTGTCACCATCCTATCAAACCTCATCATTAACGGGATTGACGCAATTGGTACTAAGCTAAATGGGGAGTTGCTAATCAAAGTTACTGCAGACAATCAGCACGTCTACTTTTCAGTTACCGACAACGGGAGCGGGATCGCAAAAAATCTCTTGCCGCTGATTTTCAAATCAGGTTTCTCAACTAAATTTGACCAATTCGGTGATATTTACCGGGGAATTGGTCTTTCAAACGTCAAGACAATTGCTGAGGAACAGTTTGCAGGAAAAATCACTGTCGATTCAGCTCCAGGCATTGGAACAACCTTTTTCGTAACATTGGATAAGCAAAAGCTAATTAGTTAGGGTGAGTAAAGATGAAATTTTATATTGTCGATGATGACCAATCAATTCTCTATGTCCTGCAAAATATCATTGAACAAAACTTTAACGATGAAGTTGTCGGGATGACCAGTTCTTCACCTGACGCATTGCAAGAATTAATGGTTAAAGATGTCGATATTGTCCTTGTTGACCTGTTAATGCCTGAACTATCAGGAGTTGACCTTGTACGAAAAGTCAAAGAGGTGAAGCCAAATATCCGTTTTGTAATGATTTCCAAAGTGCAAAACAGTGAGATGCGGGCGGACG
>NZ_GG693412.1:327050-333249 GCF_000159435.1 Limosilactobacillus vaginalis DSM 5837 = ATCC 49540 | reverse complement strand
GGAAGCTTATAAGGCCGGAATCGAATTTTTTATTAATAAGCCCATTAATTTGATTGAGGTTAAAACCGTTCTTAAAAATGTTAGGCAAAGCCTCCAAATGGCAACCCAACTCTCTGATATTTCGAAGATGGTTAATAATTTTACTCCCCAGTCGCAGCCAAAATCGGCTGAAGCGCACCACCAAGCTACCGCTACCCTCAACTATCTCGGGATGACTTCTGAAAAAGGGACGAGTGATATTCTTAAGATCATCTCCCTGATGAAGGTGCAAAAAGAGAATTACCGGAATATTGACCTAGAACAATTAATGGGCATTTCAGAGCACGAACGTCGGATAATCGATCAGCGAATTCGGCGAGCAATTAAAGTTGGTTTGGCAAACATCGCTAACCGCCTGATTGACAACCCCTATGACGAACAGTTATCTGATATTTCTAACCTGCTCTTTGGCTACGAAAGCGTCCACAGTGAAATGCTATACCAGCAAGGCAAGCGTTCTTCCGGTGGCAGGATTTCCATTCAAAAGTTCTTAGACGGTTTAGTAAGCAAAGAGTAAAAAAGATCTGGAAAATAATTTCCAGATCTTTTTTATTACTAAGTCTAATCGCGGGAATCAAGCTTCTTTCTAATCCCATTGATGAAGATAACTTGATAATCGTTTGAGTCCTTCTTTAAGGGTTGCTTTTGGAGCACAGTATCCTAAACGAACGTGCTTTGGTGTATCAAAGGCGTCTCCCGGAACAAGCAAGACTCCTTCATCCTTTAACAAGTTCTCACAGAAAGTATGAATATCTACCGGAACATCTAGCTTCGGGAATGACGTTGAAACTGCTTGAGGCATTACCACTGAAGCACGATCTTCATATTCAATCCACTCTTGATAAATCTTCAAGTTACCGAGAACCAGCTTTCGATTACGTGCCAACACCTGGTCACGGTGACAAAGAACGTAGGTGGCAAGCAAATCATTAAAGACACCGCCACAAATCATTGTATAATCACGGAATTTCCGGAAAAGATCTGCTAATTCACTATTTGTTGCGGTCCAACCGATCCGAATTCCTGGTACTGAATAGGTTTTAGAAAGTGAATTAGTCGCGATTCCCTTATCATAGAGGTCAATGATTGATGTAAATTTCGTTGGATCGTCTAACGGCAAATAAACCTCATCAACCAAAACGTATGCACCAACTGATTTTGCAATTTCAACAACCTGTTCCAAGAACTTCTTATCCAAAATTGTCCCAGTTGGATTATTAGCATTGTTTAAGCAAATCATCTTCGTATCAGGACGAATCAGTTTTTTCAGCTCGTTAATGTCTGGGTACCAGTTGGCTTCTTCATGAATATGCCAAAAGTCAACTTCTGCCCCAAGCGACTTAGGAATATCGTACAACTGCTGGTATGAAGGGTATTCTGCAATAACATGATCGCCTGGTTGAATCAAACTATACAGGGCTAAGATATTAGCTCCAGTGGCCCCGTTAGTCTGTAACACATTTTCGGGCTCCACATGTTGGTACAGCTTAGCGACTTCCTGCTTAAATTCAGGTGAACCCTCAATCCAGCCGTAGTTCATCTTTTGTTGATCCAACATTGCATAGAACTCTTGACCATTATTACCATCAAGGTTTAAGACTTCATGCATTGTTAATGATGCGATTGTACTTTGGGAAATATCGTATTTAGCACTCTTTTCCCATTTATTCAGCCACGCCTCAACACCAAATGGAGCGATTTCTACCATAAGTCATAACCTCCTAATTATTAATTGAAATTGTACCGTTACCAATTAACACTAGTGAAACTATGGCAAAGATAACGATCAATGCCATAACAATTTTTTCTTTAGTAGTAACGACGTGCTTAAATTCCTTACATGCTTGCAAGTAAAAAATGAAACCAGGGATAAAGCCGACAGAAACTACCATCACTTGCTTCCATCCTGATAATACCATCGCCATTAACTCAAACAGGGTTGCGATTAATCCAATGATAAACTGACCCCATTCATGATTTTGACCACTATATTCCATTTGGTAAACCCCAACTAGGAAGTAACAAATAAGGATCGCGGCTGTACATAAAGTATATGCAAAATTATACGCATAATCAGTGAATAATAAGGAGAACAGGAAGATTGACTGAAGTACCCCAGTGATGATTAATGCTCGAGTTGGTGCTTTCTTGCTGTTTAACTTCCCCCAAGAGGTTGGCAGGGTTTGATCATCTGCCATTAGCATCAATGATTCAGCTGGCAACATGGTCCATGAAAGCCAGGAAACTAGCACTGAAATGATTAACCCAATACTAATCAATGCGGCACCCCAACCGCCAACCAGGTGTTGCATAATCGCACCAAGAGCCGGTTGACCACCAGCAGCTAACTGCGCCCGGGTCATAACTCCATAAGGCAAGATCGAAACAACGATGTAAATTGTCAATAAACTAGCAAGACCAAGAATTGAAGCCTTTTCTGCATCAGTCCGTGTCCGTGCCCGGCTCGAAAGCACTGACGCACCTTCAACCCCAACGAACAGCCACATCATAACAATAATTGATGACCGAACTTGGGTAAATAGTGACGTTTGCTTTAGTCCATGAACGTTTTGTGCAACGTTGCCCCAAAAGTCTGCTGTAAACATCTTTGCCTTAAAAGCAATGATTACACAAATTACGAACACAACTAGCGGAATGATTTTGCATATTGTTCCAATTGAATTTATAAATGCTGCTGATTCAATCCCCCGGTTAACTAACAATGTCAAAATCCAGGTTAAAATAATTGCTACAATAATGGATACTAAATTTTGACCATTTGCAAACACCTTGGGAAAGAATGTCCCGAACGCACTCATTGTAATCGTGGCAAACGCAATGTTACCAAGCCAGGCCGATAACCAGTACGCCCATCCAGAAATGAACTCACCAAGTGGTCCAAATGCAGCCCCTGCATAACTAAAGATCCCCGAATCCAGATCCGGTCGTTTTTGCGAAAGATTATTTAACGATAATACTAATGTTAAAACCCCAATTCCAACGATAATCCATGCTAGAATCGCTGGTCCAGGTGCAGCTGCTGTTGCTAAGTCACTCGTTATTCCAAAAACTCCTGAGCCAATTGTTGAACCGATAATCAACAACGTTAGCTCGGTTGTATTAATTCCTTTTTTCTCATCCATTGGCATTAACTCCAATCTCCATCCTCAAGTAATACTCAATATTCTTTATTCAAAATAATGAATATTTATTAGTTGCGGTAATTATAACAGTGTTAAGTAATTCTTTCAAATATGATTAAATGCTTTGCAAGGTTTGCGTTTTAGTCCAAAAAGCTGGGAGATCAGTTAGGTTGCTGGTCTCTCAGTTTTTTTGCAAAGTTTAAGGGGCTAAATGTGCTTGGCAGAGGTTGCTAGAGCTAACAATTCTGGGCAACAGAGCCGAGATCTGTTCGCCGTGACCGCAACTTCCGCCTAGCTGACGTTCTACTGCAACAAAGTCAAACCGTGTTCGCCGGGAAGCCCCTATAGACAACAAACTCCCTCCCAGATGCTTTCAGCATCCAGTCGGGAGAAATCGCTAGCTTTCCGGAAACTCTTTGGGGCGAAGGCACTCTACTTGTCATACTCCTCAATCTTGAAATCGTGGTCGGTGAGGGTGGCGGTGGTGAGGCTACCATTTTTGGGCCGGACGGTGACATCATATTTGCCGCCACCAAATTTTTCAACAAGACTTAAGAGAGTATTCCCATGGCTTACCCACAGAACGTTGGCATCTTCAGGAAGGTCAGCGTGCCGAATTAATTCAAGTCCCTTGTTCATCCGTTCCCAGTATTCCTGATTATTTTCCGCATCATGGAATGGATCAGCCTCTTTCAGCCAATCCTTTGCTTGACCAATGGAACTTGCGAGAACAATTTCCTTGAACGTATTGTAGCCATGTGGGGCACCAGCGTTATACCAAGCCCAATCCATATTGGTTCCCTCATAAGAGCCGTAAAACTCTTCACGGAAATATGGGGCAGCAACTGGTTCACGTACGGAGTCTGCCTGATTCAAATCAAGAATCTTTTGAATGGTTTCCATTGCCCGGGTTGTATCACTACAAAAGGCCGCATCAAAATGAACATTTTTCAGCCGTTCACCAGCATTTTTAGCATCTTGCTTGCCCTTTTCCGTCAGCGGAGAGTTACTCCATCCTTGAAGCTTGTTATAAATGTTGTAGTACGTTTGACCATGTCGTACTAAGTAGATGTTTAATTTTGTCATTGAACCATCCTCCGTTCTTCTGTGATCTTCTTAATTATAGCGCTTCCATTAGTGATTTAGAAGAGGAACCAATTCTTTGAAATTGCTTATCCTCGTTTTCACAGCTTCTTCATACTTTCCCATTATCCTTAAAGCCAAGATGAAGGAAGGGATTATTAATGACATTAAAAGAAACTACTTCTCAACCTAACATTGTCGCGGCTAAAATTATTGCCATGAGTGCTAAAAAAGTTACCGTAGTGACAGAAGAAGGCCACTTATTGGTAATTCCATTAACCAAGGAGTACCGGCAGGATAAAACGATGCTTGAATCGTTAAAAGATATTCTTCACGCCGGGATCTGGATCCCCGTTAACAAAAAGTTACGCAAGTTATTCAGTCATGACTGGTTAGTGGAACCTGAACCAGTCCCGGTTAAGGTAAACAAATAATTAAATTTTGACAACAATCTTTCTTAGATAAATGTTTCTCAATTAATCTGTGATAGAATGGCTATTGATTTGCTAGTTTTGCTAGCATTAAATAACTATTAAATCTCGATTGCGAGGAACATTCCTAATGAAAAAACTAAGCAAATTCGTGGACACTAGGATCGGGTTCTTCACCCTTCTAGTGGTCCTTTTTTGGTTAAAGACATTATTTGCTTACTTTACTGACTTTAAATTAGGAGCAGAAGGCATCTTTCAATACCTTATTCTGCTAATTAATCCGTTACCAATTACCGCATTAATTTACAGTATTGCCTTTTACTTTAAGCGGTCCCGCTTCTTCTACCCGGTTTTAATGGGATTAGATATTGCCAACACGCTTTTACTGTACCTAAACGTCATCTATTATCGTGAATTTACTGACTTTATGACCATTGCGACTATGACTGGTTACTCAAAAGTTAATCAGGGGTTAAGCGGCAGTTCACTAGCCCTCACCAACGTTCACGACCTTTTTTATTGGCTTGACATTGTCATTATTATCATTTTAATGCTGCTGCACAAGATTCACTTTGATCCCCGTGCTATTAGCAGTAAATTAGCCTTTGCATTTACTTCAATGGCATTGACACTTTTCGGTATTAATCTTTCATTGGCTGAAATGAGCCGGCCACAATTACTTACCCGGACGTTTGACCGAACTTATATTGTTAAATATCTCGGCATTGATGCATTTACCGGGTATGATGTTGTGAAATCGCAACATATTAACAAGATGCGCCAAAGTGCCACCAAGTCAGAGCTATTAAAAGTTAAAAAATTTACCGACAAGCACTATGCATCCCCCAATCCCAAACTGTACGGGATCGCTAAGGGACGCAACGTGATTGTTATCCACCTTGAAAGCTTCCAACAATTCTTAATTGATAAGAAGGTCAATGGCCAAGAAGTTACCCCATTCTTAAACTCCCTATATCATGGTAGTGATACTTATGCATTTGATAACTTCTTCCACCAAGTTGGTCAAGGGAAGACCAGTGACGCTGAAAACATGCTTGAAACAAGTACGTTTGGGCTTCCTCAAGGGTCGCTTTTTGCCACTCTTGGTAGTGATAATACCTTCCAGGGTGCTCCAGCAATTCTAAATCAACGAGCTGGTTATACTAGTGCCGTCTTTCATGGTAACGTTGCCAGCTTCTGGAACCGGAATAATGTTTACAAGAACTTGGGGTATCAATACTTCTTCGACGCAAGCTACTATGATACCTCTGGTGATAAGGCAACGGGGTATGGCCTTAAGGATAAGCTGCTTTTTAAGAACTCAGTTAACTACTTACAGAACTTACAGCAGCCGTTCTATACCAAGTTTATTACCGTTACTAACCACTTCCCGTACAGCTTGGATGACGAAGATAAGGATCCTAATTTCCAAACTACCAATACCGGGAACACTACCGTTGACAATTACTTTGTGACAGCTCATTACCTTGATCAATCACTCGC
>NZ_GG693412.1:303536-327000 GCF_000159435.1 Limosilactobacillus vaginalis DSM 5837 = ATCC 49540 | reverse complement strand
TGAATTCTTTGCTTACCTGCAAAAGACCGGGTTAGATAAAAACTCAGTGATCATGATTTATGGTGACCATTACGGAATTTCAAATTCTGAAAACAAGGCTTTAGCAACTGCCCTTGATCGTAACCCAGATGACTGGACAGACTTTGATAATACTCAACTTCAACGAGTACCATTAATGTTTGTCATTCCTGGTTCTGGCGGCCACGGAGGAATTTATCACCAATATGGTGGCGAAGTTGATGTTCTACCGACCCTGCTTCACCTTCTTGGAATTAGCACCAAGCGGTATATCCAGTTTGGTACCGACCTCTTCTCTAGTCAGCACAGTCAGGTCGTTGCCTTCCGTAATCATGATTTTGTGACCCCACGTTTCTCCAGCATTAGCGGAACAATTTACGATAATAAGACTGGTAAAATTGCTAAATTAACTGCAAAGCAAAAGAAACAGCTAAAGAAGAATCATAAACTTGTTAATACCGAATTATCACTTTCCGATTCCTTAAACGAAAAGAACCTTCTTCGTTTCTACCATCCAAAGGGCTTCAAGAAAGTTAACCCTGCGGACTACAATTATTCCAATGGTTTGAAGCGTGAGAAACAAATCGAAAAGGAATTAGGAGATAAGTCAACCAGCATCTTCTCAAAGAACGGCGATCGTTCAACCGTTGATGATTACTCAACCGACGCTCCTGAACAAAATCACTCCTCAACCGATTCTAACCGAATCAAAATTACTAACCCGGATGGGAATAACAAGTAGAGTGTGAGTCAGCAGAGCGTGAAGACGTAAAGAGCTCCCGGATGATAACGATTTCTCTCGACGAGGGCGACTTGCGCCTAAGCGGTGAACCAGAAAACTTGTTTTCGTCTGTGAACCCTCGCAAGGCTGACTAGAACTTTATGGATATAAAGTTCAGTCAGCTACTGCGGAGAGAGGTCGTTATCTTGAGGGAGCTTAGGCTGAACGCGTTTCGACTAAGTTGCAGTAGGACACATTAGCTCTAGTAAGTCCCTGGCAAGCACGTTTTGACAATGATATAAAAACTTAACTACATAACAAAGCAAAAAGCACCGGACTACAATTAAAATTGTAGTCCGGTGTTTTTAAAATTTTATGGCAAAGTAGAAACGTACTCAACTTGCTAGAGCTAATATTCTAGGCAACATGGTCAAAATGTGTTCGCCGTGACCGCAACTTCCGCCTAGCTATCCCGGACTTGATTGTAAACAATCATCGTCCGGGATTTTCTAGTGCTCAGTTGCTAGTTCGTCACGACTCACACTCTATTTAATTCCAAATTCTCTGCCAAAGGTTTCCGCGGTTGATTGTTTCGGTACTTTGTAGTGGGATAGTGACCGGCTTATTATCGACGGTTCTGATGTCAGAGCCGGTAACTGCGATGGTTCCGAGTCGTTCACCCTTCTTAACTGGTGCGTTCAACCTTGCTTTATGGTTAGTTAAGTGCTTGTAATAACGAGGCTGAATAGTGTACTGAGCAGTCTTTTGCATCTGCCATACTGTAAACGAATGAGGTCCAACAGTTAGCATCCGTTTAGTACCATTAGAAACCCGCTTTTGCGACTGCTTTTTATTCAGTGTTAGCACTTGTTGGTGGGCATTTTGAATAAAGTACTGGTACAACTTCTGCGTTTGCGTAAACCGAGCATCCTTATCCTTACCGTTAGCATGAAGAACAACAGTGATCAGTCGATGCCCCTGGTAACTCCCCGTACTAGCGAAACAAGCTCCGGCAGCCTCAGAAGTTCCAGTCTTCAAACCATCAATCTGCACACCGTCAACGGTATATTTGCCACCTGAAAGCATCTTATTAAGATTTTCAACTTCCTTTGTCTTCCCCTTGGCAATCGTAAATTGGGCTTTAGGCTGACTTGTAACTTTTAGAACACTTGGATAGTGTTTAACCAAGTACTGCGACATCAAAGCAACATCACGTGCAGTCATCGAGTTTTCAGCATTGTTACTGATTCCCGCTTGCTTCAGCCCTTTCAGGTCACCATTCTTCAGCCCAACTGGATTAACAATTGTGGCATCGGTAATTCCTATCTGTCGAGCCTTCTTTTGCATTTTTTCGTTAAACTGTTTGATGGTACTTCCATCAGCAGTTGCTAATGCTAAGGCCGCCCCATCAGCAGATTTAATCAACGTTGCATTGAAAAGCTCCCGCACCGTGTATGATTGTCCAGCTTGTAACCCAATTGCAGAATAGTTTGAATCATTAGAAACCTCAGCGATCTTTTTACTGATCTTTACTTTAGTATTCCATGAAAGCTGGTGATGGTTAATTTCATCTTCAATCACGCTTACTGTTAACAGCTTACTAATTGAAGCAATCGGTAGCTTTTCCTCACTATTTTGCTGATAAATAATCTGCCCCGTATCAGCATCGATCATAATTGCCGATCGACTATCGATCATTTGGGCAGCGGATGCTGTTTGCGGTCTTGCAACCACACAACAAATCATCAGTAACAATGTCGAAAGAAAAGCGATAACCTTTTTCATTTTTATTCTCCAATCAGCTGCATTTAACCAACTATTTCAACTTTTGTGCCCACCGGCAAATTCTCTTCCATCCACTTTGCATCTGCCACTGATAACCGAATACAGCCATGCGAGCCCGTGGATTTTCCTAATTTAGCAGCTTCTTTTTTATTGTATGATCCGTCCGCATTGGTTGGAACACTGTGGAACAAGTATTCTCCATGATTTAACCAGGAAGTATAGTAATTAGCTCCTTCTTTTAATCGCGCATTGTAAAAACTATTTCCCCGTTCCTGTTGAACATAAAAAGTACCCGTTGGTGTCATACTCTTCATTTTACCTGTTTTAGGATCTTTCTTATAAATCCCACCGGTTGAATACATTGTGTAGATCACATGATTACCATCATATAAATAGGTGCGGTTAGTCTTTAAATTGACCTTGATCCACAAGTGCTTAACCTTACTCAGATCAGGGTATGCCTTTGTTTCAGAAGACTTTCGCCAATCAATTGGTGTCCGCATCTGGCTGCTAGAACTAGATGATGATTGCTTTTGAGCAACTGTTTTTGTAACAGTAGTGGCCGCCGTGCTCCCCTGATCGTTCGCACTAGTCTTTAAGCTTGAATGAACACCAAAAATAGCAATTATTAGGCAGAATAACGCATAAATAACGTATCTACTTCTTTTCATTAATTTTACCTTACCCCTTTTAATTCAACTACCAATAAAATCATTTCTATTATATTATAGACTATTAGATAATCAATCGTATTTTAAATGAATAATAAGAGGTAACAGAATGCGTCAAAATTTGAAGATCAGCTACCTTACCGCAATTTTCTTTTTTATTGTTGCGGTGATTTGTGCTAACTTAATGTAATTGGAGATCAGCTCTATGCAAAGTATCAGTAACCTTTTTAACAATCTTTGGACATATATTCTCACCCATAAATGGTCAAAAGATATTCTGCGAGGAAACATCCTCTTTATTTCTCTCATAATCATCTATGATCTTTGCCATTTTCAATTAGCAATCATCACATGGGGGATCTTCTTTAAATTTTGGATTATTCTCAACATCTGTTACCTTTTTAAATTATTTCTTGATCTATTTTAATGTTCTTAAAATTAGTAGTTACTTTCCAATCTTCATTGATGAACTGTGAGTTGCTAGCCGTTTAGTCGGGTAAAGTTTCTTAGCAAGGGCCGTGATTGCGGTCGGAGCTTCACCAAAAGCAGTCGCAATTAACGCTGTCTTTCCAGGATAGGTAATCCCATCCCCAATTGCATAAACATTTTCAATATTTGTTTGCATCGTTGAATCAACCTTAATCAGGTTTCGCTCAGCAGCTAAATTAAGCGACCATTGATCAAGTGCCGCATTATTTGACGTAAAACCATAGTTAACCACAATCCGATCAACGTTCAAGTTTGTCATTTCATCACTACGCATCTTCTTTAACTTCAACGTGACAGATTGATCGTCTTCCACCTGAAGTTCCTTTGGTAAGAACGGTGTAACCAAGTTCACGCTTGATTGCTTTAAAAGTGAAACAGAATGTTCCATCCCGCGGAACTGATCTCGACGGTGAACTAGCGAGACCTGCTTAGCTATGGGCTCAAGCATTAATGCAATATCAATGGCTGAATTACCGCCACCCAAAACCGCTACTCGTTTGTCAGCAAAGTCATCACGGTGAGTAACAAAGTAGTGAAGCTGGTTGCCCTCAACCTCATCTGCTCCATCAAGAGCCAATTTTCGGGGCTTAAATGCGCCATTTCCTAAGGCAATCACAATTGCCCGGGAATGAGAAACTCGGCCAGCACTCTTAACCGTAAATGTCCCGTCTGCTTCCTTTACAACATCCTCAACGGTCTCATTTGTAAACTGGTCAACCGGAGCTACCGCAAGTTGCTTTTGCAGCTGACTTACTAATTCGTGTCCCGTTACTCCTGGAAGTCCTGCAACGTCCCAGATTTGTTTTTCCGGATAAAGAGCATTAACTTGGCCGCCAAGTTGGGGCAAGCTTTCGATCAATTGGGCGTTTAATTCATGGAGTCCACAATAAAAGGCCGCAAACATTCCTGCAGGTCCGCCACCAATAATTGTAATGTCATACATTTTTGCCATTCGCCATGGCTCCTCTCTATTCTTTTTTCTTATTGTAATTGATTTTTGCTGAAATTAAAATTGCGGGGCCAGCATCATTTAGCTATCATTAACATAAACTAGCTAACTGGAGGAAAATATCATGGCCACTAAAAAAATGATCCTGGATCTAGATACAGGGGTCGATGATGCGTTAGCTCTTGCGTATGCAATTGCTGACCCCAACATTGACTTAATCGGAGTTGTTGCTTCTTACGGTAATAACTTATTAGAGCAAACCGCTAAGAACTCATTACAGCTGCTTGAATTACTCGGCCAAGACGTCCCCGTTTTTAAGGGACTTAGCCACTCAAGCACTACTGATCATTTTACAGTCATGCAAGTCAGCAAGGAGATTCACGGAAATAACGGAATCGGTGATATTTCACTTCCTGAACCGCGTCACCAAGTTCAAACTAAAGACGGTGTTGATTTTATCATTGAAGCGGCTCATCAGTACAGTAAAGACCTCATTGTCGTTCCGACTGGTCCATTGACAAACCTTGCTGCTGCACTACATCGGGATCCGCAGATCAGTCGCTTAATCGGTAATGTTACTCTAATGGGCGGGGCGTTGACAGTCGAAGGAAATGTTAGTGAAGTTGCTGAGGCCAATATTAATCAAGACGCTGAAGCTGCTAACGAGGTCTTTACCAGTCAATTACCAATCACAATGGTTGGCCTTGATGTTACTTTGCGGACACTCCTCACAAAAAAAGAAACTCAGCAGTGGCGTAATTTGGGAACACCGGCTGGAATTGCCTATGCTGAACTCACTGATTTCTACATTGATGCCTACTATCGGTTAGGGATCGATAAGCTTGGCTGTGCAATTCATGATCCGCTGGCAGTCGGCGTGGCAATTGACCCATCATTTGTAACCACCCTTGCTCTGCCAATGAAAGTTATTACTAGCGAACATAATTATGCCCGGACAATCGGCGATAAGATGCGGTTAAATGAACCCCATCCAAATGTTAAGGTTGCAATTAACGTTAACCAAGAACGATTCGTTCCCGTCTTTATGAACCACCTGACTAATCTTTTAGCCAATCACTAAATTAACTGTCGAAGAATCTGTTTTTGTTGTATGATAGTAACAAAAGAAAATCATTTGTCTGGGGTGCCACTTGGCTGAGATTAGACCCATTGAACCTGTCTAGATAATACTAGCGAAGGAAGCGCGTTTTTAATCAACCAATTAAGGGACCATGACATTTTTTGTCACGGTTCTTTTTCTTTCCCCAAGAAAGGAATCATTATGTTTCATCAATTTCACTTAAAAGATATTATTCTCTTAGCAATCATCGGAATCGTTTTTGGAGTAATCTACTTAGCAACTGGCCTGCTTTATAACGGTTTAACAATTGCCTTGACTCCCTTTGGCTATGGACCAATGGCTAACGATATTACATTAGGGATTTGGTGTATGGCTGGCCCGTTAGCTGGTTTTATGCTCCGCCTTCCCGGTGCCTCATTTCTCGGTGAATTTCTCAGTGCCGTAGTGGAAATGCTCCTCGGTGATCAATGGGGCGTAACCACCCTGCTCTCGGGTCTGGTTCAAGGAATCGGGACCGAACTTGGTTTTACCTTAACGCTTTATAAAATATACAATTGGGTAACATTACTTCTCTCCGCAACAACTACCACGATTCTGACATTTGCCTGGGATTGGTTCCGGAATGGTTACAGCCATTTCCCATTTTCAATGTTAATTGTGATGTTAATTGTTCGCTGGCTATCAATGTTTTTCTTCACCGGTGTCCTCGTTAAACTCATCGTTAACCTGTTAAACAGAAGTCACGTTCTTTCGAGGTAGAATGAATGGAATCAATAGCTATTCAACATCTGACATTCTCATATAAAGGTGACCAGCCGATCCTTAACGACGTCTCCCTTGAGTTGCCACTTCATACTTCAATCATCTTCAGCGGACCCGTTGGCAGTGGAAAAACTACCCTGTTAAAGTTGATCGCTGGCCTACTTCCAAAATACGGTGGCAACTGTTCAGGGAAAGTCATCATTCCCCATGGGCAACGGATTGGGATGCTCTTTCAAGATCCAGCAATGCAATTCACAATGGATACCCCACAACATGAATTAGAATTTACCCTAGAGAATCTTCAAATTCCTCACGAAGAAATTAACAAGCAGGCAAGGGATGCCCTGGCCTTTGTTGGTTTAGAAAAGCTTTCCCAGCAAAAACTAACTACCCTTTCCGGTGGTCAATTACAGCGGGTTGCGTTGGCAATTACAATTGCAATGAAAGCAGAGATCATTTTACTCGATGAACCTTTTTCAAGTATTGATGAAGCTAACCGGCTGTTTCTCCTTCAAAAACTAACCCAGCTTCAAAATGAAAATGGCACAACAATCATTATCAGCGAGCACGATCTCCATAATTACCAAAATTTTAGCCAGCTTGTTGTTCAGTTCCACGACTCTAAAGCCACACTTCTTTCACCGCAAAATATCTTGACACTGTTAGAAAATGCTAACCACCAGCATAGTAGCAAGCTGATCACCAAAATTCCCCCGCTAACTGCTAATATCGTTATGAAGTTAAAAGACTATGCTATAAGTCGTAATCAAACTTCCCTTATTAAGCCCACCAGCTTAAATATTATTCAAAACAAAGTTACCTTACTAACTGGTGCTAGCGGTGCGGGAAAATCAACTCTTCTTAAATCGATTGCTAAGTTAACTCCCTACCAAGGAGAAATAACGTATAAGGATCAAAACATTCAAAAAATATTCCCCGGGAAATATTATTCTAAAGTCGGTTTAATCTTCCAAGAAACCAATCAACAATTCCTAAACGTTACTGTCGGTGAAGAACTAATGTTAAGCATCAAAAATGGTCATAACCCATTTTTAACCTCCAAAACAGCAAAGGAACTTTTAGCAATGGTCGGTCTGCCTGATATTAGTCAAAGAATTATTTATTCACTGAGTGGCGGCCAGCGAAAACTTATTCAAAACCTTGTCATGCTAATAATGGGACAGGAAATTTTGCTAATGGACGAGCCATTTGCAGGCCTTGACCATAAATCATTGCAGAAGTTACTGACCCTTATTGAACAGAGCAAGCAACACTTTCCACAAACCTTGCTAATTGTGAGTCACCAATTAGATCACTTAGCTAGCGTGGTTGATTATCACCTTAGTCTTACTAATCAGCAGCTTTCATATCAAGGAGGGCCACAAAATGAATCCCAGCATTAAACTTCTCCTCCTTCTCCTTATTTCACTCGAGATTAGCTTTACAAATCAGCTCTATGTAAACCTAATCCTTATCGTCTGTCTTTTGGTCGTTCTCCTCTGTCACCACCTAACATGGCGTCGCTTTATATGGCTAATGCTAATCCCCGTAATCCCTGGGCTTGCGGTTCTCATCACTATTGGCGGATATGGTCCAGGACATAGTTGGCTTACTGGATGGAGTATGGTAAGTCGCTTTTACGTTTATGTTTTTGCTGGCGGAGTAATGACTTTCACAACCTCAACACTTACCCTAGCGCGATCATTAGAACAGAACTGTCATCTTCCCAGTAAGTTCGCCTATGGTACCTTAGCAGCGTTAAATATTTTGCCACGAATTAAACGAACCGTTATTTCAATTAGGGTTGCCGGAAGAATGCGCGGAATTAATCTTCATTGGTGGTCGCCAATTCTTTACTTCAAAGCAATTCTTTCAGCCATTAGGTGGTCGGATCAACTAGCTCAGGCAATGGAGACTCACGGTTTTCGTGAAGGGCAGCCACGGACTTTCGCTGTCCAAATTCCTATTTCTTGGTCTGATTGGGCAATCCTAATAACTAGCATCATTATTCTCCAGGTTCTGCTAATTGCACTCCCGCAATAGATCAGGCATAATGAAGAAAAATGATTGGAGATTTTTTCACTATGAATAACGATATTAGTTTATCCAAACGAATCATTGGGGCCCTTTCGTACCTCAGTATTCTTTTTCTTCCAGTAATTTTTCCACTAATTGTCTGGATTGTTGCCGGAAGCGATAATCCTTGGGTTAAACGCCAGGCTAAGTTAGCCTTTTGGACGCAAATTTTCCCACTACTATACATTATCTTCTGCTTCCTATTTATTAGCGTAGCAGCTTGGCATTCAATGATTGCTAATCTGGGCGCATTCAGCGGGATCCTACTAACTTTTGCCCTGTTAATTGCGTTAATCCTCTATATTTATAATATTGCAATGGCAGTGAAGGTTCTTCTGGGTCGTGAATAGTTTAGCAGTCTTTTAGAAGGAGTTGAGTAAGTAAATGAACATTATTTTTACAATCTTTCTATTACTGGCTGCCGTCGTTATCGCTAATATTATTCACCTAATTTATCCGAAAATTCCGTTATCAATCTACCAGATTGTGGCCGGGATTCTAATGGCATCCCTGCCAACCACCGCCACTGATTTCACAATGCATCCAGAGTTATTCATGATGGCGGTTATTGCCCCATTGATGTTTAATGATGGTCAAAATCAGTCATTTAGGGTTTTATCAAAAAACGTTAAAAATATCCTGTCGCTAAGTGTCGGTTTTGCGCTTGTTGCGGTAATTATTATCGGTGCTACCCTTCATTTAGCCTTTCCCAAGCTATTTACTCTGCCCCTCGCCTTTATGCTAGCGGCAATTATTACACCAACCGATGCCGTTGCTGTAAAATCGTTAACTACTAACGTAATGATGCCTGAAAATGTCAATACGACTTTGGAAGTTGAATCCCTCTTTAACGATGCTTCAGGAATCGTACTGTTAGACCTCGCACTTGCCGCTTTTACCTCTGGAACCTTTTCACTTGCCCACGGAATTTGGTATTTCTCTTACGTATTCTTCGGTGGGATCATCTTCGGGGCAATCCTAGGCAACCTTCTGATTACTCTTCGAATGAAATTGATGAGTCAACACGTTGATATTGGTTCAATTGTGATCCCAATTAACGTTATGACTCCGGTTGTTATTTACTGGCTAGCTGAAGAATGCCATTTTTCCGGGATCTTAGCGGTTGTCTCCGCGGGGGTTGTTCATAGTATCCTCTATGATCGGTTACGCCTAACCTCCGCCAAAGTTCAAATGGCAACAAAGACAATTTGGACAATCATTAGTGACGCCCTCAATGGAATTGTCTTTGTTCTTTTAGGGCTCTTAATCCCCCAAGTAATTGGACGAACTTCACCAGCTAACCTCTTAAAACTAATTAGTCTCTCGGTAATGCTTTTCTTAATAATGTTAATTCTTCGGTATGCTTGGGCTCGCTGGCGATTAGTTAACCTGCATTCACCAAAGGAAGAACTTAACCGTGATAGTTGGTTACTTGCTTTGGGAGGCGTTCACGGGACCATCACGCTTTCTTTAGCCTTCTCCCTGCCGATTATTGTTAGCGGTCATCAATTTGCCTTCCGGAATTCAATTATCCTCATCTCGGCATTGGTAATCCTAACTAGTATTATCGTCGGGGCAATTGCCTTTCCAATAATGCTTCCACGAAAAGCTAATGACTACAGTGCAACGGAATTTCATGATGCCCTCGTCAAAACAGTTCAATATGCAATCAATGAACTAAAGTCAAATACCGAGGATCGGGCTGAAAAAGCGATCATCATGGATCAGTTAAGCAGTCAAATGACCCAATATTACCGGATTAATTCGGTTGTTTTTGAGAAAATTGCCCGGAAATCTCACCAACTAGAATTGGAAATTATTGAGCAACTTGCTGAAGAGGAAAAGATCTCTGAAAAGCAAGCTGAATGGTATTCACGAATTGTCGCCCGTTCAATTTATAATACCGGGAACCACACTTTTATGTCCTTTGTCTCGACTGTTATTCACCGAATCAAATGGCGAATTATCCGGCACCGTAACGGTAAAGTTCAAGCCCAACACCGTCGTCAGCTTGAACAACACCAGCTTCATCCCGACCAATTCTTATCATTTAAGGCTGTCTTTAACCTTCTTAATCAAGAGGTTAATAAATTCCTTGATACAATTCAAACGCCAAAGAACGTCAATGAAATTACAATGATTCGCCGTGCTTATCTTCAGCGAGCCCACTTCTTTAACCGTGATTCACAAGTTGACGCTGACAGGATGAATGCTCTCTTTGTTGAAGCATTTCAGTTTGAGCACTCATATGTTCAGCAGTGCCTTGCTGATGGCAAGTTTTCTCAATCACTTGCTAATGCGCTCAATGAACAAATTTCAACCGATGAACTTGTAATGGTTCAGTCAATGGAATAAAAATGAAGCTGGAAATCAAGCTTTTTAAGAGTCCGTTCGTAACTAGACACTAGGGCTCTGCTTGATTCCCAGCTTCTTCAGTTATTTAAAGCGATAAAATCAGCCCAATTACTGCTGGAATAAATTGGAATAGCCAAATTTTCTTTGTAGCGGTTAAGGCGCCATATAACCCAACAACTGCAACGAAAATAAGTAATAAACGACCTACCATAATCGCAGTCATCCCCAGGAAAATAAACTGACTAGCAATCAACGATACTCCAAGCATTCCGTTGTAGATTCCCTGGTTAGCCATTGAAGTTCTTGCAGCCTTTTGGCGAAGAAAAGATTCTTCCATATCAAATGCTTTGGCTTGTTTTGCAGGGCTAGCAAACATTTCTAGCACCATAATCCCTAGATGTTCAATTCCAATTAAGATTGTAACGATTTCAAATGCAATTCCCAATTTTTGCTTCTCCTATCCGTTTTTGCTTCGACTGTTAATTATAACATTGTTGAAATGGGCTTCCACTTAGATGAGGTTCTACTGTCACAGAGTCAAAACGTGTTCGCCGTGACCGCAACTTCCGCCTAGCTATCCCGTCCTTGATTGTAAACAATCATCGTCCGGGATTTCCTAGTGCTCAGTTGCTAATTCGTCACGGCTCACACTCTATTTTACATACCTCCCCAAAAACCTTTCAAGATGGTGGCGGTAGGATTGAGGAGAGTGGGCGAAGGAAGAAGCGTGGGAAGCACCGTTAACGACCCATAATTGCTTAGGGCCTTGAGTAGCTCGATAGTTGGCATATACCATATTGGTTGGAACAAAATGATCGTTACTCCCGTGGATGAAGAGCATTGGCAAATGATTATGGTGCAAACTATTAACGGAACTAGCCTCACCAGTAAAGAAGCCGTTACGAATTCGGTTGATCAAACTGAGCGTCTTAACTAATGGCCAGCGAATTGGCGTTGGAATATTGTATAGATTCCCCGCTTCATAGTTAAGCTCATCATTGAGACTGCTATACCCGCAATCTTCAACATAGGCCTTCACCTGTTTCGGCATATGGATTCCACTCGTCATCATCGTCGTAGCTCCACCCATGCTGACACCATAAATTACAACCTGACTATCTTGACCATTATGTGCAATTAGTTTTTGAGTCCACTTACGAACGTCATAACGTTCCGGCCAGCCATAGCCAATATATTTTCCCTGGCTTTGACCATGAGCGCGGGCATCCGGCACTAGAACGTTATACCCCATCTGGTGAAACAGCGCTGCATACTCGCCCATTTTTTCTTTATTCCCCATAAAGCCATGAAGAATTACCACGTTCTTAGTCGTTTTATGACTTGCCGGAATGTAATCCGCAACCAACCGGTAATTCTTAGTGACAGATTTCATTGTCCAATGTTGTTTTTGGGCATGCTTAAACCACATTTTTTGGGTGTATAACGGATCACTCTTTTCGATTCGCTGATTATTCTTAACAAATGACTTATGACCAGGAACCATCCCAACGTGGAAAAAATAAGATCCTGCACCAAAAAGTGCAACTCCAAGCACCACTAACACCGTGATTATCCCACGACGGACCCAATGTTTTTGTTTCTTTTGTTGTAAGTTCAAAATAATTAACCCCATGTTGCATTTTTTGTTAACGGTCATGATTTTATCACAGAATATTTTTAATTGCACATTTTTCCACGAAACGTGGCTTCCAATGTTAAAATAAAGGTTAGTACTAAAGGGAGTGACTTGATGTTTCCAGAAAGATTACGCGCCTTACGTAAAGGGCAAAAGATCACATTAAAAGAATTAGCTGAACACCTCAATCAGAATCTCGGTCCTAACGAAAAGCCAAATACTGCTTCACAAATTGGTAACTGGGAACGGGGGATCCGGACACCATCTTACATTGAAGCTCGTAAGCTAGCCGAGTTTTTTGATGTCAGTCTTGACTACCTTACCGGGAAGTCAGATCGAGATGACTTTGACCTTGCTAAACTATTAATTTCCGCCCGCAATTTAACCTTTAATCAAACAGATATTAGTAGCGATGACCGTTACGAAATTTTCCAACTGATCGATGGCTACTTAAAGGGACGGAATAACCGTCTTGATACAGATAAATTCTACGGAAAACAAGAACAGCTTAATTTGAAGTTAAAGTAAGGAGCTATTATGAATCCAAAGCAACTAAAGAAGCTTAAGAAGCGGATTAAGAAGGCCCAGAAAGTTCTCCAACAGCCCAAATATATTGAAGAACTTACTCAATATCGTGACTTATTTGATCCTTTTCCAGAGGTTAAATTCTTAATTAATAATGCCTTAGAAAGTGACCGGTTGCTTAAAAACGGCCTTTTACCACAACCATTACCTCACCTTCTTCTTCCTGATGACATTCAAGATCAAGTATTCACGTACGTTAACCAGCATTATCCAAAGGGCGATCCACGGGGTGACGCTTTATGGAATAAATATTCAGCCGCTCTTCCTAAGCTAGATAAAGCCCTCCGCAATTTTCGTGACTACCTTGAAGATACTTATGGCATGTGGTCATACGTCAATGCTCCCTTCGCCAAGGCATTAGCGGAATACTTAAATGGTGCACCAGTTCTCGAAATTATGGCTGGAAACGGCTATATCTCTAAGGGGATCCGGAATAATAACGCTTCGGAAAAAATCTTCACTACGGATAGTCAAGCCTGGACAAAAGAGAATGAAACCGGAAAACACCCCGTCACCCAAATTGAGAAGTTAGATGCTATCGAGGCAATTAAAAAATATGGTAATCAAGTTAAATACGTCATTATGTCTTGGGCACCAGACAAGCAGGAAACGGATTGGGAAGTTCTCCAACTTCTCAGAAAAGATTACCCAGAAATTAACCTTCTAGTAATCGGTGAGAAGAATGGTGCAACTAATTCAAAGATTTTCTGGCATAATGCCCAATTAAGTCAGGATGAAGCTTTGCAAAAGGTTAACCGGCAACTTCATTCATTCGACTTAATCGACGAGCAAATTTATCTCGCAAAGTAATTAAAGACCGCAAACTTTTTAGTGGCGGGTCTTTTTTTTTGTATTCCCTAGTAATTCAAGTTATTATTCGATACAATATTGCAAGTTTGAAATTTTTAAGGAAAGGAAAACTGTCCGGCATTCTGTCGATCAGTAAGGGTTAAATACAATGAAGTACCGTCTTCAATCAATTTTATTCGTGTTTGTTGCGTTTATGCTCGGCTGTAATGAATACATGATCGTTGGTGTTCTTCCCGATATTGCACACCAATATCATGATTCATTATCAACGCTTGGACTGCTCGTAACTGTCTTTGCACTTGTTTATGCTATTTTCACCCCAATTATTACATCACTCGCGAACCGCTGGCGACGACACCACGTTTTGCTTGTCTTGATGGTGGTATTTTTTATCGGCAATACCTGGACTGCTCTTGCTAGCAACTTTATTTCAATGCTTTTCTCACGAGTATTAACGGCTACTGTTGCCGGAGCAATTATTTCAATCGTGTTAGTAATGGCTAGTTTTGTAGCACCACGGGAAAAGCGGGCCAGCCTGGTCTCCTGGGTCTTTGCCGGCTTTAGTATTGCCTCCGTTATTGGGATTCCAATCGGTACGGTGATCAGTACTACTTTCTCATGGCACGACAGTTTCTGGATGATTTCTGGCCTAACAATTTTTGTCTTTGTCTCTTTAATCTGGCTGGTCCCAAAAGACACCCCACAATTCAAGAGTACTCTAAGCAAACAATTCACTCTTTTAAAGGACACACGGGTTCTGCTCGGGGTTGTCTTCATTGTTACAGTCTGTGCTGCTGATTACACTATCTACACTTACATCCGGCCATTAATCACTAACGAAATGGGATTTAGTAATACCTGGCTAAACTGGCTGCTGTTCGGTATGGGGATCTTCTTTATCATCGGAAATAAGTTTGGTGGCTACATTGCTGATAATGGTGGGATTCACCGGTTAGGCGGAATTTATATTGCAATGACGATTCTCTATCTCCTATTTGGACCGTTGCTATCATTCAAATGGATTGCCATCATCATCGTTGCATTGCTTTGTATTGCCTTCTCCTCCTATGGTTCTTCAACCCAGTTAATGTTCCTCGACATTGCTGAAAAGGAATATCCGCAGTCATTAGACCTTGCCTCATCCCTTAACTCAATCTTCGCCAACATTGGGATTTCTCTCGGCTCATTCACCGCGTCCCAAGCTGTTGCCTTTTTGCCAATGCGCAACTTAGGCTACGTTGGTGCGGTTTATGGTCTTGCCGCAACAATCCTTGTCCTGGTTCTAAGTAAGAAGTATACGGGGATGCGTTTTTAAAAAATAAGCTGGGAATTAACCCATTTAAGAGCCTGGTTGCGAAACGGAGTGATCTTATATGGATTCCCGCGATTAGACTCGGTAAATTCGAAAACTACTAAATAATAGTGAGAGGCTGAAAAAACGAAATGTTTTTTCAGCCTTTTCTTAGTGGACAAACGTACAATATGCGAATAACAGAAGAACGAACAAAACAAAGTAACCAAAGAAATACCATTCTCTCATTTCAATCACCCCTCATCTTCATTGTAAGCCCTTCCAGAAGAGAAAGCTAGCAATTAAGGGAAAAGAAAAAGCTAACCTAGAGCTGTATTAACAACTCTAGGTTAGCTCCGTGTATTGATACCATCTCAGGAAACTAGTCGGTGTCCACTCCGACTACTTCCAGGCACCTCACAATCCGGTGAGTTATGTGCCCCACGTTCGAAATGTCTTATGGTAGCCATTTGGGTTGCTACCAGACCTCTCGACTCATCGCAAAGAATAATTTAACACGAATGGACCAATTGCGCAAGTTTTATGCGTCTGCTCGTGCTTCCATCACATCGGCAAGGTGCTCAGCAAGCCACTCTTGAAGCCTCTTAATAAGGGGATCGATGTTTCCTGCCAGGTCAGTTTCGTTGGCTAACTCATCGATCCGTAGCCCAGACTTATTAACATCTTCACTCTCCATTACCATGTAGAGGTTCACCGGGTAGCTAATCTCCTTATCCAAAAGCTTGCCATCTAACCGCTCAGCTTCTGCCATTGGAATATTGATCAGGTTGGTATCAAGATGAAAAATCACTGGATCACCTTTCTTAACCCTAATAGTGATTTGATACTTTCCTAAATGCCCTGTATCTAATGCATCGATCACTGTTTCTATTGCTTTTTTTAATGTTGTTTTTTGTTGAACCTTTGATGCGGTTGTTTCGTTTTCGGTAATAAGTACCTTGTTACCAACAACCTGATCTAAATAATCTGCAACTGTTAATTTCATGTTCCGTCTCTCCTTACCGGATCAAAAAAATGTGGTTAATCCACCATCCGGAAATGATCAATCAACCACATTTTACTAAAGATCACAGTAAAGCTCAATTAAGCTAATAGATCCGCAATTTGATCCGTTGGAATACCAGTAATGTATTGCTGGGTACCATTTTCATTCAAGACCTTGGCAATTGCGTCATGATCATACTTAACTCCCTTAAGCTTGGCCGCTAATTCACTAATATCTTGCGGGCCAAAGAAGTCACCGTAGAACTTTACATTCTTAATCACACCGTCTTTAACATCAAACCGGGCATCAATTGTCCCCATGTCAAAGTGCTTCCGCCGCTTAATAGTAAATTCAGGAGACTTGCCGTAGACCCAGTCCCAGTTGTTATAGTACTGTTCATAAATCTTATCAATTTCCTTTTGATCTTCTGGAGTAACCACGTATTGCTTATCCTTAATTTCGTCTAAACTATCCACGTGGAAGAGTCCCTTAATCAAATCATCACGGAAAGTTGGAACATCAATGTCCTGATATTCCTTATCAAGGAATGGACGCAGGTTAGTAACCCGTGACCGAACTGACTTGATTCCCTTTGATGCGATCTTATCCTTGGCAACATGGAGGGCGTCTGCAACAACGCTCAAATCAACGTTCAACATCAATGTCCCGTGAGAGAACGTCTTGCCATTCCGTGAGTACATTGCGTTGCCAGAAAACTTCTTACCATCAACTAGGATATCATTCCGTCCACTAACTTCAGCAGTCGTTGCCCCCATTTTATGTAAAACATCAACAATTGGTTGGGTAAAGGACTTAAAGTCACCAAATTCTTCACTATCGCTTGGGACAACAAAACTAAAGCAGAGATTTCCGAGATCTTGGTAAACGGCACCACCACCAGAAAGCCGCCGGGTTACCCGAATGTTATGCTCTTTAACGTAATCGTGATTGATTTCTTCAAGAGTATTCTGGTTCCGCCCAACAATGATGCATGGTTCTTCGTAGTAAAAAAGAACTAGTGGTTCCCGACCAAAATCCTTATCATTCATCAAATACTGTTCGGTTGCCAAGTTCATCCCAATATTATGGGAAGTCATTGAAACATATCGCATATTAACTGCAACTCCTTTGTGAAGATTCTAACTATTATTAGACTAAATTCGGTAAATTGTCCTTTAATCTACCTTTAAAGTTTAGTCCTATTTGCAACCGTTTTCAATCATAGGGATTAATTTTAGTAAAATTATATTTTTTATTAACTACGATTTAAGATAAACATTTATAATTAAAGTAAAGAGTTCGAAAGGAAGTAAGTTCGATGAAGGATATGCAATATCAAAACATTGTTGCGGCAATTGATGGATCAAAGGCAACCATCCCCGTACTAACAGCAGCCGTTAAGTCTGCAATACAAAATCACGCCCACTTGGATCTTCTCACAATTGAGCAAATAGGCCAAATTACAGATGGCTACATTACCGATAAAACCGTCAGTAGCGATCAAACATATAGTTTAGTTCAAGCCACTGAAGAACGGTTAGAGGATCTTAAGATGCGCGCTTGGAAAATGGGGCTTCTTGATGTTAGTATCCATATTCGTTTCGGTAATCCTAAACAGGTCATTGCTAAAGACTTCCCTAAAGATCACCATAACGATCTAATCGTCATTGGAACGACCGGACTTTCAAGCGTTGAGCGGTTTGTCCTTGGTTCGGTTACCAATTACGTTAACCGTAACGCCCTCTGTGATGTTCTCGTTGTTCGGACAGAAGATAACAATTAGGAGGCACTTGTGAAAAATATCGTTGCAGGAGTTGTCGCACACGTTGACGCAGGAAAAACCACCCTTTCAGAAGCTCTTCTTTACCGTGGAGGAACGCAACGACAACTGGGACGGGTTGATAATGGTGATTCTTTTCTTGATCCAAACACCCTTGAAAAGCAACGCGGAATCACTATTTTTTCCCATCAAGCAAGCGTCAATTATGACGACTTTCACCTCACTTTGCTTGATACCCCGGGACACGTTGATTTTGCGGGGCAAACTGAACAAGTGCTCCCTGTTCTTGACTACGCTATTCTAGTTGTCTCAGCAACCGATGGAATCCAAGGCTCTACCCGGACACTATGGCGTCTCCTAGAGAAATACCAAGTTCCAACATTTATTTTCATCAACAAGACAGACGTCATTGGTGCCGAACCTGCTCAAGTAGTTCAAGAATTACAGTCAGAATTTTCTCCCGCCTGCCTATCATTTTCTGAACCGCTAACCGCTGACACAATTGAAGTAATCGCAATGACTGATGATAAAGTTTTAAGTGATTACCTTGAATCCGGTGAAATCAGTGATAACACCATTCAGCAATTAATCAACCAGCGGAAGATTTTTCCAATTTATTCTGGTGCAGCCCTTAAATTAACGAGGATTGATGACTTTATTGCTGGCTTTTCTAAGTGGACCGTTGAACCATCACTGCCGACGGAATTTCAGGGACGAGTTTTTAAGATTTCTCATGACGATAAGGGAGAGCGCCTAACCTGGATTCGGGTTCTTGGCGGCAGTTTTAAGGCAAAGGAAGAACTGATTCCAAATGAAAAAGCTAACCAATTACGCGTCTATAATGGTGCTAAGTTTACCGTTGTTCAGAAGATTTCAGCTGGTGAAGTTTGTGCAATTACTGGTCCTACCACAACCTTTCCGGGTCAGGGATTAGGAACTACTGATGATCTGCCACTCAACGAAATTCAACCAGTTCTTAGTTACGCAGTTAATTTAAACGGCACCGATCCCCATAAATGCTTATTAGCGTTACGAGAACTAGAGGATGAAGAGCCCCACCTTAACGTTCAATGGTCGGAACACCTTCAGGAAATTCATCTTCAAATTATGGGAGAAGTCCAACTCGAAACCATTCAACAACTGCTTGATCAGCGCTACGGAATCAGTATCAGCTTCGATGAAGGAAACATTCTTTATAAGGAAACCATTACTTCAAAGATAATCGGCATTGGCCATTTTGAACCGCTACGACACTATGCTGAGGTTCACCTTTTACTTGAACCTGGCAAACCAGGAAGCGGGCTGTCCTTTGCTAACGAGTGTAGTGTTGATGTCCTTAACCATAATTGGCAAGAACAGGTAATGACCAGCTTACGGGATAAGGAACATCGGGGCGTCTTAACTGGTGCGCCGTTAACAGATGTCAAGATCACCCTAATTAACGGTCGTGGAAGTATTGTCCATTCTGTTGGCGGGGATTTTCGTGAGGCAACATCCCGCGCCGTTCGTCAAGGACTGATGGAACTTAAACAGTCTGGTAACTGTGAACTACTTGAGCCTTGGTACCAATTTAGGTTAACTGTTAGCCAGGAACAAGTTGGTCGCGCAATTAACGATATTCAGCAAATGGCCGGTACATTTAAGCTTAACGATGATCATTCAAATTCATCTACCACCGTTATTACCGGGACTGCCCCAGTCACTGAGATGCGCAAGTACGCATCAGTAGTTCGAGCATATACTCATGGACAGGGGCAGCTTGAATTAACAGTTAGTGGCTACCAAAAGTGTCATAACGCTGACGAGGTTATTACAAAAGCAAACTATAACCCGACCGCTGATTTGGCTAACACTCCTGATTCTGTTTTCTGTGCTCATGGTGCTGGCTACCCTGTTAAGTGGGATCAAGTCCCATCAATGGCTCATGTGACAGATAAGTAAAACGAGACCTGAAATAATTTTCAGGTCTCGTTTTTTAGCCACTTAACCAATAACCGCTCGCCAACGATGAATTAGCAACCATTCAATTAGCTTTAAGATTCCGGCACACAAGAGCGTCAGCACAACTGTTAACAATGTTCCCCATAAAATAGGCACAACCTGCTGTGACTGGAGACCTTCAAATAGTAGCTGTCCTAATCCACCAGCATTAATCGTAGCCGCAATTGTGGCAATTCCCATTGTTGAAGCTAAGGCGACTTGGAGTCCACTGAAAATGGCAGGTGTTGCAAGAGGTAGCTGAACCTTAAAGAACACTTGCTTTCTTGTCATCCCCATTCCCTTAGCAACCTCAATTAATGCTGGATCGATTTCCTGAATACCAGTAATGAAGGTTCTTAATAAAACATACTCACAATAAATTGTTAAGACAATAATTGCCGTGCGCATTCCTAAACCGGAAATAGGCAATAAGAGGGCAAAAAAGGCAAAACTGGGAACTGAATAAAGCAACGAAAAAAAGTAGGTTAACCCATTCAACCAGTTTTTTCTGTGCATCAATAACAGGATCATGGCTCCCGCAATCACCAGAGCAATTCCTAAAGAAGCCAGAACCATCACAGCGTGTTGTTGCAAGTCGATGAGCATCGTTGACCAATTAATTTTCCAATACTCAATCATGATACTGCCTCCAGAGCTCTTGATTCTGTTGAACTGTTCCCAAAAGTTCTTTAACAAAAGGAGTTGCTGGATGAGAAATAATTTCTCCCGGTGTTGCAAACTGCTCAATTCGTCCTTCGTGCATTATCATCACTCTCTGGCCCAGGAAGAATGCCTCATTAATATCATGGGTAACAAACATAAAGATTTTATTTGCTAGCGATTCGTGAATTCGTTTAACTTCTTTTTGTAATTCAATTCGCGTTAGAGCATCTAAGGCCCCAAAAGGTTCGTCAAAAAGAACGTATGGCGGGTTAACAGCTAATGCCCGAGCAACGCCAACCCGTTGTTGCTGTCCACCGGAAAGTTGACTAGGGTACCGATTAGCATATTTTGCTGGATCGAGTTGAACTAAAGCAAGTAATTCCTTCACCCGCTGATCGATCTTTGACTGCTCCCACTGCAGCATTTTCGGCACTACTGCAATATTTTCCGCAATCGTCATGTGAGGAAAAAGCCCGATCTGCTGAACAACGTAACCCATATGACGACGTAATTGTACTAGATCAAGATCACTAATTTTTTGACCATCAATCAGGATCTCTCCAGCATTCGGCTTCCAGAGGCCATTAACCATTTTAAGGGTCGTTGTCTTGCCGGAACCGGAAGAACCAAGGATGGTCACAAACTCTCCTTGGTTGATCTCAAAACTCAAGTCCGGAATTACCACATTTTTGCCAAATTGTTTTTGAACATGTTTAAATTGAATAACTGGCTTCGTCATACCGCCGGGCCCTCCTAATCAAAAAATCAAATCCAGCCATTGAAAGCAACGCCAGGATCGCCACACTAACTCCACCGATAACAACATAGGTCATATCGTATAATCCCAATCCGGTAAAAATTAATGTTCCTAATCCGCCAGCACCAATATAAGTAGCTAAAGTGGCGCTCGCAATGATTTCAACAAGGGCTAACTTTATCCCATTCAAAATATAGGGTAAGGCAAGCGGGATCTCGATTTGTCGCCGCAACTGTTGACGACTCATTCCTAAGGCAGTGCCAACTTCCTTATATAATGGACTAACCTCGTTAAAGCCGAGAATTGTGTTGATTAATAATGGTGGTAATGCCAAAACAACAAGTGCAATCAATGCTGGAGTCATCCCCGTTCCGATAAACGGAATTAATAAAAAGAGTAACGCTAAACTCGGAATAATCCGTAATACCTGGGAAAAAGCAGTACAAAAGGCTGCTACTGTCTTGATCCGCGAACCAATATACCCCAACGGCAACGCAATCGCCATTGCAATTACCAATGTAATCCCACTAAGGTAAATATGTTGCCAAACGTATAACCAGTATTGACTACTGTCCGTTTGAAAATAATGAATAATTTGCGATACCAAAACGTCACTCCCCAATTTCTTTGAAACGACCCATCTACTAATTCAATACGTGCTCGTTATACCAATTTTTCGCTACTGTCTTATAGTTTTGACCATCAACATCAACTTTTTTATTAAGACTAGTCAACTGCTTGGTAGTTAACTTAGCATCAACCTGGTTCAAAGCCTTTTCCATCTTTGGGTGACTCTTGGCTGCCTTCTTATTTACTAGTGGAACAAGATTATATGGCGACCACAGTCCTTTATCATCTTTCAATAGGGTAAACTTACTAGTAGCAAGCTGACCGTCCGTAGTAGAAACCGGTGCTGCGTCTCCCTTATTTTGTGACATAATTTTATACTTTAAGCTGTCATCGTAATCCTTATGGGACTTAAAGTTGTATTTCCCGTATTTCTTATTCATCCCTGGTAACGCATCTGCCCGTTTATCAAACTCTCCTTGGGAAACAAACCGAATATGACTAGCATTTTTTTGGAGATCGCTTAACGTCTTAATATTATATTTTTTAGCAACACTCGTCCGCATTCCAATCCCTTGACGATTATCTCCTGGTGCATAATTAAAAGTTACTAGACCATCTTTCTTTACACCATTCTGTGCTAATGATGCCATCTGTGAAGCACTCTTACCATTAGCACTTTTCTTTAGGTACGCCTCGACAATTGTTCCAGTATATTCTGGATAAACATCAATCTGCCCAGTCTTGACTGCACGGAAAACAACAGAATTAGAGATATTTGGTTTCCGCACTACCTTATATCCAGCATGTTCTAATGCTAATGCGTAAATTTCACTAACTGTTTTACTTTCCGAAAAGCTCTTAGAACCAACGATAATCGGCTTACTGCTTGCACTGATGGTCGTTGGAATACTACTACCAACCAAAATCATTATGCCAAGCAAAGCTAGTCTAGTAATCAACTTCCTTAAACGAGTTGTCATTCTTCTGCCTCCATGATTAGTAACTTAAACAGTTTCATCGTTCAAACTTATAATTCTAAGCTTATATTACTGATAATATGTTGTCAAGAAATACAAATGACTTTCTTCTGGATAATTGTAACACCAGCTGTTACAATTAGTTATACAGAAAAGGAGTAATTAACATGAGAATCTCAACTCGTTTTAGCGATAGTATCCATATTCTCGCTTTTATTGAAACCTACAAGGGTAAATTACCATTAAGTAGTGAACACATCGCCGAAAGTATTGAAACTTCTCCAGTAGTAGTTCGCCGATTGATGGGAAAATTACGGAGTGCCGGATTGATCAAAACTGTCCATGGTTCGGCTGACCCTAAGCTAATGCGTGAACCAAAGGATATTTCCCTCTATGACGTTTTCCTTGCGGTCGAGGATGAACAGCACCTTTTTGCAATTGATCCTAAGACTAATCCTGATTGCATTGTTGGTGGCAACATTCAAACAACCCTTAGCGAATT
>NZ_GG693412.1:297424-303486 GCF_000159435.1 Limosilactobacillus vaginalis DSM 5837 = ATCC 49540 | reverse complement strand
ATAAACAAGCGGAAACAGTAGCAAAAGCAAAACTAGCGACAATTTCTTTGCAAGATGTTCTTAACTCAATCCTTGTTAAACAGAGTGAGAAAGATCCCCAAACGTTAATAAACAGTAATTTGAAATAAGTAAGAAGGCGGAAAAACGATCTGGTTTTCTGCCTTCTTTCTTATTTTTCAATTTTTAGAAGCAACCCATAAAGAGCACCAAGAAGGTTGGCCTCATTGCCAAAGTTGGCTGCCTTGATAACTGGCATTGTAATATCAGCCATCAATCGACGATCTGCTCGTTGAACTTTAATAAACTGGTTTTTAATTTCCTCAATTAAGATTGGCTGGACACTAATTCCACCACCAATAAGAACTACTTCAAGGTCAAGGACTGCTTGAAGGGAAACGATTAAATAAGCAACCCGTCGACAATACTCTTCAAAAATTTCCCAAGCAAGCGGATCATGAGCAATGATTTTTTGAAATGCCTGTTGTCCATCTGCCGGATCAGGAAGCTTGCACGCTTGAGCTACCATTTCAACCATTTTAACCGCTGAAGTAGTAGCACCCACCGTCCGTTGTTCAGCTAGTGGATCATCACGATTAGTTACAATCGCACTTAACTCCCCTGCACGACTATGCGGACCATGAAGGAGCTTTCCATTAACCACGATTCCGCCACCAACTGATGTCCCTAAAGTAATAACCGCACCATTATCAACGTCGACCAGGTTTCCTAGCCATTGTTCTGCTAACGTTGCGCAATTAGCATCATTCCCAACGTAAACCGGTAACTGGGTCGTCTTTTCAAGATACTGAGCTAACTCAAATTTTCCCATATAACTCAATACCCCTGTAAACTGAACACTTCCCGTTTGTGGATCAACAATTCCGGGAACGCTTACGCACACGGCGGCAATTAATTGGTTTTCTTGAATAATTGTTTGCAGGACCTGCAAGAAAGCATCTTTGGAGCGTGGTGTTTGCTGTCTTCCCTTAGTCATAATGTTTCCCGAATGATCAATTCGGGCACTTTTGATCGTTGTTCCACCAATATCAATACTTAGGTACTGCCGTTGCATACTCACTAACACCTCACTTCAGTTATCACTAATATTATACACAACTATTTTGACCCTTCAAAGCTGGCTATCCGGCTAGCTTTACCGGTTTACAAAACTTTGCATTTAATTTAAAACCAAAAAATAGCCGAAGAAAAGCAATCTTTTCTTCAGCTATTTTCGTTTTATTAAGTGTTTAATTAGTAATCAACAGTGATTACTTAAGACCCTTCCAAGTCCAGTTAGTAACTTCTGGTAAGTCCTTACCTTCTGAACGGATGTAGTGGTTGTGCTTGTTAATCATGTTGTCCATCTTGGCAACAAATGCAGCACTCTTTTGTTCGTAACCAGGAACACTTTGGATAGCATCCTTAGCTAAGTTGAAACGGTCAAGTTCGTTCAATACACGCATGTCGAATGGAGTGGTAATGTCACCATTTTCTTCGTATGAGTGAATGTGAACGTTCCGGTTTGCACGATCGAAGAACAATGCTTGGATCATGTCACGGAATCCGTGCCATGCAAAGATAACTGGCTTGTCAGTAGTGAAGTAACGGTTGAATTCTGCGTCAGACAAACCTTCTGGGTTCTTGTCTTGCTTCATCAACTTCATGATTTCAATGATGTTGATGTAACGAATCTTCAATTCAGGGAAGTTGTCATGAAGAATGTCAATAGCAGCAAGAGCTTCTTCAGTTGGTTCAGTACCTGCTGATGCAAAGACAACATCTGGTTCGCTACCTTGGTCAGTAGATGCCCAGTTGATGTAGCCAAGACCGTTATCAACTAATTCAGTAGCTTCGTCAATGGAGAACCATTGTGCACGTGGGTGCTTGGAAGTTACGAAGATGTTGATGCATTCTTGGTCGTTGAAGGCTTTGTTAGAAACAGCCATCAGAGAGTTAGTATCTGCTGGTAAGTATTCCTTAACAAGATCTGGACGTTCCTTTTCGAACATGTGAGTTAACAGACCTGGATCTTGGTGAGTGTAACCGTTGTGATCTTGTTGGAATACAGTTGAAGTATCAACAAAGTTCAATGCTGGGTATTGGTGACGCCAGTAGAGATCCTTAGCCTTACGTAACCACTTCATGTGTTGAGTAAGCATTGAGTCAACAACACGACCGAATGCTTCGTAAGTTGCGAAGAATCCGTGACGACCAGTTAAGGTGTAACCTTCAAGGAATCCTTCAGCTTGGTGTTCAGAAAGTTGTGAATCAATCATCCGACCTGAATGTGCAAGGTTTTCATCGTTTGGTTCGTGAATACCTTCCATCCATTGACGCTTGTCATTGTCAAGGAATGCGTAAAGACGGTTTGACTTAGATTCATCAGGACCGAATCCACGGAAAGTGTTAGGGTTCAATTCAGCCATCTTGCTGAGGTACTTACCCCATTCAAGCATGTCTTGCTTTACAACAGAACCTGGTGTTTGAACATCAACAGCGAAGTCCCGGTAGTTTGGCAATACAAGTGGCTTAGGATCGATACCACCGTTAGTGATAGGGTTCATAGCCATCCGACGGTTACCTTCTGGTGTGTTCTCTTCAACAAGAGCAACTGGGTGACCGTTTTCGTCAAACAATTCTTCTGGCTTGTATGACTTCATCCAGTCAACAAGCATGTCCTTGTGTTCCATGTCATCTTGTGATACCGGAATAGGAATTTGGTGAGCACGGAATGAGTTTTCGATTGGGTTACCATCGAGATCCTTAGTAGGACCAGTCCAACCCTTAGGAGCACGGAAGATAATCATTGGCCATTGTGGTAATGAGTCATCGTTGTTTTCACGAGCATTCTTTTGGATAGCCTTGATTTCTTCAACAACAGTATCCATGGTCTTAGCCATTTGTTCGTGAACTTCCATGTGGTCCTTGTAACCGTTAAATTCACCTTCACGATCAGCTTCCTTGTAAGCTGAAACGAAGTAAGGCTTCCAGCCCATACCTTCGAAGTACTTAGTAAGTTCTTCGTCACTCATCCGTGAAAGGATAGTTGGGTTAGAAATCTTGAAACCGTTAACTTGGATGATTGGTAATACCGCACCATCCTTGATTGGGTTGATGAACTTGTCTGAGAACCATGATGCCATCAATGGACCAGTTTCAGCTTCACCATCACCAATTTCAACAGCGGCGATAACGTCTGGGTTATCTAAGATTGCACCAACACCGTGTGAAAGTGAGTAACCAAGTTCCCCACCTTCGTGGATTGAACCTGGAGTTTCAGGTGCGGCGTGTGATGCAGTACCGCCTGGGAATGAGAAGTGCTTAAATAACTTAGCCATTCCCTTAGTGTCTTGAGTAAATTCTGGATAAATTTCAGTGTATGAACCATCCAAGTATGAGTTGTTAACCATAACTTGGCCACCGTGACCTGAACCTTCGATGTAGAACATGTCAAGGTCGTACTTCTTAATTACACGGTTCAAGTGTGCGTAAATGAAGTTTTGAGGAACAATAGTACCCCAGTGACCAATTGGCTTAGGCTTAACGTCTTCTGCCTTTAATGGTTGACGTAATAATGGGTCACCCATTAAGAATAATGTACCAACTGAAAGGTAGTTGGCTGCACGCCAGTAAGCATCAACACTTTCCAAGTACTTCTTGGAATCGTAATCTACTGCCATTCTAATAAACACTCCTTCTGAATAAATAGATACGTTCTTGCCGTTAAACAATACGTAAATCATTCAAATTTACATTACTAATAATAACGGATTTAAAATAAAAGTCAACCTTTTAATAAATTGATCCGATCCAATTTATGTGGTTTATATTTCCACCCAATTATCTTAACAAAATAGTGACGAAAAAAGAATCTCGCTTTACACTTATTAATGTAAGTTTAAATAAAATATGGAGGATTAATTTTGCAACAATTAGGTGCAGAAAGCCAAGCAGACATTGGAGACTTCGTAAAGCTTTTCGCTGTGATTACCGTAATGATCCAATCAATTATCAGTTTTCTGATGCAAACTTCCTTACCCGTGGGTCAACAATTCTTGCTTGGTGGAATATACGAAGTAGTTAAATTTTCCGCATCAGCTTTTATCTTCGGCATTCTTTTTTCGTCAACCCGCACCCATCCCATGGCTCGATTACGCGATTATCCCCGGTTTATGATTAACCGTTGGCACATCCTATTTATCCCCTCAATTCTTTGGACAACGGTCTACTTAATTTTTCTGCCGCAGCTACAACAACATGGTCATTATCACAACTTGACCAGTTTTGGTTGGCAATTCATCAACGGTAACGCTGCCCCACACCTTTGGTACAACGTTATGATGCTTCAATTCATTATCTTAATGCCAATTTTCTGGAGCCTTGCTCGTTGGTGTACTGGAAAACCGCAACGGGGAATCCTTATTTTTAGCCTAACCCTAGCATTTGAATTAGTGTGGCATTGGATTTACAAATTAGAAATTTTCCATGGTCCGCAAGCCCAGCAATGGTACTTGTTTGATCGAATTTTTCCGAGTTTTATTATTTTTGCCGTTAGCGGTACCCTCTTGTGGGTTTTTCATGAATCAATTTGTTTATTTGTAATGAAACATTGGGGACTGCTGGTTACTATTTGGTGTCTTCTTCTTTACTACGTTACTTTTAATTTCTTTAATTATGGTACGCCAGTCAAGTTAGATAATGCCCCTTATTATTTACCATCAATGATTTTCTATAATTTAGCTTCAATTGGCTTAATCGCAACAATTGCAATGTATATGCAAAAGTTTCGTAGCCAATGGTTGCCCTTAGTTCATTGGGTGGCACTTTATGCTCACCGCGCTTACCTTTCCCACGTATTCTGGCTTTACTGGAACTGGAAACTGCTAGCTCACTGGACAATCCCGTTAATGATTAAATTTCCGCTTCTAATTATAATGACTATTTTGTTAGCATTTATTTCTGCCTATGGTTTTCATTGGTTATGGTCAACTTTCAAGTATAGCTTTCACTTTCGTCATCTAATCAATGGATAATTGAATTTGTCTTTTTGCAACTCGTTGATGACAATAAGATCGCCAACTACTATCGAAAATTATCCGCTAATAAAGTTGAAGATTAAATATTAAGAACGGCAACCTTTATGTTATCAGAGTTGCCGTTCTTTACATTTTAATTTTCTTGATCCAGACTCACAAAAGTGTCATATTTCATATACCGGTAATGAACTCGCATGTTCGAAACTTCAAAGGGTGTTCCATCATCAAGGAAGAAGACCCCTTCCATAATCGCAACCGGTTCAGTTGGCTTGAGTTTAAGAAGTCGTTGATCATCAGCCTTTGACGGAGCAACACTAATCGACATAAAGGACTTTGTAACCCGCTTTCCCTTTGCAGTTTCTAGGTAGTTAAAAATTGAACTCTTAACAATGTCTGGCGAAAGGGTTGGAATAATCTTAATCGGAATATAACCAGTTTCGATAATAAAGGGTTGGTCATCAATTAAGCGAAGTCGTTTGATCTTATAGACAAAATCATTATCATCAAGAAAGAGGTCCTGCTGAAGATCTTTGCTTGCAGGGATAACCTGATAGTCCATCAGTTTAATGCTTTGCTTCTTGTCACCAAACTTAAAGCTATCGGTAACCCCCAAGTTACTTCCTTCATAGCGAAATAGCGACCGATTCTTTAGGTATAAGGGGTTAATAAACGTTCCGGATCCCCGTTTTTTAAAGATAATCCCTTGTTGTGCTAAAACACCAAGTGCGCGTTTGATTGAACTGCGACTCACCTTGTAACTTGCACTAAGACTTCGCTCATCAGGTAATTTCATTCCCGGATATTGATTTGCTAGGATTTTTTGTTTTATATCACTCATTACTGAGCGGTATACTAAATCTGCCATGTCATTTACTCCTCGGATTATTTGATAGACGTTTAATACTGTTTCTAGTATAGCAGACCTATTTAAAATTGGGATCTATTTTAGTAAAAATTGGTTCGTCCCAGAAAAAAGGAGCTTAAAAGATTTATGAGTAAAAAGAAAAAAAGTAAAATGAAGAAAAC
>NZ_GG693412.1:283112-296488 GCF_000159435.1 Limosilactobacillus vaginalis DSM 5837 = ATCC 49540 | reverse complement strand
TGAAGAAAACCCAGGTTGAACAAATCTTGGACAAAAATAACATCCCATATGAACAAGCAGAATTTCCCACCCACCAAGATGGTGACGTCCGCTCGATGAGTGTCGATCATTCTGGTGTTGATGAACACCATATTTACAAGACATTAGTTCTTTCTGGAAATGTTACTGGTCCGCTTGTTGGCGTAGTTCCAGTAGATCAGCACCTTGATGAAAAGAAGCTTGCTAAGGTTTCTGGAAATAAAAAGGTAAACATGGTGCCATTAAAGAACCTCTTGAAGACTACGGGATATGTTCATGGTGCTAACACACCAATTGGTATTTATGAAAAGTTCCAGTACCCAATCTTCATTGATAATGAAGCGAAGGAGCAAGGCGAGATTTACGTTTCATCCGGTAAACTTGGTCGTTCAGTTAAACTCAATTCAGAGGACTTAGCTAAGCTGGTTCATGCCGAATTTGCTGATCTTGAACAACATCCTTAACTTAGTTGATATTACCGATTCCCATTAAGTTAACTTATGTGGGTAAATTGATAACCGGTATCAAGAAGCTTAAAATGATAATGACCAATTTTTTATGTTTTATCTAGAAAGGTCTTGAAATAGATGAAGAAAAACTTATCTGCTTGTACCACCGTCCTGGTTGGTAAGGACGCTACAATTGATGGCTCAACAATGGCAGCAAGAAATGACGATACGTTTGGCCCATTAACACCACAACGGTTTGTCACTTATCCTGCTTACCATAACCATCCTAATCAAGTAAAAGCCTACTTAAATAAGTGTGTTGTTGATCGGCCAGCTGACGGTTACCGCTATCAGGGAACCCCAAACGTTAATTACAAGACTGAGGGAGTTTTTGATGAAAGCGGCTTTAACGAAAAGAACGTTGGAATGAGTGCCACTGAAAGTGTTTATGCCAACGAACGGGTTTTGGCATGCGATCCCTTAAATACCGAATCTGGAATCAATGAAGACCTTATCGTCGCTGCAACACTTCCATTTATTGACAGTGCTAAAGATGGTGTTAAGTACCTCGGTCAATTGATTGCAAAGTATGGTTCTGCAGAAGGAAACGGGGTTATTTTTAGCGATAAAAATGATGTTTGGTACATGGAAATTGTTACCGGTCACCACTGGGTTGCTGAACGAATCCCAGACGATGCCTATGCAGTAACCGGAAATCGGGTTGCCATTCAACAAGTGGACTTCAATGATCCTGATAACTTTATGTGGTCAGAAGGTATTCAAGAATTTGTTGAAAAGAATCATCTCAACCCTGATAAGTACGGCTGGGATTTCCGCCATATTTTTGGAACGGCCGATGTATTCGATCAGCACTACAATACACCACGTCAATGGTACGGTCATAAAGTCCTCAATCCAAGTGTAGAACAGGATCCGCTCGACTTTGATCTTCCATTCATTATGCGAACCAACCACCGGATTACTTTGGCAGATGTGCAAAAGATTTTGAGCAGCCACTATCAAGGCACCCCATATGATCCACTAGGTCACGGTACTGAAGAACAAAAGCACTTGTTCCGGCCAATCTCTCTTAACCGGACACAGAACTCCCATGTTCTTCAAGTACGGAATGATTTACCAGAAGCTGCTTCTACTATTATGTGGATGAGTTTTGGTATTCCAACCTTCACTCCTTATATCCCATTCTTCGGTAATGCGGATGATATTGATGTCAGCTACCGTGAAACACCAAAGAAGCTTAATATGGATCTGAAGAGCGCTTACTGGATGTACCGGGCACTTTCAATGATTGTTGAAGCTCACCACGCTGAATTTGCTCAGGATGATCTTAACTACTTAAAGGACTCACGCGAATATCTTTACCGGTGGGTCAGTCAGGTTGCGCCAAAGGTTGAAGGAATGAGTGATAATGATGCTTGTGCCTACCTCAGTAAAGAAACCCACAAGATGGTTGCGGAAATGGCAAAACGAACTAAAGAGTTAATGAGTAACTTGATTATGCACGGCCTTGAGCTTTCTAAATTAACATTTATTATGGATAAGAATCTGTAGTGCATTCACCACTAAGAGGATGAGAAAAAACTAAGCGTTTTTTCTCATCCTTTTTCCATATTTAGCGCTCTCCGAACTTATAGAGTCTAATCGCGGGAATTAACTGAGGGACTCAAGCCTAACTACGAACGATTCTGATGATTTCATCATCATTCATCGTTCTAGGTTAGTCAACCGTCCCTCCAAGAAAGTTAATTCCCAGCTTCTTATTTTGTTCCATGTGAAACGTTTCAATTTTCTTCATCAGTCGCTAACCATATAATCTGCTAAAATGAAGGTAACTATTTTATTGGAAGGACTGACAATGATGGTTATGCCAATGCTAGGGTTAAAGGGAAGCAGCGATCAGCAACAGATTGACGACCGCCTTCAATATCACCCAGACGTATATGAGTTTTATACAAGTGCTGCTGACTTTACACCTGAAGGGTATCAGCGCCTTGATGAAGCAGTTCAATATGTTCAGTCAAAGGGAATTCAAAGGATCGTTATCCACCACCCAATGGTCTATCATGAGTGGCACTCAGAAGTTGTTGCCCCCGAAAAAAGCTTTCCAGAGCTTTATCGGTTCATTGAAACATCAACTGAACAATTAATTGCTCTAGCAAAAAAGCGAAATATCCAAGTACTAGTTCACGGTGGCTATGCCGGTAAAGAAGTTCAGGAAATGGTTAGCCTTTATCCAAGTGTCGAAAAAGCTCGCCAAGCGGTTTATAAACGGTTAGATCGCTTCGCAAAGGCTGGCGGTCAGCATATTATGTTTGAAAACTCAATTGCCCCGGTATTTGCATACGGTCATCCGGAACAGGAAGACGAGATACTAAGCCATAACTACCGACTAGCATTCGACACTTCTCACTGCTTTATTGAAATGCACGGTGATAATCAAGCACTGCAGGCATCCCTTAAGCATTTGCGTGATCACGTTGTCCACTATCACCTTGTAGATTCAATGGGGCAAACACATGATAGTCTGCAACTAGGTAAGGGAAAAATTGATTGGGCTCCTGTACTAAAGCTATTAAACCCAAATGCTAGTAGCATATATGAAATCAACCTTCACGATCAGTGGAACTGCCGTGAACAGGTTGAAAGTCACCGGTATCTTACCAATATCGCTAAGAAGTTAATGCAAGGAGAACAACGTGAAAGTTAAAATTCAAAAAAATCACCTATCCCTAGTAATTACTCTTTTTTGCCTGTACCTGGCAGTAAGGTATTGGCCGACAGTGGCTAAACTGATTAGTTCAGTTACTAGTGCTGCAATGCCGCTTTTAATTGGTGGGGTTATCGCATATATTGTTAACCTTCTTCTTAATCAGTATGAGCACCTCTATTCCAGAATATTTAAGACAAAGTGGGCGCAAAAATACCGACGATTATTCGGGATTGTTCTTTCCTACCTAACAATTATTCTAATTCTAGTAATTGTTTCATCATTAGTAATTCCGGAGCTTATTTCTTGTATCAAGTTACTGGTGGCTAATCATGGACAAGTAGTTAACCGTTTCGTAAAAGTTATCGAGCACAATAAGGATTTAAATACCTTATGGAACAGCTTTGATTTAGAAAAGATTAAATGGAATCAAGTCGGTAAATACCTTACTGCTGGTTTTGGCGGGACCTTTAAAGCAATCATTTCAACTGCATCATCAGTATTTTCAACTGTAGCGACTGCTGTGGTTGCCCTCTTCTTCTCCATTTACCTCCTAATTTATAAAGAAACACTGAGTCGCCAAATAAAAAGACTTATTAACGCCTACCTTCCCCAGTTAGGCAAACATATTTTCTACGTTACCAAAGTTTTTAATGATAGTTACAGCAGCTACATTGTTGGTCAGTGTAAGGATGCTGCTATATTAGGGATTTTCTGTTTTATTGGGATGAGCGTTCTCCGGATGCCATATGCTTCAATGATTGGCGTAGTAACTGCGATTGGTGCCCTAATTCCCATTATTGGTGCAATTCTTGGCGCTGGAGTTGGCGTAATCATTATCTTCGCGGTTTCACCAATTCAAGCAGGAATGTTTTTAATCTTTATTATCATCCTTCAGCAGCTCGATAACCGAATCACCTACCCGCTAGTTGTCGGCAAATCAATTGGTCTGCCTAGTGTCTGGGTTTTCGCCGCTGTTATTATTGGTGGAGGAATTTACGGTATTTTAGGAATGATGTTTACCGTACCGTTATTCGCTGCTATCTATAAAATTATTAAGACAGATACCCATAAACGCCTAGCAAATGAATAAATTAAATGGGAGAGTTACTCGGAGCCGCAGATGGCTCTGGATTAACTCTCCCATATTTTTAATCTTCTTCTGTTTTGTTACTATCTGCCATTGTTTCTAGCAGGTATCTAGCTTTCAATCCAGCTAGAACCGCATCGATCCCTAGAACCATTAATTGTTCATTAGACGGGGTGAAATTCGGGTTAGCTGGAATTGGCTCATTTCTTAACCGCGCATTAAGGACTTCTACAAACCGGTCGTAGGCTTGTTTAGGATAATCCTTAGCAGTGATTTGGAGGATCCCTTGGCGAATATCATTAATTGTAAAGGTATTTTTGAAAAAGCCAATCAGTAATAAGTCAACGATTTGGTTAACAGCATACTTTTTCTTAATTGGTGCCTGAATGGTTTTCTTTTTTACATAGTTGTTAATCATTGACTTGGTAAGAGGTTCCATCCCCAAACTAGTTAAATACTCATTAATCACTGCAGCTACTTGATCAACATATAATCCCAAGCTTGGTAATTCTTCCCATTTTGGAAAATGCATCCGGGAGATCCCATTCTCCCAGCGTTTAAATTCTGTTAAGTTTGTCATTGTTGACCTCCCTCGCTATTAACAATCCCAATTGACTGATTAAGGTAGCGGTTGGTTTCAAGAACCGTTTGGAAAATCGAGACGAGTTGGTTTATTCCCAATTTGTTACCAGTCATCGGTTGGCCTTCACCAATAACTGAAACACTCGTATTTGTCAACATCAATGGTGGAATACGGACAATTGTATACGGAATCTCAAACTCATCAATCATTTTAACCGCATATTGGTGCATCATTATCATTGAACGTGCATCCTTGCCATACCACTTTTCTACTTGTTCCAGTGAAGCATCGTCTGCTGTTCCGGGAATGCTTAACATTACAATTTTTTCTGGTAAAAACGTACTCTGATCTATTAAATCAGCCAATTCTTGAACTTCGTCATCCACGTAATCGTTTGGTCTTGGTAGCCAGCACAAAATATCGCCCGATTGAAGTTGAACCTTAAAATTTGTTGATACAATGGCATCCGGCACCTTTTTCATAATCTTAAGTGCCAGTTCATCCTCCCGATTATCAACCAGTACTACTCTACCCACATGCATCCCTCCTTAAACACTTACCAGGTCATTAGTTCATCCTCTACTGTTGCGTCTTCAATTCGAACATCAGTAATCGTACTTTGTTCCATTAATGGAAGGAGAACTTGAATATTACCTGTGAAAAGGAACCGGGTTTCTTTAGGCGCTTCTTCTAACATATGAGCCCCTAACTTTACCGCGTTTTCAACCGGGAAACCTGTTCCAATAATTGTTACTACACAGTCAACACTATCCAGCATTTCAACATTACGAGCAGATGTCAGGTGACTACCTTCAAAATAATAAATCACCTTAGAAAAACGCATCAGTGTAGAAACATCCTGACTTGTAAAGATAACAAGTGAATCAGTCTTTTTAGTGTAGTCAGCAACCAGTTCGCTCATTGTCAAACGACTATCCTCATCAAGGTCATCAAAAGCATCATCAAGAAGAACAATTGGCCGACACCAAGAAAGGAGGAGAACGATTCGAAGCTTTTACTGCTCATCGGGAGTCAAGTCAGCAACCCGTCTTCCCGGGACAATGCCGAGTGATTCAAGCATTTGGTTAGTTTGATCAATCGTCAAAACGTTTTGATGATGCTTGAGACAATTCTTTACCGCCTTTAAGACTGTTTTCCCCTTTAATTCAATATCATCAAAATGAGCCACGAGCGGATTGCCATGACGCCGGTTTACTTTTCCCAGCGGTTCACCATTTACGAGTACTGATCCCTCTTCAATACTTCCCTGAGCATCTAAGAGCTGCTTTAATGCTGTTGTTGCACCATTATCATTACTACAAAAAGCAATCACTTGTGGTGAAGTCAATTCTAATGAAACATTTTCAAGCTGATCCCCAGACTTAGCATCGAATGTTAAGTTATCTAAAACAATACTACTCAAATCGAGTCCTCCCAAATTAAGAAACATTATAGATTAATTTTATCATGTAATTATGTAAATAGACTATGCCATCGGTTTAAAATGATTTTTATCCCTTACTGGTTGCTCGTTATCTAAATATTTCTTGTACTATGTTTAATAGCTTAATATTTTTTACCATTTGCTACAATAATATTAGCAATCCTTAACAATAAAATAATTTATACTGTTATTTATCGCCCTATTCATCTAAAATAGACTAGGAATCAATTACGTTATAATAGAAAGAGGATCTCAAATGACAGCAATGAACATTCTTTATATCTCTATTGAAGGGAATACGCGTTCATTTCTTAGCCGTATGGAAACATATGCTAAGCAACAACATAGTTTTAATCCCAGCAGTCCACTATTAAACCTTAAGGAAATCACTGACCAGACTGAAGCAGCTGATGAACAAGAACCATTTTTCGTTTTTGTTCCGACATACTTAGACGGTGGCGATGGTATTACTTCTGGCTTTACAGAAATTATGACCACTGCTCTGGGCGAATACATTGCTTATGGCGATAATGCTAAGAAGTGCCTTGGAATTGTCGGTAGCGGTAATCGAAACTTCAACGAACAGTATTGCTTAACTGCAAGAAAGTACGCTAAGCAATTCGATGCTCCTTTCCTTGCTGATTATGAACTTCGCGGAACTTCTCAAGATATTGAGGTTATCTACGATCGTCTTGCAAAGAGATGGAATGAAAAATAGAGTGTGATCAAGATAAAAAATAAGAGGATGGGAAAAACTAGGCGTTTTTTCTCATCCTCTTTCCATATTAGCGCTCTCCGAATCTATAGAGTCTAATCGCGGGAATTAACTGAGGGACTCGAGCCTAACTACGAACGATTCTGATGATTTCATCATCATTCATCGTTCTAGGTTAGTCAACCGTCCCTCCGAGAAAGTTAATTCCCAGCTTCCTATTTTTTAATCTTCCTGCATCAATTTACCACTACAAATCAACCAAGTGATTCCGTATTTATCTACTACTTGACCAAGCTGATTATCAGCTGTTTGATTGCCAAACGGAATTGTAACACGCTGTTCGTCAGAGCTTGCTACCTTATTAAATAACTGTTTTGCCCCAGCCTCATCTTCACCGAAATTAATCATGATGGAAACCATTGATGATGGTTGGGGATTCGTCATTGTTGCGTCTGCACAAATTAGCTTCTGACCAGCAACCTGAAATATGCCACGAAAAGTTGTAGTACTTAACGAGTCAATATCCAATCCCAAGTTTTCCGCTTGTTCTTCACTAAGCGGCTGGTGATAAACAATTTCTGCATCAAAGTTCTGAACATAGTAGTCCATCGCTTCCTTTGCGTTCTCAAATGTTAAATATGGGTATATCTGTGCAGTCATGTTTTTCCTCCGTTAAAATCCTCTTTTTTGATTATATTGTTCATTCTGTGTCACGTCAAACAAGTGTCCCAAAATGAGGCACTAAAAATTACCTTTCTAATATATTAGAACGAGTATTTTTTGATTTTTCATTCGCATTTCTGCTTAATTCTGTATAAAAAAGCAAAAAAGTTTTGTTCTAGACCAATTATTTATCAATAGCGGATGTTCTTTTCATATGAATAAAGATCTCAGTTGATCCATTATCTTTGTAAAGAATTCATAGAGAAAACGTTTACCATTTTTAATGCAGAATTGCCGTCGAAAGTATATAATTGTAGCGTTAGAAGATTTTCTGAATATTCAGAAGGAGTGAACATTTTGGCTACAGAAAATAAGGCATTAATTACATTATTCGGTGCAACTGGTGACTTAGCTAAGCGGAAGCTCTACACTTCCCTTTTCAAGCTTTATCAAAAAGGCTACTTAGCTGACCACTTTGCATTACTTGGTACTTCACGTCATGAAATGAGCGATGAAGAATTCCAAGAAATGGTTTTAAATTCAATTAAGGATATTCCTGCAAAGGATGGCGAAGCAGAAGAATTTTCTAAGCATTTCTTCTACTGTGCTCATGATGTTACTAAACCAGAACATTACGCTAAGTTGAAGGATCGCTTAGCTGAACTTGACAAGCAATTCGGTACTGAAGGTAACCGTTTGTTCTACATGTCAATGGCTCCACAATTCTTTGGTACTATTGCTATCAACATCAAGAAGCAAGGCTTATTAACTGACAATGGTTACAACCGTCTTGTTATTGAAAAGCCATTCGGACGTGACTTTGACTCAGCTAAGAAGCTGAACGACGAATTGTCACAAACATTTGAAGAAAACCAAATTTTCCGGATTGACCACTACCTTGGTAAGGAAATGGTTCAAAATATCCAAGCATTACGTTTCGGTAACCCAGTCATCGAAGCTCTCTGGAACAACCGTTACATTGACAACATCCAAGTAACCTTAAGTGAAAAGCTTGGTGTTGAAGAACGTGCCGGATACTACGACAACTCTGGTGCTTTACGTGACATGGTTCAAAACCACATCATGCAAGTTGTTGCTCAATTAGCAATGGAAGAACCTGTTGCCTTTACTGACGACGATGTTCGTGTTGAAAAGATCAAGGCATTGCGTAGTTTACGTGTTTACACCCCATCACAAGCAGCTGCTAACTTTGTTCGTGGCCAATATGGTGCTGATGGCAGTCAACCTGATTACCGTCATGAAGATGGTGTTGATCCAGAATCAGGTACTGAAACATTCGTTGCTGCTAAGTTAATGTTTGATAACTACCGTTGGTCAGGCGTTCCATTCTACGTTCGGACTGGTAAGAAGTTAGCCGACAAGTTTACACGGATTGATGTAGTCTTCAAGAAGCCATTAATTGATATTTTTGCTAATCCAAATTCTGGCAACGAACAAGCTCTTCATTCCAACGTTTTAACTGTCTTTGTTGAACCTAAGTCCGGCTTTGCTCTCCAATTAAACGCTAAGCATGTTGGTCAAGGTTACACAACTGAACCAGTTGACTTGAAGTTCCTTCAAAGCGATTCTGCCAAGAAGGAATCACCAGAACCATACGAACGTCTTTTCCACGATGCTCTTGAAGGTAACCACACTAACTTTGCTTCATGGGCTGAAATTGCTTACGCATGGAAGTTCGTTGACGTTATTCGGAACCTTTGGGACATCGAAAAGCCACAATTCCCTAACTACACTCCAGGCTCAATGGGTCCTGCCGCAGCTACTGAATTGTTAGCTCGTGATGGTCGCAAGTGGGTTTACGATCTTAACAAATAACCTAAATTACCGATAAGGTTTAAGAAGAAAATAATTTTCTTCTTAAACCTTTTTTGTTTTTACTTTCAAAGTTGTTTGCTGTATAATAATTATTGTGAAAATAAACACAAGATTAGCTAAGGAGTGTAAGAATATGTCAGATCAAAAAGCACAAATTGGTGTTGTTGGTTTAGCTGTTATGGGTAAAAACCTCGCCTTAAACATTGAAAGTCGCGGTTTTACCGTTGGTGTTTATAATCGTCACCGTAACCGAACTGACGAAATGATCCGTGATCACGGTGATAAAAAGTTAGTGCCAAGTTATACAATTGAAGACTTCGTTAACTCACTAGAAAAGCCTCGTCGAATCCTTATGATGGTTAAGGCTGGTAAGGCTACTGATGCTGTTATCGATGAATTATTACCATTACTTGATAAGGGTGATGTTTTAATTGATGGCGGTAACACTAACTTCCATGACACAATGGCACGGAATGCTAAGTTAGACAAGTCCGGAATCAACTTCATTGGCATGGGTGTATCTGGTGGTGAATTAGGTGCTCTCTATGGTCCATCATTAATGCCTGGTGGTCAAAAAGAAGCTTATGACTTGGTAGAACCAATTCTTACTAAGATCGCTGCCAAGGCTGAAGAAGACGGCAAGCCATGTGTTGCCTACATTGGTCCTAACGGTGCTGGTCACTACGTTAAGATGGTTCACAACGGAATCGAATATGGTGACGAAGAACTGATCGATGAAAGTTACAACATCATGCGGAACGTCTTAAAGATGCCAGTTGACGATATTGCTAAGACCTTCGCTGAATGGAACAAGGGTGAACTTTCCAGCTATCTTGTTGACATTACTGCTGACATTCTTACCCGAAAAGATGACCTTGGCGATGACAAGAGTAAGCCAATCGTTGATATGATTCTTGACCGTGGTGCTAACAAGGGAACTGGTAAGTGGAGTTCTGAAACTGCCCTTGACGGTGGTGCACCACAATCTGTTATTACTGAAGCCGTTTATGCTCGTTACATCTCAATGATGAAGAAGGAACGGGTTCAAGCAAGCAAGGAATTGCCTGTTGATACTGAAGCCGTTTCAATTGATAACAAGAAAGAATTAGTTGAAAAGATTCGTCAAGCTCTCTACTTCGGTAAGGTAATGAGTTACGCTCAAGGATTCGAACAAATGCGGATCGATTCCGAACGTTACAATTGGAACCTCCAATACGGCGAATTAGCCCAAATTTGGCGTGCTGGTTGCATTATTCGTGCCCAATTCTTACAAAACATTACTGATGCCTTCGCAAAGAATCCTGACTTGAAGAACCTCTTATTTGACGACTACTTCAAGGACATTGCTAAGAAGTACCAAAAGGCTATTCGGGACGTTGTTGCACTTGCCGTAAAGGCCGGTGTACCTGTTCCATCATTAAGTGCTGCTATTAGTTACTATGACTCATTCCGTGCTGAAGTCCTTCCTGCAAACTTACTACAAGCACAACGGGACTACTTTGGTGCCCACACCTACGAACGGACAGACCGTCCTGGTAACTATCACTACAGCTGGTACGAAGAACAATAATTAATTAAATTTCCATTGAATTAAGGACTTATGATGAAATCATCATAAGTCCTTTTTTGTTCATCACTGAATAAACATTTACCAACCGCTCATTCTTCCTAGTCATTTTATTAGTACTAAGTCAACATTGCTTGTTATATTTCGCCTATTAGCACTATACCAATTAAACAATTTTTACCTAATGGATAAATTATTTAGCAAATTTTTTCGTAAAAATTTACTAAAAGAATATTGACATCTTTTATGAAAGCGCTTAACATAATGGCTGTAAGTTATTATAAATGTTGATGCAGAAAAGGGGAGTCTACAATGAACAATAGTTCTAAGAGTCAAGAACATGTTGGTCGTGCCCGTTTCGCCTATTCAATGGGTGCATTTGGACACGATGCTTTCTATGCCTTGCTCTCTACTTACTTTATTATGTATGTTACCGGACACTTATTCCATTCCGGTAACAAAGCATTCAATGATCACATGATTTTATGGATTACCACAATTATTGCGGTTCTCCGGATTATCGAATTGTTAATTGATCCAATGATTGGGAATGCGATTGACCGGACCCATACTCGTTGGGGTAAATTCAAGCCTTGGGTTGTTGGCGGTGGAATTATTTCTGCTGTTATCTTAGCAGCACTTTTCACTCCACTAGGTGGCTTAAACGTTTCTAGCCCTTATCTTTACTTGATTATTTTTGCCATCTTATACATCATTATGGATATCTTCTATTCATTTAACGATGTTGGTTTCTGGTCAATGCTTCCAGCCTTATCATTCAATTCACACGAACGTGATAAGATTGCTACCTTTGCTCGGGTTGGTTCCACTGTTGGTGGTCAGATTGTTGGTTTTGTTATTATGCCAATGGTTCTGTTCTTCTCCGCTAACCAAAACGGTGGTACTGGTGATGACCGTGGTTGGTTTATCTTCGCGGCAATTATCGCTGCCATCGCCGCCATTACTGCTGTTGGTGTTGGTTTAGGAACTCACGAACAACAATCATTGCTTCGTGAAAACAAGGAACAAACTAAACTTAAAGATGTTTTCAAAGTCCTTGTTAAGAACGATCAACTATTCTCCATTGCAATGTCCTACTTGTTCTACACAACCGGGATTACGCTTGTTAACAGTATGGAGCTTTACTACTTCACATACATTCTCGGTAATGCCAAGGCCTTCTCAATCCTTGGTGGTTTGAACACTGTTGTCGGTGTTATCTCAGTTCTTACTTTCCCAATGTTTACTAACAAGATTAGTCGGCGGAAGTTATTCTACGGCTCTGTCAGCATGTTAGCATTAGGATTATTAGTCTTTGCCTTTGCTGGTCATTCACTAGTAATGGTATTGATTGGTGCTGAATTATTCTTCATCCCACAACCACTTGTTTTCTTAGTTGTTTTGATGACAATCACTGACTCAGTTGAATACGGTCAGTTAAAATTAGGACACCGTGATGAATCATTAACACTTTCAGTTCGTCCATTACTCGATAAGTTTGCCGGAGCTGTTTCTGGTTGGATTATCGGACCTACTGCAATCGCTGCCGGAATGACTGCCGGAGCTACTGCATCATCACTTTCTGCATCAGGTGTAACAACATTCAAGCTTGTTATGTTCCTTGCACCAGCAATCATGCTTGCTATCTCTGTTATTATCTTTGCCACTAAGGTTAAGTTGGATGAAAAGATGCACGCCAAGATTGTTGATGAACTTGAACAAACCTGGGGTAAGCAATTCACCAAGGGTAACAGCAACGAAGCTGACTCAACAGATGAAACTGTTGCAGCTCCTAAGCCTGGTGTAACAGAAATCCCTGCACCAGTTGCTGGTACTGTTGTTGACTTGAAGAATGTTAGCGACCCTGCATTTGCTAGTGGAAGCATGGGGCAAGGATTTGCTATCAAGCCATCTGACGGTAAGGTTTACGCACCATTCAGCGGTACTGTTCGTGCAACCTTCTCAACCCGTCACGCTGTCGGTCTAGTTTCTGATAGTGGGATTGCATTATTAATCCACGTTGGTATTGATACTGTTAAATTACACGGTACTGGATTTGTTACCTACTTCCACAAGGGACAACATGTTACTAAGGGTGACGAATTAATGGAATTCTGGGACCCAACTATTAAGAAGGCTGGCCTTGATGATACCGTTATTGTTACCGTTACTAACAGTGAAGAGTTTGACTTCAAGCAATTGATTCCTGCTAACCAAGAAGTTACAACAACTGATAACGTTATGGAAGTTACAAAGAAGGATCAAGAAAAGTAAAACTGATTC
>NZ_GG693412.1:273096-281844 GCF_000159435.1 Limosilactobacillus vaginalis DSM 5837 = ATCC 49540 | reverse complement strand
TCCTTGTGAAGGTTCACAGACGAAAACAAGTTTTCTGGTTCACTCTTTAGGCGCAAGTCGCCTTCGTCAGGAGAAATTGCTAGCTTTCCGGAAACTCTTTGGAGCAAAGGCACTCTATTTTATTTTACCTGATCCACCGCCGTACGAACAACAAGGACATCAACTGGAGCATTCCGCTTAACGTAGGAAGTAACAGAACCCATGATTGCACGTTGCATCCGTGACAAACCACTGGCACCCATCATAATCATATCGTTGTGGTGATCCCGAACAAAATCAAACGCGATAATTGTCTTTGGGTTTCCTAAACGAATGTGAATATCAATGTTATCAAAGTTTTCCTTATCCTTAACGCGCTTCAAAACGTCATCAAGGTATTGCTTAGACTTATCAACCAATTGGTAAGCGATACTGCCATCAGACATCCCGGCAAAGTTATAAGCCATTGCACGGGTGTCAATAACGTTCAACACATCAATGTGTGCCTTGCCATTACGTTTAGCAACCGCTACTGCACGTCCTAACGCTAATTCAGATTCCTTTGAGCCATCCATTGGAACTAAGATGTTTTCATATTCTTGATCCATAATCGAACCCTCCATTCAACCTCTTACATTTATTAATTACTATTGTACCATTAATTAATCTGCGCTTGTAACTATGTAATTATTATTTACTACTTTTATCAACTATTCTTTACTGGTTAAGTATTTGACTTGCATCATGCAATCAATTACAATCAACGGTAAATAATATTAAGATTTAATTAGGGATGTTTAATTAATTCTAATTTTGCATCTAATGAAATGAGGTAATTAACGTGGACAAAATCGATCGAAAAATTGTCAATATTTTACAAACAAACGCCCGAGCGTCCCTAAAGGATCTCTCAAAGGAATGTTTCATCTCTTCCCCTGCAATCGCAGCAAGAATTAGCAAGTTGGAACGTTCCGGTATTATTAAGGGCTACCAAGCAGATATTAACCTCGAAAAAATTAACTTCCATGTTAAAGCTTTTATTCAAGTTCAACTTGAACCTCGGCAAAAGAAAGAATTTTATCCTTATATTCAGAACATTCCAAACGTCATTGAATGTAACTGTGTCACCGGTGATTTTTCTGAAGTAATGGAAGTGGTCTTCCCGTCAACGACTGATCTTGATGACTTCATTAATGATATTCAACAACGTTTCGGTAAGACAAGTACACAAATTGTCTTTAGCACCAGTGTTGACCACCGAGGCGTTCAACTGAGTGATCCTCAGGAATAGGAGCGATCTACTAATGCTCAGTTTTCGTCGAGCAACACCAAACGATCTGCCGAGGATCGTCACAATTTATAACAGCGCAGTGCCAAGCCATGACATTACCGACGATGAAATGCCGATCACTGTTGATAGCCGCCAAGAATGGCTTAATCATTTCAATGATCGTTTCCCAATCTGGGTAGTAATCAGTGATTCAACAATCATTGGCTGGTGCTCACTTGGCCAGTTCTACCCGCACCAGGCTTATCAATTTTCTGCCGAAATCTCAATTTACTTAGCTTCTGATACTCAAGGACGTGGCTACGGAAAACAAATTTTAAATTTCATTGACCAGCAAATTACCGACAACCTTGATATTAAAACCGTAATTGCTTACGTTTACGAAAATAATCTTCCCAGTCAAAAGCTTTTTCAAAAATGTGGTTATCAACAATGTGGCGTCTTACCACAGATTTCAATCATTGATGGCGAACTCAGAACACTCAAAATCTTTGTTAAACACTTCAATCTGTAAAAAAATACCGCTAACATCCAGCTTTGAATGTTAGCGGTATTTTAACACTACTCTAGTTTTTACCATAAGTATCTAGGTAGTGATTATATTCTTTACGGTTAAATTCTTTTTCAGATTCACCAATAACCAGGGTTGCAATGGAATTACCAACAACGTTTACGGCTGTTCGTCCCATATCAACAAACCGGTCAATTCCGGCAATAAAGGTAAGCCCGGCAATCGGTACCCCAATTGTCGAAACACTGGCCAGAAGAACAACAAATGAGGCTCCTGGCACCCCAGCCATCCCTTTACTTGTAATCATCAAGACAACCAGTAAGGTAAACTGGTGGGCAAAGCTTAAGTGGATTCCGTATGCCTGAGCAAGGAATAACGCTGCCAATGACTGGTAGATGGCCGAACCATCAAGGTTAAAGGTATACCCAGTTGGAATAACGAAGGAAACAATCCCCTTGCTGACACCCATCTTTTGTGTCTTCTCCATTAGCCGTGGCAACGTAACTTCAGAACTCGCTGTCGTAAAGGCTAAGATGATTTCATCAAGAATAACGTGCATTGTCTTCCAGTAGCGCAAGTGGAATAAGTGGGCAGTAATCCCCAAAATCACCACAACAAAGATGATCATTGTCATATAAGCAATAACAATAAACAACCCTAATGGCAGTAACGCACTAATTCCCATTTCGGCAATCGTCATCCCAATCAGGCCAAAGACCCCGATTGGCGCAAACTTCATTACCCAGTTAGTAACCTTGAACATTACTTCGGCAACCGCATTCAGCACATCAATAAGAATCTTTGCCTTCTCACCGACCGAAGCAATTCCCAAACCAAAGAGGACTGAGAATAAGATCACTGGCATCATATCCCCATCAGACATTGATTTAAAGATGTTCGTTGGAATAATGGAAAGAATTAATTCCCAGAAGCCGCTATTATGCGAAGCGGTTTTAGCGCTCGACATGTACTGTGAAATATCAGTAGCATGAAGCTTATGAATATCAATAAACGTTCCCGGGTGGGTAATGTTACCAATTACTAGCCCAAGAATAATGGCAATCGTAGTTAAAACTTCAAAGTAGATTAAAGTTTTTCCACCTATCCGTCCTAACTTCTTAATATCACCAATATTCGCAATCCCAACCGTTAAACAAGAAACGACGATTGGCATAACGATCATTTGGATCAAACGAATAAAAATGGTTCCCAAGCTCTGCATGACCTTAATTGCACCAGTATTATGGTAAAAGACCATACCACAGATAATCCCCAATACTAGCCCAATCATAATTTGCCAGCCCATGCTTAGGCGTGAAATTCGGTATTTTTTCACCTTAAATCAGACTCCTTAAAAAATGTCTTGTTCTACTTTAGCATATTTTTAAGGGTTTTTCTTAGTAAAATTTAAATTTTATTTCTCTAAAGCCGAACAGTTATTTTAATTTCATAATTTTTTATTCATTTATTTTCCATATGGAAGCGGTTTATTTTTCAAGTAAATAGAAGTAGGATATTACTATAGTCTATTTTCAAAGGAGGAAATCGACAATTGACCAAACAATGGGCAAATAGTCTCACTGGTCGCTGGTGCTTTTTAGCATTTTCCATTTTCCTAAATGCCTGTTCCAACGGTCTCACTGTCTCTACAAACATGGGAAGTGCAATCTGGACTGCCTCCGCTGCTAATCTTAGTAACTGGCTCCACTGGTCGCTAGGAAATATGCTGTTAATTGAAGGAGTTATTGTTGCTATCACTAACCTGCTTCTGTTAAGAAAATTCGATTACTTTCGGTTAATTCGTAATCTTCTTTACATCATCCCTTTTAGTTATATTCTCCAGGGATTTGCTGACTTCTTCAATTATATTGGCGTTCCCGATCTCAATATTTGGTTTCGTGTCATCCTTGATATTATTGGGTTATTTGGTATTGCTGCCGCTGTTTCGCTTTACCAGCGAGCCAACCTAATTATGCATCCGAATGATGACTTCCCATATATTTTACGGTTCCGTTTTATGCATGGTTCCGCTGTTTGGTCACAATGGACAAGTTATATTCCGCCAATTATTTTAATCATCATCTCAGTAATTGAGACCCACCAGTTAGTTGCCGTTAACTTTGGGACAGTTTACAACATTCTTACCCAAGGTTACCTAATTGGTTGGTCTGATCACCATTTCTTTAGCAAATTGCACCACCACCTAAATTACAAATATTAAGAGAGGTAATTTTACTATGAAGAAAACCTACATTAACGGTCATATTTTTGTTGGCGATTCAGAAGATCACTTTGCCAATGGCATGATCGTTGAAAACGGCCGAATTAAATGGATCGGTAATGATCCGGTCCCAGAAGGAGAAACAATTGATCTCCAGGGACAAACCGTTCTTCCGGGATTAATCGACTGCCATACGCATCCAAAATACATTGCTGATGCCTTACATGGTGTCGCTTGTACTCCGCCAAACGTTAACAGTATTAAAGAAATGCAAGAAGCATTACGTAAGTCTCCCGCCTATGGTAAGGGTGAAGATGTCTGGATCGAAGGATGGGGATTTGACGAAACCAAACTAGCCGAACACCGGAGTCCTAACCGGGACGATCTCGATGCCGTCTCAACCACTCAACCGATTTTTATTTACCGTTCAGACTGTCATTCTTCTGTTGGGAATTCTAAGGCCCTTGAACTCGCTGGAATTGACGAAAATACGCCTGACCCAGTTGGCGGAAAAATTGAACGGTTCGCTGACGGACGACCAACTGGATTCATGCGGGAAGTTGCTGCATCTCAGCTTTTAATTCGTGCTAAGTCCGCCCAGAGCTATGAAGGCGATGTCCAGAACATGGTTAAGAGTTCCGAACACTACCTTGCTAATGGACTCGTTGCAATTGGTGAAATGATGGGACGGATGAAGCCATATACCTCTCTTAAGCTTTACCAAGACGCGATTAAGGGTGGTTTTGCCCCCAAGGCATCAATTTACTATGTCTTTGATGAAATTGATCCTGAAAAAGGACTTCAACCAAGTGGCGATGCTAAACTCCGTGTTGCTGGGATTAAAGTCTTCATGGATGGCAGTATTTCTGGTGAGACAGCATTTAATGCCGATCCATACCCATCAGGCAAAATGGGAGTTAGTCTTACATCGAAAGAAAAGTTAACTCGTGCTGTTAATATGGCGCGTGAAAACAAGTTGCAGTTAGCTGTTCATGCGATGGGCGACCAAGCTATCCAAACCGTTATCGACGTTACTAAGGATCTCGATCCATGGCTTGATGAAATGCCATCAGTGCGGATTGAGCACGCATCCCTAATGAGTGATGAAATGTTCACTGAAATTGCTCACAGTAAAATGAAGTATGCCTTAGTAACCCAACCGATTTTCTTCTTTGCTGAAGTTGAATCATACCGTCATTATTTGAACGCTGAACAATTCAAGCTAGCATACCGAGTAAAGACAATGTTAAATTCCAAGGCAATGCTTGGCTTAAGTTCAGATGCACCATGTACCCCATGGGCTGAGCCTGACAGCCCCTTCTACAGTATTTATGCCGCTGTCACCAGGAAAGCAGCTAATGGTGATGTTGTAAATGCCAATGAAGCAATCACTGTCCCCCAAGCAGTTCTTGGCTATACTCGTGATGGTGCTAAAATCGGTGGCTTTGACGATAACGGCACTCTGGAAGCAGGCAAGGCAGCTGATTTTGTCATTCTCAACAAGGATATTTTCACTGTTCCCCATGACGAGCTTCAAACTGTTCGGGTTAAAGAAACCTGGATGGCTGGGGAAAAGGTTTTTGAAAATTAAATATTTGACTTTGAAAAAGGCTGGGATTTGTTCCTGGCCTTTTGGTTTTGGGACTTGCTGGAGTTCTTGGCAACATATTCTAAACGTGCTTCGCCCGAGTTTCCTAGAGCTAGCAAACTCCTTCCTAGGCGCAAATCGCCTTCGTCAGGAGAAATTGCTAGCTTTCCGGAAACTCTTTGGGGCGAAGGCACTCTAATTCCCAATTGATGCCGCTTTCTAAGAAGTTTACAATAGGGTTGTGAATAGATTTGCAAATTAGTTTTTTGGGGATTGGAGTGAGAGATTTGCAAGAAGTTAAGAAAAAGCATCGGTTCCATATGCCGTCAGCGTTCACGATTCTATTTATTATTATTGTTATTATTGCTATATTAACCTGGATTATCCCAGCCGGAACATACTCAACCGATAAGGCCGGAAATATTATTTCTGGTACCTACCGTTCGGTTGCTAGTAAGCCACAAGGGATCTGGGACGTCTTTATGGCTCCTGTCATCGGAATGGTTGGTGACAAGAAAACTGAAGGAGCAATTTCAGTTTCACTATTCATTCTGGTCATCGGGGGCTTCCTTGGAGTTGTAAACAAGACAGACGCCCTTAACGAAGGGATTAGTTCAATCGTCCACCGTTATAAGGGACGAGAAAAATTACTGATCCCGATCCTAATGATCCTTTTTGCCATCGGTGGTTCTACCTACGGAATGGGTGAAGAAACAATTGCCTTTTACCCATTATTAATTCCCGTAATGATGGGTGTTGGCTTCGACTCATTAGTTGCCGTTGCGATTGCCCTCGTTGGGACTCAAGTTGGTTGTTTGGCGTCAACCGTTAACCCATTTGCTACTGGAGTTGCTTCACAAACATTAAACATCTCTCCAGGTGATGGTTTAGGTTCACGGGTTCTTCTCCTGATTATTACGACAACCATTAGTATCATCTACGTTTACCACTACGCTTCTGTAATCGAAAAGCACCCTGAAAAATCGCTTGTTTATAAGCAACGTGCAGCAGATGAGAAGCGATTTGCAATTAAAGTTCGTTCTGACGATGATAATTTTCAAATGTCAAAACGGCAAAAAGCAGTTATCTGGCTCTTTGGTCTTACATTTGTAATTATGATCCTTGGCTTAATTCCATGGACTAACCTAAACAGTCACTGGACATTCTTTGACAGCTTTACAAAATGGCTAACAGGCATCCCATTCTTAGGCAATTTACTCGGCCACGATATGGCACCACTAGGGACTTGGTACTTTAACGAAATTACCATGCTCTTCCTCTTCATGTCTGTCCTAATCATGTGGTTTTACCACATGAAGGAAAGCGAGTTCATGGATGCCTTCATGAAAGGAATGGCTGACTTCCTTAGCGTTGCAATTATCGTTGCTGTTGCCCGGGGAATTCAGGTAGTTATGAATAACGGAATGATCACCGGGACCGTCCTCCACTGGGGTGAAACGGGTCTCCATGGTCTTTCACAAAGTATCTTTATTATTTTGACCTACATTTTCTACATTCCAATGTCCTTCTTGATCCCATCAACTTCCGGTCTTGCTGCTGCAACTATGGGAATTATTGGTCCTCTTGGCCACTTTGCTCACGTTTCTGGAAGTCTAGTTATTACGGCTTATCAGGCTGCTTCAGGTTGGGTCAACTTAATTACCCCAACTTCTGGAATTGTTATGGGTGCCTTAGCAATCGCCCACGTTAACATCAGTATTTGGTGGAAGTGGATGTTGAAATTGATGATCTACCTATTCATCGTTACCTGCGTATTCTTAGGAATCGCTGCCGTACTCTAGGAGGAATTAAATTATGACACAATTAGTTACCGAAAAAGAACAGCAAGAGGCTGTCAGCGCTCTTGAAGAGTTAATCTCTGTACCTTCTTATAATCAAGCTGCTGAAGATGGTGCTCCATTCGGTCGGGGAATTCGAAATGCCCTTGATAAAATAATGGAAATTTGCGATCGTCTTGGGTTTAAAACTTATGAAGATCCTGATGGTTACTATGGTTATGCTGAAGTTGGCGAGGGTGACAAGATTTTTGGTGTAATTTGTCACCTTGATACTGTTCCTGCTGGCGATCCCAAGACCTGGGAACATGATCCATTCAAGGGAACAGTAGTTAACAATGCCGTTTACGGACGTGGTTCTCAAGATGATAAGGGACCTGGAATTGCTGCATTGTTTGCTGTTAAAGCTTTGATGGATCATGGTTACAAGTTTAACCAGCGAATTCGCTTTATCTACGGGACTGATGAAGAAATTCTTTGGCGAGGAATTGCTCAATATAACAAGAAAGAAAGTCAAATCGATAGCGGGATCTCCCCTGATGCGGAATTTCCATTGATTTACGCTGAAAAGGGTCTCCAGCAATCCTACCTTGTTGGACCGGGAACAGATCAACTTAAGCTGAGTTTAAAGAATGCCTTTAATGCTGTCCCTGACAAGGCTGTTTATGATGGCCCAAAGCAGGATGAAGTTAAGGCAGCTCTTGATAAGCATGGCTTTGAATATACTAGCGATGAAAATTCAATTACCGTTCTCGGAAAATCAGTCCATGCAATGTTAGCCCCACAAGGAACTAATGCCGTTCTTCGCCTTGCAATCGCCCTAGATGATGTCTTTGACTTTAAGCCACTTGATTTCATCGGCAAGCTCTTCAAGGAGGATGCCACCGGTACTAACCTGCTCGGTGATGTTGAAGACGAATCTGGTCACCTGACCATCAATATTTCAAGTCTCGAAATCAACGAAAAAGAAACCCAGATGCAAATTGATCTGCGGATTCCTGTTACCGTTGATCGAGATAAGCTTTTGGAAAAGCTCGCACAACGAGTGGCTCCATACGATCTCAAGTATGTTCACTTTGACTATGTTGCACCGCTATACGTTCCAAAGGATAGCAAGCTAATCCAAACCTTAATGGACGTCTACAAGGAACAAACCGGTGATACCACTGCCACACCACAAATCTCTGGTGGCGCTACCTTTGCTCGAACAATGAATAATTGTGTAGCCTTTGGCGGAATGCTTCCAACCACTCCCGACTACATGCACCAAGCCAACGAACAATGGCCCCTCAAAGACATGTTCAAAGCTATGGAAATCTATGCTCAAGCGATAAAGAGGTTGTGTGTAGACTAGAGTGTCTTCGT
>NZ_GG693412.1:260957-272267 GCF_000159435.1 Limosilactobacillus vaginalis DSM 5837 = ATCC 49540 | reverse complement strand
TGAATTCCTTCATCCAAAAACTCGTTAATAACAGTATGGACAGCATTCTCAAAGTCGGGTACTAAGCAGTCATATCCCGCAGCTAAACTATCGAAATCAACAAAAACAATATTGTTAGTTACCAATTTTAACTCTTGAACTTGCGAATCACTGAATTTACCGATTGCAATAATTCCCGTTACGTTCCGGGGAATCTTTTCTAAGTCATTTTGATAAATTGGCACTGTTTGGATCCCACGTTGTTGAGCAGAACGTTCGATCTCCATTCGGATCCCCATATAGTAAAGGTCATCAAGTTCTTGGGTAAGCGAATACCATTGAACAATTGCTACTCGTTGCACTTGATCACTTCGCGTCCGCTTATGCTTCGTGTAATCTAGCTCTTCTGCTGTGCTTAAAACCCGTTGCCGAGTATTTTCGTTAACAGAAAGCGTCGAATCATTATTCAAAATTCGCGAAACCGTCGCAATAGAGACACCAGCTCGACTGGCAATATCACGTAACGTTGCTGCCATGGTAATCACCCCTTCCCATTTTTAGAACTTATTTTACCTGAATTACCATTAATTTGTCTAGACCGAACTATAATTGAGCGATAAAACGATCCCAACCAGCGTTCCCGGCTTCATCATCCTTGAAGACACCGGCATTTTCAAGGACATTAGCAAATACATTCGCCAATTCTTGTTCCATGATTTCGTCAACGTTATCAGCATTGATGTCCATCTTTTCGGCAATTTCCTTAGCCCATGGAAGGTGACTGTCAGCGATATTATTTGCTTCACCTAACCAGAACTTCTTAACTTCCGCTAATTCGTCCTTTAACCGAGCTGGCAAAATTGCCCGTCCCATAACTTCGATCAAGCCGATATTTTCCTTCTTGATGTGCCATAATTTTTCGTGTGGGTGGAAGATACCAAGTGGGTACTTGTCACTAGTATTGTTGTCCCGTAAAACAAGATCAAGAACGAACTTCTTCCCATCACGGTGCATAATTGGGGTTACTGTGTGGTGACGAGTATCGCCATCAAATGCCTTTAAGGAAAGACTTTCATCATCATAATGATCCCAAACATCAATGATATGAGAACCAAGGTTTATTAATTCAGTAGTGTTTGCACTGGTTAAACGAATATCACTCATTGGCCAATTAACAATTCCGGCTTCAACGTCTGGGTATTCGTCAAAGTGGAGCGGCTTTTTAATTTCAGCCTTCATCATTGGGAAGCTGTGACGACCACCCTGGTAGTGTTCGTGGGATAACATTGAGCCACCAACAATTGGTAAATCAGCGTTACTGCCGACAAAGTAAGCAGGCAATTGTTCTTCAATTTCAACTAAGTTAATCAAGGTTTGCCGGTTAATTTGCATTGGTTCATGCTTGCTGTCGAGGAAGATGCAGTGTTCATTGAAGTAAGCATATGGTGAGTATTGGAAGCCCCACTTGTGGCCACCAACCATAATCCGGATTACCCGGTGGTTGCTCCGGGCTGCTTGTCCTAGACGTCCCTTGTACCCTTCGTTTTCCATACAAAGGGCACATTGTGGATACTTCTTCTTGGTATCATGAGCAGCCGCTGCAATTGCCTTTGGATCCTTCTCTGGCTTAGACAAGTTAATGGTGATTTCTAGATTACCGTACTTAGTTGGCCGATCAAAAACGATATTCTTCTTGATCGCAGCAACCTTAACATAATCATTTGATGTCATTAACTTGTAGAACCAATTAGTAGCAGTTTCAGGAGATTCTTGGTACTTCTCCCAAAATTCTTCGTTTACAACAGATGGACGTGGTGTCATTAAGTCATAAAGTTGATCATTCAAAATTTCCCGTTCTGTTTGACCATCCTCAATCTTACCCCGCTTAACGGCCAGATCAACTAATTGGGCAACAACTGGCTGGTCCTCATTACCATCAACATCTTCATCGCCTACAAAGCCACGAATCTTATTCATTACATAAATCTTGTCAAGTGGCTTGTATGCTCCACTGGCAATTACATCATCAGCAAATTTTTCGATTAACTTCATCTTTTAATTCCCCCACTCACTTTAATACATTATTCAGCGTTTAGGTAGCATGCGCGCTAACGTTCTAGGCAGCATAGTCTAAACGTGCTCGCCGTGATATTCCTCAAGCTAACGTTCTAGGCAGCACAGTCTAAACGTGCTTCGTCCGAGTTTCCTAGAGCTAGCAACCTCCTTCCTAGGCGCAAGTCGCCTTCGTCAGGAGAAATTGCTAGCTTTCCGGAAACTCTTTGGGACGAAGGCACTCTATAATTTGTGCGGACCATCCACAATTTCGGCGTCATAGAAGCTGGCGTCGTAACCGATTTTATCGCGGTAGATCTTACCAACATTCTTCTTGAAGTTTTCAGCTTCGGACTTCTTAACAATGGCAATTGCACTACCGGCGAAACCACCGCCGACCATCCGTGCACCAAGACAGCCAGGTTGATCCCAAGCATTTTCTGCTAAGGTGTCAAGTTCCTTACCAGTAACTTCATAGTCGTACTTCAATGAAACATGTGAAGCGTTGATTAAGCGACCAAGTTCTTCAAGGTCACCCTTTTGCATTGCGTCGATTGCCCGCTTTGTCCGTTCGTTTTCACTAACTGCATGACGAGCACGACGAATCAAAGTATCATCATTAATCAGGTAAGTGTATTGATCAAAGGTTTCAGAATCAATTTCACCAAGCTTGTTGATGTTTAACTTCTTGCTAAGACGCTTTACAGCTTCTTCACATTCTTGAACCCGTTCGTTGTACTTTGATCCAGCTAGTGAGTGGGTCTTATTCGTACTCATAATGATAATTTCGTAGTCGCCAAGTTCAAGTGGCAAGTACTTGTAGTCCAAAGTGTTGCAGTCAAGGAAGATTGCATTATCTTTCTTCCCCATCCCCACAGCAAATTGATCCATAATTCCAGAATTCAAACCAACAAAGTCATTTTCTGTCTTTTGACCAAGCTTAACGAGATCAATCTCATCAATATCTAAATTAAATTCTTCCTTCAATAAGTTACCCATCAGCATTTCAATTGAGGCTGATGATGATAGACCTGAACCGTATGGAAGGAAGCCATGGATATAAAGATTAAATCCATGATCAATCTTGTAGCCGCGTTGCTTGAGGTAAACAAGCATCCCCTTAAAGTAGTTAACCCACTTTTCATCTTTAGCAGACTGTGGTTGTTCATCGTTAATATCAAAAGTAATGATCTTACTATTTTCAACCTTTGCGGAGTTTGCTGAATAAATTGCTACGGTAGTGTCTTCACGTGGACCATAAACACCATAAGTACCAATGCTAATTGCACATGGGAAAACATGACCACCATTGTAATCCGTATGTTCACCAATCACATTAATCCGTCCAGGGGAGAAGAAAACGTCCTTTCCTGGTTCCTTAAATGTGTCTTGATATTCTTTAAGAAAATCTTGCTTATCCATGTCAAAATACCTCCATGACCACTTGAGCAAAGTGGCTAAACAAATTAGTAAACTTTTACTAAACTATAATTTAGACTCTTTTACCCCATTTGTCAACAAGCGCTTTCATTTTTGAATCAATGATATTGTAAGCGTTTTCTATAAAAGCCGACAGGACGCCTGTTTGTCTCTCCTTAGTTCGGTTTAAAGTTCTATAATTATAAAAAAAGGAAAGGGATTTTTTTCATGTATCGCTACTTCCCAAACTCTCTCTACAAATTAATCCACCCTCATGGACGCTGGTTCATTAAAAGACTTAACCAATCCGCAACCCTCTACACTACTAACCTTGGAAGCCGATTGCGGTTCATTGTTAAAGGTGTTAATAACTTGACAGTTAATGTGTTGGATAACCGCAATCCATTTTCACCCTCACAAATTTATGCCTGGCGAATAGACGGCACCCAGTGGCATCGTGAACTAGCAAGTCACCGCAGCTGGCAAATAGAATGCGGATCAGCAAACCACTTGATTGAAATTATAACGGCTGGCAATTCGGATCTTGATCGTGTTTGGAATGGTGACGAAGGTTTTGCAATCACTTCAGTTGATGTTGAACAAGGAAAATTGATTAGTGCACCGCCAGTCCCGGTGATTGATTTTATTGGTGATTCAATCACTGCAGGATGTTGGGTAGCGGGGCATAATGCCTCGATTGACTACCGACCAGAAAGTAACTATGTTGGGACCGCCATTGACTTGCTTCACGCAACTGATGTACGAATTGCCTATTCTGCTGGTGGTGTGCTTCGTCAAGCCACTGGTGGTGTTCCAACTGCGGATCAATTCTTAACGAAACTTGATGCCACGACTTTTTGGCAAGCAAACACGCCTGATCTAGTAGTAATCAACCTTGGTGTTAACGACCGGCGTTTTTCGTTGGATCAATTTAATGTGAGCTATGATCACTTCTTGTCCCTTGTTACTACCCTTTTCTCTTCAGTTCCCATTCTCCCAATGATTCCGTTTAGTCAAACTTTTGCTGAATCAATCCGTTCTCTTACTAAGAAACACAAGCTTCCCCTGATCGAAACTCAAGGATGGTGTTCTAGTTTTACCGATGATCTCCATCCTGATCAGTCTGGAGCTACCGAAAGCGGGTATCGATTAGCGGAGAAGTTATCAAACTGGCTAAAGTAGGGTACAATTAATAAGGTAAAGTACTTAGGATGTAGCAAGTAGTTCATCCTAGTAAAAGGAGGTTTTGACATGACGGGTCAACGCTTATTAGACATTCAAGATGGCCATAATTTTCGCGATCTGGGTGGCTACGAAACTAAAGATGGACGTCATGTAAAGTGGCACCGGCTTATCCGTTCCGGTTCGCTTGCTCATTTAAACGAACATGATTTAAGCACTCTGGCAGCAATTCCCGTTACGATCGACATTGATTTACGGGCACCAGAAGAGGTTAAGCAAGCTCCCGATAAACTCCCCCAGACTGCTAGCTATTATCATCTACCGGTATTTAAATCTGATGAAACTGATGCCTCTCACAGTGATGAAGAGATCATGAGTCGGATTCTAAAACCAGGTAATGGCTATCAGCACATGCTTGATGTTTACCGCCGGATGGTAGAGGTCCCTACTGCTAAGGCTGCTTACCAGCGAATGTTTGAACTCCTGTTAAGTAATAACCCTACTCAGGCCAGCCTCTTTCACTGTACTGCCGGGAAGGATCGCACGGGGATGGCTGCCTATCTAATCCTGAGTGCCCTCCAAGTACCTGAAGAAACGATTCTGAAGGATTACCTGCTTACTAATAAGGCAACTCAGAGTTTTCGGGAACAGTGGCTTCAAATGTTGCGTGATAAGGGTGAAAATGAGGTCGTAGTAGAAAATCGGCGTGCTCTTGGTTCTGTTTCGGTCGACTACCTTAACCAGACAATTGATCTGATCAATACTAATTACGGAAATGTCCAAAACTACTTAACCGAATACTTCGATCTCTCGCCAACTGATCTCAAGCAACTACAACAACTATATTTAGATTAAAGAAGTGATTTTAATGAAAATTTCAGTACCACTTATCAATGGAATGTTAGCTGATGAATACGGTAAGTATGCTCCGGCTAACTCAATGCTAGCTGACCACCCAATTAAATCTTTCCCAATAGAGATCAATGAAGCTCCTGCCGAGACAAAGACATTTGCCATCGTTTTTATTGATTATGATTCCACTCCAGTTTGTGGTTTTACTTGGATTCACTGGCTCGCTGCTAATATTCCTAGCACCATGACTTCCATTGCGGCAAATGCTAGTCGCCAACTAAGCGATCAATTTATTCAAGGAAATAATAGTAATGCCGGATCCCTAGTTAATGGCGATCCTGCAATTTCTAGCGGTTACGTCGGTCCACAGCCACCAGATCAGACTCACCACTACACACTAAGGGTTTACGCCCTTGATGACCAGTTGCCGCTGAAGAACCACTACTGGTTAAACGAGTTTATCCATGCTGCTGAAGGTCATATCTTGGCTCAGGCAGAATTTGATATTCCAAGTCGTGCATAAGGAGGAACAAAAAATGGAAACAAGAATTTTCTTTAACCCTGGCGATTCAATCGCTAATATTCATGATTACAACGAAGCAGTTCGTAAGGGCCAAATCTTCAAGCGTGAACGAGAAGCAGATGATCTCGTCATCGCTAAGGGACCCGATGACGAAGAATACGCAATCTTCTATGCAAAAGATGCGCAAGTTAAGCCGAAAGCTGATAAAGTTAAGCCATATGAAATTAAAAATCGGCTTTAGCGTAACAAAAACGATCGTGATGGAAAATTTCCATCACGATCGTTTTTTTCATTTTCTTTAACGGCCACCAACAATTTTAGCAACTTGTGATTCAAGGTAGCCAATCAATACATCTGAATCAGCTTTGAAGTCATCAACAAAGCTCTTGCCGTTTGGAGTAACGACACCAACTTGTTCACCCATTGCATCGGTAACAATTAACTTATCCCCGTCACGCTTTACCTCATCGTAGCGTCCTTCAAGCGCCTCATCCAATAAGGCCTGCAAAATATCTGGAACAGCCTGCTCAATCACTTCTTCCGGTGTTACTTTTTCACCATGAACCTGATGTTTAGCCACCTGAACAGCTACTTCTTCCATGTTTTCAGGAATATATGCACTCATTAATCTCAGCTCCTTTCCATCACGACAAAATGAATCAATTACTTTTTACGCTTTTTTCGCCGTTTCTTACTAAACTTAATTCCTTGTGGGACCCGCTTTTTCCTTAACAATTGCCGATCCTTTTCTACTGGAACTGGTTGATGAGTTGCCTGTTGCCGCTTATGCAATTGTTGTCGTTCGTACTCACCCCATGGGCTAAGGATCGACCGCATAAACGTTGCCACTTGTGATTGGTGGGCATCCATCCACTTCTCGGTTTTGTTCACGTTATCAGTATCAACACCTTGACTCTGGATGTATGAAAGCATCAATTGGGTTGTCCGTTGACGACGTTCCATTGAAGCCAGCATGTTTTGCGAAGTTTGCATATGGGCAATAGACTTCAAGGCAACCCGGTACTGCTCCATATCAATCTGGTCAGTCCGTTTCAAGTAATCAAATAACGCTTGCGCAGTTGGAACAATATTTAGGATCTCCAACTTGGTAATATTGGGATCCAGTGGCATCATCATCCCCAAGACCAACTGCAAGTCAGCAAACCGCCACTGATTAATTCCTTGATGACATTCCTGATACATCAATTGCAGGAATTCCGCAACCAGGTATTGCTGATCGGCAATACTGAGGTCCTTCTCCTTAAATTCCGGAGCAGTGGCAACTTCTTTTTTGATCCGCGTAATTTCCTGTTTCATCTTTCCTGCTGGAATTAACTTTACAGGAGTAGTCGGCTGCTTTAGTTCTTCACTCGCCGGTTTTTTGACAGGTTGATCTTTTTGTGGTGTTTCATGCTTAGCAGTTTGTTTTTTGGTACCCGAAGCAACTGTCTTTTGTGAGTCACCATTCAATTCAGCCAATGTCTGGTGAGCTTTTCGACACTTATTCATTATTGGCCGCTGCTCATCAATGGCCTTTTCAATTGCACCTAATTGCTTATTCCCCAAGAACTTTTGATAAGCCTTCAGCACTGGTGCCACGGCAATTCCAAACGAATTAGTTAACGCTGGATCAGCAATGAATTGACCAACCATTACTTGTTGAACCGCTTGGGGTGTCCACGCGATATCATCCAGTTGGTGCTCTTCGGTCATATACTTATTAAACCGGGTCAAAATATTTTGAGCATGTTTCTGCTGGTTAGCAGATAGCTGGTTATACGTGGACGAATTTAGGAACCCTTTAATATGTTCTTCCTGTTCGCTCATTTCCCAATTATTCCTCCATCAAAAATTGAATTATCTTCTCTATCATATCATAATTACAGGTGAACAATTAATTACGCCGTCAGTAAGACGACAAGGAGCGATTTTCAATGCAACGTAAAAAGATCCAAGAAGCAATGGCTCACGTATATTTTCAGAAAATGACACCAACCGGCTATCATGAAATTGAGCAGGAAATCGAAAAGCTACAAGCACAGCGTCCTGCCAAGATTGCTCAGCTAAAAGCTGCCCGAGCCCTCGGCGACTTATCAGAAAACACCGAATATAGTACCGCTAAACGTGAATTGCGCCATTTGGAAAGTCGGTTGCGCTACTTAAATAAGCAGCTTCAATATGCCGAAATCATCAAACCTACTGACTCGCAAACCATCGATCTTGGAACTACAGTTACTCTCCAATTTATAGACGATGATGAACAGGTTAACTATACAATTGTTGGTAAGCAAGAAGCTGATTTACAAAAGCAAAAGATTTCATTTGACTCACCGCTTGGGCAAGCACTACTACATCAAAAGGTGGGGCAAACAGTTTCAGTTCAGGCACCACAGTCCACCTACCAAGTTAAAATTTTAGCTGTTCGATTAACCTCACCTGAGGAATCGGTTTAAACCAGCTTCGTAAAAAAATATTTTGAAATTAACTCGGTCCCCTGCACTAACCTAATTAAGGCAAATATCGACTGATTAATTGGCTAATTTTCTGCTTGTTTCGCTAGCGAAGAATGCTATACTAGATCTCGTTGCATTTGCACGATGTCCACAACATATTGTATTTTTTGCTTTTATTCATTTAACGTGGACACAATATATTGATATAGGAGACTTTGAGTAATGAAGAACTATTTACACTTTCTCGCTCACCAACTTAAGGGTTGGCCTCAACAAAACTACTACCTGTTTTTCTTCAGCCTTGGCTGTCAGGTAATGACCTTGGTAAACGATAAAATTACTTGGATCACGGTAATTACTTTTATCGGAACAACATTAGGAGTTCTTTGTATTTTAGCAATTAACGCTGCCAAATCCGTTAACGGTTGGTTAGGGATCCTTTCTGCTATCTGTTTTATCATTGTTGGTTTCAGCGCCAAGAACTACCTCAGTATTGGTGAACAGCTTGCCTACGTTATTACTCTGGATATTCCAGTTTTGCTCTCTGCTAATTGGAATATTAACATGGTCTCCAAAATCCGGAAATTCACTGGTAAGACCTGGGTTGTTGCTATTCTTTCAACAATTGTTGTTTACCTAGTTTCTGGTTACCTTATTGGTGCCTTAACTAATGATCCACGGCCATGGATTGATGCCATTAGCTTCTCAATTAGTTTGACTGCTGGTGTTATTTGTTTCTTACGGTACAACAACCAGTACTTCTGGTGGTTGGCTTCTGGAATCTTCCAAATGGTTCTTTGGGGGATCACATTTGCCCAAGGTGATTCTTCATTAGCAATGGCCGTTAACAGTATGGTTTACATCATCAATGATGTTTTGGCCTTTACCATTTCACCATGGTACAACAAGCGTGAACGTGCTCGTCTTGAAAAAGAAGAAGCTAAGTACTCCGCTAACTTAAATACCCAAGCCTAACATAAACTTACTAGTCCCCAACTCAGGTCCTTGTGATTTGAGTTGGGGATTTTCTTAATGTATGATCTGATTAGTTATTTGACTTTTTGGGGGTTCAAAGATGGCTAAAGTATTCGTTGTGGAAGACAATCCCACAATTATCAAAACGATCAGAACTGAATTAGCAAAATGGAAACACACAATCATCACCGTTAAAGATTGGGATCACGTGGCGGACGAAGTGGAAGAAGCTGACCCTGACCTAATCTTATTTGATATTACCCTACCAACCTTTGACGGCTTTTATTGGATTAGTGCTGTGCGGCAAATTACAAAAGCACCGATTATTGTTATTTCGGCAGCGGATATTGATAGTAATATTATGCACGCAATCGCCTCTGGAGCTGACGATTACATCATGAAGCCCTTTTCTACTGCTGTCCTGCTCGCTAAAATCCAGGCACTTCTCCGTAGAAGTCAGGAACCGGGCAATGTAGACAACCTCAATTGGGACACGAATGATCTCAATTCACTCACTAATGAATTAACGACACCCAAGGGAAGCGTTCAGCTATCTCCCACTGAAAGTGCCCTTCTCGGCGTTCTCATTACCCACCTAAATCAAACGGTTACTAAGGAGCAACTTCTTGAATGGCTTTGGCAGGGTGGTAAGTTTCTTAATGATAATACTTTAAACGTTAATATCAGTCGGCTGCGGTCTAAACTAGCAACTGTCAATTTGAATGATAATCTGCGAACTGAACGTGGAATTGGCTATCGGTTGGTGACCCGTCATGCAAAATAAAAAATTCTGGTTCTACCAATTAAAGTCATTTTTACCGCTTACCATTGGCTACCTTTTTCTTCTCGGGATTATTAAGCTCCTAACAATTTTGTATTACATCCCCAAGAGCTTTTTCTGGGATGTTATTCGCTTTAGCTTACCTTTCCTAGTAATTTGGTTCTTCATCAATAGCTACCAATCTGCTAAACGGCTAAAAGCAATCATTAAAGAACAGGGCATCCCTGCAAGCACCCCAATTGAAGCTCAACTTCTCCATACTAATAAGTTACAACGACGGAAAAGCGATCATTTAATCCGTAGCTTGCGTAATCATCAGCAAGAGCAGTTAGACCATGTTGAACTGTACTCTCACGAAATCAAAAATTCATTGACCAGTTTACAGGCAGCCGCGGAAAATAACGATATGGTTCCCAGCAAAGTAATCCGCCAAGCTGTCCAGCAAGCAAACTACCATTTAGAAATGTTATTAAATGATGAACGACTCGCAATGTCTAGTAATGACTTTAATTTTGAATGGGTTAACCTGGAAGCACTCATCATGACGATCCTGAAGCAAAACTCTTCTATTTTCATTAGTCGTCAGCTCGTCCCCAAACTCCAACACCTTAATGGGATTTCTGTCTTAACTGACAAAAAGTGGCTCCGCTTCTGTATCAACCAACTTCTAGCAAACGCAGTTAAATATTCGCCTAATGGAGCAACGATTTTCTTTAATTGGGTTGATAATAGTCTCCAAATTATTGATCAGGGGACTGGAATTCCCAGCAGTGATCTCCCCCGCATCTATGACAATGGCTTTTCTGGCAAAAACGGTCACCAAACAACTAAATCAACGGGGATGGGACTATATCTAGTTAAAAAGATCACCGCCCAGCTAAATTTCGATCTAACAATCACATCCAAAACCGGTCAAGGAACTTGTGCTACTCTCCATTTCCCAGGAAATAATGTCAGGCACAAGACCATTAAAAAGTAACAACCCAGCCCATAAACATTACAATTCTGTAAGGTTCTCCGCAATTCTGTAAGTACCAATTGCCGGAGAGCCTTTTTATAATAATGATAGAGTGTGAGCCATGAAATAGAGCGTG
>NZ_GG693412.1:212866-260907 GCF_000159435.1 Limosilactobacillus vaginalis DSM 5837 = ATCC 49540 | reverse complement strand
GACCTATCGCCTAGGAGAGAGGTCGTTATCTTGAGGGAGCTTAGGCTGAGCGCGTTTCGACTATGTTGCATTCGAAGCATTAGGGCGAACACATTTTGACTATGTTGCATTCGAACATTAGGCGGAAGTTGCGGTCACGGCGAACACATTTTGACTCAGTCGCCTAGAACCTCAGCTACCCAATCCTCACAAATTCAACCATCAAAGAAAGGATCAATCATCATGAACCTCTTACACCTTAGCCATATTAAACGAACATATAATGCTAATTCAACTCACCCAGTTCACGCACTCAAAGATATTAGCTTTGACGTTAACGCTGGTGAATACATCGCAATCATGGGTGAATCTGGCGCTGGAAAAAGTACCTTGTTGAATATCATCGCAACCTTAGAAAAGGCTAGTGCCGGTGAAATTTTATTAAACGGGCAAGATTTAAGCGATCTGACCGCTGACGAGGCAGCTAAGTACCGTCGCGAACACCTTGGTTTTATTTTCCAGCACTTTAATCTCCTGGATAGTCTTTCCAACCGAGATAACATTTACCTCCCGTTGGTTCTAGCCCAGGTTCCCGTAGCAGAAATGGCTAAACGGGTTAAGCCGCTTGCTAAAGCATTAGGGATTAACAAAATCATTGATCGTTTTCCAACAGAAACATCTGGTGGTCAACAACAACGGGTAGCAATTGCCCGGGCATTAATTGCTCAACCCGATCTCCTGTTAGCTGACGAACCAACCGGTGCCCTTGATTCAAATACCAGTAATGAAATTCTTGATCTCTTTGATACTGTTAACGGTAATGGACAAACAATCATCATGGTTACCCATAGTGCTGCCGCTGCTAGTCATGCTAAGCGAACTCTTTTTATTAAAGACGGCAGAATTTACCATGAATTATTCCGTGGCGATGACTCGCTTAAGGAATACCAAGAGCAGATTAGCAATACAATGATGACCCTTACGAACGGTGGTGAATAAGGATGCTGTACTTTAAATTAATCAATTCTAGTTTTAAGCGAAACATGCGGAGTTATGGTCCCTACCTAATGGCGACCATTATGCTTGTCGCTATTAACTACATCTTTCTTGCAATTGAAGCTAACTCAAGCTTAAAGAAACTTAATACTGGGGCTGTTACTTCAGCAATGTTGGATCTTGGCTTCAAGTTCATTTTCCTCGTTACCTTAGCATTCCTAATCTATGTCAATCGCTTTCTTTGGCAGCAACGGAGCCGGGAGATCGGCCTTTATAGCATGTTAGGAATGACCAGTCATAATCTTCAACTCCTGACAATTATCGAGAAGTGCTATTTAATGGTCATTAGCCTAGTTGCCGGATTAGCCTTCGGAATCATCTTTGAAAAATTAGCCTTCCTTGGTTTCGGCTATCTTTTAAATATTGGACACATCTCTCAACCGTGGTTCGTTTCATCAGCAATTACTAAAACAATTATTTTAACCGGATGCCTTTTCGCGATCATTATGGTGATTGATCTAGTCAAACTTCACCGGTTAACTCCAAACCAGCTCCGGCATCCCGAAGCAGTAACACCAAAACGTCATGGCATTTTATATTCAATCGCCGGGATTTTAGGCTTTGCTCTTTTAATCTGGGCATACTACATTACACTCACAATTAAGCCCAAGATTTCTGCTATCTCACATTTCCTTTTAGCAGTAATTCTATTAGTAATCGGTACCTACCTAGTGTTTATCATCGGGAGCATCATTCTCTTAAAATTACTCCAGAAAAACAGCCACTTCTACTACAAGCCTCGCCATTTCATTGCTGTTTCCGGAATGATTCAGCGAATGCAGCAAAATGGCGCCAGTCTTGCCACTATTTGTTTGCTTTGTAGTTCAATCCTTGTAATTCTCTTCACTTCAATTACCCTTTACGTTGGGATTGGTAGTACGGTTAAATCCTACGCTCCAGAAGACGTTGTAATTACAAGCAATCAAGGATTAACAAAAGAGCAGAAAAGAGTAATCAACACCAGTGCTCGTCAGCACCACGCTAAAATTAATCATTACCTAACTTACAAAATGACAACTCCACAGTATGGCTACTGGCGGGATAACAAATTCATTAGTCAGGGCAGTATTCAAAAAATGGACAGTAAAGCCAGTAGTTCAGTAATTTTATTAACAACTAACGAATATAATCGCATCACTAATCAGCATGTTCATCTCACGGGTAATGAAGCATTAACCTATACCAATAATAAGGGGCATGACGGGACGCTGATCGTTAACAATCAAAAGTATCATGCAAGAAAGCTTCAGCACTTCTCAGGATACTTCAATCCTGATCATAGTATTTATACCCCGACCTTTATTATCGCTAATAAGCTTCCGAAGTCCTTACCATTAACCACCGTAACCACCTTTAATTACCAATTATCAGGAAACCAAAAGCAACGAATTAAATTTGAAAACGCCTTACAAGCAAAGCTCGGGATTAATAACCTTTCATTTACCGGCAAGGCAACGATCACGTCGTTGATTAACAGTCTCTACGGCGGACTAGTTTTCGTTGGGATCCTTATCAGCTTGGCACTAGCGATCACAACAACAATCGTCATCTACTTCAAGCAAATTTCTGAAGGGTATGCTGACCGGAAACGATTTAAGACAATGCAACAGGTTGGGCTTAGTGAAAAGGAAACCGTTAAAAGTATTCACAGTCAGGTCTTAATGGTCTTCCTTCTTCCCGTAGTTGGTGCAATCGTTAACCTTTGTTTTGCCATTCCGGCAATTCGGCAAATCATGATTCAACTTAACTTCTACAACCTTCCGCTAATGATCACTGTGGGAATAATTGTAGCAATCAGTCTCCTTATCCTTTACCTTATTCTCTATGGATTGACTACCCGCACATATCGTCAAATTGTTGATGGCCAGGTTGAGGAAAATTAATCTCAAAAAAGCTCTTAGTATTACCAGATTCAGCGTACTAAGAGTTTTTAATTTGTTCACCTATTGATTAATGAACCCCCCCATATAGAATTAAGGTGAATTCAACTTATTGGGGAGATGATTCAATGCTAACCGTGAAGAATCTTAATATTTTCTATGGTCGTAAGCAGATAATCGAGAATGCTTCATTTAGTATCAAGCCGGGTGAAATCGTGGGTTTAATTGGACCGAACGGCGCAGGTAAAACAACCATTATGAAAACTCTTCTGGGTCTAACAAAATTCACCGGATCGATTACTTTTAACAATCAGCCCATTACTGCCAATAATCACAAGGCTCTACAAAATGTTGGGGCCTTGATCGAAAATCCTGCAATTTACCCATTTTTAAGCGGAAAGGATAATCTCTCCCTATATTCAACTGATAAAGGTGAGGTCGCTGAATTAATCACTAAACTACAAATGAATTCCTATATTCAGCGTCAGGCCAAAAGCTATTCAATTGGGATGAAACAAAAATTAGGGATCGCATTAGCTCTACTTAACCATCCCCAGTTTGTGATCTTAGATGAACCAATGAATGGTTTAGACATCGAAACTACCATTCTTATCAGAAAAATAATTCACGAGTATGCACACAAGGGAACCGCATTTCTTATTTCAAGTCATGTTTTAAGCGAACTGCAAAAGGTAATGACTTCCGTAATCATTTTAAACCAGGGACATATCATTATGGATGTCCCCGTTTCCCAATTTCAAGAAAGAGACAGTCAGCAATATCGCTTGGTAACCACTGATAATCAAACCGCCATTAAATTATTAACCGCTAATTCCATTACTGTAATCCCTACCTCTACTGGACTAATTGTTAATAAGGATGCACTCTCTCAAATTCAACAAATACTATTCAAGAACCAGGTCTGGTTACGGGAACTTGTTCCTAATGTCCCATCTTTCGAGAAGAAAATCATTACTGTCCTTAAAGAAAGGCGGGAGAATTCAAATGGGAAATAATTTGTCACAAGAAATTTATAAATTCACTCACCAGCGAACTTCTCTTTACGGCCTTCTTATTATGATCGCGCTAATGCTTTATAGCAGCATTCCTGCATACAAGGTTAACCCCTTCTTGATCACTCAGGGATTTGGGGCTATTCAATGGTGTGCGATTATTATGGTTGCTGTCAGTGCTGATTCTATTTCAATGGAATATCGTAACAACACAATGGTCACACTTCTTTTTAAGAGTAACCACCCGTTTACCATTTACCTTGCTAAATTGATTACTCTAGTGGTTTATGGGATTACTTTGTTATTGGCTGGCTTTATTTGCTCACTGATTTTGATGCTGCTTCTAGGAAATAACTATTCGTGGTCTGACAATTTTCATGGTTATTCCCTGATTACAGCGTTAGGGTATAACTTTCTAGGCGCTTTTATCTACCTACTGTTTACCATTTCTCTCTCACTACTTTTGGTTATCTTGTTGAAGTCAAATTCAATTGTCATCATTATTGGCCTTGCAGTCGATTTTTTGGGAGCTAATTTTTCTGGGCTATTAATGAATATCCTTCCGAAACAATTATGGGCGTGGAACCCGCTTAATATGATTAACATCATTGTTCAACTATCTAATCAAAGTGTAATTAAAATTACCCATCTCAGTAATTTTGAATTATTTCTCGGTAATGGTTGCTATACCCTACTATTCATTATTTTGGGACTGTGGGCCTTTAAAAACTACCAAAAATAGGGAGGGACAAGTATGTATCCCGAATTACATCGTGAACTTTATAAACTCAGTCACCGCAAACTCACTTGGTGGATGCCCGTGATAATGATCGGCCTAATGATTATTATGGGATTAGCAACGGGGAGAGACTATTCCAATTTGCTTGTGATGACCTGTTATAATTCCAGCGACATTATTATGCTAATTCTTGTCATCCTTGGATCAACTATTTTTTCAACAGAATTTCAAAACAATACGATCCTTGCACTGATTTATCATTCATCGAGCAAACTAGCTACCTTTATGGCAAAGTACATTGCACTATTTATCTATAACGTAGCCCTTCACCTTTTAGCAATTATCTTTACCGTTCTTTTAAATATTATTCCGCTTCTCAATGCACCAGTATCATGGACAAGTATTTATAAATACCATCAGCCACTAGTAGTAAACATGCTAGCGACGACTGGTATTGACATCATAACTTCAACCTTAATTATCAGCTTACTGTGTCTCTTCTCTTGTCTGATTAACTCCGATGCAATTGTTATTGCGATTAATGCGATTATCATTTTTATGGGGAGAGGCTTTTCTGCAAGTTTACTAAACGCTAACTTGGGAATTGATCAAATCCTCAAGTGGAACCCCCTTAACATGACTAATCTCACAACTCAATATTATAATTACGCATCCTACCATCCCACTTCCATGCTTTCTAACAGCTAACTCTTCTGGGGAACTTGCTGCTATATCGTTTTGATTTCAGGACTAGGATACTTAGCGTTTAGAAGAAAAAGATTTTAAACAAATAAACTTCTAGAGCTTTACAATTAAGTTCTTGAAGTTTATTTTTACTATTCTTCTTTGATTTCTTTTTGGTAAGCTGCATAGGTGATTGGATCAAAACAGACCATCTCAACTTCATCGACAACCTGACTCGTTTTAAGAAAATCACGGATTGTTGTGATGGCAATGTGAGCAGCCCGAGCTAACGGAAAAGCATACACTCCAGTACTAATAGAAGGAAAAGCTACCGTACGACAATCGTTTTCTTCAGCAAGCTGCAAACTATTCCGGTATGAATTAGCTAACAATTCGTCCTCGTCATTAGTACCGCCATGCCAAATTGGTCCCGGCGTGTGGATAACGTACTTTGCTGGCAGACGAAAGCCATGTGTAATCCGTGCTTCACCGGTTGGACAACCATGAAATTTCAAACAAGCAGCGTACAATCCAGGGCCAGCAGCCCGATGAATCGCTCCATCAACACCACCGCCACCAAGTAACGTTGTATTAGCAGCGTTGACAATCGCGTCAACGTGAACCTGAGTAATATCTCCTTGGATTGCTTTGAGCTGGTGCATTTTTCTCCCTCCTGTCCTGATATTTTTTATTATAGAACTTAAGAGGAACTAAATCCCCTCTTTCAAAGATTTAATTCCTCTGTCGATTCTTACTGTTCAATTTTGGATTTAAATTGCGGATATAGCCAAATTGTAGCGGTAACGCAAAAGCCAAATAAGATATATCCCGTAACCCTTCCAGAAACATATCCTAAATAGTTATGGATATCTCCTGGCATTACTGAAAGTGACGAAGCAGTTAGCTCAAATTGCATCACAGCCAAGACAAGCCAACAAATATAGAATCCGTACTTCATCTTCAACCTTTTCCAGTCAATATACTTTAGAAGAACAACCGTATTGAAAATTAGCGCTAATACTAATACCCACGTGAACTTTCGCAGAGTTAAGTTACCCATTATCACAGGCTTTGCTAATAAAATTACTGACATAATAACGTTAATAATGTAGCTAAAGATAAAAGTCCGCCGTTCTTTTTTATTTATTTCATGTTCTTGCTTATAGCTATCAATCATTTTATGATCCTCCCGTAATAAATCATCTAAACTTACACGGTAGAGGTCACTAATTTGAACCAACATAAAGATATCTGGATAACTTCGGCTATTTTCCCAACTGGAAATTGTTTTTCGTGAAACATTTAGCCTTTCAGCAATATCTTGCTGGGTCCAATTATTCTTCTGTCGATAAGATTTCATTTTTTGAGCAAAATTCATCTCCAATTTAACCTCCACCGATATTAAATTGATTTCCCGGGAAATAATTCTGATACTAAGATAACCAAAAGTACGTTAAATGTCACGCTAAGCATCGTGGCAACAAAAAAGTTCCACTTGTCTATTCTCGCAAGACAAGTGGAACTTTTTGAACTTACCTTAGAAGTAGAAGTGCCGCAATCAGTGCTACTGCAGCATAGCTAAAACGTGCTCGCCAGGAACTTGCTAGAGCTAGCAGTTCTAATGCAACATTACCAAGGACTGTTAGCCGTGACCGCAACTTCCGCCTAGCTATCCCGTCCTTGATTGCAAGCCAATCATCGTCCGGGATTTTCTAGTGCTCAGTTGCTAATTCGTCACGGCTCACACACTCACCAAATATTCACCCGATCCTCAGGGGCTTTGAACATCGGATCATTAGGTTGGATGTTGAAAGCGGAGTAGAAGTCATCGAGGTTTTCGGCTTGGATATTAGCCCGGAGTTTTTGCGGAGCGTGAACGTCAATGGAAAGTAACAGTTGTTCATACTGCTTAGTGGCTTTCATTCGCCAAATTGTTGCCCAGTTAATAAAGAACTTCTTGGCGTCAAAGTCATCTTCTTGCTTGGCAGCCTCTAAGGCACAGCTCAAGCCACCGGCATCAGCAATGTTTTCGGAAACAGTCAACTTCCCATTAACCTTCTGACCAGCAAATTCAATTCCATCAAATTCTTTGATCATCTTTTGTGCTAACTGCTTGAAATGGGCGGAATCTTCTTCTGTCCACCAGTTATTGAGGTTCCCTAATTCATCAAAAAGGGCCCCGTTATTATCAAAGGCATGCGAGATTTCATGAGCAATTACCGCACCAATTCCACCATAATTCTCACTACTACTTTGCTTTAGTGAATAGAATGGTGCCTGCAAGATTGCGGCCGGGAAGACGATAATATTCTTAAACGGGTGGTAATATGCGTTTACGGTTGCCGCACTCATTTCCCAGCGCATCCGGTCAACAGGCTTGTTCCACCGACTAAACATCTCACGATTTGCGACAATGTTAGCTTGATTGAGGTTTGCAATTAATGACTCACCCTCATCAATTTTAATTTGATCATAAAGTGCTGGAATCTTATCTGGGTACCCGACCTGAATACCCAACTTGTCTAACTTCAAGATCGCCTTATCACGGGTAGCCTTGCTTAACCAGTCATTGTTAGCTAGTCGGCCCTTGTATACCTTGATCATCTGCTCAACCATATGGTGGACGTCTTCCTTGGCTTGGGGACCAAAGTACTTTTTCCCGTAATAGTCACCCATTACTTGGCTAAAGACATCTCTTGCCAAGTAATAAGCAAATTTCCGCTGATTGATTGGCTTTTTACTACCAGAAAGTGCTCGACTATAACGACCGTTAATCTCCCGCATCTCATCATCAAGGTAACTAGCATTAGCCCGGATAACGTTAATTAATGCCCAACTCTTAAACAATTCAAAGTGATCCGTTAAGATCCCATTAAGCGCCTTAAAGTATTTTGGTTCGGTTACAATGACCTTTTCCGGAGTCGTTTTAACCAACCGTTTAATCACATCTGCCAGGTCAAGCTGATCAGTTGAACCTGCTAATTCTTCGACGGTTTGCGGATTATACATTTTACTGTAATCAGCCGCTTCTTCAGCACTTTTGACATTTGGTGCAAGTAAGGCATCAAATTTCTTAGCATTTTCAATGTGTTTAGCAGCCTCATCTTTGCTATAACCCAGCTTGTCCATCAAGGTAGCAACCATTGATGACCATAGTTTCAATAATTGATCGTGCTGCTCTTTCTTATCGTCTTCATAATAGCTCTTATCTGGCAAGATCAATGAAGGAGCAGAAGCAAACAGAGCATAAACAGTTGCATTCTTCATATCAGCATCAATATCAAAGACAACCGGTGACGGCATCCCCGCCATAATCCAGTTCCGCCATTGACCCTGGTATTCATCATATGACTTTAATTCTTCAATACTTGTAAGCATCCGCTTAAGGGGCCGGGGACCAACTTTTTTACGGAAATCGAATTTTTTAGCAACCCGGTATAGCTTTACCATCTCGTTGAAACGAGAATCATCGCTTTTTTCTTTTCCCTCTGCATAAGCATCTAGATCATCCATGAGTTGCTTATCAATCTCGTCAACAAGGTCATTAAAGCCTCCGGTTGCTGGCTTATCATCAGGAATTTTGGCGGCCTTTAACCACTCTCCATTAACTGCTTCATATAAGTCATTTTTTATTTCTTGTTCATTCACTGTCACGCTCTTCATCCTCCTTATCAGTCATACATTTATTATACTATTTTTAATTATCCGTTATCCATTAAAGGGCTTTAAGAGCTCGAACCGCGCAGCTCCACTAAACCATTGAGAATGCTGGCTTAATAATTGACCAACCGCTTGATAATCATCAAGGTTAACGTTCCCGATTATTAAGTGATGGTGTTGTAGCTGACGAGCTAGAATTATATCCGCAGCCATTACCCGGTCCTGAAAGAGCATCTGATTTCCCAGATCCCAATCAACGTTCAGGAGCTTGACTGCCCGCTGGTATTCTTTCGAATGGGTTAAGATCTGTTTCATTACTGTCGGCTTTAATAATTCAGTCATTTTATTTCCTTCTTTAAGCTAAGAACCCGCCCAACCGGACGTTGAAGTGATAAATCTGTAGTTGCCCCCGTTACCAACCAATCGACCTGGTGGAAATTGTACGGGTTAATCTTTTGCTCACCCCATCCATCAGTCATGATTACTACTAATGAGTTTGTCGGATTAATATGACGATCATGGAGAAAATCAAATATGCATTGAAAACTTGTTCCTCCGCCACCAACTCGGTGAAAAATAACCCGCTTGCCATTTTCAATATGTTGATAATGCTCAGAATGAACACGCGCATCAAACAGATAAATTTCCACCGGAAGATGATCGCTATTCGTCAAGTAACTAATCTGACTTAATATCTTTTCCAGCTCATCATCAGTCACCGATCCAGAGTTGTCAACAAAGACTAAAACTCGGGGAACAAGTCGGCTAACTGCTCCCGGAAGCTCCATCCGCCAGGGTTGACGTCGATTGAACCTGTATGCTGCTTCTTCTCTTCCCGCAGCTAATGTCCCTACTTGGCGGCTAACTAATTGCTGCCAAGTAAACCGACTATTTATCTGTGGTTTCAATAAAGTTGTTAAAATATCACCTGGTAATAATCCACGATCCTTTTTCGGAGTATTCATATATGCCTGATGCAAGATCTTCTTGAACTGAGCTAACCGCAATTGTTGAATTCCTGAAGTAGGTTGAGCATCCCCTAGTTGCCATCCCTGATGCGTTTCTTGAACCACCTGAGAAGACTTTGCCTGAGTATCCTGGTCTGCACCCCGTTTACCTTTTCGTCGTAGCTTCTGCCTATCTTGATCTGACAGATTTTTTAACAACCGAAGATAGCTACTCGAATCTTGATGCGGCAAAATTCGCCGTTGCAAATAACGTTGCAGTTTTTCTAGCGTCATTGTTTCACGGGGAACTTCTGGTAAATATTGATTAACAGCAATATCCGTTGCCAATTGAACTAGTTCTGGCGTAGGAGAATTAGCATAACGTAGCGGGTGTTGCCATAATAAATGAAGAGCCTCATGTTCTAACAAAATTACTACTTCATCACTTCGCAATTCGGCTAATTTTTGAGGAACTACCCTTAACTCAATCTGATCTTTCTGCCAAAAGAGACCCAAAGTTGCATCTTGTTCCTGAACAACCCGTCGCGGAACTTGCAGAAGAATTTCACCAAGGATCCGCTGACTCTGGAGAACCTGAATAATAGCTTGAGTAAGAACACGCTGAGTCATTTCATAATCTGAAGTATTTTTTCTTAATTGCTCAAGCATTTTTGCTAGTTGATTCATTCGCCACGGTCTCCATAAGTAGCTATTTGAGCACCAGTTTCGTACAATTCTGCCACCGCACCGGCAGGATCTTCTTTAGCGGTATTATACATTTTATTTAATAATTCATCGTCTTCACCGACTTGCTGGATAAGCGAATATTGGCCATCCGGACTAATACCGGTTAAGTATGAACTAAAATTGGCTGCCCCGCTATTCTGGGCTAACGTTTCCGGATATTTTCTAACCCATTCACGTAAGAGCGATAATTTATCTGCTTCTTCTAATTGTTGGAAGTCAGTTTCTAGTCCGGCTTGGTTTATCATATCGCTTACCTTTAAGCGAACCCCGTGAGCTTGAACAAATTTAGCAAACGAAACCCCAATTTCAGTTCCCAAATCACCGCTAAACAAGTCAGGTGCCAATTGTGCTTGTACTTTTCCGGGAAGCTTCTGTAATTGGTCCAAGTTCCGCGAAACTCGCTCCCACGCTCTTGGTGTTGGTGTTAAATCAGAGCCAAATTGATGCGGCTGAACTAAACGGCTTGGATATTGTGTTAAATATTCAATTACCAACGGGTTAATTTGAGAACGCTTATCCTGTCCACGGGGCTTTTTAGCCCACTCGAGCCATTCATTAGTCGAACTAGCCATTACTAAACGAACAGTCCGATCCTTAATTGCCGCATCACCAGTTGAAACCGCATATTCACTATTTTCAAAACCTTCCATCGTGTTATCCGGATTTTCGGCAATCACAATTTTAACTGTTTCCGGAAGACGCAAACTGTTAATTTGACGTTGGAGAACCAGATTCATCAGTTCACTCTGAACAGACTGCGGTCCCCGATTAAATTCATCCAGGAACCAAATAATAGCTCGGTTAGGATTCTCTTCAGCATAGCGAACGATTGACACCAGCGTTTCAGAATAACCAAACTGAACATTTGCTAAACGGCCATGATTTTTTGTTTCAACAAAGGAGTCGCTAGTCAGCGGCGGAACCGGAATTGCAAGATCTCCCTTTTCACTCAAACTAACTACGGTGGTATATAGTTTAGCGTCCATCTTTTTAGCAACTTCCTCTACTAAGGCGGACTTTCCTAAGCCAGCTTCACCCACAATGCTGGGAACATTTCCAGCGCGTAAAACTAATGGGACCGTAATCAGGAGCTGCTGATATGTCAGGGCCATTGCTATTCCTCCCATCCATGGTTATCTAAGTTCATTTCTCGCTTCCGCAAACCAGAAACGTAAGGATTTCCCTTAACATAAAAGCGGTATGGTTTCCGACCATCCTTACCCTTTAAATTCACCCCGATCCGGCTTGTCGTTGTAATCTCACGCGGCTTCCGACCAGCAGTAAGTTCAATCGTTAAGGGGCTTGTTTCTAATGGATGACCATCCAATTCTCGTGAATGAATTCCGAGTGCTTGAACCAACTTTGCGGGACCATTACTAAGATTAAAGCCACTCATCCCCCGATTAATTGTCATTTGTTTCTGATTAACAGTCGGTTCTAGTCCCCGAATAAGGACTCCCTGAGGCTCTTCGGCATCCTGAACAACTACGTCAAAGCAGTAATGCCCCCTAATCTGGTAAAGATAAATATTTCCCGGGTTACCATAAAGCGATTCAGAATAATTCGTTCGTCGACCATTATATGCATGTGAAGCAGAATCACTTTCGCCAAGATAAGCTTCAGTTTCCACAATTAATCCACCAGTTTTTGACCCATCGACACTAGTATAAGTAATTAGTTTTCCTAATAACGATCGGGCAATCTCTTCTGTAGGACGACCTGTGAAAAACCGTTGATATTTTGTTAGCATCCTTGATTCCTCCTCAACTTGTACTATTCTAAAAGTATCACTAATTAGAAGGGGATTCACTATTATGGAATTAAAGTTAGAAAGAATTTATACAAAGCCTGCTGACCTAGATGGCTACCGAATCCTTATCGACCGTATTTGGCCCCGTGGGATCTCTAAAGAAAAAGCACACCTTGACCGGTGGATGAAAGAAGTTGCCCCAAGTAACGACTTGCGGAAGTGGTATGGTCACGATGTTGCCCGCTTCCCAGAATTTAAGGAACGCTACCTGAATGAGATTGCAACTGCGCCTTCCTACTACAACACCCTTCGTGCAATTATTCAGGAAGAACTAAAATCCCAAAACGTCATTTTACTTTACGGTGCCAAGGATGAAGAACATAACCAAGCTGTGGTTCTTGCGGACAAGCTCGCATCTGATTTGGGAGTTAAGGTTCACTCAGTTAAAAAAAGCGAAAATTAACATAATCTCCTTAATGCTCTAAAGATAAACGCCAAAAATGGATTTTTAGCATTTAGATATCCTTTTTAAGCAACAATAACCTCCGAAAATCGATTTTCGGGGGTTATTGTTTTAAATTATGATAGTAATTATGCTAAAAATTGTACTTTTGGCCTTAACAGTAACTTATTTTAATAGCTTCAACCCTTGCTGCAAAACCGCATCATCCACAAAAGTCGTTAGAAAACGTTGAAGTGGCGTTTCACTATGACGATCTTTAAATGCCATTGGCTCAGCGGCAATAATAACGGCCATCAGATTATTTTCCGTTAACATCAATTGCCCGGGCCGTTGATATTTTCCCTTTGTATGTTTCCCGGTTCGCCAAATATGGATCTTGGCGTTCCCTTGTTGATCTACTTTCAGTTGATACTGACCGTTATCATCTGTCTCAACCGGAATACATGTAAATCGTTGAACTTCATACTTTCCTTTTTTACTCACTATTCTCTTCCTCCAGCCATAAGTTAACCTAACCATATTCTACTCTCCTCTAGTCCCGCTCACAATTAACAAAAAGTGCTAAGCTAAAGGTAGTTTATATTCAGGAGGTTTCCATTATGGCAGACAAAGCAATTACCGCTGAACAAATGCGACACTATGATTCATACACAATTAACACAATTGGCATTCCGTCATTAGTATTGATGGAACGCGCAGCATTGGCAGTTCGTGATGAAGTACTAAATGCATTTCCGTTGAATTTACAAAACATTGTGGTGGTTGCCGGAAGTGGCAATAACGGCGGAGATGGACTAGATGTCGCCCGTCTCCTCCATATTGCCGGTGTAAAAGTCACTATTCTAAATGTTGGTAATCCGGACCACGCTTCCAATGAACACCAAGTTCAAGATCGAATTTGTCAGTACTATAAAATTCCGCAAACTTCAGATCTTAATGTTCTGAAAGACGCATCATTGATTGTCGATGCCCTGTTTGGTATCGGCATTGATCGTCCTGTTGAAGGCAACTATGCTACAGCAATTGAGGCTATTAATAATAGTGACGCCGTGGTGGTTGCCGTTGATATGCCATCAGGTATTAATACCGATACTGGAGAAGTAATGGGCGTTGCCGTTAATGCAACGGCAACCGTTACCTTTGCTGTAAATAAGGTTGGTTTAACTAAAAGTGCTGGTAAAAAACATGCTGGTCGGGTAGTTGTTGCTAGTGATATGGGGACATATCCAGTTGACGATTAGTGATATTAATATTCATTTTTAATTTAAATGTATAAAATATCACTGAATAAGCTTGATTTTAGATGCATTATCTCAGATAATTAGTGAAATAGTTCTCATAGTTAATATGATTCTATTGTATTTGAACTATCTTAAATGGAGGGACCATTATGAGTAAAATTTTTGCTTTTAGTATCCGAAAAGATGAAGAACCTTATTTAAAGGAATGGGCTGCTGCTCATCCTGCAGTTGAGGTTGACTTCACCGATAAGCTATTAACACCTGAAACTGCTAGTTTAGCAAAGGGTGCTGATGGTGTCGTTGTATACCAACAATTAGATTACACTCCTGAAACGCTTCAAGCATTGGCAGACTTAGGAATCACTAAGATGTCACTGCGGAACGTTGGGGTTGATAACATTGATATGGATAAGGCCAAGGAACTTGGCTTTGAAATTACCAATGTTCCAGTTTACTCACCAAATGCAATCGCAGAACATGCCGCAATCCAAACTGCACGTGTTCTTCGTCAAGACAAGGTCTTAGACGAAAAGATCGCTAAGGGTGACCTTCGCTGGGCACCAACTATTGGTCGTGAAGTTCGTGACCAAACTGTTGGGGTTATCGGAACTGGTCACATTGGCCAAGTTTACATGCAAATCATGGAAGGCTTCGGCGCAAAGGTTATTGCTTACGATGCCTTCAAGAATCCTGAACTTGAAAAGAAGGGTTACTACGTAGACTCACTTGATGATCTTTACAAGCAAGCTGATGTTGTCTCCCTTCACGTTCCTGCATTGAAGGATACTATTAACATGATTAACGATGACACTATCGCTAAGATGAAGGATGACGTAGTTCTTGTTAACGTATCACGTGGTGCATTAGTAGATACTGATGCTGTTGTTCGGGCATTGGATAGTGGTAAGCTCTTTGGTTTCGTTATGGATACTTACGAAGACGAAGTTGGGATCTTCAACGAAGACTGGCAAGGTAAAGACTTCCCAGATGCACGTTTAAAGGACTTAATTGACCGTCCTAATGTATTGGTAACTCCACATACCGCCTTCTACACTACTCACGCAGTTCGCAACATGGTAGTTAAGGCATTCGATAATAACCTCGCATTAGTTGAAGGCAACACTCCAGAAACACCAGTTGAAGTAAAGTAAACCTTAAATAAAAATTATCAATTATAGATAAAGGGGCCAGGAAAAACAAAATGTTTTTCCTGGCCCCTTTACTATTTACCGCAAATACTTTGTTGGCTCAGCAACAAAATCTGCAATCTTAACATCAACCGTATCCTTAGTAGCAGCATTCTTTAGTTGGAACTGCCCTTCATCAACTTCACGTTCACCAAAGACCGCAAAGTACTTTGCATTACGGCGGAAAGCTTCTTTAATTTGCTTACCAACCTTAACGCCACTGTAATCTTTATCAGCAACAACGCCCTTATCACGGATTTGATTTAGAATCTTAAAGGCAAGGTTATCGCCAGCTTCATTTGCACTAGCAAAGAAGACATCTAATTGATCTTGAGGAGCAAATTCTGGATTCTCTTGTTGAAGGAGCAACATTAATCGTTCTACTCCCATTCCGAAACCAATTCCACCTTCTTCAGGGCCACCAAGCTGGTTAATAAGGCCATTGTAACGACCACCCGCACAAACAGTAGTGTAGCCGCCCCCAAATACTGGTGAATCTGACATAATTTCAAAGATCGTGTGGTTATAGTAATCCAGACCACGAACCATGTTGGTATCAATTTCGTAATCAATTCCAAGTTCCTTCAATAGGGATTGAACTTGATCAAAGTAATTCTGTGACTCTTCGTCCAGGTAATCCAAAATGGATGGTGCTTGAGCAACGATCTTTTGGTCTCCAGCATCCTTACTATCTAAAACACGGAGAGGGTTCCGGTACATCCGCTCCTGAGAATCAGAACTCAATTCATCATAGTGGGGCTTCAGGAAGTTAATCAATGCTTCACGATAGTCTTCACGAACCTGCTTATCACCTAAAGTATTAATTGTTAACTTCACATTTGGAACACCGAACCGCTTAAACAGCTGCATTGCCATTGCGATTACTTCAACATCAATTTGTGGAGATTCATTATTTAATGCTTCAACACCAATTTGATGGAATTCCCGTTGGCGTCCTGATTGTGGACGTTCATAGCGAAACATTGGTCCCATGTAGTAAACCTTATATGGCTTAGGATATTCAGGACCATACAACTTATTTTCAACGTATGCCCGAACAACACCAGCAGTTCCCTCTGGACGCAAGGCAATGTGCCGGTCACCCTTATCATGGAAATCATACATTTCCTTTTCAACGATGTCCGAAGTATCACCAACATTTCGTGAAAAGACATTGTAATCTTCAAACATCGGTGTCCGGATACCGCGGTAACCAAATTGGTCAAAGACTTCACGCGCAACTTTTTCAACCTTTTCCCAAAGATTAGTCGTCCCTGGTAGTAAATCTGCGGTTCCTTTTGGTTTTTGGTATTCCATACTGGTACTCCCTTCAAAATAAAGCGCCCTCCTAAGACAAAGTGCCTTAGAGGGCGACTAATAAATTAAATCGTCTCTCTATAATTAATCGTTAATCTTAATTATCCATGTGTGATTTTACCATAGCTAGCAGACTTTTTGTACCTTTACCGTGCCTGCTGCTGGTGAATATGAAATAATTTTATTCCTACAAACATCAAGGTAACAATCATCAGCATGAAAACCGAGAAAAATAGTTCTTGATAATTGCCGTGTTCAATTACATACCCGCCATAAAGCGGCCCAATTGCTCGGCCAACTGAAATGACAATATTGTACAAGCCTTGATAGTGACCAGCATTAGCAGTCCCAGTCAATTGAGTAATCCATGCTGGCAATCCTGCAAAGCTCAATGTCTCCCCAATCGTCAAAACCACAAAGTCAATTACAAATTCGACCAAGTTATGGGCAAAGATTAAGAAGAAAAACGAACTGGCAAAAATTAAAATTCCTAACACAATCTGGGTTGAAAGCCGCATATAGGGACTTAACTTGTTAACTAATGGTTGACCGATAATAATAATGATCCCGTTTAGTGTCCATAATAAACTATATGCATAAAACGGAATTCCCATATTAGTCATATGAACTGCCATAACACTTTCCCAAAGCGAATAACTAATATGAATCGTCATTACATTAATCAAAATTAAGAATACCAGGGCAATAAATTTTGAACGGCCCTTGATTCGTCGACCTGGCTTTGAGCGTTGCTGTCCGATACTTTTAACCTCAATATTAAACGTAAAGAGTACCATTAGGGTTAAGCCTAGATAGAATGCCGAGGCAACGCTAAAGACCAGTACGACACTAATCGGCAATAAGACACCCACAAGAAGGGTTCCCAACACTACCCCCACATTAAATGCCATGTAAATGTAGTTAAACACGAAGCGTGCTGGGTGATTGGCAACCGCCGTCCCGTAGGAATTAACAATCGTCATATTAATCCCATCACCAAAACTATTAATTACCATCAGCACCGCATACCATGGCCAACCGTGAATAAAAATCAGTAGGATAATCGGAATGGTCGAACATGTCACGCCTAGCAAAGCCGTTCGATAAGAACTCCAATGGTCAAACAACCATCCCCCAATGTAATTACCAGCCATCATTGCAATTGATATCAGGAGCATCACTACTCCCGCAGTTGTTAACGTTTGTCCTAAATATTTGTTAACATACATCGTTGTTAACGGCCAGATAAAGGCAGCCCCAGTATTATTCAGCAAGCTTGCTAATGCCACCCACTTTAATTGAACCGTTTTTTCTTTCTTCATTCGTTCTTTTTCTAATCCCACAACTTTTTACTGAACTCCTCAAAAAGAAAGAGACTGAGATACAATCTCAATCCCAATATTAAATCCTTATAATTAATTAGTGTTCAGCTACCATGTTTTCCTGTGGCACCCGAAGCAGAGTATAACTAGACGCAATATGATTTGCTCGTAAGCTAAGACCATTTAACGGTGTATTACGGTAATGGCCCGTCATCACCGCAGCAAATGCATGTCCTGATTCGTTATCAATTTTCTGCAGTTTTTCCTTATTCCATGGTAAGCTCGTTGCTTCAACAGGAATAAGCTGCGCTCCATCACTAATTGAACTAAATCGGGAACTAACCATGTACTTAGAATTATCAGCCCAATAAGTGTATGACACGATCGGTCGCTTCCCTGATGTACTATGCTTAGCAAGAACATAATAATAATCGTTCCCTTGATCATGTAATTGTAATGGTTGGTACTTTGTGGATAGCTGTACCTGTTGACGATCATTGTAGTTAATCGGTTGAATAAAGCGAAGGTATACCAAGCTTCCTAACCATAAAATAGCCACCAAACTCATTACCACATACTGGGTAAACAATTTACCATCAAACCGTTTCTTCGTTTTAGCAATTAACATTAGCTGCTTTACCCGAATATAATGGATTACAAAACCTAAAAAGCCAATTCCAAGAATCCACATTAACCAGCCTAGCCAGTTCCAACTCATAATTTTAATTCTCCATTTCTTCTCAATAGACTTAACTTATATTGATTATCACACAAAATCATACCATTGTCCGCCCACATCACCAAAACTTAAATATTTATTCCATTTCATTCTCGCAATCTATGATAAACTTAATTTTGGCATCGAATCAAAGAATGTTCTACAATAGGACTAGTTAATCTTATATTAGCTTTGCTAAATAGCACTAAGGGGGGAATTTTATTTCATGGATAATTTGAACGAAATTGCCCAGGAATTGATCAAATTTGAACGTGAGCACGACATGAACGATAATCAGGTTGCTTTTGGTAGTCACTTATCTGTTGAACGGATTCACGATATCAAATCTGGTAACAGTAACGCAACTGATGAAGAAGCCGAATTAATTGAACGGTTCATGCAAAGCAACAACACCAGTAACGATTAATTTAATATTACAAGGCCCCTAGCATTCAAGAAAAATGAATGTTAGGGGCCTTATATGTATAAAAAACTCTAATTTATTCATTAGAACAGTGAACTGATTATTCCCTAAATTTTACCGGTAATGTTACTGATTCAATCTTCTTTCTCGGGTTAGCTATCCGTTCAAATAATGTCGAAATCAAATTCTCAGCAAGGGCATGGATTGGCTGAACCACAGTCGGTAATTGTGGGGCAATTTGACAAATCAATTGTGAGCCATCATATCCAGTGACAAAAAAGTCACGATTAACTTGGTACCCCTTTTGTCGATACTGCGAAATGATCCTTAGTGCTTGAACATCATTCGATGCAATTACACCATCAAATTGTTTGGCAAAGTCTGTCTGGTCAATTTCTTCTTTAGTTAAGGTTACGAAATTGTGGCCCTGATCATTCAGATAGTCAACTACCCCCTGCAGCCGATTTAACGTTGGCGAAACGGAGGTATCCTCGTCAACAATTACTGCCAACCGGTTCACCTGATGTTGGATCATAAAACGAGCGGCTAATTTACCACCACGATAACTATCGGCTGCAACAATTGGAATATTATCAGAAAGATAACGGTCAAAGGAAACGATTGGCGCAGTCAGTTGCTGATATTCCTCAATTCCCAGGTTATGGGAACCTGAAATAATTCCGTCTACCTGATTAGCAAAAAGCATGTTTAAGTACTCATGTTCAATTTCGCGATTTTCAGCCGAAGAAGCAATAATCGTCTTGTACCCTTTTAGGAAAAGCTGGTGCTCCAACTCATTAACTAATTCAGCAAAGAACGGGTTCGTAAGATTAGGGAAAATCAAGCCAATAAATTTTGACGGTTTTCCTTGCATTGCCCGTGCAAGAGCATTCGGCTGATAGTTTAACTGGTTCATTGCTTGATGAACTTTCTTAATGGTCTTTTCACTTAAGGAACCATAATTGTTAATTACCCGTGACACAGTTGTTACGGAAACACCAGCTAATTTAGCCACATCTTGTAGTTTAGCTACCATACTTCTTCCCCAATCTTTCTCAAACTGTTTTTCATTATATCCTAATATCAAGCTCTGGGGTTAAACAAAATAATTTTAATTAAACAACTAGTGATATAGTGTTTATTAATAGAAGTTATTTAGAAATATATCTTTCGATTGATAAGAATAAATAATCGTTGTTTTTATAATAACGATAAATGTTAAAATTACTTGCTCTTTTAACATATTAATGATACTTTTTATTTAGTTTGAAATCTTAATAACTTCTTAAAAACTTTTACTTTTTATTACCTTTTGATTATTGTTCGATTAGTTAATAAAGTTCCAAGAAGTTTTTCTAGGGGGAGTCAGAAAAATGAATCGATCAGAACTAACAAATTCGACAACGCATTATAAAATGTATAAGAGCGGTCGAAAATGGATGTTCGCTGGTTTAACTGCAGTTACCTTGCTAACAGCAACCGGTGCTGTAGCTCATGCCGATGAAACGCAACAAACCAGCAATAACGCCACTGAAGTTACCGCTAATACTAATTCTAATAGTAACAATACTGACAGCAGTGCTGCTGATAATGTTGCCAGTCAAAGCGCCAACACCAGCAGTAATAGTGAAGTTGTTTCTGCAACCGTTGCAGCCTCAAACGTTAAGGTAACGAGCGCTGCAGTTAGCTCTGCTAGTGCTGCCACTTCTACCGTTGCTTCAGCTTCTTCTGCAAGCTCCGCACCAACAAGTGCTACGAGTTCTGCAGTCGCTCCGCAATCAGCAGCTGCTTCAGCTAACACAACGGCAGCTTATGCAGCTCAAGCTCCAGCATCTTCAGTTGATTTAAATTCGCTTCACTTTAGCAGTAACGCTCATTCACAACAGTTTATCCAAAGTGTTGCTCAAGGGGCAATTGATGGTTGGAACCAATATCGAGTTCTCCCATCCGTTACCGTGGCCCAAGCAATTCTTGAAAGTGGCTGGGGACGGTCAAGCTTATCAACTAGTGCCCATAACCTTTTCGGGATTAAGGGTTCTTACAATGGTCATTCAGTAGTAATGCGGACTCGGGAAGTCTACGGCGGTCGCTCAGTTTACGTTAACGCTAATTTCCGGGCATACGCTAACAACTCTGAATCAGTAACCGATCATGGGCGGTTCCTCAATGTTAATAGTCGTTACCGGAACCTGCTTGGCAATACTAATTACGTTTCAGTTGCTAACAAGCTTCGTCAAGACGGCTACGCAACAGATCCTAGCTATGCAAACGCATTGATTAACCTTATTCGGACATATAACTTAACCCAACTTGACTCAGTTGCTTTCTCCGGTAAGGTCGTTACTAATAAGAACAATAACGGTGATAACAGCAGTTACAATAGTGGCAGTTCGAGTGTAAGTAATACCGGTTACTACACAGTTCAATCCGGTGATACCCTTTCTGGAATTGCTAACCGCTACAGTACTACCGTTAACCACCTTGCTTCATTAAACGATATTAGTAATCCAAACCGGATTTACGTTGGTCAACGGCTCCTTGTCCGGCAACAAGCCAGTTCACAAACTAACACTAATACTTCAAGCAATACTGCTAACATCAGTTCTAGTGCTACAGGTACATATACCGTTCAATCCGGTGACACTCTTTCCGGAATTGCTAACAAATTTGGTACCAATTATGAATCTTTGGCAAGCCTGAACAACATTTCTAATCCAAACCGGATTTATGTTGGTCAAGTATTGAAACTAAGTGCTAACTCAACTACAGCTAATTCTACTCACCAAGTAACTACTAGTACTACTTCAGCAGGTAGTTACACCGTCAAGGCTGGTGACTCGCTTTCTGCAATCGCTGCCCGGTACGGAATGAGTTACGAAACCTTGGCTCGCTTGAACAACATTGCCAACCCAAACCGGATCTACGTTGGCCAAGTATTAAGATTAGGCTCTGGTTCTACTTCTACCGTTTCCAATGTTGTTAACCATTCCACTGCTTCATCTGCTGGATCCTACACCGTTAAGAGCGGTGACTCACTTTCCGCAATCGCTGCCCGGTATGGAATGAGTTACGAAACTCTGGCTCGCTTGAATAACATTTCTAACCCAAACCGGATTTATGTTGGTCAGACTCTTAACCTTGGTACTTCAGGTTACACAAGCCATCATTATGCAGCAAGCTCATCAAGCAACGGTGGTTCATACACCATCCAAGCTGGCGATACCCTTTCCGCAATCGCTGCCCGGTATGGAATGAGCTACGAAACTTTGGCTCGCTTAAACAACATTTCTGATCCAAACAGAATTGTTGCGGGTCAACGAATCGTTCTCTAATCAAATAATTAAATCATTAAAATAATGCGCTTAAGCATGATAAAAGAATCATACTTAAGCGCATTTGTTATATAATAGAGTTATATGTATTGATATGTTTTGGCCTGAGTTTGGATAGTGAAAAGGGTGATTACATGATTAGTCAAACGGGGAGAGCTTTTGCTGACATAGAGGAGATTAGTCAATTATTTAAGTTACTTGGTAATCCGAAACGACTGCAATTACTATATCTCTTAATTCAAGATTCAATGAGCGTAACGGAAATTAGTCAACGGATGAAGTGGGAACAATCAGGGGTATCCCACCAACTGCAGCTACTCCGCAAGTTTAATTTGGTCGAACAGCGACGCGACGGAAAAACGATTATCTACCGCCTCGAAGATCCACAAGTAATGACGCTGATTGCAGATGTGCTTTCACACGCAGAGCAAATAATCCATCGGTAATTTCTAACGGAAAAATAAACGGACGGGGACGTGAAATGAAGCCACAAACGACTCCTATCACATTCCCGCCCGTTTTATTATATTTAATTTTTACCTAGCGTCCCACTATCCACAGAAACTAAGTAAACTTTAAAGCAATTTGATCTTTCGCCATGATGTCCCGAATCACAACTTTCTTTCCATCATGAAAGTCATTATCGGTTAACCGAAAACTCGGGTGACTATGAGCATAAAACTTAAAATAATATGTTGGTGTCGTTGTTAAATCTTCCACTTTAAGTACACCAGTGGAACCATCAGAACAATTAAATTCTTGAGTTGCGTTTTCTTTGTCTTGAATATAAACCGTCGTCATTCCTAACACCTCCATTGTCTATTATACTGTCATTTTCGGATAACCTAAAAATATTTTTAAAGTTTTATCATGATAATAGTCATTTTAGTCAAAATAGTATATTAAACATAAGAAAAGGAGCACCACCGATCGTCAGTCATGACTAATCGATTATGCCCCCTATTCAATATTATTCGATTCTGATCTTTTAATCTGCCGCAAGCGCATCAATTGGATTCAAGTTAGCTGCTCGCCGGGCTGGCAATAGAGCTGCCAAGAATGAAATAACCAACGCTACTATAAAGGCAAAAGCAATATTACCAAAAGTAATTTGAATAATATTATATTTAATCAAGTGATATAGGCCATGATTAATTGCTAATGTGGCAATAAAGACAATGATCAGGGCCAAAATTGCGGAAAAGAATCCAATAAACAACGATTCGGATGTGAACAGTCGGCGAATATCCTTTTTTCGTTCACCGAGTGCCCGTAAAATGCCGATTTCCTTGGTCCGCTCTGAAACTGACATGTACATTGTTACAATAATCATCAAGGCCGAAACAAGCAATGAAATTCCAGCAATGGCAGCAAGCAGGGTAGAGGCTAACTTAACGTAGGTATTAACAGTCTTCAAAATTGAGCCGACCGTCATTGCACCTAGGATTCGCTTATTCTGGGCATTCCGTAAATTATTAACCCGATCAGCAACAGTCTGGACCTGGTTTAGATCCTTAACATTTACAGAAAGAAAGTTAGGCTGGACGCTACCATTAGCTTCGCGAATCATCCTGGTTAGCGTTGCGGAATTAATCGAAGTCCTCACACTAGTACCATTAGAAATGCCTGATACTTTGACATTCCCCTCTGCTTGAACTGGCTTCCCTGAAACATCAACCCAGTTGAAACTAAGCTTAACTGTCTTTCCAATTAATTGCCGATACTTTTTAGCACTGCTTAATTGGATTGCTTGTTGTTTAGTAAGGACGATCTCACCATTACCTGGTTTATGACCCTTAGTAATTCCCCTAGTTGTGGTTGCATCAGTCCAGCTTTCCATTGAAGTGCCGCTTTGTTGGAGATCCTTATACGAAAGCCGGTAACTTGGTAACATATACCCCTTTTCGACAGAGGATATTCCGGCAATCTTCTTCACTTGATTAATCTCACTTTGTTTAATAAACATCGATTGCGGATCCGCCATCATGTTCTGGGTAGACATCTGTAGTTGATCCTGGGTCATCTTTTTCCCAGTGGTGTTTTTTAGGATGGTAATACTCCGGGGATTGGCTAACGAATTAATTTGGTCTTGCATATAGCCATTTACACCATTCCCCAATCCGCTGAACAGGAGGACCGCAAAAATACCAATTGCTGTTCCAAGCATTATTAGCGAATTTCGCCAAAAATTATACATCAAATGCTTAAATGAGGTCCGGTAGCTTGCCATTGCCGGAAGGACCCGTGATTGAAGATGCTCTGGATCATCCGGAATTGGATATGCGGGTCTAAGCCGTTCATCTCCATCAATTTTTCCGTCTGCAAGATGAACAATCCGGGTCCCATGATCCGCTACTTCTTGTGAGTGGGTAACGGCAATTACTAGTTTCCCGTCCTTTGCAATATCATCTAGAAGGTTCAATACTTCTTTTGTATTCTCAGAATCAAGGGCCCCCGTTGGTTCATCAGCAATGATTAACTGAGGATCATTAGCTAGTGCTCGCGCGATCGCTACCCGTTGCTTTTGACCACCAGATAAATGGTTGGGGTGCTTATTAACTTGATCAGCTAACCCCACTCGCTCTAGCAGTTCTAATGTCCGTTTTCGTCGAGCAGCTTTATCTAAGGTTGTCATATCAAGAGCAATCAAAACATTATCAAGAACTGTTAGGTGAGAAATTAAGTTATACGACTGGTAAATATAACCAACAGTTGAGCGCCGATAGTTGTCCAACTGCTTTTCCTTACTGTGATCAATTATTTTCCCGTCAACGATCACTTTCCCCTTAAAATTACGGTCTAAGCCCCCAATAATATTCATTAAAGTGGACTTTCCACCACCGGATTCCCCAAGAATCGAAACAAATTCGCCACGCTCAAAAGAAAGATCAATTCCCTTAAGAACGGGAAATTTCTGTTTATCTAGGTAATATGCTTTGCGGATATCCTTTAATTCCAGAAAGGCCATAGTCTCCTCCTTAACTGTTTTATCTAAACGCTCATTAATATAACGATTATATCAAGGTTACCGCTCTTATAAAATTACCTTGGATAATTCTAAATTAAATCTTATTATCATTTCCCGGGAAATTATTGGGGAACTTTTTCGCGCTTTAGTTTGCCATCCTCTAATTGATAAATCTTATCGGCAAATTGACGTAACCGAAGATCGTGAGTTACTACGATTACCGCCTTGTTTCGCTCAGCAGCTAATTCTTTTAATAGTTTTCCAACCATTTCCACCCGATCGCTATCAAGAGCAGATGTTGGTTCATCAGCTAAAACAATTTGTGGTTCAGTATATAGTGCTCGGGCAATTGCAACCCGTTGATTTTGCCCACCAGAAAGTTCGGCCGGATACTGTTTTAATAGTTTTTCAATTCCAAGTTCATCAAGTAATTGATGGAATTCTTTTTGATCCATGTTGCCATCTTCCTTTACCTGCTGAACCAGCTTAAATTGGTCAGCAATGTTTAAATATGGTAACAGGTTATACGATTGAAGGACAAAGCCAATTTTATTTAACCGAAATTGATCCCGTTTCTTACTCGGGAGACTCAAAAAATCTTGACCATCAATGATTACTTTCCCGCTATCCGGTGTTTGAAGGCCTCCCGCAATCGTAAGAAATGTACTTTTACCAGAACCAGAAGGCCCAAGAACTAAACATAGTTCACCAAGATTGGCCGCAAAATTAACATCCTTTAATACCTGAACTTTACCGATTCCCTTACCGAAGGACTTATTTACATTCTCTAACTTTATGGCTGTTTCCATAATTCTTCCCCCCCTTAATTAAGTGCCTCAACTGGATCAATCTTAAGAATTAGTCTTACAGGTAATAACGCACCAAGTATTCCTAAAACAATCATCACAGCAGATAATCCTAAAATTAAGGGCCAGTTCATCAAGATTGGTACCGTGGTTGGTAACATCAGTGAAGTCAGTTCAGTTAAGATAATTCCTCCAACATCACCAACAAAGACTAAGATTACTGCTTGAGCTAGCGTTGAACTAACTAAGTGCTTTGCTGGAACCCCTTGAGCTCTAAGGACTGCAAAATGAGCCATTTTCTGCATTGTTAAGATATAGAGGAAAACAGCAATGATAATCAATGAAATTACCATTAAAAATGAAATCATAAAGATAAAGGTTGTATTCTGAGCTCGGTAACCCGGCAACTTATTGATAAATTCTTTTGCGGTATAGTGAGCCAATTTGGGTTCATTGCTAGCTGCCTGCTTTTGGTTACTAAAAACACCGCTAGCAACAATTGAATTATTTACTCCTTTTAAATTTCGCCATGTTCCTAAGCTTCCGTATGCAATTGGTGCAATATTCAGTTTTGCATTTTTTGCAAAGCCAACAACTTCATATTTTGGGGAAAGTGAATTTAAGGTAACCTTCTTTCCCAAGCGGTATCCCTTATCTCTCAAACTTTCATCCAATACAATCTGGTGATCATTCTTTGCCCGGTGTCCACTAACTAATTCCAACCGATCCTGGTAAATAAATTGATCACGAGCTAAACCAACAAACTGGATGTTTTCCTTATGGTGATTTGTTTTATCGGTTGTTTCGATAACCACTGGAGTTGCCCCGACAAGCGCATCATTTTTAGAAAGGCTTTTAATTTGATCCTTTGTAATTAATGATTGACTAAGGCTATCGTTACTATCCTTATTCAAAAATACTGTCTGTGTACCCCAAGACTTTATTGCTGCGGTGTTTTCGTTCGCTAGTCCCAACATTAATCCCATTAAAATCAGCATCAAATAACTAATCAGGATAAACATTGCCATTATTAGGCCATAGCGAAATTTTTCATGTAAAATTTCCTTGATTGCTAAAAACATCTAAATCACGCTTTCTGTGTTAGAAGTCGAATTGCTTCGTAACACCGTTCGATAATCTGCTTTTCCTTCTCTGGAGTTTGGAGGCTCTCCTTGATTGCCTCATGACTTAATACCATCACTCCCCACTCTCGACTGTCCTTTGGTTGCGGAGCCTTAGTGTGACTTGGTTTAACTAGACTTTCATTTACTTGAAAATGAAGCCGAATCAAATCTTGATACGGACTGCCATTAACAGCATCTAAAAAATCTTTAATCTGTTTCCGGTACTCTTCCGCGCTAAGTATCTGGCTACTATTCGTGATCTTTTTATGAATTTCAACCATTGCTTGCTGGTAAAGGTAAGCATATGCATCTTGCAAATCATTAAAGTACTTATAAAAAGCCCCACGAGCAATTCCCGCTTCTTTAACAATCCGTGCAACCTGTGCATCAGAAACACTATGGTTACTAAACTCCAGTAATAACGATTGAACGACCTTTTTCCTTTTATCCTCATTTAAATTTAAGAAAGTTGTGCTTGGCATTTTAATTCCCCCGTTGATCGGTTGACATCGTGTCACTTTTCGTTAAATTAACAGTAACATTTCGGTGACACCGTGTCAACCTTTGAGCAAAAAAAAGGATTGAGCTCGTTCTAAACTCAATCTTTTTTATAAAATTCAACTTGTCTTTAGGCTTCTTCCCCAGCTAACTTAACAACAGCCTTAGAAACACCATCAATTCGACCATTTACAAAGTCATCAACTTCCTTAAGGTCAAATTCGTGAGAAAGCAATGGTAAGACATCAACCTTACCTGAACCCATCAAAGCAATTGCATCTTCAAAGCAGTAAGGGTTAATGAAAGCACCTTGAATGGTTAATTGCTTTTGGAATACTTCATAACTGTTAATGGAGAACTTATCATCTGGGTTACCAACACCAAACATTAATACCTGGCCACCACGAGCAGCTGCTTCAACCGCTTGTTCTTGGGTTTCTGGACGACCAACGGCTTCAATGACGATGTCGTAAGTATCGTTAGGAATCTTTTCACCCTTAGCAGTATTAATAGTCTTCGCACCAAACTTGTCGTGGTTTAACTTCAACTTGTCTTCAGAAAGACCACTCAAGGTAACTTCTTCTACCCCTTGAGCAAGTAAAGTTTGAACGAAAAGTTGGCCCATGAAGCCATCACCAATAACCAATACTTTTTGGTATGGGTGCAATTCAAGAAGGTCAACCCCGTGAACAGCACATGAAAGTGGTTCAGTAACCGCAGCCGCCTTTAATGAAAGACTGTCAGGAATTGGGTATACAACCTTAGCTGGTGCAGTGAAGTAATCTTCAAATCCACCATCACGAGTAACACCAACTGCATCTAAATGTTCACAAAGTTCTGGACGGGATGTCCGGCAGTACTTACATTCGCCACAGTAGATGTTAGGGTCAACAGAAACCCGGTCCCCAACCTTAACATTCTTAACTTCTGAACCAACCTTGGCAACCACACCAGAGTTTTCGTGTCCCAATACAATTGGTGGAACAGCATCAGCTGAACCTGGTAATCCAGCGTAGAGTGCGTGATCGGTTCCACAAATACCTGCATAGGCAGTGTGAACAAGCACTTCATCAGGCTTAATTTCAGGCATATCAACGTCTTTAACTTCTAAGTTCTTAACAGCAGTTAATACAAGAGCTTTCATTACTAATACCTCGCTTGTGAAATATTTCTTTTAACTTATGCGTTTGATTATAATCGAATTAGCATTTCAATGTCAACCGGTTAACATAAATTTCTTCTACCACTTAGTGATTTCATTCTTTGTTTCTTTGATTTAAAAATAATTAATTATTTTTATGAATTTTAAATTTTATTTTCGCTTTTTGAAAGCGGTTTGATCCTCGTTAGGTCAACCAAAATTTGTCTTTTGCTTTTCCTCATCCCACTAACAAAGACCGTCAAATAGGCAATCTTCCGTTGTAGTATATTATTTTTTATGTTACCCTAAAAAAGTAATCAATTTAAGTTAACCGATCTGTTCAATTTGTGTTAACAAAAAAAGATGAAAGGTGGATTTGGCGTGGACAACACAAAAAATCAACACCGTAAGCATCATTTAATTGAATATGCTAACGGTAAGTCTCTGGAAGAGATTAACGGAACTATTAAGGTTCCACATGGTAAAGGTTTCTGGCGAACATTATTCGCTTATTCTGGCCCTGGTGCATTAGTTGCCGTGGGTTATATGGATCCTGGTAACTGGGCTACTTCAATTACCGGTGGTCAGAGTTTCCAGTACACCTTAATGACTACTATCTTGATTTCAAGTTTGATTGCGATGTTACTTCAATACATGGCGGCTAAACTCGGAATCGTGAGTCAAATGGACTTAGCCCAGGCAACACGGGCCCGTACCGGTAAAGCATTAGGTGTTATTCTCTGGATCATGACTGAGTTAGCCATCATGGCGACTGATATTGCTGAAGTTATTGGTGCCGCAATCGCCCTTAACTTGTTATTCCATATTCCGTTGATTCCATCAGTATTTATTACCGTTCTTGATGTTTTGGTATTGCTATTATTAACCAAGATTGGTTTCCGGAAGATCGAAGCAATTGTTGCCTGCCTAATTTTAGTTATTCTGTTTGTCTTTGCTTACCAAGTCGCATTGTCACACCCTAACTGGGGTGCTGCTTTTGCTGGCTTATTGCCTTCTACTAAGGCAATTGCTAAGTCACCAGAAATCGGTGGAATTACTCCATTAAGTGGTTCACTTGGTATCATTGGTGCGACTGTTATGCCTCACAACTTATACCTCCACTCAGCAATTTCTCAGACTCGGCAAATCGACCACAACGACTTGGATAGTATCCGGCAAACTGTCCGGTTCACCACTTGGGATTCTAATATTCAATTGTCATTAGCCTTTGTTGTTAACGCATTGCTGTTAATCATGGGGGTTGCCGTATTTAAGACTGGTGCCGTTCAAGATAGTTCATTCTTCGGCCTTTACGATGCATTAAACAACACTTCAATGCTCAGTAACCCAATTTTGATTGCAGTTGCTAAGTCTGGTATTCTTTCAACACTATTTGCTGTTGCCCTGCTTGCTTCTGGTCAAAACTCAACCATTACTGGTACCTTAACTGGTCAAGTAATTATGGAAGGGTTCGTTCACATGAAGATGCCACTTTGGGCTCGTCGTCTTGTTACGCGGATTATCTCAGTTATCCCTGTTTTAATCTGTGTTGGGATGACTTCAGGCGAATCAACTATCCAACAACACACTGCTTTGAACCTTCTAATGGAAAACTCACAGGTATTCTTAGCATTTGCCCTACCATTCTCAATGTTGCCATTGTTAATGATGACTAACAGTGACGTTGAAATGGGTGAATTTAAGAACCGCGGCTGGGTTAAAGTTTGTGGTTGGATCTCCGTTATTGCATTAACTTTCTTGAACCTCTACAACCTTCCTTCAACATATGAAGGATTTGATATTTGGTCAAAAGGTACTTCAGATGTCTTAGCCTACATCACCATTATTATCATCCTTGTCCTCTTAGCTTGGACTTGTGTTGAACTATATCGTGGTGACAAACGCTTTGCTGCTGAAGGAAAAGGTTTCGGTCAAAAGGAAGAAAAGATGGCTGATAGCAAGGATTAAAACTTCCTTTATTATTCACTCACAAATTCTTCGAACTTTACCTGTATATTAGGAACCATAAGATAACTCCTATATCTTTTCCTCCCTAAATAAAAGTAAAGATTTAAAATTAGGGGCTGGGGTAATTCCCGGTCCCTAATTTTTTGCTTCTAAATAGCACTAAACCAGTTGATAATCCGGTAAAATGTTATAATATATCTTTGAAAATATAAGTCTCATCCTTAACTTTGAGGTGAATTCATTGAACAATCAAAATAATAATGAACGCCCTACCCGTGTTCAGCTATATGATTCAAATAACAATCGTCGTTCCCACTTGGGCGGTAAAAAGCCAAAGATGCCCCATTTTAAGGGAAAAAATAAGCTTTTCAAAATCCTGCTAGCAATCCTGTTAGCCATCTTAGTGATCATGATCATCATCTTTTTGATCAAGCAACAAAACCCTGTTAATACTGATAACAATGACACAACAGTCTCAACCAGTAGTAAATCATCGTCACACAAAAAGAAGCATCACAAAAAGCACCAGTCTTCTAGTACCAGTGATGATGGCCAGGATACTTATTCATTCTCATACTCCACCAATAACGGTGGCGGTTCACGGGGAACTCAACACTACTCTAATCAAGACCAACACACAACCGACAATAATGGCGGAAACACAACTTCTTCTCAAAACAGCACTCCACAATCAAACCAGAACAATAATAACGGGAATGCCCATCAATCTAACAATTCTGGTAATGGTCAATCTAATAACGGAAATAATGGTGGTAGCACTGGCTCTACACCAGCACCAAACTCTGCTAGTCACTAAATAAAATTCAAAAAAGGGGTTGCGATTCGTTCTCCCAGTGATATAATCATAGGCAATTAAAGGATATGCACATTAGTTACCCTCTACTAGGGAGTCGGTGCCTAGGCTGGAAGCACCGTTGAGGATCTAATTATTGTTGTACCACCTTTACTTATTGCTTGCCGAAATAAGGCGAGTCGGGTCGTGTCCGTTAATACACCTTAGAGAGGACGGTATCAGTACGTCCTGAAGATGGGTGGAACCACGCTAATTATAAAAATAATTGACGTCCCTAACGCTATTACTTTAGTAGCGTTAGGGACGTTTTTTGTTTAACTACAAAAAAGGGAGAGATTGTTTATGGCTCAAGTTGCTGTTATGTCACCAGATGGATCAGTTAAAAAGATCGATCGTGATTCAAAAGAAGGTTTACAAGCATTACGGAAGCTTTCTGCATTGATGTTGAAGGTTGCCTTAAAGCAAGAATTTAAGGGAATTCGTTTAGGGGAAGCAGTCGCTGACGAAGATGGTTTCCATGTTGATTCAGACAAGGACAACCAACAAGTTTCTGCTGACGAATTACCAGCACTTGAAGATGTTATCAAGGGAATGGCAAAGAACGATGCAAAAGTTGAATTTGTCGAAGTACCTGTTGAAGATGCTTTAACAGAAGTTGAAGCAGACCGCTTCTCAAGTGAATTGATCAAGGAAAGTGCCAAGGATGGCAAGGTTGCCATGTACCAACTTGGTGATGTCAAGGCAGTTGCCGACGACGATATTCTCCTTTATGGCGATGTTGTCAAGAACCTCCGTCTTCTTTCCGTTGCCGGTGCTTACTGGAAGGGTATGTCATCAAACCCAATGCTCCAACGGATTTATGGTACTGTCTTCTACAAGAAGGATGCCTTAGAAGAAGACCTTAAGAAGCGTCAAGAAGCCAAGGAACGTGATCACCGGGTTATCGGTAACCAACTTGATCTCTTCTTCGTTGATCCAAAGGTTGGTGCCGGATTACCATACTGGATGCCAAAGGGTGCCACTATTCGGCGGACAATCGAACGTTACATCATTGATCGTGAAGTAGCGGACGGTTACAAGCACGTTTACACTCCAGTATTAATGAACCTCGATGCTTACAAGACTTCTGGTCACTGGGAACACTACCGCGATGACATGTTCCCACCAATGGACATGGGTGATGGTGAAATGCTTGAATTACGGCCAATGAACTGTCCAAGCCATATTCAAATTTACAAGCACCATATTCGTTCATACCGTGATCTTCCATTACGGATTGCTGAACTTGGAATGATGCACCGTTACGAAAAGTCTGGTGCCCTTTCTGGTCTTCAACGGGTTCGTGAAATGACCTTAAATGATGGTCACACTTTCGTTACCCTTGACCAAATCCGTTCTGAATTTGCTAAGATTCTTCGTTTAATCATGGACGTTTACAAGGACTTTGACATTACTGATTACAGTTTCCGTCTTTCTCTTCGTGATCCAAAGAACGTTAAGAAGTACTATGCTAACGATGAGATGTGGGAAAAGTCTCAATCAATGTTAAAGAAGGCCATGGATGACCTTAACCTTGATTACTACGAAGCTGAAGGTGAAGCTGCCTTCTACGGTCCAAAGCTTGATATTCAAACTAAGACTGCCCTTGGCAATGATGAAACCATGTCAACAATCCAACTTGACTTTATGCTTCCAGAACGTTTCGGTCTTACTTATGTCGGCCAAGATGGTAAGGAACATCAACCAGTTATGATTCACCGTGGTGTTGTTGGTACTATGGAACGGTTCATCGCTTACTTAACTGAAATTTACAAGGGTGCCTTCCCAACCTGGTTAGCTCCTGAACAAGTTCACATTATTCCAGTTAATGAAGATGCTCATGGTGAATATGCTGATGAACTTGCTAAGAAGATGAAGGCTGCTAACATCCGGGTTGTTGTTGATCACCGGAACGAAAAGATGGGTTACAAGATTCGTGAATCTCAAACTCAAAAGGTTCCATACACTCTTGTTGTTGGTGACGATGAAAAGGCTAATAACGGTGTTTCTGTACGGAAGTATGGTGAAAAGGAACAAAACGAAATGAGCCAAGATGCATTTATGAACGAAATTCTCGCTGATATTGCATCATACTCTCGGGAAAACTAAAAACCATTTATCCTAAAGTAAAAGAGGTCGAAAATTCTGATTGGAATTTTCGATCTCTTTTATTTTATTCTATCAAGATGTTCTTTAGATTGTTGCTAATTGTTCTATCCAGCACGCAAAAAGGCTCCCAGCCAAAGGGCCAAGCATTGGTACCCAAGCATATGCCCATTCACCTTTTCCCTTATTTGGTACGGGAAGAATAGTATAGGCTAACCGTGGTGACCAGTCCCGGGCAGGATTCAAGGCAAAACCAGTCGTTGAACCAAGGCAAGTTCCAATAACGGCAATCACAAGGCCAACCATAAATGGTTTTAGTCCTGAAGTAAAATTGCCTAAATTCAACAAGATGAAAATAAAGGCAAAGGTCGCAATAAATTCTGAAAGAAAGTTAAACAGACCGTTTTTAATTGCCGGCCGCGTAGCAAAAATGCCAACAGTATTCCCTTCCTTAGGCGTTTTAGTGACCTTAAATTGCGGGTAAAATTGAATAATCACAATGATCGCGCCAACAAAAGCACCCAAAAATTGACCACTTAAATAAGGAAGCACTGAATGCCAGGGAAACAAGCCAAAAATTGCGTATGGGATCGTTACCGCAGGATTAAGATGCCCTTGAGAACCAAGGAACCCAGCAACATAAACTCCCATTGTTACTGCTAGTCCCCAGGAGATACTAATGTACCACCAGTTACTCCCGCGACCATAACTTTGTTTTAAATTTACGCTAGCACACGCACCGCAGCCAAGGACAATTAAAATCATTGTCCCAAAAAATTCGCCAATAAATCCATGCATTCAAGCTCCCACCCTTCTTGTATTCGCTTACAGAGATGGTTTAATTTTAGCATACTTAAGTTGAAATTACTGCTAACTATTAGATCCCACGCCATTGACATCGTTTGATATCAACATGGTTTTCGTCCTTAAACGGTACCTTCTCAGCCATCAGCATTGGTCGCTGGTCAAACCATCCTGGAACAAGTCGGCCAGTAGCGGTTACTACCCTGTGACAAGGATGTTTACCATAGCCGCCGGACTTGCCAAGAGCCTTACCCACTAATCTAGCATTTCGGGGACGACCGATTATTTTAGCGATTTGCCCATAGGTTGCTACCCGACCGAACGGAATAATATCAACAATGTTCAACACAGATTGCATAAACTGCTCATCAATCTTTGTCATTTAATCACTCGTTTCTTGAGTCAACCGCGGCAACATTAGAAAAATGATTAGTCCAATTAAGAAAAGAATACTAAGAGAAGCTGCACCAACCGTGGATTTATTAGTCAATTGGGTTACAAAGCCCACAATTACCGGACCCAAAATAGCGGAAAATTTACCAAGAATATTATAAAAGCCAAAGAACTCGCTACTCGAATCTTTAGGGATCAACTGGCCAAAATAAGACCGACTAAGCGCTTGTAACCCGCCTTGACTTGTCCCAACTAAAATAGCAAGAACCCAAAAATCAGCTAATGATTTTAAGCGTAACGCATCTAAACAAATAAAAAGGTAAATGATAATCCCTACTAGAATTGCTAAACGGTTTGATGTCTTCTGAGCTAGCCAACCATAAAGAATTGAACACGGGAATGCAATTAATTGAACCATAAGCAGAACAAGCATTAGCATTGTTGTTTCGATTCCGAGGTCCTTCCCGATTGCGGTCGCCATTGTAAAAATAGTATCGACACCATCAATATAAAAGAAGTAAGCAACCAAAAACCAGAAAATCTTTCGGTGCTGTTTAACGTGATAAAGCGTTCTTCCCAATCGTTTGAAACTATCCACCACTGGATCGGTTACCGCCTGAACATTATGGTACTGATGCCCATGTTCTTAACAACGGCCAAGCAAAAATTACCCACCAAACCGCAGCGAGAATAAAGCTGAATTTGGCAATTCCATAACTACTTAAAAGGCCATTAAAACCACCAGTTAGTTGTGCACCAAGAAAAATAATGAAAGCGAGGACACCACCAAGATAGCCCATCCCGTAACCGGTTATTGAAACAGCGTCCATCTGCTGATTATCAGCGACATCAGTCAGAAAACTATCGTAAAAAAGATTTCCGCCAGAATAACCAATTACCGAAAGAACATAAATAATTAGTAACACAGCCCATTGATTTATCGGAACGACAGCTAACGCAAAGGTCATTGCAATCCCAACCCACGTAAACAAATTCAGCCACCGTCGCTTTGAATTAGGGTAATCCGCCAGCGCGCCAAGTAACGGTGCCATTAATGACACAATTAAAGTACCAAAACTATTCGCATAACCCCAAAATGCGGTTGAATTGGTTGCACTAATCCCGTTCTCATTTGCAATAGCCTTAAAGTAAACCGGCAAGACAGCAGTCACTACTAAAATTCCGTAACCAGAATTAGCTCAGTCATAAAAAATCCATTGCCACTGTTGCTTATTAAACTTCACTTACTTAACCTCACTTTTTATTACTCCAGGAATTACCTGACCGGCTGTTGGTGCAGGATAATGGAGTCCTAATATCTTAGCAAATGTTGGCCCTTCATCAACCAAGTGGGCTGTTTCTACTTCCTTTCCTTGGTTAATGCTTGGTCCAACAAAAATTGCAGTTGTGAAATAATTAGGCTGGTTAGGACCATAACCATGAACAGCACGGTAGCGATCATGAGTGCCAAGCGAGCCGGGATCAACCTTTTCGACAATTGCCGGCCGATTAACTTCATCGGTAAAGTAATACCCCGGTTTGGCCTCAACTAAAAAACTACATTTTGGATCGGCACCGAGCTTTACCGCTTCCGCACCACTATAAATCCGTTCAACACCTTCGACACCAGCAATTAATTGCTTCAACTTATTCAGATCAACATAGCCCTTAGTATAAATATACGTTTCTCCGTCACATGTTTTAGCGGTCACTCGCCAATTATTCTTGTACGTTGACTTTCCCTTAATCGGGGTAAGCAGGCCCTGTTTTGCGAAGGCCATGTTAAGGTGAATCATTTTATCAACATTGATTTGATAGTGGTCACCTAAAATTACAAAATCAGTATCGTCATATGTCCCCGCATCACGGCTTGCCTGAATAATCTTTGCTACCCGACGATCTAACCTTTGCAAAGCCGCCTTAGCTTGTGGAGAACGAACCCCATTCCGGTGACGCATACTGTCCATATCAACTAAATGAATTAGCGTAAGATCTGGGCGCTTATTTTTTATTGTATCTACAGCACATGCAGTCACAAAATCATCAAGCCATGGTTGCTTGATCCCTCGCCGAAGTTTTCCGTAGCGATGGTTCATTTGATAAAGAAACAGTGGCGAACTTGCTTTAAGTGACACTAATACTTGATTCGTCCAGATCCGATTAGGAAAAATCTCTGCTAAATTATAATTTATTTTACTTCCTGCAGTAACCGGCCACAAAAATGCTGCCGTTGTTAAGCCGGCTTCACGTGCAACATCATAAAGCGGCATTGCCTTAACATCTTTACGGTACCAGTACCAATCAGGCGATTCGCGTTGTGGTTGAATTTTTGTGTTGTTTACAATGCCGTGAATTGCTGGATATTGGCCAGTAATGATTGAAGTATGTGATGGGTAAGTTAAGGTCGGAAAGATTCCTCTAACCCGTTTAACCCACGTTCCCCGTTTAATTAATTGATCAAGATGGGGAATGAATTCGCGAAATTCATCGAGATCGCGAAAGCCCATCGAATCAAGAGAGATTACTACCAATTTATGTAATGCCATTATCCCATCTGCTTCCTTTTAAGTTTTATTTCCATTTTAAAATAAAACTTAGCAGATTCGTAACCCCAAAGATAAAATGATAAAAGTAAGTTCGTTGAAAGAAGAGCTAAAGCAAGCGGTTACAGGATCGGCAATTTGATTCACAGCGATTTTTAATGTAAAATTAAGGTTCAGTTTTCTGTATTTTTTTGAAAGGAATCATCATTATGCAAAATCAGTTACCAAAGGGTAAAGAGCACGAGAAAACTCTCGGTCTCTTTGACCTTTCCATTTTAGGTATCGGCGCAATTATTGGTACGGGAATTCTAGTATTAACTGGAATTGTCGCCGCGGAAGATTCAGGCCCAGCGATCGTCTTTTCTTTCCTAATTGCCGCGTTAGCTAGTGGATTAATTGGCCTCTGTTATTCTGAACTAACTACTAGTTTACCTAATTCTGGGAGTGCCTTCTTCTATGCTTGGGTATCTATTGGTAAGTTCGTCGCATTTTTGGCCGGCTGGACACTAATTGGGGTCTACGTTACTACCACAGCAACGGTGGCGAATGGCTGGACCGGTTATGTTCAATCATTTTTAGAGGTTCTCGGTGTTAACCTTCCTCATCGTTTCTTAGTTACTCCAGCTGCTGGGGGGTATGTTAACCTTCCAGCTGTCCTGATGATCTTTTTAATGACAATTATCCTAACTCGAGGAACAAGCGAGAGTAAGTTAATTAATAACTTCCTTGTTGGGGTAAAAATTTTTATCATCCTTTTATTTATTATCGTTAGCGTTCAGCACGTTAACCCAAGCAATTGGCACCCTTTCCTCCCGTATGGTTATAAGGGAATCTTCACTGGTGCTTCTGCTGTTTTCTTCTCGTTCCTTGGCTTTGACGCCCTGGCAACTTCTGCAGAAGACGCGAAGGATGTTGATAAAAATATTCCCCGGGCAATAATTTTATGTCTGATTATCTCTACCACCCTTTATGTATTAGTAAGTCTTGTTATGACAGGGGTTGTTTCCTATACCAAGTTAAATGTCTCTGAAGCCATGTCCTATGTTCTGATTGTTAAGGGGCATAGTTTCGTTGCGGAGATTGTCTCCCTGGGGGCTGTTTTAGGAATCATGGCAGTTGTGTTTGCCTTTATCTATGCTGGCTCTAACATTCTTAAGTCAATGAGTCGAAGTGCCTTTCTTCCTCAAGGCCTTGCTAAAGTAAATGCTAAAACTCAAAGTCCTAATCGAGCAATCTGGTTAGTGGGGATCTTTTCAGCGGTTTTAGCTGGTGAATTTGACCTTCACTACCTGGCATTAATTGCTAACATCGGTTCTCTAATGGTTTTCGCGTTAATTTCACTTATTGTTATTATCCTGCGTCTCCGTTACCCAGAACTTAAGCGACCATTCAAGGTGCCATTTGGTAAAACAATTCCGGTACTTTCAATTATTATTTGTATCGTTCTTCTTGTTAGCATCTCGTTAACTGCCTGGTTAACATATCTTGCTTGGATCGCTCTTGGCTTAATTATTTACTTCTGCTACTCGCTCCGTCATGCGGACGAATTCAATTTTACGAAGGAATAAGGTCCGTCTTTAATACATTCGAAAAGGGAGCGTGACAGAAGTCATTTATGACTTCGTTTTCACGCCCCCGCAAGCACAAATAGAGCTCCAGAGTTCGGATCTTACCGAGCACTGGAGCTCATTTGTGTACTGCGTTGTTCGTGTTTTATCTAAGTAATAGAGCTTATGTCACAGCCTTTTTTTATTCGGACTATGATTATTTTTGTAGTTTCCGTTTAACCATCGTTGGATCAGCCTTTCCAGGGTTCAACTCTACCAGCTTCCCTGAACCACTATAAATAATCCATTCTGCAAGGTTCACAATATGATCGCCGGCACGCTCAAGGTAACGAATTACAGAAAGGTAATCACCATACGTTTTAACGTTCTGCCCTGCTTTTACCAATGCATTCATAATTGCCCGTTGCTGTTGAACATAGATTAAGTCAACTTTTAAATCTTCATTAGCAACCTCATAGGCTTTTTGTTCATCAGTATAAACATATGCATCCAGAACCCGTTCTAACATCTCCCGAACAATCATCATCATCTTTTCAATCTGTTCTTCAATTTCTTCATTATGCTCCCGATCGCTTAAATGAATGGCTGCCCGAGCAATGTGGGATGCATAATCGCCTAACCGTTCAATGTCGCTACTTGCCTTCAAAATACTAATAATTTTTCGAAAATCGCTTGCTACAGGTTGTTGTAACGCCATTAACTTAAGCGCTTCTTTTTCAAGATTAATTTCCTCATCATTAATCTTAGGATCAGTTTTTAGGACTTGCTCTGCCAATACTGTATCGCTCTCTGTAAACGCCTTCGTTGCTTGATAAATCTGTTCACTAGCATCGATCCCCATCTCCATAAAGTGGCCACGGAGTCGCTTTAATTCATCGTTAAAAATTGCACCCATCCTACATCCTCCTAACCAAATTTACCGCTTAAATAATCAGCAGTTTTTTGTTCTCGTGGATTCATAAAAATATTTGCCGTCTTATCAAACTCAATAAGGTGTCCCTGATGCATAAATGCAGTCCAGTCTGCTGAGCGCGATGCCTGCTGCATGTTGTGGGTTACCATAATAATCGTTAATTGCTCTTTCAATTGTACTAAAGTATCCTCAATTTGCGAAGTTGAAACTGGATCAAGGGCACTGGTCGGTTCATCCATTAGAATAATTTCTGGTCGAACTGCTAATGTCCGGGCAATGCAAAGTCGCTGTTGTTGTCCTCCCGAAAGCGCAAGCGCACTAGATTTTAATTGATCCTTTACTTCATCCCACAACGCTGCCTGACGAAGGCTTTCTTCAACTCGCTGGTCAAGTACCCGTCGATCCTTTTCGCCTGCTAACCTAAGGCCATAGATCACGTTTTCATAAATTGACATCGGAAATGGTGTTGGCTGCTGGAAAACCATTCCGATCCGCTGGCGAACCCGGTAAACATTAACTCTCGGTTGGTTGATATTTACCCCGTGGAAATTAATTTCTCCCTTTACCGTTGCAAAATCATCGTTCATCCTATTCAAACTCCGCAATACTGTCGATTTACCCGAACCAGAGGCGCCAATTAATGCTGTAATTTTATTTTGGGGGAACTTTAGGTTAATATCGTGAGCAACATGCTTCTCACCATAAAGGACTTGAAGGTTTTTAGTTTCTAAAGCTGTACTTGTTTGCATTTGTTTCTCCTTACTTAGCTAAACGTTGCTTAATTCGGTGGCCAACATAGCGGGCAACAAGATTAAACAACAGAATCGTAATAATTAATACCGCAGCCGATCCATTGGAAACTGCTCGAGCATCAAGAACTAGCCCCTCACTATTCACTTTCCAGATATGAACCGCCAATGTTTCTGCTGGTCGCATTGGGTTCAGGAAACTTGTTGGCTTAAAAGGATTCCAGTCAGCATAGTTAATTGCTGGAGAACTTTGCCCCGCAGTATATATTAATGCGGCCGCTTCACCGAAGATCCGTCCAGCACTTAGTATTGCGCCAGTAATGATCCCTGGCAGTGCTGCAGGAAGAACAATCTTAGTCGTGACGCGCCATTTTGACATTCCTAACCCTAGTCCCGCTTGCCGTTGTAAATACGGGACTTGTTGAAGAGCATCCTCACAACTACGGGTCAAGATTGGCAAGTTTAAGATCGTTAACGCTAATGCCCCTGCTAACAACGAAAAGTCAAAACCAAACTGCAGGACAAAAACTAAGTAGCCAAACAGGCCAACTACTACGGAAGGTAAAGAACTTAAAACCTCAATTGCCAGCCGAAGCATTTGTGTCCACCGATTTTCTGGAGCATATTCACTCAAATAAATTGCCGCACAAAGCGCTAACGGAACTGAAACGATTAGGGTCAAAACAACTAAATAAAGGGAGTTAAAAAGCTGATCACGAATTCCGCCACCTGCAGCAAATGATTCAGCATTAGCCGTTAAGAAGTGCCAAGAAATATTGGGAAGTCCCATTGCCAAAATGTAAATTAACAAACTGAGGATTACCAACCCGACCAATCCTGCTAGCCCCAGTATTACCCCAGTTGCTATTCTGTCAACTCGCTCTGGACTCATTATCTTGCTCCTTTCTTACTTACCAACCGCATTAATAAGTTAAATGTCAAGGACATCACAAGAAGGATTAATGCCAGCGACCATAATGCATTATTCGATGCTGTTCCCATCACTGTATTTCCGATTCCCGTTGTTAAAACACTCGTGAGCGTGGCTGAGGATTCCATCAAGCTCTTTGGCACAATGGTTGTATTTCCAATTACCATTTGGACCGCTAATGCCTCACCAAACGTCCGTGCCATTCCAAATACCATTGCCGTTAAAATCCCGCTCTTCGCACTCGGAATTATTACCCGGGAAATAGTCTGCCACCGTGTTGCCCCTAACCCGGCCGATGCTTGCCGATACTTTTGCGGGACAGCTTGTAAACTATCAATGATCATTGACGTCATTGTTGGGAGAATCATTAGGAAAAGAACACTCGTTGCTGCCAGAATTCCAAACCCCGTTCCCCCAAACACTTGCCGAAGATTAGGAACAATTACGGTCAAGCCAAGGTATCCATATACTACAGAAGGGATCCCCACAAGTAATTCAATTAATGGCTGAAGATACTGATAAGTCTTTTTCGGGAGCATTTCTGTAATCGCAATTGCAACCACCAATGCTAGTGGTAAGGCTATAATTCCCGAAAAGACTGTCACACTAAATGAAGTAATGATCATCGGCAATGCGCCATAGTGATGGTGACTCGGTTGCCAGTCAGTACTTGTTAAAAAATGCCAGATTGACACCCCATTATCCTTAAAGAGCGCGATTCCTTTAAGGGTAAGAAAAATTAAGATCGTTCCTACCAATCCACCAATCAAAATAATTGCCAGGTAGCTGATCAATTTACCGACCCACTCCTGCTTGCTTTCAATTGAAGGCTGACTTAACTGTTTTTTTAAATCATCCATCGTTTACTCCTTTATCCTTGTCTTCCCGTCCGCTGTTCGTTGGACTTTCATATCATGAATATTAATGTAGTTTGCATCCTCGACTAATGATTGTTGAACCTTCTTCGTTTGCATGTAATTAATAAACTCTTTAGTTGCCTTAGTTGGCTTTTTCTGAGTATACATGTGCTCATATGACCATAATGGCCACTTATTTGTCGTAACATTCTTTGCCGTTGGCGCAACTCCATTAATTTTTACTGGCTGAACTTGGCCGTTAAGGTAAGCAAAGGAAATGTAACTAATTGATCCCGGAGTATTCTTGACAATTTCTTTTACAGTCCCGTTCGAATCTTGTTCTTGAGCATTGACTGACCGCTCACCATTCTTGAGGACTACCTGTTCAAATGCTACCCGAGTACCGCTTCCAGCAGCCCGATTAATCACCGTGATTGGTAAATTAGGTCCACCGACTTGTTGCCAGTTCGTGATCTTTCCCGTATAAATTTGTCGCAATTGTTTAAGCGATAGATTATTAATTCCCAGTTTCTGGTTTACAATTGGAACAATTCCAGAAACTGCAACGATATGATCCATGAGCTTCTTTTCATTAATCCCATCCTGCTGATCCGCAAAGATGTCTGATGAACCAACATTAACTGCTCCAGCTTGAACCTGACTCAATCCGGTCCCAGATCCGCCACCTTGGACAGTAATACTCGTCCGTGACTTTACCTTTCGATAGTTTTCAACAACTGCTTCAGTTAGTGGCTGAAGGGCAGTAGAACCAACAATTGTGATTTTTTCTTGAGGCGGTTGTTTTTTCGCTGCAACCCAACCGGCTCCTAATCCGATAATTATTGCTGCACCGATAATCCCCGTGATTATTCTTTTCATCTTATCTCCCTAGTTGTTTTCGTCAACTTCATATGATACAAATAGAGAATATCAAGTCGATGTAAATATTTAATCTTCGCATTGTAAAAGTTGTGTAAATTTTGGAGAAGAATATGACTAACAAATTTTTACTAATGAGTCAGAACACTGAATTAACTCAGCAACTAACCACCCTCTGTAAAAAAGCACGGTGGACTCTTAGCCAAATTACAACACCAACCGGATTAGTGGTTGAACTTGAAAAGCAGCCAATTACGGGGATCTTCTGGGATCTTACTGACACAACCCTAGATACCACAATCGCGACAATGACCTTGATCCGCGAGCAGGTTCATGGTCCAATCATTGCTTTTGCGACCAAACTAACAGAACGAATTCAGCGAAAGCTTTATAAAGCACGAGTGGATGATCTGATTTTGTTTCCGTTTAATGAACGCATCATCCAACCATTAATCGAACAACGGCTGTGGCTTTATCAGCAGTTAAAGCTAAAGGAGTCTGCGCCTGTTAAAAAAAGAAGTTCACCACAAATAGCTTCAATCGGTTCATGGCAAATCGATCAGGGAAATTACACTGTCACTAAGAACGATTTGCCAGTTGAGCTTACTCCTAAAGAGTTTCAACTGCTCGCTTACTTAATTGAACATCACGATCAGGTACTCAGTCGGGAACAACTCGTAAATGGTGTGTGGGGATACGATATTCTTGATACTTCCCGAATTGTCGATATCCATATCAGTCATCTCCGGGATAAACTTGAGGATGATCCACATAAACCAGATCACCTATTAACGGTTCGTGGCTTTGGTTATAAGCTAGTAAAATAACATTTTTTAGATCCCAGCCTCGAAAGTGTAAAATAAAAGAAGATAGAACTTTTGGATTATTACACAAAGGGGATCTGATTTAATGACTCGTTTTAAAAATTCTGCATGTACGTCCATTATGGTTGGCAAGAAAGCTTCAATGGATGGTTCAACTTTTATTGCCCGAAATGAAGACCGGGTAGTTGCAATCGAACCAAAACGGTTTATCGTTCAACCAGCAGTTTCTGGCCGAGACGAGACATATGTTTCACCATACAATAAACTAACCGTCAAATTACCAGCAACCGGAATGCGCTACACTGCAACACCAAGTGGTGACCAAAGCATGGGGCCAAATGAAGAAGATGGGTTTAACGAAGCAAATGTTGGTGAAAGTGCCACCGAAAGTGTTTACGCTAACGATCGTGTTCTCGCCTACGATCCATACATTAAGAATGGTCTAGCTGAAGACTCAATGACTAACCTTGTCCTGCCATACATCCATAGTGCCCGTTAAGGCGTAGAATATCTGGGCAAGTTAGTGTCAAAGTATGGGTCTGCTGAAGGTAACGGCGTCCAATTTAACGACCAAAACGAGGTCTGGTACATGGAAATTGCTACTGGACACCACTGGGTAGCAGTTCGGATTCCTGATGATTGCTATGCTGTCGCTGCTAACCAAATTGTCATTGAAAAAATTAACTTTGAAGATTCAGATAACTACATGTGGTCCGATGGAATTGAAGAGTTTGTTAATCTTCATGGTTTAAATCCGGACAATGATCAATGGAATTTCCGTCATATTTTTGGGACAAATACCCAATTCGATCATCATTACAATACTCCCCGAGTTTGGTTTGTCCAACGCTACTTCAATCCTGTTGCTGCTGCTAACCAAACACCTGAATCTTCAGAGATGCCTTTTATCCGGAAGCCAGAACGAAAAATTGCGGTTGAAGATATCCAATATATTTTGAAGTCCCACTACAATGAAACAAAGTACGATCCACTCGGTGACGGTAATGAGCACGATCGAAAAGTCTACCGGGCAATTTCCCTTTCCCGGACTGCTCAATCACATATTCTTCAAATGAGAAATAGCGTTGATTCAAAGCATGCCGCTGTCCAATGGATCGAAATGGGAGTTCCAAGCTTCAATGCCTATGTTCCATTCTTTGCTAACGCGGATGATACCGATGTTTCATACCGTGAGTTGCCAAAAAAGATGGATTTGAAGAGTGCTTTTTGGCTTAATGAAGCCCTTGCAATGGTCGTTGAATCCCATTACAGCGAATTTAATCAGGCTGATCTCGACTTCCAAAAAGGACTTGGTGAATGGTGCCGACGAAAGATTCACGAGGTTGATGAACACGCTAAGAAACTTGAATGTAAGCAACTCACAACTTACCTTACTGGTCAAAATCATGAAATTGCGAGTCACTGCAACGCTAAGGCAAAGGAATTGTTGTTTGATTTAATGACTCAAGGAACCGAGCTTTCTAATTTAACCTTTAAGATGGATCCAAACTTGTAGGATCGGCAAGTACAAAAAATGAAGAGCCTTGGAAAATAATTTTTCCAAGGCTCTTACTATTACCAGTAATTTTCAGCTTCTTTATTTTATTTCCGATGTTCCCGCGTAGCTTCTGCAAGGTGAACTAGGTTAGTCACAAAGTTATGCGTCTTTGCTTCATAATGGTATTTTCGCCCAAGCTTCACAAAGTAACCGTTGATGTAATCAACCTCTACTGGACGGTTATGGCTCATATCCTGATACATTGATGGATAGTGGTGCGGGTTCCCAACTTTAGAAACATAGTTAACGCTCTCTAACTCTTCCTCCCGAGTATTAACTAGTTGAACCCCTGCCCGTTCGCAAACATCATAGGCTTCATCAATTAATTGCCGGGACAATTCATCTGCCTTCTCAAAGGAAGCATATTCACCCATTGTGATTTCAAACATTGTACATAAAGTATTAACTACTGAGTTAAAGACTACCTTAGCCATTAAAGTTCCCATGAAATTATCCTTCAATGACGGGTTGAAGTTTGCTTTTTCTAATTCTGCCATTAACTCATCTGTTTTAGCATTCGGCTTCTCAGTATAGTTTGCCCAATTGGTAGTTCCCATCCCTGGCTTACCAACAAATTCTACTTCACCTGGGCCAGTCAAGATGGTTGCCACAAGTGCAGTTCCAGCAGTTAGCTTTTCTTTGGGGAAGTATTTAAGCAATTTCTCAACGTGCCCCATCCCGTTCATCGCGGTTAAACAATACTGATCTTTGAAGAAATGCTTACACCGTTCCAGCATTTCATCCAATTGCATCTGCTTCAGTTCAAAGAACACAAAGTCCGCATCGGTTGCCGTGTATTCTTCTGGTGTATACACATTAACGGGAACAAGGTGCTTATTTTGTCGTTCCCGAGTGACATAAACCCCGCCTTGTTTTTTCATTTGTTCATAGTGTGGCTGCCAACCTTCAACAAAATCAACTTCATTTCCTGCTTCTTGTAACAATACACCAAAGCGGAGACCCATTGCTCCAGCACCAACTACTGTAAACTTCATAATATCTAACTCCCTTTCTTTAGCTCACAAGTAAGTCTCAGTAATAAAGTTTTCTTGCCGAGCGGTAACCCATAAACAAAAAAAGCGCCTTAAGATTGATTAATCAACCTCAAGGACGCTCCTGCGTGTTACCACCTTTTATTCGTTAATAGCTCACACCATTAACCTCAAATGTTCAGTCATCATAAACTAAACACGGTAGCGATAATGGGCTACTCCCACCGCAGATTACTAACTTCATCCTGGCACTCAAAGTGATTTTCATTAACATCAGGTTATCCTTTTTCATCAACCAAGGACTCTCTGTAAACATGATCCTAACTACTCTTCTTGTCAATGTGTTTTATAATTATAATTTAATTGTGTTTTAATTTAACTCGCTAATTATTAATTGTCAATATCTTTTTTAAATCCCTAATTTAATACATTCAGTCGCTGTAGCCACCCAGTTAACGAACCAATTGAACTTAATTTTTAAAATAATGAAAATTAATCGTTGACATTAAAATGAGAATATTTTAATATAATGACAATCGAATTTACAAATTGCATTGAAAAGATGAGTAGTCTTAGAAATTCAGCACAGAGAGTTGCGTTAGATGAGAAGCAATCTGGAGAACTTTGACGAAGATGGTCTTGGAGCACTTACGAACGATGAGCTATTATTTAGTTAGTTGTTCACGATTGACGACCGATAAAACGTCTAGGTTTACCTTCGGGTGTACCTACTGAGGATTAGGTTGTGAGGCCTGATCAAAATAGGGTGGTAACACGTTATTTCTGAATGATTGAAATTGACGTCCCTAGGAAGAGTTAAATTGCTTTTCCTAGGGACTTTTTATTTACTCTTATTTCCTGAACTTATCTGAAAAAGAAAGGATGTATTCAATATGACTCAATTTACAACTCGCACTACTTCACCATTCCGTTATGATATTGTTGGTAGTTTCCTTCGTCCGCAAAAGCTAAAGGAAGCTCGTAATGATTTTGCCCAAGGAAAGATTAACCAAGAACAACTCACAGAAGTTGAAAACCAATGTATTACCGAATTAGTTAATAAGGAAGAAGCAGCCGGTTTAAATGCTGTTACAGATGGTGAATTCC
>NZ_GG693412.1:195411-212816 GCF_000159435.1 Limosilactobacillus vaginalis DSM 5837 = ATCC 49540 | reverse complement strand
GCCGAAGCTATTGGCACCTTGATACTTTCTGGGGATTTGCGGGAATTAAGCATACAACTCAGGAACACGGTTACCTTTTCCACGACGAAGAAACCCGTAAGGACTCTGCACAGGTTGCTGGTAAGATTTCCTTCAAGCCAGGTCATCCTGATGTTGAAGCATTTAAATTCTTGAAAAGTCTTACGGATGGTAAAGACGTCACTCCTCGGCAAAGTATTCCAGCACCGGCTCAATTCTATGCCGAATTAGTTCGTGGTGACGAAAACATTGCTGCTTTACGGAAATACTACCCTACCGATGATGAACTCTTCCATGATATTGCAAAAGCCTATCACGGTTTAATCCTGGCACTCTATGATGCAGGCTGCCGCGATGTCAAGATTGATGATTGTACTTGGGGAATGGTCGTTGATGATGAATTCTGGGCAACAATGGCTAAAGCTGGCTTTGACCGGGAAGCACTCGAAAATACCTACCTGAAATTAAACAATGATGCGATCGCGGACCTTCCAGATGATCTAACCGTCACTACTCATATTTGTCGTGGAAATTATCACTCAACCTGGGCTGCTAAGGGTGGTTACGGACCAGTAGCCGATCACCTTTTCGCTAAGGAAAACGTTCAAGCCTTCTATCTCGAATATGACTCTGACCGTGCAGGAAACTTTGAACCATTAGCAAAGGTTCCCGATGACAAGTATGTCGTTCTCGGTTTGGTAACCTCTAAGAGTGGCGACCTCGAAGATCCCCAAACAATCATTGACCGAATCAAGGAAGCTGCTGAATTCCATCCCCTTGATCACCTTTGCCTAAGTACCCAATGTGGTTTTGCTTCAACCGAAGAAGGAAACATCTTAACCGAGGATCAAGAATGGGCAAAGATCAAGCTCGTTAAGCAAATTGCAGAACAGGTTTGGGGCTAGGAGAGTGCGAAGCCGTTAAAAGCTCCCGGATGATAACGATTTCTCTCGACAAAGGCGACTCGCGCCTAGGAGAGAGCCCGTTATCTTGAGGGAGCTTAGGCTGAACACATTTAGGCCCTGCCCAATTAGAAAGTCCCTGACAATCGTTAGCTCTAATGATTGTCAGGGACTTTTATTTTCTATACCAACTTACCAACAACAGGTAAATCTTTTAATACCTTATCTCCATGAGGCGACTCATTATACAGAACATCTGTTAGATCCTGACCGGCCTCATTACCGTGGTGTTTACCACCCTTCCAAGCAGCCTTATTCGAGACATCATAAACTGTTCCAGAAATGGCAACATATGCTGGTTGACCATTTTGTCCATTAAACTTTGCTAATTCTTCGCGAGTAAAAGTCTTTTCTGCCATTAGCTACTGCCTCCTTAGTCAACAAATCTAATTATTTCATTCTCTAATTTGATTATAACACTATCAGGTCTTAAGCACTAATGTTTCGCTTCTGAACTGCCACACCACCAAACACCTTTAAAAAATTTAAGCTGTTATAATAAAGATAATGGTTTGAAAGGAGGTCGTCCATGAAGAAGTTCTTATTGCCGATTTTAGTTAGCATGATGACATTTCTCATTACTATAACTATTACAGATAAACCCATCCAAGCAATGTCGCAAAAGTCATTAAATAACCGCGTCTACCTTGTTACTTTTATCAATTCAAATGGTTACACAACCGCGCATCAATATGTCTTCTTTACTACTAATGGTAAATCTGCTTACGTTAATATAACCGATACTGATCAATCAGGTAAACCAGTAATTACCAAAGATTCCACGAAAGAAGAAAAGGCTGCCCCACGAACAATTAATCGCTATCTCGCTGACCGGACAATCCTTAACAAAGCCACTAGCAAGAAATATTACAAAATTAAGAACAATAAGGTCACAATCGATAATGGACTAATAACAAAGAAATCATCCGGAAAGATTGAAAAGGGTGGTAACCTTGAGAAATTCACTGTTAATTTCCCTGATGGCACTCAAAAATACGACCGTGTTTTATTCCAGATGGCCCAAAAAGATTATCAATATCGATAATTTTACCCAATTCTAAAATAAGGCATCAATGATCTTCTTTTACAGAAGGTCATTGATGCCTTATTTTATTTAACTATCAGCATTAGTTATTTTCATTAAAGCCAATTTGGCTTATCGCCGTCAGTATTAGGTTTATTAACACCGAAATCCTTACGAGCATATGGAGCGGGATCAGCAATAATTTTTGCTACAAAATTACCAATTGACTTTCGTGAAACCTCAGTCCCTTTAAACGCTTCTCCTCGTTCTGTTGTTTCGTAATCAACCTCATCCTTATTTGTTAACCATGCCGGACGAATAATTGTGTAATCAAGATCAGAAGCAGAAATAACATCAGCTGCACTGCGGTAAGTTCCAAGGTAACTATCCTTTTGACCACCACCTAATTCAGCATTGTTCCACTCACCGAACTTACCAGGAACTTCATCATAGATCCCAATTGAGGAAATCCAAACAAGCTGCTTTACTCCATATTTATCCATTGCCTTAACAATATTTTCAGCTTGCTGTTTAATCTCAGGGTTCCGTAAATTAGCATAAACAACATCTGCTTGTGAAACAGCAGCATCCAACTCATCCATTTTTAAAGTATCACCTTTGATAACCTTTTCTCGACCTTCATCTACATTCTTTAAATGTTGCGGGTGACGAGTGAAAAGCAATAGTTCCGCATCACTATTCTTTAATAACGCGTTAATTGCGTGTTGGGCGATTTGGCCAGTTGCGCCTAAAATTAGTACTTGCTTTGTCATTTTATCTTCCTCCTAACCTTTGTTCACTTTTAAGTATAAGGAGATTTGAACTTATTAAAAGTAAGCACTTTTGTGTAAGATAGTTACCCTCAAGTAACATTTACTTGGCAGTCAATCAAAGGCGGTATTTAAAATTTTTTTACTAATCCAGACTAATTGATCCTTCCCCACTCTTGTAGCCCTTCAATTACTGGCTTAAGCTTTTTACCACGTTCCGTTAACGAATACTCTGTTTTAGGTGGAACTACCGGATAAACTGTTTTACTAATTAGGCCATCATGCTCTAGTTCCTTTAACTGTAACGCTAGCATTCGCCGTGAGCACTCAGGGATTAGCTTTTGCAATTCGTTAAATCGGCATCGAGGATGTTCTAAGAGACGAAAAATAATTACACTTTTCCATTTTCCCGAAATTTGTTTGAGCGTCCTTTCGATTGGACACTGTATAGTTTGCTTTGTCATTAACTTCACCCCTTTTGGATTTTAAAGCGATAGGGAAAAATTTTTCCCTTCTTGAAAGCAACTTTTATATAGCTTACTATTAGTAAGTGAAATGTAAACAATAAATTATAAGGAGAAACTACTATGCAATCAACCTTTAATAAAATTAGTGCTAAAAGACGTTCAATTTATGCTCTCGGTGATCAGGTAACTGCTTCTCCTGAAGAAATTTTTGATCTAGTAAAGACAACGGTTCGCAACTCGCCAAGTGCTTTTAATAGTCAAACAGTCCGCGCTGTCATTCTCTTCGGCGAAAAATCAGATAGGGTTTGGCAGATCGTTGAAGATACCCTAAAAGAAATCGTTAAGGATCCAGCAGCTTTCGAAAAAACAAAAGCAAAAATTGCAACTTTCCGTGCTGGTTATGGAACTATTTTATACCTAACTGATACTAAAATTGTTCACCAATTAGAAGAACAGTTCCCAAGTTACGCTGATAACTTCGCTGACTGGTCTGAACAAGCAATTGGTGGTGCCCAACAAGCCGTTTGGACTGCCCTTGCAGAAAATAACATCGGTGCAAGTCTCCAACACTATAACCCACTAATTGATGATGCGATCCATCAAGCATTTAACCTACCTGAAACATGGCAACTCCGCGCCGAAATGCCATTTGGCTCAATCGAATCCCCAGCTAGTGACAAAGACTACCTTGATGAACAAGAAGTCTTCAAATTAATTAAATAGTCGTTACTCCCTCTCTTCCTATTTTCATACTATAATGAAGTTACTGAAGGGAGGATTTTTTTATGACCAAAATGTATAATACCGGTGCTGATTATGCTCTATCAATTATCGGCGGCAAGTGGAAGCCCGTCATCCTTTACCAGTTAGCTAACCACCCGCGGCGGACTGGTGAATTAGTAAAGCAACTCGGTACATCACACAAGGTTCTTAGTGACCAACTTCGCGAACTTAGCGATGCCGGAATCGTTGCCCGCAAGAGTTATAATACTATCCCCCCGCACGTCGAATATAGTCTCACTGATGAAGGAGAAAATCTATATGCTGCTCTTCGTTACCTTAACTATTGGGGAGAACAACAAGTGGCAGATAATCCAAACGTCAAGATTATGTGCACTGACAAGATGAAGGAACTCAGTCAAGAGGGTCTTTGCGTTATTACCAAGCAACACCTCCATCACTGGAAGCAAGAAATTGTTAAAAAGTAATCAATAAAAACAGCGGAAGTTCTGATAACTGAATCTTCCGCTATTTTACGTTAACCTAATCCCGGTCATAAATTAGGTGAACTCCACCATCACCTAGCTTTTTCGTTTGAGTAACATGGAAGCGCTGATTAACAAATTTCCCTAACGTGTCAAAGGTTCCCTTCTTCTTTGAATCACCTGAAATATACGGAGCGATTACTAACGAAATCTGATCCACTAATCCAGCTTTGAGAAAGGCCCCATTAATTAACGCGCCGCCACCCAGAACCATTGTTTTAATATCAAAATATTTTTTCAACTTGCCCAATGATTCGGCTAAGTTGATCTCTCGTTCACCACAAACTAAGTATGGGATCTCCATTGATTGGAGAAAGGCAAGGTAGTTTCTCGATGCTTGCTTGGTAACAACCTCAATTGCCCGGTTCTTTCTACCGGCATATGGAAAGTAGTTTTTCTCCCACCCAGCACGGCCACGGCGATCGTAACTAACATCCCAAGTTGGCGACTGAATTCCTTCTGGCACCCAGTCACCATACTCAATTTTTTGACCATCATATTTACTTAGGTCCAGCTTCCCCTTAGCAGCATACATCACGATCGTGTTACTCCCGTTAGCATTGGCACTGCCAAGTTTGAATAGTTGATAGTCATAATAGTCACCAGAAATTTTATCTCCCAGCAGGCCATCCCAATCACCATCGATCTTTCCATCAATTGACATGTACATATGAATAATAACTTTTGCTCGATCCATTATCGTCCACTTCCTTTACAACCAGTTTACTCCTGTTAAACATCATTTAAAACGGTCAGTGTTTCATATGAAACACTGACCGTTAATTATTATCCATTAAATTTTTTCAAGTTCTTCCAAGCAATCACTCCAACCAAGATTCCAGCAAACAAACCAACAAGTATCGAGCCGATAATTACGGTAAGAACCAGTGCGTAGTTCCAATTGAGTGAATAGCTCTGGTAAATAATTATTAAACCAATACATTCAATTAAGACAAAAATAATTCCAGTAATAATACCACGTCTAATGGCTATTTTTCGCTTTTCTTTCAGTTCGCCCGAATCAACCTCATTTACTAACACTTTCTGCCGGATAGCAATAATGTAAAAGTACCAGGTAACAATAATAAATAAGGCGAATAAACTAATAATCGCGAACCAAAAGGCTATCTGGTAGGTAGTAACTAATGCCAAGAGAACCGCAATACATAGTAAAGCTGGCGTAACTAAAGTTAAGATTAAATAAGCTGAATTACCAAGGTGATCTAGCTGCTTTTCTTGGTATTCATCAATTGGGCCACTGATTCCGTATGAAAATTTAAGAAGACTATTACGTAGTTTTTCTTTTGTCATTTTGATTCCTCCCAAAAAAGTGAGTTTAGATCTGTTTTTAATGCAATTGCTAACTTCCGACATAATTCCAGTGATGGGTTATACTTATCACTTTCAATTAAACTAATTGTTTGGCGCGCAACCCCGATCTCTTTTGCCAATTCAAATTGTGACAATTGCTGCTTCTTCCTAAATTGACGGACGCGATTCAATAATTACTCACTCCTCTATTTGTCATATATAAATGACATTTGTTGGTATTATCTTACTAAGTTCATTTTTGTTTTGTCAACTATATATGACAAAAAATAGACTGGTGAGGAAATTAACTTTTTCTCACCAGTCATTACTAGCCTTTCAACATTAAACAATTCAATTGTAAAAATTAATGATTACTTACGGCACTATTCAACTTTCGCCGATTGAAGAAGTAAATCAAAAGGATTAATGGTACGGTAACAAGCATTACTGGATAGAACCATTTTACCGGCATCGTACTATCAATAATCCCACCAAGAACTGGACCAAGCGTCATTCCAATATCTAACCCTAAAAAGAAGGTCGAACTAGCTAATCCTCGTTCGTCATCTGGTGCGAGCATCATCGCAGTTGATTGACAAACCGAATAAATCAGACCATAACCAAAGGCCATCCCCGCAGCTGCCAATGCCATTTCAAAGTTAGTTTTCATGATCGTTAGCATAATTAAGTAGAAAACTGTTGCTACTGTACTAGTAACTAGCCAGGGACCAAAACGGACCGTATCAAATTGGTTTCTTAGGAAGAGCCGAATTGCTAGTAAAACCACTGCGTAAATCAAGAAGTACGAACCAACAGCAATCGGTAAGTGACGTTGTTCAGTATAAGCAACAATGTCCGCTTGGGTTGCAAAGTACGGAATTGCAAATAATGCCGTTAAAGCCGCAACTGGTAACGAATCACGTTGAATAATCTTAATATGAAGTTTCTTTTTCTTTCCTGATTGTGATTGAGGAACTGGTTTCGGTTTAGCCCGGTTACTAACAAACTGAACTGTAATTACCACCATTAACGCTGATAAGGCCGAAATAACGATGGCATCCCGATACCCAATTATCCGGTAAAGGTTAATTGACACTGCTGGAGCAAAGGCCATTGCCAAAGCATTCATCAGACCATAAAAACTCATTGCTTCACCAACATGGTTAAATGGAACCAGGTATGAAAGCCAGGTAGTCATACATACGGTACAAAGGACATACCCTAAACCATTAATTAATCGAAAGAACAATAGTAAGCCACTATTAGGAGTAATTACATAGCCCATTACCCCAAGGAAACACAACGCGCCACCAATGAATGATAGTGAATACTTCGAAAAGTGGTCGGTCAAGTTCCCCGCAATCGGTCTGAGGAACATTGCGACAATACTCATCATCCCCACAATAATCCCGGCAAACGCACTTGAAGCTCCTAATTCTTGTGCATAACCGTTAATTAACGGATTACAGTACATATTACTAAAAATGAAGAAAAACGATGCTGCCATTACCAGGACAACATCCTTTGTGAAGATCGATTCTTTTTTCTGCTTTACCACGATTTAACCAACTTCTTTCTCTCTAAACTTCTCTTATAGCAATAATCATACCGCAAACGATAGTTAATTTTTTAAAGAAAAATAAATCGCCAATGAGTTTTCTCATTAAGCGATTCATTCAGTAGCAAATTATCTTTTATTATTTTTAATGTACTAGAGCTAGTATTCTACTATCACAGAGCCTAGATCGGTTCGCCGTGACCGCAACCTCCGCCTAGTTATCCCGTCCTTGATTGCAAGACAATCATCGTCCGGGATTTTCTAGTGCTCGGTTGCTAATTCGTCACGGCTCACACTCTTTTCTACTGCAGCGAATCCCATGCTTTCAGGATGACTGGTTCGCTGTCAGCGAGCTTTTTGAGGTCGTCGTTAAGGTACTTCTTGTTGATTACGGCTTCGTAGGTGTACTCTTCAAACCAGTCTTGGGTCATTACAAAGTAGCCATTATCACCATTATCCTTGCCCCAGCTGTTTTCGAGCTTCCACCGGGTTGGTTCACCATTTTGAAGATCAAAACCGGTCAAGGTCATAGCATGAGATACCATCGCTTGCTTAGATTCAAGCCGATCCTTCTTATCCATTACGAAATCAACATCTAACAATTGAGCACGTTGGAACAGCTTAGCGTCCATCAATCCCCGCTTCCGGTCCATTTGTTGAAGGACATCATTACCAACCCAAACGGTCTCGCCCGCCTTCAATTGTTTCATCGCTGTTTCTTGAAGGTCCTTGAACGGAACATTAACAAACTTAATTGGGATGCCCCCAGCAACACTATCTTGAGTTGGCATTGCGTAAACTTTGTTGTATTCGTGATCAGGAGCATTGGTAATTACAACGTAATCATCAAGGTTCGTGTCAAAATACTCACGGTAGAACTTCAGTGGTGTTAGACCGAGAACTTGATGGAACTTCTTGTCATCATCGCGGAATTCCAGATCAAACTTTGTCGGCGGTTCACCAAAGGAGTAAGCAGCAACCTTATAAACATCGGCCATCATCCGTTGTTGTGCTTCTGCCAATTCCTTTTCGTCTGCACCATCATTAACCATGTGCCGTAATTCTAATGCATCTTTCCGCATTAAGTAATTCATTACTTCAGCGACATCACTAGTGTCACGGGTATTGTGCGTATCAGGCATTACATATTCTGGAACAACACCGTACTTCTCAATGATTGAAGCTGCATTGGCCCATTGACCACCATCATTCAAGGCAAAACTCAAGTAGAAGTCAACGGTCCGGTCATGAAGTGGCTTCTTTGCGGTTTCAATAATCTTTTGGAAGTACATGTTTGCCCGTTCAATCCGGTCCCAGAAGAACAGGTAGTTTTGTGAAAGTTCAAAATCCTTAAAGTTATACTTCTTGGCAAACTTGTGCCGCATTGTATTTAAGGTTGCAAATGACCAGCACCGGCCACTGTGCCGCTGGTTACTTGGCTTCCCGGTTTTAATTTCATAGGAAAATGCTCTGTGAAGGCGTTGACTAGCGGTAGGGTCTTCACTGGCATTCTTAATCCCATTCTTTTGAACAGCACGAGCGATTACTTCCGCATCTTTTCGCGCATGAAAAACTTTTTGGTACTTTTTAACCATTTCTGTGGTTAAATGCTTTTCTTCTGTCACAATAATCCCTTCTTTTACAAATCTTTTCAGTGACTATTACTCTTTAATCATAACTCACTTTTTCGTTAACCGTCTATTAATTGCCCCAGAAGTGTTATCGCTTCCTTGAATTATAACGAACGGTTAAAATTAGGATAGTAATACCAAAGGAGGAATTACCATGAGTAAAGTATTTGTTGCTGGTGGTTCAGGCCGGGTTGCCACTGAACTAATTAAGGATCTTATTAAAGATGGTAATGAAGTAGTTGCTGGTTCTCGTAATCCAGAAAAAATCGTTAAACTTGACGGTGTCTCTGCAGTCAAGCTTGATCTTCATGCAGAAGTTAACGAAATTGCTAAGGTTATGGATGGGTGTGACGTAGTTTACTTTGTTGCTGGCTCCAGAGGAAAAGATCTCCTTCAGACGGACGCATTTGGTGCCGTTAAAACAATGATGGCTGCGGAACGTGACGGAATTGAACGTTACATCATGTTAAGTTCAATGTACGCACTCCAGCCGCAAATGTGGTCTAAGTACAAAGCTCTGGCTGCGATTACCGACTATAATATTGCTAAGTTCTTTGCAGATAATTACCTGATCCATAACACTAAGCTAGCTTACACAATCGTCCAACCTGCATCCCTCACTGACGAGCCGGGAACTGGTATGGTAACCCTCGGTGAAGGTGATGACACTACTAACCCCATTCCTGATGTTGCCAAGGTTCTTACTGATACTCTCAAATACAAGGACACTATCGGTCACATTATCATGATGCGCTCGGGGAAGACTCCAATTGAGGATACCTTGAGTAATATTGATGATCCTGTTGCTTACAACAACGCTGGCTTGGCTGATTAAACTTCTAAAGACCGTTTTAATACAACAATTATTAGCTAAACTGATAATTGTTGTATTTTGTTATAATGTATTCGCTTACATAAAAATTTGAATAACAAATACATTATTGGAGTTGATGAAGATGGATAACCGTAAGCTGATTCATTCTGGGGACATCTATTCACCAGAAGATCCTGCAATCCTTGCTGAACAAACCCAAGCAATGCTGCCAATGTATGAATATAACCAGACTCTTCCTACTGAGGGGAAGAAACGACAGACATTACTCAAAAAAATGTTTGCGAAAGTTGGCAAAGATTGTTATATCGAACCGCCATTTCATGCAAATTGGGGTGGTCACCACATTAAACTTGGTAACCATGTCTACGCAAATTTCAACCTTACAATTGCTGATGATACCTATGTAACCATTGGCGATAATACAATGATTGGGCCAAACGTCACTATGTCGTCTGCCGCTCACCCAATCCTTCCTGAACTACGAAAACAGGGTTACCAATATAACCTCCCCATCAAAATCGGCAACAATTGCTGGTTGGGGGCTGGAATTATTATTCTCCCCGGTGTTACCATTGGCGACAACTCTGTCATTGGTGCTGGCGCTGTCGTCACCCGTGATATTCCGGCAAATGTTGTTGCAATGGGCGTTCCAGCTAAAGTTTCTCGGCAAATTTCTGAACACGATCGGAAATTTTATTACCGTGATCGGAAAATTAATCCCCAACTTTTAAAATAAGATTAATGATTCACAAAGTCCGGGTCAAATACTTGCGGCTCCTCTTTTTTCTCGCTAAACTAGTACAGTAATTTTATTTTGTGGGGAGAAATAATTGATGGAAAAAGTTTACATTGTTGCAGCTCAACGGACACCAATCGGTAAGTTTGGTGGGGCCCTTTCATCAAAGTCAGCAATTGATTTAGGGGCAACTGTAATTAAAGATGCGGTGCACAAAGCTAGCATTTCTGCCAAGCAGGTTGATCAAGTCTTAATGGGGAATGTTCTCCAAGCTGGTGCTGGACAAAATCCTGCCCGTCAAGCTGCCATCGCTGCTGGGTTGGATCAAGCAACTCCAGCAATTACAATCAATGATGTCTGTGGTTCGGGACTATCCAGCATTATTCTTGGTGTCTCACTGATTCAGTCTGAACAGGCCCAGGTGATTGTTGCTGGTGGAATGGAAAGCATGTCTCGTGCCCCATACGTTCTTTTAAATGCCCGTCATGGTTATAAATTCGGGAATGGTGAGCTGGTAGATACCATGCAGAACGATGCTCTCCAAGATGCCTGGGGTGGCTACGCAATGGGTATTACCGCTGAAAATGTTAACGAACGCTATCATATTGCTCGTTACCAACAAGACGAATTTGCTCTTCACAGTCACCAAAAGGCTGTCCAAGCACAGCAAGACCATGCTTTTGACGCTGAAATCACCCCAGTCAACGTCACTATCCACCACCAAGATACCGCAATTGATACTGACGAAGCACCCCGAGCCAACACTTCTCTGGCCGCTCTCCAGGGATTGAAACCAGCTTTCAAAAAGGATGGTTCAGTTACGGCAGGAAATGCTTCTGGATTAAATGATGGTGCTGCTGCAGTCATTCTTGTTAGTGAATCAGCAGTTAAGAAGTATCACCTGACCCCACTGGCAGAATGGCAGACTTCCGCTACTATTGGCCTTGATCCTGCAGTAATGGGACTTGGCCCATATTACGCCATCAATAAGTTATTTGCTCAAACCGGCCTTGATAAAGATGCCGTTGATCTTTTTGAGTTAAATGAAGCCTTTGCCGGACAATCAATTGCCTGCGAGCAACTACTAAAACTAGATGATCATAAGGTTAATCCTCGTGGTGGTGCAATCGCCCTTGGCCATCCGGTCGGCTGTTCAGGAGCCCGAATTGTTGTTACCCTTGTCCACGAAATGCAGGATCTGCAAAAGCAAACTGGGATTGCCTCCCTCTGCGTTGGTGGCGGAATGGGGATCGCTGCTTTACTGAAGCTACCTAATTAACAAGCGTTTTACCTAACCCTTCCCACCTTTCGTTGTACAATAAAATAAATGGTTACTAGGTAAGCTTATTTTGTAATTATTAGGCTTACCTAGTAATTACTTTTGTTATTATTTCATGACAAATAGAAAGAGGATGAAGTTTTGCTTTCATCTGTAAGTCAATTTTTCAATGCTTTTGGCGCTACCGTTGTGGTACCAATCATGATTTTCATCATCGCCCTTTTTCTTCGGGTTAAACTAAAGACTGCGGCAATGTCTGCCTTGTATGCTGGAGTTGGGCTAACGGGGTTCTCCTGGATTATTGGTGAGTTTACTCCAGTTGTCACTAAAATCATCCACCAAATGGTCAACAATGTCGGCATCAAGCTTCCAGTGGTCGATATTGGCTGGCAAGCAGGTTCCCTGGCGAGTTTTAACTCCTCAGTTGGTCTTGCTTTCTTTGTCTTCGGCCTTATTGCAGAATTTATTCTCTTCGCGGTTGGAGTCACGAAGGTCTTTATGCCCTCTAACTTATGGAATAACTTTGGCTTTATGATTTGGGGAACACTTGCCTATTACGCTACCCATAATTTTTGGTTAGCAATGGGATTATCATTTTTCATGCTTCTCTATACTCTTGAGTTAGCTGAAGTCCAAGCAGATCGTTGGTCATCTTACTACCAGATTAAGAATACAACGGTTTGTGCCGCTCAAAATATTGTCCAAACAGTTCCCGCAATTTTATTGGATCCGCTCTGGAATATACTGGGCTTCAATAAAGTTCATTTAACTCCCAAAACCTTTCAACAAAAGTTTGGTGTTTTTGGTCAGCCAACTACTCTTGGGGCAATCCTCGGTCTGCTAATTGGGATTCTTGGCAACCTTAATCGGCTCGCTAGTTACCATGCTTGGGGTCAAATCTTTCAATTTGCCGTTCAATTAGCAGCTGTAATGACTATTTTTCCGTTAGTTACTGACGTCTTTGCTAAAGCGTTTAAACCACTGGCTAATAGCATTGATCAACAACGGAAAACCGCAGCTAATACTCAACACATTACCGATCCCCTCAACGACCGTAAGCGCTGGTTTCTTGCGGTAGATGACGGCGTTGGGTATGGCGAATCAGCAACGATTATTTCAGGAATTATTTTAATTCCAATTATGGTCGTAATTGCCTTTATTCTGCCGGGCAATCGTACTTTACCAGTTGTTGATCTAATTGCCCTGCCCTTTATGGTCGAGTCTATCGTTGCGATCACTAACGGGAACATTCTCAAAGTCATCGCCAACGGAATAGTCTGGTTCAGTATCGGCCTATACTGCTCTAGCTGGCTAGCTTCAATTTATACTGGAGCCATTTCTCACTACGGAGCCGCTATTCCTGCCGGGATTATTCTTGTAACAAGTTTTAATTTGATGGCCCGGCCACTTAATGCGGTCGTGTTTGCTGCTTTTGTTTCGCAAGACCCGCTTTGGATCGGTTTATGTATTTTGGTTTACCTACTGTTGCTATTCTGCCTTCGTCGCTATCGATCCCAAATTTGGCACTACCTCAAACGAATGGCAGATAAAAATACTATTAATCCATCAAAGGAGTAACCTAAAATGTCAAAATTTAATTTAAAAAACACTGTAATTGCTGGAACTGCTGCTGGGGTAATCTCTGGGCTTGTTAAACTCGGCTGGGAAAATATTCTCCCACCAAGAACCCCAGAACGGGACAAGGTTAATCCACCCCAAACTCTGCTTCAACAACTCGGGGTTCCCGCTAAACTTACTCAAGCTACTTATACATACTCTGGGCAACAACTTCCTTGGGTATCATACCTAGTTCACTTTGGCTTCTCGATTTCCTTTGCGACTGCCTATGCTGCCCTACTAGAAAAGAAGGTTAAATTACTAACCCTTGGTGAAGGAATTCCATTTGGGATCGCTGTTTGGGTTGCCTTTCACTTAGTAATTATGCCCGCAATGAAGACTGTTCCTGATGCTAAAGATCAGCCTTTTGAAGAACACCTTTCCGAAAGTCTTGGTCACGCAATTTGGATGTGGACTAACCACGAAATTGCTGATGAAGTATTGAGACAGTTAAATAAATAATATCACCCACACTGATCATCATTTAACTGAAAAAACTTTGATACTTTTTCAGTTAAAACAGTGAAAATAATAAAATCTTCTTTACGCTATTGCGACTAATTGACTAAGAGAGCTAGTCTAAAAATAGCTTATGGCAAATTTTATTATTGGGGGATTTAATAATGAAAAATCTGAAAAAATTAGCTATTTCTGGTACTACTCTTGTTGCTGCAATGACTATGGGGGTTGCTACGATTAGCTCCACTGCACACGCTGAATCATACCAAAACTTGGAAAACTACTGGAAAGCTACTTATCCAGATAGTAAGGTTGATTTTGTCACTGCTGCCAAGCAAGGCAACGGTGATGCCTGGCGGTTAACTACTCAACTAGATGGTTACAAGGCAAACAACAATGTCCAGCAAAGTAATAGTCAATCTGTTACTAATAATAATTCACAAGTACAGGCACAAAATTCAGCTGCTACTACCGCTTCTAGTTCAACCACAGCTAATACCCAACAACCAACCTATGTTGCAACTAAGTCAAACAGTGGAATGAAGACTTTACCACAAACTGGTAACAACAATGGTGAAGCAGTGGCCGCTACTGGGCTTGGATTGACTTCCCTTGCTTCAATGTTTGGTTTTGGCTTATTAAAGCGCCGTTTTAACTAATTAACTGAATATTTGAAAGTATCCTGAAAGAGGCAGAGAAAAGATGAAATTTTTCCTGTCTCTTGTCTTTTTTCAAGAAATTTTTAAAAAGTGGTTGCAATTTCTAAAAATTCAGTTAGAATACAATTAAAGATTTACAAAAGCGATGAGAAAGACGAGTAAATAATTTTCAGTCTCACAGTGAGTCGGTGATAGTGGGAGACCGATAGCACCTGGATTATTGAAAAACACTTTTTCCATGCTACTAACCCAAATAACCTCGTTTAAAGTAGGCTTAGTCGTCACCGGTACGTTATCTCGCCGGGAGAGTATTCTTGTACTCGATAAGATGGTCTAATAATATTTTAGACAATTTGGGTGGTACCGCGGAACAAAAGCCTTTCGTCCCTTAGATTTTGGGGATGAAGGGCTTTTTTATTTATCCTCGATTCTAAGCATATTAAGGAGTTGCTAATTATGAGTTTAATTATTCCAAAGGATTACGATCCAAAATTGTCTATTCGTGATACAGAGGCTGCCATCCGGTTCATTCGTGAAAACTTCCAGGATGAATTTGGTCAAGAACTACACTTACAACGGATGTCGGCACCAATGTTTGTTGATAAGAGCACCGGATTGAACGATAACCTTAACGGGATTGAAAAGCCAGTTTCCTTCGATATGAAGGGAATGCCAGGTGAAACAATTGAAGTCGTTCATTCTCTTGCTAAGTGGAAACGATTAGCATTAAAGAAGTACGGTTTCGGTCTTCACGAAGGTCTCTACACCAACATGAACGCCATCCGGAAAGATGAAGACTTAGATAACTTCCACTCCATTTATGTTGACCAATGGGACTGGGAAAAGATCATCACTAAGGAAGAACGGACTGAACAAACCTTGAAGGCAACCGTTCGCCAAATCTTCAAGGTTATTAAGCGGATTGAAAAGGAATTATGGTACCTTTATCCTGATGCTGTTTACCAATTGCCAGATGATATTCATTTTGTTACTACCCAAGAGCTTGAAGACCGGTGGCCAGACCTCACCCCAATGGAACGGGAAGATAAAATTGCCAAGGAAATGGGCGCTGTCTTCGTTATGAAGATTGGGGACAAGTTGAAGCGTTCTGGTAAGCCTCACGATGGCCGGGCACCCGACTACGATGACTGGAGTCTTAACGGTGACATTATTTTCTGGTACAAGCCTCTCCAAAAGAAGCTTGAAATTTCTAGCATGGGAATTCGGGTTAGTCCAGAATCAATGAAGTACCAACTCGAACAAGCTGGTGCTACCGACCGGGAAAAATTACCATTCCATAAGATGTTGCTCAATGGCGAATTACCATATACAATTGGTGGAGGAATTGGTCAATCTCGGCTCTGCATGCTCTTGCTTGGTAAGGCTCATGTGGGTGAAGTTCAAGCAAGTATCTGGCCAAAAGAGATGCTTAAAAAGTGTGAGGCTGCACACATTCAAATTCTATAAAAAATAATTGATTAAGGGAGAGTATTAAAGTGGAAACAATTACAATTAGTCAAGCCCCTCAACACGTTGGGGAAACTGTCAAGATTGGTGTTTGGTTAACTGATAAGCGGTCTAGTGGGAAGATCGCCTTCTTACAGTTACGTGACGGAACCGGCTTCTTCCAAGGGATTATCCGGAAAAATGATATTGATGAAGCTAAGTTTGATTCTGCCAAGCATGATCTTCACCAAGAAACCAGTTTTTGGGTAACTGGTGAAATCGCTGAAGATAAGCGGTCAAAGTTCGGTTACGAAATCCACATCAAGGACTTTGAAATCGTTAGTGAAAGCGAAGATTACCCAATCGGTAACAAGGAACACGGGATTGAATTCTTACTTGATCACCGTCACTTATGGCTCCGTTCTCGTAAGCCATGGGCATTGATGCGGATCCGGAGCCGGGTTAAGCTTGCCACAATGGAATTCTTTGACAAGCACGGCTTTACTCAATTCGATGCTCCAATCTTAACTTCATCAGCTCCTGAAGGAACTACTGAATTGTTTGATGTTAAGTACTTTGATACTGATGCCTACCTATCACAATCAGGTCAGTTGTATGGTGAAGCTGGAGCAATGGCCCTTGGCAAGATCTACACAATGGGACCAACTTTCCGAGCTGAAAAATCAAAGACCCGTCGTCACATGACAGAATTCTGGATGATCGAACCAGAAATGGCTTGGATGCACCAAGATGAAAGTCTTAAGATCCAAGAACAATACGTTGCTTACCTTGTTCAAGACTTGATCGACCACTGTACACAAGAATTAGAAATGGTTGGTCGTTCGGTTGAAAGTTTGAAGCCATTTACCGAATTACCTTACCCACGAATCACTTACAAGAAGGCAATCGAAATGCTTCAAGAAGGTGGCTTCGATTCTAAGTACGGCGATGACTTTGGTTCACCTGAAGAAACATACTTAGCTGACCAATTTAACAAGCCGGTCTTCATTATGAACTACCCACGGGCAATTAAGGCCTTCTATATGCCAACTGATCCCGAAGATGACCGTCAAGTTATCTGTGCTGACTTACTTGCACCAGAAGGATACGGTGAAATTATTGGTGGTTCAGAACGTTCATACGACTATGAATACATCACTAACAAGCTTGAAGAAAACGGCTTAAGCAAGGAAGATTACGGTTGGTACGACGACTTGCGGAAGTTTGGTTCAGTTCCTCACTCCGGATTCGGAATGGGTCTTGAACGGTTCCTCTCCTGGATCACTCTCCAAGAGCACATCCGGGAAAACATTCCGTTCCCACGGATGATTAATCGGTTGCGTCCATAATAATTAGAGTGCCTTCGTC
>NZ_GG693412.1:190852-195325 GCF_000159435.1 Limosilactobacillus vaginalis DSM 5837 = ATCC 49540 | reverse complement strand
GCGAAGCACTTTTCAGTTAGAGTGTGAGCCGTGACGAATTAGCAACTGAGCACTAGGAAATCCCGGACGATGACTGTTTACAATTAAGGACGGGATAGCTAGGCGGAAGTTGCGGTCACGGCGAACACGTTTGGTCTATGCTGCAGTAGAAATAGTTTTAGAGCATAAACCTTGATATAAAGTTAAAAGACCCAAATTACGGTGAATAACCATAATTCGGGCCTTTTTGTTTTTTCGGATTACATTAAATTTCTGCTGAACCCTTACTCCAGTAAAAGCCTTGCTGGAGAATAGTTGGGTTACCTGCGAAAGTTTCTGCTAGTTGGCGATCGGCAATCCCTTCAATCACAAAATCAAGGTGATGGTGAGTGGCAAAAGTTAACCAAGCGTTAACAAAATTCCGTGTTGTTTCATGATCTTCATTTTTGAAAACTAATAGTGATAATTTAATTCGTTGAATTGCCGACAATTGGCGAACAATGAAAGCATAGCTGTTACTTCCAGCACAAACATCATCAATTGCTAATTCAAACCCCATCCTCTTTAACCGGAGAATCTCTTCATCAAGGTAATCAAGACTGTGGATTGTCTCTCGCCTTTCCGTAATCTCAATTGCTACTTGAGAGCCGTATTGCTCATGAATCTCCTCAAGGAATTGCCAAACACTATCGAACTCCATTTGGCATGGTTCTAAATTAATATAAATTTTTCGTTGGGGATGAGCGGTCAAAGCATCGGCAAGGGACTTCTTACTAATGGAGATCCACTGCTCGTTCCCTTCTGGGGTGGTAAGGCTATTTAAAAATTCCATCCCCGGAAATGCCCCTGATGAGTCCCGCATTAACATTTCGTGCGTGTTAACTTTAGCGTTCATCTCGTGGTCAACTTGAAAAATCGGCTGAAAGATATTATGTAATTTCTCACTGCTAATTATAATTTTTATCACTCATTCATTTTACTTTTTTGTCTTATCAATTTACTGCGACATTCTCTTCTGGCGTACTATGGTGGTCGATCACGATCCAGCCACGCCCATTATTCTTTACACTATACAACATTTTATCTGCTCGCTTCAAGGTCAGATCAAGCAATTCACCATTCAAATGATTAGTTAAACTGCAAGAAAAATTGATCGTAATTTTCACTCCTTCTTTAGTGACAATTGGCTGCTCACTAAATTGTTTTTCAATTGTTTGAAGGAGAGCGTAAACTTCCTCAATCGAATGGTTTGAGACAACAATTGTAAATTCTTCGCCACCAAAGCGGTAAACATATCCCTGATCAGGGAATGCCTCATGAATCTTTTTACGAAATACCGTTGAAAAGTAATTAAGAACCTCATTCCCCACAAAATGACCGTATGTATCATTAATTCGCTTAAAATGGTCAATATCCAGTCCACCAATCACAATACTGTGGATGTCGCGATCCTCGGTTAATGCACTAATTCCCTGACTAAGAGCCCGATAATTAAGTAATCCGGTAAGATCATCCCGCTCGCTTTCCCTCTGCAGAAGTTTGATCTTTTCCTCATTTCTAATCTCACTTTCATACCGGCGACTTTCAAAAAATAAAATGATCATAAGGCCTAGTGTCGCTGCAGCAACAGTAACAACGGTAAAATTGTTCTCAATTCCTAATGAGATGATTCCAACCAAACTTAAACTTAAGATTGCCAAGGGATAGCGAATTCGAATTGAAATCCCCTTCCATTGCACTAACACTCCGCAAACTAGCAGAAAAATTGCTGATTCGCCAAGCCAAATCCACCAGGTACTTATTGATTCAATTCCCAAAAGAACTTCAACCGCATTTGCAAATATAGGTGTAATCGCTAAGAGTCCCCACCAAAGCTTATTTTTACTATTACGAAAGACCATTGTGACTGAAACAACCTGCATAAAGGCAACTTCATTAATATTAAGTAGGGACAGCTGTAATAAGCAGAACTCCTGAATAAAATACGTAATCGTAATTGCCGCAACTAACCCGCAATTGGCTAGTTTATTTCCTTGAAACGATTCCCAATACCGTTCAAAGTAAATTTGACTAATAATCATACAGATAACAATTATTGGCAAATAAATAACTGCACTAAAAAGTTGGATCGCCAAATTAACTTCACCTTTTCGTTGTAATTTTTGATAACTTTCAAATTTTACTGCTCCTCGCTAATTTAATCTAGGAAAATCTGGGGGATAAATTCATATTCCACTTTAATCTTTGCATGACAATCAACCGTCTAGAAGCATTTATCTTATTAGCCATTTTATGGTAATTTTGTGATATAATTTTTTGCAGAAATTTTCTATTCATTTAACTAGGGGGAACGGTAATGATTGTCATGGGGATTTCATTACCGATTTAATTTTATGAATACTAGCACACGTAATAATTATCGGGACCATTTCTTTGAACATGGTCACTGGGGAATTAAAGTTCGCCAAACACTGGTCGCACTAATTTGTTGGTTAACTCTATTTACACCAATTGTCATTACAAGCGCCACCTATTTAGCTTACCTAACTCACGGCCGTCACGGTCATTTCTTTTGGCATTACACTGAAGGATTTCAGGAATTAAACTTCTTGGTAATCTTTTTAACCTTTGCTTTAGGAATGATCGCTGTTTTTTGTCTGGCAATGGGATACATTCAGTTCCAGCGCTCTCGAGGGTTAGTCAATAAATGGCCGTTATTTGACATCACTAAGAATCATTGGGAACGGCAAACGGCAGAAAAGTTTATGACCGCTCGTTTTGGGGCTGAAAAGCAACGCCAAAATTTACGGAACTACACGGTAAAGCCTGAACAAAACCTTGCCAAAAACCAGCTAAAAGATGTTATCGCCAATACAAATATGGAGGCCGACAACTAATGGTTTCTAATATTTTTGACGCTGCTTTGAATACAGCGACACCTTGGGAAAGCTTTCTCTTTGTTGTTACCCTAATTCTTTGTCTCTACCCAATTTTGGGGGCAATGTTCTGGTTTTTTGGTGCGGTATCATACATGCTTTTTCGTCATCGTGAAGAACTTCTTCCTGATGTGGAATTAGAAAGTGAACCATTCATTACGATCATGATTCCGGCCCACAATGAAGAAGTTGTCATCAAGAGCACCCTTGAATATCTCTTAACCAAGCTCCATTACCATAACTATGAAGTCTTAGTAATGGATGATGGAAGTACTGATCGCACCCCAGAGATATTACACCAAATGCAAAAGTCATTTCCCCGGCTTCGGGTAATTAGGATCGAAGAAAATCAAGGAAAAGCCCATGCCTTTAATATTGGGATCTTTTTTGCTAAGGGGGAATATATTCTTAGCAATGATGCTGATACGATTCCAGAACCAGATGCACTAATTAAGTATATGCAATACTTTACTAGTCCAAATGGCGTTAACTATGCTGCAATTACGGCTAATATGGATGTTTATAACCGATCAACGCTGTGGGGAAAGTCACAAACCGTTGAATTTTCTAGTATTGTTGGAATTATCAAACGCAGCCAAACTGCCGTAAATAACACAATGTATGCTTATAGCGGAGCGAATACAATGTATCGACGAAACTTTTTAATTAATGTCGGTGGTTTTCGCCAGGACCGGGCAACAGAAGATATCAGCATTGCCTGGGATCATACCTTCATGAATGTTGTTCCCAAGTTTGCACCTGACATCGTCTTTCACATGAACGTTCCGGAATCATTCCATGATCTTTACCGTCAACGAACTCGGTGGGCCCAAGGTGGAACCGAGGTCTGGTTAACCAATTTTACCAAGATCATCACTCATCCTTGGCGCTTTCGCTTTGTTATTCCAATGTTAGTTGACACGACCCTTTCAATCGTCTGGTCATTTTTCTTTTGGATTACAAGCTTAATTTTTGTTAGTTTAATGACGTCATTTTTCCTTACAGGTAATTATGAGCGGGTCTGGCACGGAATTGTAATGAGCATGATCTTTGTTAGTTTCCAGTTAATCGCTGGCCTTTTCCAAGTTTTAGCCGCGTTAATTCTTGATTTTAACGGGACCAAACTACGCTACTTTGCTTTCTCGCCCCTTTACCTCCTCTTTACATGGCTCGTCAATCCCTTAACAATCGTTACCACCTTTGTTAAAGCAGTTAAGACGGTATTGGGCCACGGAAGCGGTAAATGGGTTAGTCCAAAACGAAAGGTTAGTTCTGATGAATGATTTAAAAACATTTTTCTGGTGGATCTTTATCACTTTTACCCTCAGTTGCTGTTTACTTTGCATTGAAGCACGGATCCGTTACAGAAATAAAAAGGGAATCGATCAGGATCAAGAATTTTCAAATAAATACAAATACTTTGGCCAACCGATTTATAATCACCATAAAAGGATTCAGGGTTATGAATTGCTTCTCCGTGAATTTGATTCACAAACACAGTGTTGGCAACTACCATCCGATGTGAATAACTTTCCATTAAGTAAAATTGTTCACACCG
>NZ_GG693412.1:167665-190434 GCF_000159435.1 Limosilactobacillus vaginalis DSM 5837 = ATCC 49540 | reverse complement strand
CCCGAAATTATTGCCAATATTAAGCTTCTTTCTCTGAATATGACTGTTAGTCAAATATCTGATTTCCGTGCAACTTACTTTTTCAAATGGATCCTCGGGGTAATCAATCACCAGCAATTACTAATTGAAATTGACGCTACCGATCTTTGTCAATCTAATTTTGTTCAACGCCATAAAGTGTTAAAGGTATTAAAGCAAATCGACCATTCTCTTATCAAAATAACGATCGAAAACGTTGATTCTTCTAAGAAAACCTACCGGATTATTAAACCCTATCTTCCATATACTGATTTTCTTAAATTCGATATCCAATCGTTTAAGAAATCGCCTTCCCACTGGATTGACATTACTCTCGCTCATTGGCAGCGATTCGCCAGCAAAGAAGGAACCGTCCCAATAGTAGGTAAAGTCGAAAATGCTGATCACGTTGCTTTAGCCGACCAGCTTAATATCAACCTACGTCAGGGATATGCTTATGGTGAGCCGAAAAGAATTTAAATATTATAGAGGGTGGGAAAAAACGTTAAGTTTTTTCCCACCCTCTATATATACTTATTAATCTCCGAACTTAGAGAGTCTAATCGCGGGAATCCAAATAGGCTCACTTCGTATCGTAACTGAGGGACTTGAGCCTAACGCAGCGGAGTAAGCCTATTCGGCTACGAACGACTCTGATGATTTCATCATCATTCATCATTCTAGGTTAGTCAACCGTCCCTCCGAGAAAGTTAATTCCCAACTTTCTTATTTTATTTGATTTTCGTAACTTTAAAAGTTACAATCGTTTCTAGAAAGGATGATTATCATGAAGTATTTAATTACCGGTGCTACTGGTCATCTCGGTCGTCTTGTTGTCCAAGAACTTAGTAAGCAAGTCCCTATCAACAATATTCGCTTAGGTGTCCACACTCCCGCCAAAGCTACTGGTTTCAAAAAGGCTGGATATGAACTTGCAACAATCGACTATCAGAACACTGCAACAATGAACCAAGCATTTCAGAACATTGATGTTTTAATCTATATCCCTAGTCTTACTTACAAGGTTCAAGCACGAATTAATGAATTTGAAAACACCCTTACGGCGGTAAAAGAATCTGGCGTATCAACGATTATAGACGTTAGTTTCATTGCCGACCAAGCGAACAACCCATTTCAGATGGCCGGTTACTATGCCTACCTTCCAGCCCGCTTAGCTAGTACCGGACTCCATTATGCGGTTATCAAGAATTCTCTCTATGCTGATCCACTAATTCCCTATCTTCCTGAACTCATCAAACGTCAGAATATTATTTACCCAATTGGTGATCAAGCAATGAGCTTTATCAGTCGTCAAGATAGTGCTGAAGCAATTGCAAATGTTGCTGTAAAACCGTATCTCTATAATCATGGACAAAATTACCTTTTAACAATGAAACAAAATTACAATATGGTTGAACTGAGTCAGATTATGACTACCGTAACTGGTAACACAATTGGTTACAACCCAGTATCAATTAGCGAATTTGCCGATATTTACAGGTCTGAAGGCAATGGTGATGAACTAGCTTCCATGTATAAAGCAGCCGCAATGGGATTAATGAATGATGTTACTAATGATTTTCAACATATTACGGGACATGATCCCCAAAATATGAAAGACTTTTTAATAAGTAATTATCAACCGACTCATTAAAAAAACAAAGTCTATGGGACCTCAACTTCCCCTTAGACTTTGTTTTTGTTATCCCAATGCTTTCTCAACTTCCTCAGCAAGCGGAATCGATGGCATTGCGCCCATCCCCTGTACAGCTAAACTGGAAGCTCGTTGGGCGTATGTTATTGCCGACTCAAAATTTCCCAGGTTAGGGCTTAACTGTGAGCTAAGTGCACCGATAAACGTATCACCCGCTGCTGTGGTATCAACTGGATTTACTTTAAATGCCGGAACTAATCCATGGTGACCATCTGCCGTTACGTAAAAAACGCCTTGCTCGCCTAAGGTAATAATTGTGTTTTTTATCCCATGCGCCTTAAAGAACTTTGCATTCTGAAGCATTGATGGTTCATCATTAACCGAAATTCCCGTTAATAAGGAACTTTCAGTTTCATTCGGGATAATAATGTCGGTATACTCCAGCAATTCCGGAAGCAATTCTGTTGCGGGAGCCGGATTAAGAATTGTTATTACATTTTGCTGCCTGGCTAGCTTGAAAGCAGCTAGCGTAACTTCCTGTGGCGTTTCTAGTTGGGCAACGATAAAGTCTGTACCAGCTAATTCCTGCTCTAAATCGTTAAGCTGAGCTACAGACATTGCCTGATTGGCGCCCCCATAAACCATAATATCGTTCTGACCATTTTCATCGACCGTGATTACCGCACTGCCAGTTCCGTTATCCGGATCAACAGCAATCCTACTCGTGTCCACATTATTCTCTGCTAATGTTTTAACCATTTCTTGGCCATCATTATCAGCACCAACCGCACCAACGAATGAAACCTTCGCTCCAGAACGAGCTGCTGCAACAGCCTGATTAGCTCCTTTACCACCCGGTGCATAGCTCTTCTGCTTTACCGCAATTGTTTCTCCCGGTTGCGGAAACCGCGTTACTTGATAGATTGAATCAACGTTAATACTACCGAGGATCATTACCCGATTTACCATTCTCGTCACTTCTTCCCTAATTCTAATTACTCTTATTATACGAAAAAAACTTCTTGAGAATTACCATATTTCCCAAGGAGTTTTTCACTTATCTTAAGCTCTACTTACTTTCATTATACTTTTGCTTAATGAAATTAGCAGAGTTCTGTAATTTTTGTAGTTCTTCTTCGGTCAAGTCCAATTGACTTTGTTCAAGAATTCCTTGACGACCGACAATTGCAGGGTATGAAAGGTAAACGCCATATTCTTCACGGAAATTTGATACGGGTAACTCAGTCCGTGCGTCACTTAAAATAACATTAACTAACCGCACGGCTGCCGTAGCAACCCCGTAGCTGGTATACTTCTTTCCCTTGAATACATACCAGCCACCAAGCTTAGATTCCTTATCTAGTTCCGGTAAATCAATATTCCGTTCTGCCGCAAGCTTAGTAATTGGCTGATCAAGAACACGAACCGTTGACCAAGCAGTAAATTGTGAGTTCCCGTGTTCACCAAGGTTGTATCCACTAACAGAGCGCGGATCGACATTAAACTTATCCGCAACAACCCGCTTCATTCGGGCAGAATCAAGCAATGTTCCTGTTCCGATTACTTGATTCTTTGGCAATCCCGTTAGTTGTTGATATAAGGACGTAATCACATCAACTGGGTTGGAGATTACAACGAGCTTTCCAGAAAAGCCGCTTGCCTTAATCTTGGGAGCAACATCCTTAACCGCATCCCGCGTAAATGGTAATTCGACAAACCGGTCAGCTTGTGGCTGATCTTGAAGCTTGATATTCCCTACTGCTGAAACGATTACTTCAGCATCCTTTAATGCCGAATAATCATTAACCACAATATTGGTGTGGTACGGCAAGTTAGGCATTGCGTCCTTCAAATCAAGAGCATCGGCATTCACCTTATCTTCATTGGAATCAATTAATACCAGGTCATCAGCAAACCCGTTAGCAACAATGTAGTGGGCAACTGTTGAACCAACGTGACCCATTCCAATAACGGCAACTTTTCGTGACATTCGGAAAACTCCCTTCACTTATTAAAATAAGATTAAAATTAACTTATATTAATGATACCATCTTTAATAATTCAGATCATTTAAAAACTGAACCACTTCAACTGCGCTTGCTTTTTCTCCACACTAACCTTGATCATTTTGAATAATTTTAATCTTGCTTTGATCGATCTTCGGATCATCCATAATAATTTCATCGACGTGATCAACTTTAATTTGACCGCTGATCGGATTTTTGATGCTCATAATCGATCCCTTAATTTCTGCATCAATATTGCTACATAATTCAAAGGCAAGATCCGTTCGAAGCGTCCGACAATTCTTCATTGTCAAATGGTCAACATAACATAATCCTTGATCACTCTCAATCGTACAGTTAATGAAGGTAATGTTCTTGGTATTCCAAGCGAGATACTCACCGCTAATCTTCGAATCATAAATGGTAACATTTTCGCAATTCCAAAAGGCATCCTTTGAAACTAGCCGTGAGTTATGAACCTCAACGTTTTTTGCCCCATCAAAAACATAGTTACCCACTAGATCAAGGTGATCAACATAAATGTTCTCACTGTTCATCCCCAGGTAGTCCCCGTTAGCATATACATCATGCATCTTAATATTTTTACAGCTCCACATTGTCTCTTCAGCGTCAGAGAAGTGAACGTTATCGAGGGTAATACCGTCACACCGCCGGAATTCCTTTGGGGCTTGAATGGTGCTGTTAGTAATTTCAATATCATTGGTATACCAAATTCCTGAACGCGACATTTCTTCAAAAATCGTGTCCGTTACCGTAATCTGATCAGAGTACCAGAGTGGATACTTCCAAGTGAACAGAACACCATCTAATGCTAAATTAGCTGTTTCCTTTAGTGGTGATTCACCCTTACCAAATGTAGTATTGATTAATTTGGTGTCGTGAATCCCGTAGAGTGGTCGTTCGCCATCATAATAGTCATCTTTAATTTCTTGCATGTTAGTTATTCCCCTTTGCGCTCCTCTTATTATCAAGATACCCACTAATTAAGAATAATCCTATAATATTAATTAGTACAATTAATATCCTTATTTTAAAGTAACACTAACTAATTAAAAGTAAGAATACCTATCCCTAATTACGTCATATTCGGTTCTTGAATAACTGATTGTCGAAAAGCATTATCTGGGGCGTCAATATAAATTGATGTACAATCAGGTATGAATGAATTTTAGTTTAAGAATAAATAAAGGAATGATTAACTATGAAGTACGATTTTGACACGATTCTTGATCGCCAGCATACCAATTCAGAAAAATGGGATGTTAAACCCGGCGAATTGCCAATGACAACTGCTGATATGGACTTTAAAACGGCTCCTGAAATCATGCAGGCAATGAAGGATAAAATTAATGCCGGTGCTTTCGGCTATGAGTACCCTAGCCAAGAATACTTTGATGCCGTCGCTCACTGGTATAAGATTGAGCACAACGCAGAAGCACAGACTTCCTGGATGCGCTTCGCTACGGGAGTAATTCCTTCAATTACCGCTAGCGTTAACCACTTAAGCCATACCGGTGATAACGTTCTTCTGATGGAACCAGTCTATAATACCTTCTACAACTCAATCCTGAACAGTGGTCGCCACGCCCTAGCAAGCCAATTAAAGTACGATCGTTCTACCTACACCTATTCCGTTGACTGGGATGATCTCGAAGAAAAGATGAGCAACCCGTTAACGACTCTGATGATTCTCTGCAATCCGCACAACCCAACCGGCTATGTTTGGTCTCGTGATGAACTAATGCGGATTATTAAATTAGCACAAAAGTATGGTGTAATTGTTATTAGCGATGAAATTCACGGTGACTTAGTTTTAAAGGGTCCCGATTATACACCAACTTTTTCTCTTCCCGAAGAATACCGCCAAAACCTAGTTACCCTAGTTTCAACAAGTAAAACATTTAACGTTGCTGCCCTTCATGCCGCAACGGGAATTGTTGCCAACCCAATTCTGCGTGAACACTTTACCCGGGCAATTAACAAGTATGAAGTTGCTGAACCGAACCTTCTTGCCATTCCTGGTACCATTGCTGCCTATACTCAAGGTGCCGACTGGCTTCACCAACTCAAGAAATACTTACTGGATAATCGAGAATACTTAGAACAATTTATCAGCGATAATTTACCTCAGCTTCATGTTGTTCCTGGTACAGCTACCTACCTTGTCTGGATTGATGTTAGTGAAGTCACCAAGGATAGCAATGCCCTTGCACAAAAGATCCGTCAAGAAACCGGGTTAATTATTAATCCAGGAACTTACTACCATGGTAACGGTAATGAGTTTATCCGGATCAACATTGCTTACCCGCTTGCCCAAATCAAGGACGGGTTAACCCGGTTAGCTAAAGCAATTAAAAACTAACTTCTTGAATTAGCGTTATGATAGAAGTTAATCGTATTTTAGGGAGTATCTAAGTTTGAGTAAGCTAAAAAAGCATATTAACCGTGAAATGAATCTTTGGGAACATAATCAAGCAAACGAGTTAGCAAAGATTCGTGCATCACAGCGTCACCTGGTCTACAACTTAATTGCCTACGTTTCAATTTCAATTATTGAATATTGGCTAGCCGAAATTAGTAAGTCGCAAACTTTACGGGCCGATGCATTTAATAACTTGTCTGGAATTATCTCAACATTTCTCTTGATGATGGGACTCCATATTGCGCAAGACATTGACGATGATGATATTGCTGGTGTGGAAATGCCGGACGAAAATGAAAATATCCTTGGCGGCGATCAACGGATGCAGTTTATTCGGTGGCGATATGAAACCGTCTTTTCCTTAGTGACCGCTGTTATCATGGTCGTGATTGCATTTGACGTTATTCTTGACGGAATCAAGGCACTGCTAAATCCCGCTAGCCGAGTGGTTCCCCAACCAGTCGCCATTATCGGTGCTGGAATTGCATCAGTAATTATGCTTATTGTTTGGTACATGAACCGCAAAGCAGGCCAACAACTACAAAACGCTGCCCTTCTAGCTTCGGCTCAGGATAGCCTTGCCGATGCCTTTACTAGTATTGGAACCATGGTTGCGATCGCTGGGGCACTCCTCTTTGACCTGGCATGGCTTGATGGGGTTACCAGTATCATCGTTGGTTTCTTTATCCTCTATTCTGGATTAAAAATCTTCTTCCAGACTAGCCTAAACCTGGTCGATTACTTTGATCCAAAAGCCGAGCGGGAATATAAGCAGGCAATTTTGAAGGTCAAAAAGGTGAAAAACGTCGCCGAACTTAAAGCTCACTATAACGGAAATGTTGTTTCCCTCGATGCTACTGTTTTGGTTGATGCTAAAATGACTATTTTGGAAAGTTATCAGCTTTCTGAAAAGATTGAACGGACCCTGCGGAAGAAATTTGGAATCGTTGATACTGATATTTCCTTCATCCCAGATCCCGGAACTTTTTCTGATAAGGACGTTAAAGGACACTTTTAATTTATGATGTTTCATATGAAACAAAAGGGAAGCTGGGAATCAAGCTTCTTAAGAGTCCGTATGGCTAGTCGAGAACGGAGGTTGGTTCGATTAGAACTGTTCTCCGTTCGTAACTAGACACTAGGACTCTGCTTGATTCGCGCGATTAGACTCAGTAAATTTAAAAATTATCGTAATAGTTAGAGGAGGAGAAAAAACTAAACGTTTTTTCTCCTCCTCTTCATTTTTTCTCACCTATAATTTTTTTAGAAACTATCTCGTTTCCCTTTGAATCCTAGCAAGCTAAACAATGCTCCAAGGACAGCAAGACCAATCAAACCTGCATGACGTTGATTACCAGTCTGTGGTAATTGACTTTGCGTTGTTGAATTGTTAGTTAGCGCTACCTTATCCTGACTCTGTGTTGGCCAGCTTGTCTTATTAACTAATGATTGACTATTATCCCTCCTAATAATAACCAATGTACACATCCAAGTTGATTCTAACATAATTAATATAATTATTATCTAACTTCGTCTTTAAACCAAAAAAGACACCTGCTAAATCATAACGACTTAACAGGTGTCTTGCTGTATTGGGCTAGCTGGATTCGAACCAGCGCATGACGGTACCAAAAACCGTTGCCTTACCGCTTGGCTATAGCCCAATAAAGTGACCCGTGCGGGATTTGAACCCACGATACCAGCGTGAAAGGCTGGTGTCTTAACCACTTGACTAACGGGTCATACTATAACACAGCACAAATAATAATATCAAGTCTTTCTCTAAATTACAAGCATCTTTTTAAATTTATTTGCTTTTTGACTAACTTATGAAATAAGCAAGAATTATCACACAATAATCTTCATTTTTATGAGGTATGCTTAGGTTAATAGAAAGTTGCATTTAACTAGGAGGTTATTATGAAAAAACAATCATTCAAGAAGCAACTCAATCATTTGTTAGCAGTTACTGTCTTAACCACCAGTTCTCTAAGTGGCATCACTCTGGCTACAAGTCCAGCCGTCTCTGCCGCTACCGTTTCAACCAGTAAAATTAAACTTAACGAAAAGGACGCTGTAAAAAAGTTCCACAAGCAGTTTAAGAACGTTAAGATTGATGAAATTCAATTAGAAACTAAGGGAAACAAGTTCGTTTACGAAATTTCTGGTGCGGATAATCAAAAAGAATATTCAGCTGATATTGACGCAAAGTCTGGTAAGGTTACCAATACCAAGTCAGAGGCGTTAGAAAACGGTGAGCAAAAGACTAACCTTGATTTAGATAAGGCCATTAGTCGGAAGCAAGCCAACAAGATTGCTGAAAAGGCCGCTAAAAAAGGACAGGGGCAATCCTGGACTCTTGAAAACGACAATGGCACCCCAGTATGGGACGTTGAAGTCGTAAACGGTCAGAAGTCAACTGAAGTTAAGGTTAACGCCCAAAACAAGAAAGTAATTAGCGTCGAAGCTGATGACTAAAAATTTGCTTAAAGGATGAAGAAGCTGGGAATTAACCCATTTAAGAGCCTGGTGGGCTAACCTAGAACGATGAATGATGATGAAATTATCAGAGTCGTTCGTAGCCGAATAGGCTTGCTTCGCTGCGTTAGACTCGAAGGCTCGGGTTACGAAACGAAGTGAGCCTATATGGATTCCCGCAATTAGACTCAGTAAATTTGAAAATTACTGGTAATAGTAAGAACCTGGGAAAAACATTTTGTTTTTTCCCAGGCTCTTTTGCGTATTTTTTACAATAACTTCCTCAATTCAGTTAATGCTTGATCATAGTCGGGTTCATCAGTCAATTCTTTGACGATTTGACGGTATGCTACTTTGCCGTCCTTATCCAGGATCCAAACAGAACGAGCTAGGACGCCTTCATCTGGAATTAGCAGCTTGGATTCATAACCAAAGGATTCCTCCCTGTCAGATACCAACTGCATATTTTGAACTCCTTCAGCCGCACACCACTTTTGTTGTTCTTCAATGGTGTTAGTCGAGATCGTTAAAAAGTTAACGTCCGGGAATTGATCCATCGTTGAATTGAACTTCTTTGTCTGAATACTACATACCGGAGTATCGATGTTAGGAACAACACTTAATAGTGTTACCTTCCCGAGTAATTGCCGAGTCTTGATCTTGTCGTGATTCTTATCAAAAACCTTAAAGTGTGGAAACTCATCGCCAACTTCTGGCGGATTACCAACTAGTTGTCGCGGTTTACCATTAATTGTGATTTCCATTGTTTATCTACTCCTTACTTCTTTTAGTTGAACCTAGTATAACTAAATTCGGCTAAAGATTCATTTATTTTAGCTCTCTAATTTCCCCTGTTGCTTCCGGACCAAACGAATTCCAATCCCAATGATAAATCCAGCAACAGCAAACGGGATCCACGAAAAGCCCAGTGAAAATAACGGAAAATACTGGTGAGCAAATGAAATCATTGCTTGAGCGAATGATGTTTTTTGCAATCCCACTGGTAAATTATTTACCAAATCAAAAACAGCTGGAATAAAAGTTAACCCTGTTGTAACTCGGTAAACAATCGGATCAGTCTTAAATAGCGGTGATGTTATTCCCAAAATCGTTAACGTAATTGCCAAAGGATAGAGGAATACCAATACCGGAGCAGACCAGGCAATAATCTTATCTAGTCCTAAATTAGCTACTAGAAACGAGAAAAGACAATTAAACAGCAAGAACTTCTTGTATGAAACTCGCGGAAATAACCGGTGAAGGTCCTCTGAAAAGGCAGCGACGAGTCCCATTGCCGTTGTTAGACACGTTACGGAGGTCAAGGTCGCCAATAGCGCATCCCCCACAAAGCCCATATAATAATGAGCAATCTGCGCAAGCGTCGTACCCCCATTATCCGCAACCTTAAACTGGTGAAGACTAGTTGCCCCCAGCCAAATTAGACAAATATAAATTACGGCAATTCCCATAATTCCAATTGTCCCGCTCTTGGCCGTGGTCCATGAAATCTTCTTCGTATCTTCAATCCCTAGCTCCTTAATTGCACTAATTATTGCAACCCCAAATGCAAGGCATCCCAAAATATCCATTGTATTATATCCCTGGAGAAAGCCACTTGAGAATGCATGAATCGAATATTCTGCAGTAACTGGTGTCGTTTGGGTTCTTCCCATCGGACTGATAAAGGCAAGGAAGAAAATAATAAACAAAAGAACCAAGAAAACCGGATTAAGAATTTTCCCAATCAAATCCGTAATTTTGGCCTCAGTAACGGTCAAGCCAAAAACGATTACGAAAAAGATCCCCGTATAAATCAATAACCCAACCACATTACCACTTGCAGAAATGTGGGGAGCAAAACCAATTGTATACGGAACAGTAGCAGTCCGGGGCATCGCAAATAGCGGCCCTAGAGTCGCCTGAACCAGAATGAGAAAGATTAATGCATAGTAGTGCCCATTAGGTCGTGCCAGGTCATAGATATCGTTAGAGCGGGTAATACTAATTGCTAGTAATGCCATTAATGGTAACAGGACACCTGAAATTAGGAAGCCACTACTCGCACCTAACCAATGAGCACCCGCTAATTGACCTAAATGGACTGGAAATATTAAGTTTCCCGCACCAAATAAAACGCCAAAAATTAGGGATGCAATTACAATTATTTGTCGCCCCGTGATCTTCGTTTCCGTCATTTTTTATTTCCCCCAAAATGAATCACTCTTACTCTTAATCGTTAACGATTGAAAAAAGCGTCCTTTAAGCATTACTGCTTAAAGGACGCCAGAGCGTGTTACCACCTTTTATTTACAATTATTATCACTAATAATGTCTCATTCCGTACATAAATACGCTGACGCTGTAACGGGCGCTCCCGGTCAAGACTTCATTTCGTCGCCCTGACCACTCATAGGCTACCTTCGCCTAAAACCAGTCATCCCTGCTTGCACTCATTCAGGGTCGCTAATTTTGACCAGTAAAAGGTTACTCTCCTACTCACTGTGTTTTTAACCGTTAACTATCGGTTATTAATATACAGAAGCCGTTCCTGTTCGTCAATCCTTTAGTTGAAAAATCCTTGGATCCAGTTTACAAAGCGATCCCACCAAGACTGGGCCTGTTGCTGGGCAGCTTTACCATCCTTTGAATTCAAGAACTGCTTTGCCTTATTCATCATATTGCCCGTGGAATTCTTAACATTATTGATCGTGTCAGTAACGTGAGAACTATAATCCTTACTTGAACTGATTGGCGCATTATTGAACTGAACCAATGCATTAATAATCGTGGTTGTGTGATTCTTGGTTTCGTTATAAATATTTTGCTTCTTTAGGTTTTGGTTTAGGATATTTTCAATTTGAACCTGGGTTGGTTGTTCTCCTTGCCGTTTTTGCTTATTAATCTGCTTAGTTGTGTCACCAACTGCAGCCATTAGCTTTCCTGGATAACTACTATCGTTCTTGTTGGCATCAATTGCATCATTAGTGGCACTTAGCATTTGGTTGGCTGATTGGGTATTTTGATTATTTAAGTTAATTCCATCCTCACTCAGCGCCTTGTATACCCCTGTAAGCGCCGACTCTCCAGATACTGGCCGGTTAGCAGAGACCGTAATTGTCACATCCGTTACCCCGGCCATTTGCGCTACCATCGCGTACTGCTGGGCCGTCACCTTGGTAATATTGCTCTGACCATTAAATTTCTTAACGTTCACTTTTACCCCAGAGCCAGGATCGGTCGGCACTATTGATACTGAACTGACCATCGCTGCGTTAGTTGTCGAATCATTAGCGTTAATATACTTTTGGTAATCACTGGCAGTAGCCGTAAGTGTTGTGAAATCATTGTTAACGCCCAGAATATTACTCAGCTCATCCTTATCTGCAGCTCCTGCACCATAGACAACGTATGACTTATTTAATGTATGCGTTTGGGTGGAAGAAGCAGAACTAGTACTTGTTGCTACTTGATCGTCCGCATGAACGATAACCTGAGAAACAGGGGTAGCTGCTAGGGCCATCATTAACGTTGATGTTAATAAAATTGTTGATAATTTCTTTGAACGCATTGTTATTCTCCTATTAGACGAAGCTAAGAATTAACTCGTCCTCTTTAATATTTCATAGACAGTAGCTGGGACGACAAACTAGACAAGCTAGTTTTCCCCATTTTCTTACTTCAATTAGGATAAAAAAACTGTCCTAAAAATACTAGTCTTTAGCCAGAATCTTTAGAACAGTTTATGAATTTTTACTTTTTCTAATTTAACTAGGTTGGTATTATGCCTTAATTTGCCCAGTAATGCTTCCACTCCTGATTAACGTTATAACGAGTAGTGGCAGTTCCAGTCCAAGAAGGCACTTTAACAACACCATCAATCTTGCTCTTTGGTACGAATCCCCAGTAACGACCATCATTAGAAACGCTTCGGTGATCACCAAGAACAAAATATTGACCCTTTGGTACCTTGGTTGCACCACTATTTCGTAACCAGTTATTCTGAACCGAGATACTCTTTAGTGTCCAATTTCCGGTCCCAGAAGTCCGTTGAGTATTGTTAATGTAACTCTGGCTAACCTTTCGTCCGTTAACATAAATATTACCATTTGCGGAACGAACAGTATCACCAGGAACACCAATTACCCGCTTAACATAGTCTGTCTTGGTAGCCACTTGCGGATCTACTCCGTTGGCATCGAAAACAATGACACTTCCCCGATGGATTTTCGCGGTTTTTAAGCAGAAGACCCGTTCATTGTTTTGTAAGTTAGGCAGCATTGATGGTCCATCAACCCGCACAATTTGGAATAAGAATTGTTTGATCAACAAGGCAATTAATAACCCAATTACGATTGGAATTACCCAGCTCATCGTTTGCCGAAATACTTTCATTACCTACTATCCCTCGATTTCAAAATCATTATCAAGCTAAGAAAAGTTTACCATAAATGTAATTATCATACTCAACTATTTATCATACTCTTTCATTAGCTTTTGTGACAATTGGTAATCGCCAACATAAGGAATATCCCGACCCTTTTCGTGCATGAATTGTTCCCGGCCTTTAGCAGCCATGAACATTGCATCGCCAGGCTTTGCCATTTCAAATGCCTGCTTAATTGCAGCTACCCGATCAACATTGATAATTACCTTAACGTTTGGATTAGTAATATGCTCCTTGATTGTTTCATCAATGTGGTGCGGATCTTCAAAGAAGTTATCTTCACTCGTTAAAATTGCAACATCGGCATATTCAGAAAGCGCCCGACCAACATCTTTCCGGCGTGATTCTGCCTTACCACCAGCAGCACCGATCACAACGATCAACCGGCCATCAGGATACTCATGCTTCATAAACTTAAAGCTTTCGGACAAGCTCAAGTAATTATGAGCGTAATCAACGCAAGCAACCATTCCGGCATTATTCTTCAAAAATTCCATCCGACCTGGGACCTTAGTTTCCTTCAATCCCTGAGCAAAATCACTAGTATCATCCTTAAGTTGCGCACTCACCGTAATTGCGGCTAACGCATTACTGTAGTTAAAGTGTCCCGGAATCATGACACGGAATTCACCAGTAACTTCAGGCAAATTATCATTATGCGTTGATACGTCAAAATAACCATGATCCTTGCCATGGTAACGATAGTCCGCATCACTTTCATCACTACCGAACGTAATCAACTTTTTCCCTAATTCGTGGGCTTTTTGAGCTAGCAACTCGTAATAGTCCATATACCGATTCAAAATCACGGTATCACTATTCACGATAATCTGACTCTTGCACCACAAATAATCGTCAAAGGTTGGATGTTCTACAAGACTAATGTGGTCTGGAGAAATATTCAAGAAAACCCCGATATTAAAGTGCAGGCCATAAACTCGGGACTTCTTATATGCTTGGCTAGAAACTTCCATTGCCAAGTACTTCATCCCGTTATCAACGGCTTCTTTCATCATCCGAAAAAGATCCAATGACTCTGGCGTGGTCAGGTGAGCTTCAATAAAGTTTTTACCATCCACACATTCATCAATAGATGAGAATTGCCCTACTACCGGACCAAACTCATGAGCCAGAATATGACGGGTAAAGTAAACCGAAGTGGTCTTCCCCTTAGTTCCCGTAAAACCGATTAATTCAAGTTTTTCATCGGGACAGCCATAGAAATGACGAGCAATTACTGCCATTGCCTTTTGAACATCGGTAACAATAATCTGTGGCGTTGATTGCGCTTCTTGATCTAACTTGTCTGTATAAACAAGTTCAGAGATCGCTGCGGTTGCCCCTTCCTTAATGGCACTTGCCAAATATTCAGGATTAAACTTTAACCCCTTGCAGAAAAACAGGGTACCATCACTGACTTTCCGTGAGTCATAGGACAGGTCGGTAACTTCAGCGCGAGCTGCTTTTTCTGGCACAGTATAATACCAGTCACCGTCAATAATGATTTCCTTATAGAGACCATTTTCTTTTAGTAAATCAGTGATTTCCTTTAGTGTGAGCATTTATTCAGCCACCTCGTCTAGTTTCTTAACTTCTTCAGGAATAAAGTCGTCGATAAAGTATTGCTTGTACCATACTAAGAAGGTGTAAATAGTCCAGATCTTCCGTCGGCCATCAATCTTGTCGTTAAAGTTATCATCAAGCAACTTCAAAATCTTATCTTGATCAAAGAATTCCTTAACAAAGTCTTGTTCAAAGAGTTCACGAACTTCTTCGTAGTACTTCTTTTCTCGTAACCATGCCCGAACCGGAACCGGGAAGCCCATCTTTGGCCGAGTTGCCCATTCTTCTGGAAGGTGACGGTTAGCGGCCATCCGGAAGGCCCACTTGGTTCCGTGACGGTTGAAGAGGTACTTGGTTGGTGTATGACCAGCAACCCGCATTACTTCGCGATCCAATAATGGTACCCGGAGTTCTAGTGAGTTAGCCATACTCATCTTATCCGCCTTCAAGCAAATATCGCCAGGCATGAACTTGTGAATATCAAGGTATTGTTTCTTGGCAACTTCATCAATATCCTTATCTTCAACGTTCTTTAGAATTGGATCGATGATGTCATCAATCGTTGGGCCACAATTATACTTTTCTTGAAGAACATCAGCTGCTTCTTCTGGTGAGAAGATGTAGGCCTGACCAATAAACTTGGATTCACGAACTGGTGCTAATGCCCGGAACATGTGTAATTGACCGTGGAAGTGCTTGCCATCAAGCCACTTAGCAATCTTGTACCGTTTTGCTTGTGGTAATTCACGAAGCTTGTCAGTAAACCACCGGATCAGCATTGAATTAGAGTTAAATCCGTAGTCGATGTAACCCGCGAATAATTCATCAGCCCCTTCACCAGAAAGCATTGCCTTGTAACCATTTTCCTTGGCAAGACGAGTTAAGAAGTACAACGGAATAACTGATGGGTTTGAATCAGGTTCATCCAGGTAGTATTGGATCAATGGGAATGTATGGAAAGCCTCTTCATTCGTCAGCTTAGCATCGGTATTCTTTAGGTTAAGCTTAGCAGCTAATTCCCGCGCCTGCTTAGTTTCATCGTAGGTACTATCAAACCCAATTGAGAATGTATTATCTGGCCGCATCATTGCAGTCACGTAACTAGAATCGACCCCTGCTGAAAGGAATGAACCAACCTTGATCCCCTTATCAGCAAATGAGTGGGCCTTAACTGAATCCGTTACGATGTCTTCAATGTTATCAACCGCCTTATCGAAGCCTTCATCTTTAGGATCAAAATCAGCATCCCAGTATTCCTTCATATTGAATTGACCATCTTTATAGTGGAAGCAGTGTCCTTCTGGCAACTTGTAAATTCCCTTGAAGAATGTTTCCTGAGTCGCTGAATACTGGAACGTCATGTAAGGCTTCAAGGCGTTCTTATTCAGCTCCTTGTCAAAATGCGGGTGATCAATAAATGCCTTAATTTCAGAACCAACAAAGAAAGTCCCGTTCATTTTCCCGTAATAGAGTGGCTTAATCCCAAAGTGATCCCGGGCACCAAACATATCCTTGTTTTTAAAGTCCCAAATTACGAAGGCAAACATTCCCCGAAGCCGTTTCAGGACATCGTCACCCCATTGTTCGTAACCGTGAAGGATTACTTCAGTATCGGCATGGGTCTTAAAGGTATGACCTAAGTCGATTAATTCTTCCCGTAATTCCTTAAAGTTATAAATTTCACCGTTAAATTCAATGGCCATACTATTATCTTCGTTAAAGATTGGTTGATTACCGCTCTTAACGTCAATAAAACTTAACCGCCGAAACCCAAGGGCAACATTTTCATCTACGTATTGGCCCTCTGAGTCGGGTCCCCGGTGAATAATCCGGTTCTTCATTTTACGAATTAGGCTATCTTTAACCTTTGGATCTTCGTTATCAACGAAGGCTACAATTCCACACATCTTGAATTCTCCTTTTCTTAACGTTGTACAAAGTACTTTTGGTAGTTCTTATTAATCAACCAGAATGAGTAATGCATTAATAGCCGTTGCTTGAAGCTATCGTTCTTATCAAAGGCAGTCGTTCCCCACTGCCCTGCTTCCAAGAGCTTCTTGGCCTTTTCCTTATATTTATTTTCTTTAGCATACTTGTAGAAAACCTTCTTTGGCGCATTAAGCCAGAGCATGTTTCCCTCAGCATAATCAGTTTCTTTAAATGGCTTGTGATCAATCACATCATCAACCACGTACTTAGCTAAGTTATAGCCATTAAGGGTACAGTAGAAACTACTCCGCCCCTGACGAAGGTTAATTTCAAAAATCTTGAACTGCTTATCACGCCAGTCATACTTCATATCAAAGTCCGCAAAACCAACGTACTTTACTTCTTCCAAGAACTTTTGAATTGTCTTGTAAATTGCCATATCCTTTTCTGGCAAGATCACCATGTAATTGCCGACCGCTACTGGTGACGGATCTTCTAGCAATGGATGAGCTAGACTAATCATCCGCACATTGTGGTCAGAATCCACGTAGGCGTTAACAGTCCGCATATTGGAGTCATCACCCGGAATAAAGTCCTGGGCAATCATTTTCCCGGTATAACCAGCCTTGTAGATCTTTGGCATTAAATCATCAAATTGTTCACGCTTATCTAAAACATAAGCTTTCTTCCGTCCTTCAAAGTGAATATTAAGCCATTCAACACTATCAGAAGGCTTTAACGCAATCGGAAAATCAAATGGCAATTCAATTGGTTCACCAGATTCAACTTCTTCTTTAGTGATAATCTTTGTCTTTGGGTAAGGAAGACCATATTTTTCCGCTGCTTCGTAGAACGTTTCTTTCGTTCCCAGCTTATTAAAGAGATCTGCATCCACGTATGGACAAATGAAGTGTTCTTTTAATTCATCCAAGTGGTTAGCGATCAATTCTGTATAACCATCCCCACAAGAAAGCAGTAAGTACTTCTTCTTTGGATCAAGGTTCGCAGCAATCTTACGCATTGTTTCAATAAAAACTGGATCCTCATTGAATCCTTCAACAACATGGACATCGACCAGCTTAGTATAACGAGTTGGTGCCATGTGCATTACTCCATAGGCAATACTCTTAATACCATATTCTTGATAAAAAGACCGTGCCATTCCGTAACAATTAAAGTCTGTCCCTAACAGGATTGGTTGAAAATCCTCGCGGGGTTGACTAATCTTTTCACTCATCTCTACTTGCCTCGTTTGCTTTTTAAATCAATCTTCAGTATAGCGATTCTCAAAATGTTTGTAAATAGAATAAAATGAGGCGTAAATCAAACTTAACTTCAAACTACGCCTCATTTTAAATTACCGAATTTACTTTCGAATGTAGACACTCAAAATTGCTAAGTCAGCAGGATTTACCCCACTAATCCGAGAAGCTTGTGCAAGGGTTTCAGGACGGATTTTTTCAAGCTTTTGTCGACCTTCTGTTGCCAAGCCATCAACCTTTTCGTAATCAATGTTAGCTGGGATCCTCTTTGCTTCCATCCGCTTTAATCGAGCAACCTTTTCTTCTTCCTTCTTAATGTAACCTGCATACTTTAATTGAATTTCTACCTGTTCAATTACTTGACGATCCAACTCTTCAGCCGGTGCCGGAATGAATTTCATTAGCGTCTCATAATTAACGTATGGACGCTTAATGAAGTCAGCTGCGGTGATTGCATCCTTCAAGCGATTATCACCATGGGCCTCGATGAATTGGTTAACTTCATCGTTGTTTGGCTTAAGCTTTTCACTCTTTAAGCGGGCAATTTCGTCTTGAACTTGCTTTTCCTTCTTTTCCATCTTGGCATAACGTTCATCGCTGACAAGGCCAATTTCATGCCCCTTCCCCATTAAACGGAAGTCAGCATTGTCATGGCGAAGGATTAACCGGTATTCAGCCCGGCTAGTTAATAGACGGTATGGTTCCTTAGTTCCCTTCGTTACTAAGTCATCAATCATTACCCCAATATAAGCATCTGACCGCTTAAGAACAAACGGCTTTTTTCCAAGGGCCCGCAATCCTGCGTTAATTCCTGCAATCAATCCTTGACCAGCGGCCTCTTCATAACCTGAAGTTCCGTTAGTTTGGCCAGCAGTATAAAGATTTTTTACTAATTTAGTTTCAAGTGTTGGGTGAAGTTGGTATGGTGCAACCACATCATATTCAATCGCGTATCCGGGGCGCATCAATTGGGCATCTTCTAGTCCCTTAACAGAATGTAAAATCTTTTGTTGGATTTCTTCAGGCATTGAAGTGGATAACCCATCGACATACCATTCGTCAGTGTCTCGCCCTTCAGGTTCCAAGAAGATTTGGTGACGACTCTTATCCGCAAACCGGACAACCTTATCTTCGATTGATGGGCAGTAACGTGGGCCAACTCCCTTAATTACCCCGGAGAACATTGGGGCTCGATCAAGGTTATCCCGAATTAGTTCATGGGTTCCCGGATTAGTATAGGTTAACCAACATGAAATTTGTTCACTTAATGGTAAGTAATGATCATCAGGGGTATCAAAACTAAAGTGGTGGACTTCCTTGTCACCAGGTTGTTCTTCAGTTTCGTTATAGTGAATTGTATTCCCATTAATTCGTGGTGGGGTTCCGGTCTTAAACCGTTCAAGATCAAAGCCAAGTTCTTCAAGGTTCTCCGAAAGTTTTACAGCAGACTTGGAGTTATTTGGACCTGACTCATACTGGAGTTCACCAATAATAATCTTTCCCCGAGCAGCAGTTCCGACAGTCAAAACAACTGTTTTTGCATGGTAACGGGCACCAGTATTTGTAATGACCCCCTTGCAAACACCATCTTCAACAATTAGTTGGTCGACAGTTGCCTGACGAAGATCCAAGTTTGGTTGCTTTTCAATTGTTTCCTTCATTGAACGGTGGTACGCATGTTTATCGGCTTGAGCACGCAATGCCCGGACGGCAGGGCCCTTCCCGGTATTGAGCATCCGCATTTGAACATAAGTCTTATCAATATTGTGCCCCATCTCACCACCAAGGGCGTCAATTTCACGAACCACAATTCCTTTAGCAGGGCCACCAACAGACGGGTTACATGGCATGAAAGCAACCATATCGAGGTTAATGGTTACTAACAAGGTCTTGTTTCCCATACGGGCAGCAGCAAGTGCCGCCTCGCTTCCTGCATGACCAGCACCAACGACAATTACATCATAATTATCGCTATCGTATTGTACTGCTTCACTTGTTTGCATTTTCTTCCTCCTATTTTCCTAGACAGAATTGACTAAAGAGTTGATCTAACAATTCGTCTTGATAACTATCACCGGTAATTTCACCTAAGAGATCCCAACAACGGGTCATATCAATTTGCACGAGGTCAACTGGCATCCCCGCAGCAATTCCCTTAAGGACATCACCTAAAGCATCATCTGCTTGGTGGAGCAGCCCAATATGACGCGCATTCGTTACCATTACGCTATTCTGGTTATTTTCAATTCCTTCTTCAAAGAACATCTTACTAATGGTTTCACCAAGCTGATTCATCCCCTCATTCTTTACGATTGAAGTTTCGATCAACTTGTCGTCTCCCACTAGTTTCTTTAATTCATCCCGATCGACCTTATTTGGTAAATCAGTCTTGTTTAAAATCACGATTCGTTGTTTATCCTTAGTTGCTTCAAGGAGTTCACGATCTTCGGCAGTTAATTCTTCTGAATTATCAATTAACAATAAGATAAGGTCAGCAGCATCCAAGGCCTTCCGACTCCGTTCAACCCCAATTTTTTCAACCTGATCTTTTGTATCGTGAATTCCCGCAGTATCGATCAACTTCAGTGGTACCCCATTAACGTTAACGTACTCTTCAATCACGTCCCGGGTTGTCCCAGCCACGTTAGTAACGATCGCTTTATCTTCATGTAATAAGGAATTAAGCAAACTGGATTTTCCGACGTTTGGCCGACCAATAATGGCAGTTGCTAAGCCTTCCCGGAGGACTTTCCCCTGCTTTGCGGTCTTTAATAGCGCTTCAATCCGTTGGCGAATTTCAGTAGCCTTTTCCTTAAGCATCTTGGTCGTCATTTCTTCAACCGCATCATATTCTGGATAATCAATATTAACCTCTACTTGGGCCAAGACATCCAAGATATCCTTCCGAAGCTTACGGATCAAGTGGGATAAGTTCCCGTCAAGCTGGTTTAAGGCGACCTTCATAGACTTATCTGTCTTTGCCCGGATTAAGTCCATTACAGCTTCAGATTGAGATAGGTCAAGACGCCCATTTAAGAAGGCCCGTTTGGTAAATTCACCTGGTTCTGCCATTCGGGCACCATAGCTTAGTACCAGTTGAAGGATCCGGTTAGTTGCGAGTAGTCCACCATGACAGTTGATTTCCACAACATCTTCACACGTATAAGTATGTGGTGCACGCATTACCGAAACCATCACTTCATCAACTTCTTCATTATTATCAGGGTCAATCACATGACCATAGTTGATCGTGTTTGTGTGAACTTTGGCGAGATCTTTTCCCCGATAAATTTTTTGTGCTACTGGAATTGCGTCATCCCCACTGATCCGGATGATCGAAATTCCCCCTTCACCAACTGGGGTCGAAATCGCTGCAATTGTATCATTATCAGTGTTTGCCACCGTCCAGACTCCTTTCTAATAAAAAAAGCGCCCTCCACGTCATCCGCCAATCGCTTGGTAATCACATGGTCAAAGCACTTTCACTACTTTAACAAGTATTCTAAATTTTATAACCGCAATTATTTTAGTTTCATCATCCTAAAATGTCAACTATTAAACCCGGTTGTTCTTATGAGCCCTAATTTTTAGGTGCAATCACAACACTCCGGTATGGCTCACGACCATGGGAATAGGTTTTAACGTGAGGATTATCCTGGAGTTCCTGGTGGAGTTGTTTCCGTTCACGAGCTGGCATTGGGTCAAGGAAAACAGCTTGTCCAGTAGAAACGACATCCATTACAGACCGTTCTGCTAATTGCCGTAAGGATTCTTCACGACGTTGACGGTAGTTTGCCGTATCTAAGACTACCATCGTCTTTTCTGCACCGTGGTAATTCATAAAGGCATTGCTGATTTGCTCCATCGCATTAATTCGCCGCCCATGATGACCGATAATCCGCCCAGACTGCTCACTTTGTAAGTCAATCTTTACCTCATGAGAACGAACATCCTCAATAACTGGATTAACTTCAATCCCCAAGTTTTTAAACACGTCTTTCAGGTACTCAGCAAGATCCTGGCTTACTTTCTTTACCCGTTTAACATTTTGTTCGTGACGTCGCTTCATCTCAGCTGGGTCAATCTCGTTTTCCTTCACCGGTTCATGACGAGGTTTTGGATCCCGTTGACGCTTACTTTGCCATTTTTTGTTATGGGATTTCTGACTTTGTTCATGCTTCTTTGCCTTTTGGGGAGCTTCTTTAACTGACACTTCAATTATTGCGTCCCGGCGGCCGATTCCAAAGAACCCATGACGTGCTGACTGAACAATTGTAATTTTTAATTGTTCTTTTGCTACCCCAAGTTTCTTACTAGCAGAGGCAACTGCTTGTTCAACAGTTTCTCCTGTATAACGTCCCATTAATTTTCATCTCCATCCTAATTACTTAACTAGGCTATTTTACAACGGAACCATGGTTTACGCCAAACGAGTTCTTTACTTAGTCACAGTAGACTTTTGTAACCTCACCACTAGTAAGCGCCATTTTCTTACCATGTTTATCTTCAATCACCAGTCTTGCCTGACTATCAATGCCACACACCCGGCCAACGATTTCAGTTTTTTCCCGCATCACTTTAACCATTTGTTGGTCAAGGTAATTATGCTGACGATATTGAGCTAAGAACTTGCCGGATTGGTAATTTGCATTTACCTCAATTAGCTGCTTTACAATCTCTGCAGTCAGCTTATTCCTGTCTACCCCTCGATCCGTAATCGTCTCTGCAATATTTTTTAACGAAGAAGGAAATTGTTTTACGTTAATATTAAGACCGATCCCGGTAACGTAACAATAAGAATGTTCCTGCATTTGATATACCGATTCGCAAAGGATCCCCCCAATTTTCCTTCCAAAAAGATAGATATCATTTACCCACTTTAATTGAAACGGAAGGGCTGGGTAAAATTCTTGGAGTGCATTTAGGACGGCCACACCAACACCGGTAGTAAATAAGCCACTCTGTTGAATTT
>NZ_GG693412.1:163116-167615 GCF_000159435.1 Limosilactobacillus vaginalis DSM 5837 = ATCC 49540 | reverse complement strand
CTCGTGGCGTCTTATGGGGTAAAACAATCGTCATATAAATTCCTGCATTGGCTGGTGAATAAAATGCCCGACCTAGTTTCCCGTAGCCCGTACTTTGTTGGTTAGCGACTACCAACAATTCTTTCTCTAACGAACCTTTTTCCAAAACCTGCTTAGCATAATCCTGGGTTGATGTGACTCGCGATTTCACAACTATTTTTCCAGAAAAATTAGAACAAAAATGACTTATCTTCTCTTCAGATAAGTCATTTTTCATTACTTGCTTCATTAAATTAAATGCACACCTTTATCAACATAAATCACGTCACCGACAACCCCAGTTGATAGGTCACTCATTAAGAATGCGCAAGTTCCACCAATTTCTTTCAAACTTACACTTTGACCATCAACGGTCCGTTCTTGAGACATCTTTAATAGATCCGCGTGACCATTAATTCCCGTAACTGCTAGCGTCTTCACAGCCCCAGCAGAAATAGCATTAACCCTAACATTAGCATCACCCATATCACGTGCCAAGTAGCGAACACTTGCCTCTAAGGCTGCCTTAGCAATCCCCATCACGTTATAGTTAGGAATTGCCCGTTCAGAGCCAAAGTAAGTCAAGGTGACAATGCTACTTGGATCGTTAAGGAGTTCTAGGCTTTGAGCATACTTTGCCACGGCAATTAATGAGTATGCTGAAATATTTTGGGCAAGTGCATAGCCATCCCTGCTAACATCAAGGATTGAACCGCCTAATTCTTCTTTTTTTGCGTAGGCAATCGCATGAACGATTCCATCTACGGAGCCAACAGCTTCTTTAATGCTGGTAAAGGCCTTCTCGATGCTCTCATCATTTGCAACGTCACATTCAAATAGTTGAGCATCATCGCTTACTAACCGTTGAAGGCTACGCTTCATCCGATCATTTTGATATGTATAGATAATGGTAGCTCCTTGACGTTCCATTTCTTGCGCACATCCCCAAGCAATTGAACGTTTATTAGCTACTCCCATTACAATAATCTTCTTATCTGCTAAAATTCCTGACACTCTCATCAAACCTCCACTAAAATTTGCGGTACCGTTCATACCGCTGTTTTAATAAGTCTTCTACCGGCATTTTTTGCAGTTGACTAAGCTGCTGTTGGAGAACTCGATCAATATTCTGGACAACCTGCCGATGATCGTTTGGTTCTTCGAGAATGCCGTCAATAATATGTTTTTGTTGCAAATCACGAGGGGTCAATTGCATAATTTGAGCTGCTTCATTTGCCCGACTACTGTCTTTCCACAAAATTGAAGCAAATCCTTCTGGTGACAAAATAGAATATGTACTATTTTCTAGCATCCAGACTTGATCACCACTGGCGAGGGCTAGGGCACCCCCACTGCCTCCTTCACCAAAAATTACGGTAATGATTGGTGTTGGTAGCTGACTCATTTCTAAAATATTTTGGGCAATTGCTGCTCCCTGACCTGTTTCTTCTGCTTCTTGTCCTGGATATGCCCCAGGAGTATTAACAAAGCAAAGGACCGGTCGGTGAAACTTTGCAGCCTGTTTCATCAGGTACAACGATTTTCGGTAACCAGCTGGTGTAGGGCAACCAAAGTGCTTGTTCACCTTATCTTCTATCGTGTCTCCCTTATCAATTGCGATCACCGTTACTGGTTGCCCATGAAAAAGACCAATTCCACCAATAACAGCTGGGTCATCGCTACCAATTCCACCGGCATGCAATTCCATAAAATCACTTAACAGCGAATGAACAATTTGCTCACCAGTTATTTTTTGCTCAGCTCGTGATGCTACAACAATTTGACCTGCTGACTTAGCCAAGTTATCACCCTCCATATTTTAATAGCCATTGCAGAGTTTGTTTTTCATCTTGACGACGAACAATTCGATCAATGAAGCCATGACTAAGTAATGTTTCTGCATCCTGCAAATCACGAGGAATCTTTTGGTGCATCGTTTGTTCAATAACTCGTCGTCCTGCAAAGCCGACTAAAGCATGTGGCTCGGCAAGGGTAATGTCACCCTGCATTGCAAAACTTGCTGTTACCCCACCGGTAGTTGGATCGGTTAATACGACAACGTACAAAAGGCCTGCCTGTGAATGACGCTTAACCGCTGCACTAACTTTTGCCATCTGCATTAATGACATAATTCCTTCTTGCATCCGGGCACCACCTGAAGCAGTGAATAATACTACCGGCAATTCTTGCTCAGTTGACCGCTCAAACAACCGCGTAATCTTTTCACCAGTTACGGTTCCGAGCGATCCCATAATAAATGTTGGGTCCATAATCCCTAACCCAAATTTTTCCTGACCAATCATGGCGGTTCCCGTTAACACTGAATCATTCAATTTCGTTCGTTGTTGGGCCTTCGCAAGTTTTTGATCATATCTCGGAAAATTAAGGGGATCCGTTGTCTGCAAGTCAGTATCAAATTCAGTGAATTGATCAACTAACCAATTTAGACGTTGCCGAGCACTTATTCGAAAACCGTAAAAGCAATTTGGACATGTCTGGTACTGATCTAAATCATCAGTAAGAACCGTCGTTTCACATTTTGGGCATTTTGTCCATAAATTATCCGGTACTTTAGCGTCGGCTTCTCGATCGGCTTTAATATGATGGGCTGTAAGAGTGTTGTCATGATCGTACAAGTTCATTGCGACTATGGTTCTCCTTCCACCGCTTTAAAAATACTTTTTCTAAGTAACTAGTTGTAAAATCACCTTTAATAAAAGTAGGATCCTGAAGAATTGCCAATTGAATTTCTTGGTTAGTCTTTATTCCCTCAATAACCATCTCGTTAAGTAGCCGTTTAATCTTCTCGATTGCTTCTGCTCGGTCATGGCCAAGGGCAATCACTTTAGCAACCATTGAATCGTAAAATGGTGTCACCTTTGCCCCCTGGTAAAGATCTGTATCAATTCTCATTCCCAGGTTACCAACCGGTAGATATAAGTACTTAATATTCCCGGTAGATGGCATGAAGTTATTATTAGGATCCTCTGCATTTATTCGACATTCAATTGCCGCACCGTTAATTTGGATATCTGACTGGTCAAATGGTAAATCCTCACCAGCAGCCACTTTTAACTGTGCTTTTACAAGGTCGATCCCGGTTACCATTTCCGTTACGGTATGTTCGACTTGAATCCGCGTATTCATTTCCATGAAGTAGAAATGGTGATCCTGATCCATTAAGAATTCGATTGTTCCTGTATTTAGGTAATCGATCCCGTTAATAGCCCTTAAGGCAATCTGGCCTAGTTGCTTTCGTTCCTGTTCAGTTACTAACTGACACGGACTTTCCTCTAGGACCTTCTGCTTATTAATTTGAAGTGAACAGTCTCTTTCCGGGAAGTAAACAGCATGACCTGCTTGATCACGAAACACCTGGACTTCAATGTGCTTGACGTTCTCCATGATCTTTTCGATATACATGTGATCGTCACCAAAGGCTAATTTGGCTTCACTTTGGGCTTCATTAAATGAATCAGTCATCGCTGCTTCATCATTAATTCGTCGAATCCCCTTACCGCCACCACCAGCGGCAGCCTTGATTAATACCGGGTAACCAATTTTCGCTGCCACCCGTTTTGCCTCATTTACGTCCTGAATATAGTCATCACTTCCTGGAATCACCGGAACACCAAGCCGCTTCATTTGCTGCCGAGCGTGTTCCTTGTTCCCCATCAAATCAATAATCTTTGCATCCGGACCAATAAAGGTAATCCCACAGGCCTGACACATTTCAGCAAACTTACTATTTTCCGAAAGAAAACCAAATCCAGGGTGAATTGCCTGGGCGCCCGTACCAATAGCAGCAGCTAAAATATTCTTCATATTTAGGTATGATTCCTGAGGCCGTGCTCCACCGACACAAACTGCTTCGTCAGCTAATTGAACGTGGAGACTTTCCCGGTCAGCCGCAGAATAAACGGCAACTGACTTTATTCCCAACTCATGAAGGGAACGAATAATCCGAACAGCAATTTCGCCTCGATTTGCTACTAAAACTTTCGAAAACATTTCACCACTCACCTTATCCAATAAAAAATGTTAATTCTGCTGAACAAGTTCGTTGACCATTAACTGTTGCTTCTGCCTTCCCTTCACCGATGTTGCGGTGGATCTTAGTTAGGTGAACTTCTAACCGCATTACATCTCCGGGACGAACGACTTTACGAAACTCAGCGGTCTTGATACCGCCAAAGTAAGCTGTCTTTCCCTTAAATTTAGGAGACGATAACAATGCTACCGCTCCAGTCTGCGCTAGGGATTCAACAATTAGTGCTCCTGGTAATACAGGATTATTAGGAAAATGTCCGTTAAAGACTTCCTCATTAATTGTCACATTACGACGTGCAACCGCCATTTCACCAGGAACTAACTCATCAACGTGATCAATTAATAACATTGGGTAGCGGTGAGGAAGGATCTTCTGGATTGCCGTGACGTCTAAATTAACTTTAGCCATTGCTACTCTCCTTCTTTAATTT
>NZ_GG693412.1:156974-162759 GCF_000159435.1 Limosilactobacillus vaginalis DSM 5837 = ATCC 49540 | reverse complement strand
CAAAAAGTGGTTGCTGATATTCCACCAGCTCACCATTATCAACGTTAATGACAGAAACCGTTCCAGCAACTTCACTTTTTACTTCTGTCATCATTTTCATTGCTTCAATCACACAAACAACGTCACCCTTGTTAACGTGGCTTCCCACCTTAACATATGGTGGTTGATCTGGTTTTGATTGAAGGTAAACCGTTCCTACGAGGGGAGCTTTAATTTGGGCTCCCCGTGGTTCGTTTTTAGAGGAGTGCTTTACTGGTTGATCAGCCACCTCAGGAGTATTAGTTACTGGCTCTTGAGAAGCTGGTCGATCATTTTTACTCAGATAGAGATGAAAGCTACCGTCCTCGATCTTCAATTCCCGGACAGATGACTTTTCAAACTCTGTCATAACTTTTTGAACATTATCGACATCCACTTAATCATCCACCCACTTTCGGAAAGCTAATACTGCATTATGACCACCAAAGCCAAAGGAGTTGCTTAATGCGTATTCTGCATCAGCATCGTCTTGGTTATCAGCAGTCACTAAGTTAACGCTACACTCTGGATCCTGGTTAAAGCACCCAACATTTTGTGGTAGTTTTCCTTTTTCTAGAGCAGCGATAGTAACAACTGCTTCAATCGCTCCGGCAGCTCCTAGGAGGTGACCAGTCATCCCCTTAATAGAACTAACACGAACCTGACTATCCTCACCGAAGACCTTATTAATTGCTAGGGACTCACCACTGTCATTGGCATGGGTTGCGGTTCCGTGGGCATTAATATAATCAACGTCACTGGCTTGAATCCCAGCTTCATCAATTGCGTTTTGCATTGCCCGTGTTGCGCCTTTACCTTCCGGATCAGGAGCGGTTATATGGTAGGCATCACAAGTGGCACCGTAACCGACAACTTCACCAAGAATCTTGGCATTCCGCTTCTTAGCGTGTTCCAAACTTTCGAGGACAAGCGTTCCGGCACCTTCACCAAGGACAAAACCATTCCGGTCCCTATCAAATGGCAACGAAGCCTTCTCTGGATCCTCACTTGTCGAAAGTGCATTTAAGGACGCAAAGCCCGCAATTCCGATTTCGTTAACGGATGCTTCTGCACCACCGGCAATCATTACCTGAGCCCGGCCTTCCTTCACTTGACGGTAAGCTTCACCGATTGAATTCGTACCGGTAGCACAAGCAGTTGTGATTGATGTACAAATGTTTTGGGCGTTAAAACGAATTGCGATGTTTCCGGCAGCCATGTTTGAGATTGCCATTGGAACAAACATTGGTGAAACCCGCCGTGGTCCCTTATCATGCATCTTAATTACTTGTTCTTGAATTGTGGTTAATCCACCAATTCCTGAACCGTAAATAACTCCCAAATCTTCTGGATCCGTATTTTCTTCAGTGATTCCAGCTTGCTCAATTGCTTCAACTGCTGTCTGGATCGCATATTGAGAATATAAATCCATCCGGCGAGCAGCCTTTTTACCAACAACTGCCTTTGGATCAAAGTCATCAACTTCACCAGCAACAGTAATTCCAGTTTCACTTGCATCAAACTTAGTAATTGGTTTAATCCCAACTTTTCCCGCTAAGCTATTGTTAACAAATTCATCTAATCCGTTACCATTTGGCGCAATTGCACCCATTCCAGTAACTACTACCCTTGTCATTTTATCCACTCCTAAATGGTCATTCCGCCGTCAATTACGATGGTTTGTCCCGTCATATAGTCATTTTGGGCCAAAAAAAGTACCGCTTGGGCAACTTCTTCTGGTTTCCCTAGTCGTTTTAGCGGAATTTGGTCAACTATTCTTTTTTGATTACGTTCTGATAGAGCAGCCGTCATGTCACTGGCAATCATTCCCGGAGCAACAGCATTACTCCGGATACCACGTAACGCTCCTTCTTGAGCAACGGTCTTTGTCAAACCAATTATCCCCGCCTTGCTGGCAGCATAATTAGCCTGACCGACGTTCCCGTGAATTCCAACTACACTTGTAATGTTTACAAAGCAGCCGCTCTTTTGCTTATACATCTTCTTCAAGATCGCCTTCGTTAGTAGGAAAGTTCCTCTTAAATTGACGTTAATAACATCATCAAAATCACTCTGCTTCATTGCAACTAGTAATTTATCCTTGTTCATCCCAGCATTATTCACAACAACGTCTATATGACCATAAGCCTGCCAAGCAGAATCAGCTAGTTGCTGAACATCATCAGGGTTAGCCAGATCCGCAGTGATAAAAGTGTAATTATCCTGAAAATCCTTTAATTTTTCCCCTTCTTCTGCGCTCAATGAATGGCGACCATGAAGAATCACCTTACTCCCTGCTCTTAAAAAGGCTAATGCAGTAGCATTCCCAATTCCGCGGGTACTTCCGGTGATTAAAACGACCTTATCTTTTAACTCCATTCCTGATGCTCCTTTATAAATGCTTGGTAGTCCTCAATTGAGGAAATATGTTCACAGTTCAAACTTCTGTTTACCTGACGAGCAAACCGACTGAGAGTCTTTCCTGGTCCGATCTCAAGCACTCCATTAATTTGTTCATATTCAACTAATTTCTGGAGATCCTCCCCAAAATGGGTTGGCTGTGCTAATTGGCGTTCAAGGATTTCCGCAATGTTATCAGCAGCAAAAGGCTGAATAGTGGTATTACTAATTACCGGAACTTCTGGCTCAGTGAATACCACGTCCTTTAACCGCTGATGCATTTTTTGTCGTGCTGGATTAAACAATGCAGTATGAAAGGCCCCACTAACGTTTAATACAATTACTCGCTTAGCAGCTTCCTGTTGTTTCAATAACTCCGCAACTAGCTGTACCTCTTTTTCTGGGCCACCGATTACTAGTTGTCGTGGTGAATTATAATTTGCGACTGTCACTTTAGGATGGTCCTTTAATACCCAGTTAACACTATCCAAATCAGGATTAATTAACGCGGCCAAACTACTTGCTACAGCATCAGCATCAGCTTGCATATACCGTCCACGATCGGCTAATAAACTCAATCCTGGTTTAAGCGCCAATGCTCCAGCGCTAATTAAAGCGGCATACTCGCCAAGCGATAAACCAATCATTCCCGCAACCGGTAATTTTGGTAAATCACGTTGGAGCATTCTATAGATTCCACAACTAACAGCAACTAATGCTGGTTGAACATTCTTGGTTTCATCCAGTTCTCCCTGTTCACTCTTTAGGATCCGAATAATATCTAGTTCCGTTGCTTCGCTTGCTGCTTGAATTGTCTGCTTAAACAAGTCGTCAGTTAAAAAATCAAGCCCCATTCCTGGCTTCTGTGATCCCTGACCACTAAAAAGAATTCCGAGCTTCATTATTACTTATCAGCAGGTAACTTCTTCGCAACGTAATCTACAACGTCACCAATAGTTTCAACCTTGGCATCGTCGTCATCTAATTCAATATCAAACTTATCTTCTAATTCATTCATGATTTCAAAGACATCTAAACTATCAGCGTTTAAGTCGTTTTGAATGTGAGTTTCCAAAGTAATCTTTTCTGCAGAAACGTCCAATTCGTCAGCGGTAATGTCCTTAACAGTGTTAAAAATTTCTTCTTTAGTCATTTTTCTTTTCCTCTTTCTATTTACTAATATTTAATTACCATTGCTCCAGTAGTGAGGCCACCACCAAAGCCGGCTAGTACAACTAACGATCCCCGATGAACCTGCCCATTACGAACACATTCATCCAGTAAAAGTGGCTCGCTAGCTGCAGATGTATTTCCATACCGATCGATATTGATCGGGAACTTAGTTATTGGTTGGTTCAACCGCTTAGCTACTTGTGCGATTATTCTGGCATTTGCCTGGTGGAGTAAAAATAAATCCACTTGATCTGCTGTAACTTGAGCACTATCCATGGCTGCTTGAATAGATCGCGGCACTTCATGAGTTGCAAATCGATATACCTCTCGACCATTCATTTGAAATGGGGCTAATGAAGTAACTGGCTTAGGAAAACTCCCGCCAACTGTTGTCTGACCAGCAACTAATTTGTCACCTAAATTACCAAATGTTGCTAAATCCATCCCCATCAAATGATGTTCGGAGCTTTTTTCAATTGCTACTCCACCAGCACCGTCACCAAAGAGTACCGCCGTTCTGCGGTCATTCCAGTCAATAATTTTCGAAAGAACTTCACTCCCGATTACAACTGCCCGTGACTTATTAGTACTAGCTAATAATCCATTAGCAACAGTTAACGCGTAAATAAAGCCCGAACAAGCAGCCGAAACGTCAAATGCCAACGCTTTGGTCATTCCTAATTTTCCTTGGACAATTGCAGCCGTTGAAGGAGTATACGAATCGGGAGACATCGTTGCTACAATAACTAGGTCAACCGATTCTGGTTCCCAGTTAGTTTGCTTAAGCAACTTTTGCCCAACCTTAACGGCTAGGTCTGAAGTATTTTCCTTCAGACTTATGTGTCGTTCAGAAATTCCCGTCCGCGTTTTGATCCATTCATCGCTTGTATCCATCAGTTCACTTAACTGATCATTAGTTTTTACTAATGGCGGTACGTAACCTGCGGTTGATACAATTTTCCAATTATCCATTACTTCTCTTTCCCCTACTCACTAAGAATGATCCTCCACAAAGTCCTCCAGATTCCGGAGAGCCTTATGAATTACTTTTTGCTCATTTTCATCCATATCTTTTAGGAAACTTTTTACCATCATGTTGTGGAAGGCCCGGTGTGCACGATAAAGGACCCGTCCCTTGTGGGTTAATCCTAACCTGATTATTCGGCGATCCTCTTCATCATGGAACCGTTCAGCATACCCCTTTGCAATCAAACGGTTAGCCGTTGCGGTCATTGTTCCTGGTGAAAGGTGAAGTTTCTTAGCTACTTGAGAACTAGTTTGATGGTCATACATTGAAATCGCATCAATTGCATGCATTTCCTTAATTGTTAAATCATTAAAAGTACTTTCTCGTAACTTTTTTTCTTCAATCCATAAAATTCCGTTATAAATTCTAATTAAAGACTCATTAATTTTTTGGTATTCATCAGCCATAATGCATTGACTCCTTATTGTTGTAGTTGCTAAAAATAATTAATTTTACTCATCAAAATACATTATAGTCGAAACTTACCTTTAAATTTTTTCATCTCGATCAGCAACAATAAATACCAATTCTGCACTACATGCTTTTTTCCCATCTACCGTTGCGACCGCATCGACAATTCCCATTCGACTGCGCTTCTTAGTGATGGTGATGTGCAATTTAAGAACGTCACCAGGACGAACTACCTGACGGAATTTTCCTTTATGAATTGCTCCAAGATAAGCTGTTTTTTTATAAAACTCAGGAGACTTAAGAATTAAGATTGAAGCAGCCTGTGCCAACGTTTCAATAATCAATACTCCAGGCATTACTGGGTTACCAGGGAAGTGTCCCTGGAAAAATGATTCGTTGATTGTGACATTTTTAGTTGCCGTAATCTCTTTTCCAGGATCCAATTCATCAACATAGTCGATATAGCAAATTGGGTACCGGTTAGGAATCAAATCCATAATTTCCTGAGCGGTCATTATAGCCAAAGCAGTTACCCTCCTCAAAGAAAGTATTTCGAATATCAAAATATTCGATGTTCAAATTATATTTAGATTTATTTTGATTGTCAAACTAAATTTAAATTATCAGTTAGTGTATACTTAATAATTCCCCAATTCTCAATGCATCTACATAGTCTTTAATCGTTGATATATCAACATTGATCATTTATTAATTTGATTGCCTTTCTTTTGAAGTAGCTCCCTAAATTTATTTTGG
>NZ_GG693412.1:137308-156117 GCF_000159435.1 Limosilactobacillus vaginalis DSM 5837 = ATCC 49540 | reverse complement strand
GGCTATCAAACTAATTTTAAAAAATAAAAGATCAGGAAAAACAAACAGTTTTCCCTGATCTTTTATTTTTAAATTATTTTCTCCGGCTACTATATGCCCGCCGTTTAGCTTTTTCAAGTTTCCGCTTTTTTGCCTTTTCTTGTTTCTCCTTCGCTTCTCGTTCACGGCGAATCTTAAATGGGTTTTGCAATAAGAGTGTTTGAACTACCTGGAAGGCGTTTGAAACTACCCAATACAAAGTAATTGCGGAAGAGAATCCTAATGCCATGAAGAATACCATAATTGGCATAAACCATGTCATTGCGGAAGTCATTGCATTTCGCTCAGGCATTGAAGCCATTGATAACCATGAACTTAAGAAAGTAAATAGGGCCGCCAGAATTGGCAAAATGTAATAGGGATCTGTGTGTCCTAATTGGAGCCACAGAAATGTCCCGTGCCGTAACTCTGGTGTCCGCCAGATAGCTTGATAAAGGGCCCACATGATTGGCAATTGGATAATCATTGGCAACATTGAAGCCCAAGGATTAACTCCTGCTTCTTTATAAAGCTTACTGGTTTCTTCCTGCATCTTCACCATGGATTCACGATCCCGTGATGAGTACTTCTTTTGAATTGCCTTCAACTTAGGAGCTAACTCCTGAGTTTTCAGCATTGACTTCGTTTGGTAGAACATCAATGGCAAGAGGAGGACCCGAATAATGATCGTGAAAATAATGATCCCCATACCATAGCCACCACAATTATTTGATAGCCAAATGATAAACCGAGAGAAGTTATAAACTATGTAGTGATCCCACAAACCAGTACTGTGACTTGTAACTGGCTTATTTGAACAAGCTGCAAGAAAAAGCGTCAAACTTCCAATTGCAGCAAGACTTAGGACACGCTTTACCTTTTTCATTGATTAATGATCCTCACTTTTCTCTTCTAATAGATGCGCCCTTTTAAGAGCATGGACAAGGTTTTTCTTTGTTTCCGCCATTTCCAGGCCATCTGCAGCTGGACGAGCAATTACTAAGAAATCCACGTCTTGCCGTAGATAAGGTTTTACTTCAAGAAGTGTTTGGCGAATCCGGCGTTTAACCCAGTTTCGGTGAACCGCATTTCCAATCCTTTTCCCCACGGAAATACCAACTCGAAAATGCTTTTGACCTGGTTTTGCCATTTGATAGATGACAAATTTATGGTTGGCAACGGAATTATGGGTTTCGAATACCCGTTGAAACTCACTTTCCTTTTTTACCCGATATGATTTTCTCATAATAATGTAGATCTCCAGCCTTATTAAATGTAAAAAGGGCCGGACATTGCAGCTTCAACGAAACGATAGCTCGTCAAGCTGACTGCCCTGCCCTTGCAATAAAAAAAGCCACTATAAAAGTGGCCGTAATTATGCAGATAATACTTTTCTGCCCTTTTGACGCCGACGTGCTAATACCTTACGGCCGTTACTGGTGCTCATACGCTTACGGAAGCCATGGACACGTGCACGGTGACGCTTCTTTGGTTGAAACGTGCGCTTCATACGATGCACCTCCTATTCAATCTGAATGGTTTGGTTTTTATAGTCTAAAAAGACGATCTCTTCAAACATACTCTGGAAGTATAACATACTTTTCTCAAATATTAAACGTGAAATTTTTTTAGATTTTTTTATTTATCCACAGAAAGTCAAAAATAATCCACAGCGTTGTGTATTTCTCATTCCTGTGGATAAGTTATTAACCGTGATTTCACAGTGCTTTTCAACAATTCACATCCTGTTATTAAAGTTATCCACAGCCCTGTATAAAACTGTTCATAAGTCGTCTTAATGCCTTTGTTATAGTAATTAGTTATCCACAAGAAGGGTGGAAAACTATTATGTTTCTATTTTATCCTCAATTTCCACACTGCATTTTTTAATTTACACACAGTGTTGTGTAAATATTTTTCAATTATCCACTTACCTGTGGAAAACTTTTTTTCATAATGATAAAATGTCGTTTGTAATTTAATATCTATTAGGAGGGGAACTATTTTGACTGAGCTCGATTCTCTATGGGAAGCGATCCAAAATTCATTTCGTCAAAGTAAAAGCCAAGTTACCTTTGACACGTTAATTGCTCCGGCAAAACCACTCTCTCTCTCTCAAAATCAATTAGAAGTTGAAGTACCCACAAAAGTCCACCGTGATTTTTGGGAAAAAAACTTAAAGGCTGAACTAAAGCAGTATGCCAAAGCAGTTACTGATCAAGAGATTGAACCGCACTTTGTTCTTGAGGGAGAATTCGATCCTTATCAAAATGATCGACCAGCAGAATCAAATAATTTTGAAATGGATACGCCGCTTAATCCACACTACAACTTCAAAACTTTTGTTGTTGGTGAAGGAAACAAAATGGCCCATGCTGCTGCCTTTGCAGTTGCCGAAAGTCCCGGTGGTCTTTATAACCCGCTTTTCATCTATGGGGGAGTGGGATTAGGAAAAACTCACTTGATGGAAGCAATCGGTAACCATATGCTCCAACTCAATCCGGCAGCAAAAGTAAAATACGTTACTAGCGAAGAATTCACTAATGATTTTATCCATTCTATCCAAAGCAACTCTACGGAAAAGTTCCGTGAAGAGTACCGTAACCTGGACTTATTATTAATTGATGATATTCAGTTCCTTGCTAATAAGGAAGGGACTCAGCTTGAATTCTTCAATACTTTCAACGCTCTTCATGACAATAAAAAGCAAATTGTCATGACTTCTGATCGAATCCCAAACGAAATTCCAGAATTGCAGGATCGTCTTGTTTCACGATTCCGTTGGGGGTTAACGGTTGAGATTACTCCGCCAGATCTGGAGACTCGGATTGCTATTTTGCGGAGTAAAGTAGAGGAAGATCACATTAATATTGGAAATGACACCTTGAATTACATTGCCGGGCAGATCGATACCAATATTCGTGAACTTGAGGGGGCGCTAACCAAGGTTCAGGCATTCTCTAACTTAAGCCAAGAACCAATTACTCCCCACCTTGCATCACAAGCCCTGCGTGGACTGCAAAGGACTACTAAAACAACAATTACGATCACGTCAATCCAAAAAAATGTTGCTGAATTTTACAATATTACCCAAAGTGACATTATTGGGAAAAAGCGGGTCAAGCAAATCGTAGTTCCGCGCCAGATCGCAATGTACCTTTCTCGTGAACTAACTGATTACTCATTACCAAAAATCGGCAAAGAGTTTGGCGGAAAAGATCACACAACCGTTCTTCACGCAATTGATAAAATCGAAGAAGAGCTTCGAACTGATAATGAACTTCAAGAGCAGCTAAATACATTAAAAGCAAAACTAAAAGCATAGCTGTGGAAAACTTGAAAGTTATTCCCAACTTTATCCACAGTTTATCCACAAGCAAATAAGTTGATTTTTCTTAGCCGAACTAAGTTATCCACAATATTAACAGGCTCTACTACTTCGACTATATTTTAAAGTATTAATATAAATATATATAACCTAACAAAGGAGCATTGATAATGAAATTTACCATCAATCGTTCAGCATTTATTAGTCAATTAAATAATGTTCTTCGGGCAATTTCGTCTAAAACTACTATTCCAATTCTGACTGGTTTAAAGATGGTAGTAGCTAATGATAGCATTACACTAACTGGTAGTAATTCAGACATTACGATTGAAAGTGTAATGTCAGCTAGTAATGAAGATTATGAATTAAAAATCGCTGAACCTGGTTCAATTGTTTTACCAGCCCGGTTCTTCAGTGAGATTGTTAAGAAACTTCCAGATAAACATGTAACTATTGAAATTACTAGTGGCTTTCAAGCTGATATTACTTCAGGTAGTGCAAAATTCCAAATTAATGGACAAGATGCAGAAAACTTCCCTCATTTACCAGAAGTTGAAGCAAATAATACTGTGGTTCTTGCCAATGACATGCTTAAAGAAGTCATTCGGCAAACCGTAATTGCTGTTTCTAAACAAGAAAGTCGGCCAATCCTTGCCGGGATCCACGTAACGTTGCATGATGGATTACTGACGGCAGTCGCTACTGATAGTCATCGACTCGCGCAACGGAAAGTGCAATTAGATGGTGTTGGCGACGTTAATTACGATGTTATTATTCCAGGGAAGAGTTTAGATGAACTTTCTGGAATGATTAGTGACGTTGACGATGATGTAAAGATGCAAGTTACCGATAACCAAGTTTTATTTATTTTTGGTAATACGCACTTCTATTCAAGATTGTTAGAAGGAAATTATCCGGAAACGAGTCAGTTGATTCCAGACACTTCAGATACGACAGTGGAAGTAGATGCCGGAACCTTCTTATCTTCAATTGACCGGGCTTCGTTACTTTCACATGAAAGTCGGAACTATGTTGTTAAATTAACCATTAAGCCTGGTGAAAAGCTGGTTCGGATTAGTGGTGACTCACCAGATATCGGAATGGTGGAAGAAGACGTTGCCACATCAGCGGTTGAGGGAAATGATTTGGAAATCTCCTTCAATCCTAACTACATGAAGGATGCGTTACGGTCCTTTGGTCAATCGACAGTTAAGATTTCATTTACTTCTCCACTACGTCCGTTTACGTTAGTTCCAACGGAAGATACAGAAAACTTTGTTCACCTGATTACGCCAGTTCGGACATTTTAATACCATGGAAAAGGATTATGATAATTAGTTTGTCATAACCCTTTTTTATTTTAAAAATTTGCTGAAATCGTGTTTTAAGCAAATTAAGCGTTTTTAACTTGATTTTGACAAAAAAGACTAATAACCACTAAGAAGCCTAAAAAAGGCTATCTGCGCGTTTTTAACCTCTTAAATGTGGTATAATAGTATTTGTGAAAAGTAGGTGATTAAGTGTGGAAAACAAGACCATAAAAATAGATCGGCCTTTCATCACCTTGGGACAACTACTCAAGGAAGAGGGAATTATCCCAACCGGTGGTGCAGCCAAGTGGTTTTTGAAGGAGCATGATGTTCGGATTAATGACGAACTTGATAATCGGCGTGGCCGGAAGTTATATCCGGAAGATGTCGTTATCATTCCCGAGCATGAACCAATTATGATTAAGAGTAAGTAGGAATTTGCATGATTCTTTCAGAATTGCACTTACATAATTTTCGTAATTACGAAGATCTGACAGTTCATTTTGCTCCTGGAGTTAACGTCCTGATTGGTCACAACGCTCAGGGAAAAACGAATATGTTAGAGGCAATTTATGCATTGTCATTAACACGGAGTCACCGGACCCATAACAACCGAGAACTCATTAATTGGCAGCATAAATCAGCAACCATTAGCGGAATTGTTCAAAAGACGAGTGGACGTGTTCCGCTAGAATTAGAATTTACTTCTAAAGGAAAGCGAGCCAAGGTCAATCATCTTGAGCAAGCTCGATTATCTACATATGTTGGTCAGCTAAATGCCATTTTATTTGCGCCGGAGGACTTGTCCCTAGTTAAAGGAGCACCAGCACTACGGCGTCATTTTATGGATATGGAATTTAGTCAGATGAGTAGTAAGTATCTTTATAATGCCGGGCAGTATCGGACTTTACTGCGCCAAAGAAATAAGTATTTGAAGCAGTTAAAATATGGTCAGCAGCACGATAAGGTTTTACTTGGCGTGCTTTCTGATCAATTAGCTGCATACGGTGCAGAGGTTATTATTGCCCGTTATCAATTCCTGCAGCATTTGGAAAAGTGGGCTTCGCAGCTTCATGAGAAAATATCATTAAATGCTGAACAGTTAAGGCTGGACTACATTACCCAATTAAAACTGAACGAAGAAACGACTGTTGAACAGGCATACCAAGACTTGCTTGGCCTTTATCAGTCCCATGTAAATTGGGAAATTGAAAAGGGAACTACAATGTATGGACCGCAACGGGATGATATTCACTTTATGGTTAACGGGAAAAATGTTCAGTCGTTTGGCTCACAAGGTCAGCAGCGAACAACGGCATTATCTGTTAAGTTGGCGGAGATCGACTTAATGAAGGAGCAGACCGGGGAATACCCGTTGTTGCTTTTAGATGATGTCCTATCTGAATTAGATACGATTCGTCAGACACACTTATTGACTGCCTTTCAAGATAAGGTACAAACCTTTCTGACAACAACAAGCTTAAATGATGTTGCAAGGCAGTTAATTCATCAACCGAAAATCTTTGAAATTGAACATGGTACTTTGAGCAAGGGGGAAACACAGTGAGCGACGAGCAAAAAGAAACAAAAGCTGAGTTAGCGAGCGAGTATGATGCCAGTCAAATTCAGGTCCTTAAAGGGCTTGATGCAGTACGAAAACGGCCAGGGATGTATATTGGTTCGACCTCGGCTCAAGGACTACACCATTTAGTTTGGGAAATTGTCGATAACGGAATTGACGAGGCCCTGGCTGGATTCTGTAACGAAATTAACGTGATTGTTGAACCAGATAATAGTATTTCTGTTACTGATAATGGACGGGGAATTCCTGTCGATACCCAAAAAGAGACCGGAAAACCAGCCCTTGAAACAGTATTTACTGTTCTTCACGCCGGTGGTAAGTTCGGCGGTGGCGGATATAAGGTCTCCGGTGGATTACACGGGGTCGGTGCTTCAGTCGTAAACGCCCTTTCTACAGAACTTGATGTTAAGGTTTCACGTCAGGGTAAGCGTTACTACATGGACTTTGATCATGGTCACGTTAAGACCTCAATGAAGGTAATTGACGAAAATGTACCGGAAGATATTCACGGGACAACGGTTCACTTTAAGCCGGATCCGGAAATTTTCCGCGAAACAACTACATACAACATTAAGACCTTAACAAACCGTCTTCGTGAGTTGGCATTCCTGAATAAGGGACTAAAGATCACAATTGAAGATAAGCGTGACAAGGAGTCAGAACGGCAAGAATTCCATTATGAAGGTGGGATTCGGCACTACGTTGATTTCTTGAATGAAGGGAAAACGACCCTCTTTGAACCACCAATTTACGTTGAAGGAAAAGAAAACGGCATCACTGTAGAAGTTTCTCTTCAATACACTGATTCTTACAGAAGCGATTTATTGACGTTTACTAACAACATCCACACCTATGAAGGTGGAACGCACGAAACTGGGTTTAAGATGGCCTTAACCCGGGTAATAAATGATTACGGTCATAAGGCAGGTGTCTTAAAGAGTAACGAGACACTTTCTGGTGATGATGTGCGTGAAGGATTAACCGCGGTTGTTTCTATTAAGCACCCGGATCCTCAATTTGAAGGCCAGACTAAGACTAAACTTGGAAACTCTGATGCACGAACGGCAACTGATCATGTTTTTGCAGCGACATTTAACCGATTCCTGCTTGAACACCCTGACGAAGCACGACAAATTATCGAAAAGGGACAACTAGCATCTAAAGCTCGGGTAGCAGCAAAACGAGCACGTGAAGTTACACGGAAAAAGAGCGGCTTGGAAATTAGCAACTTACCAGGAAAGCTAGCCGATAACACTAGTAAGGATCCAAATATTTCTGAGTTATTCATCGTCGAGGGGGACTCAGCCGGTGGTTCTGCAAAGCAGGGACGTTCTCGGTTGACGCAAGCTATTCTACCAATTAGGGGGAAGATCCTGAACGTTGAAAAGGCAACCCTTGACCGGGTCTTGGCAAACGATGAGATTCGTTCTCTATTTACAGCACTTGGAACTGGTTTTGGTGAAGACTTTGACATTACTAAGGCTAACTACCATAAACTAATCATCATGACTGATGCCGATGTCGATGGTGCGCACATTCGAACACTGCTCCTGACACTTTTCTACCGGTTCATGAAACCAATGATTACACACGGCTATGTTTACATTGCCCAACCACCGCTATATCAAGTTCGTCAGGGAAAGTTTGTAAAGTACATTGAATCAGATGAAGAACTCGATCGGGTTGTTAATTCACTTCAACCAAGTCCTAAGCCAGTTATCCAACGGTACAAGGGTCTTGGTGAAATGGATGCCGAACAATTGTGGGAAACAACGATGGATCCTGAAAAACGCCACCTGCTCCGGGTAAATCTTGATGATGCCAAGGCGGCAGAGGAAATCTTCCCAATGTTGATGGGGAATAAGGTTACACCGCGGCGTGAATTTATCGAAAAGAATGCTAAGTTTGTAGAAAATCTTGATTTATAAGATTGGTGTGTGAACCGAAGAAAAAGCTTGTTAATTACTAGAGCCTTTTTCGGGCTATACACTCAAATTTAAAGGAGGAACAACGATAGTGGCTGAAAACGATCTATCAAATAACCGGATCACGGACGTTAACCTGACTAGTCAGATGAAAAATTCATTCTTAGACTACGCCATGAGTGTTATCGTTTCTCGGGCGCTCCCGGATGTGCGTGATGGGTTGAAACCAGTACAACGACGGATCCTATACGGGATGAATGAATTAGGGGTTACTCCTGATAAGCCATATAAGAAATCTGCCCGGATTGTTGGGGATGTTATGGGGAAGTTCCACCCTCATGGTGATTCTTCAATTTATGAAGGGTTAGTACGGATGGCACAGGACTTTAGTTATCGGTACATGTTGGTTGATGGTCACGGTAACTTTGGTTCAATTGATGGTGATAGTCCTGCCGCCATGCGGTATACCGAAGCTAAAATGAGTAAAATTGCCGTTGAAATGTTACGGGATATTAACAAGAACACTGTTGATTTTCAAGATAACTATGACGGAACTGAAAAGGAACCAACTGTGCTACCAGCGCGGTTCCCTAACTTACTTGTTAATGGTGCTTCAGGAATCGCTGTCGGAATGGCAACGAATATTCCAACCCATAATCTCGGGGAAGTTATTAGTGCGATCCACGTATTGATGGATAACCCGGACGCTACAACTGAAGACTTGATGAAGGTCTTGCCAGGGCCAGATTTTCCAACTGGTGGCGTTGTGATGGGCAAGTCCGGAATTCGGAAAGCCTATGAGACCGGTCGAGGAACAATTGTTGTTCGGGCTAAAGTTGATATTGAAGAACGAAAGAACGGTAGACAACAAATTGTCGTTCACGAAATTCCTTATATGGTTAACAAGGCAAAGCTGATTGAACGGATTGCTGACTTAGCCCGGAATAAGGAAATTGAAGGAATTACTGACGTTAATGATGAAACCGACCGTGAAGGAATGCGGATTGTAATTGATGTCCGGCGTGATGCTAGTGCTGAAGTGATCTTGAATAATTTGTACAAGATGACCTTGATGCAGACAACTTTCAATTTCAATATGCTAGCAATAGTTAATGGTGCACCAAAGATCCTTAGCCTGAAGGAAATTCTTCAGTATTACCTAGAACACCAAGAAAATGTTGTTCGGCGGCGGACAGAATTCGACCTGAAGAAAGCCGAAAATCGTGCTCATATTGTTGCTGGGTTACGAATTGCTTTAGATCATATTGATGAAATCATTAATATTATTCGGAACTCCCAAACAAGTGAAATTGCGAAAAACCAATTGATGGAAAACTATGGACTATCGGATCGTCAAGCCCAAGCAATTCTTGATATGCGATTAGTTCGTTTAACCGGTTTGGAACGAGAAAAGATTGAAGCCGAATACAAGAAGTTAATGGCAGCAATTGCCGACTACAAAGACATCCTTGCTCATCAAGAACGGATCAACCAAATTATTTACGACGAATTATTGGAAATTCAAAAGAAATTTGGCGATAAGCGGCGGACAGAGCTTCAAGTTGGTGACATTACTAACATTGAAGATGAAGATTTGATTGAAGAAGAGTCAATTATTGTGACCTTAACGCATAATGGTTACATTAAGCGGTTGCCAGTAGATGAATTTAAGTCTCAACACCGTGGTGGTCGTGGTGTTAAGGGAATGGGTGTTCACAAGGATGACTTTATTGAGCAATTAATTTCTAGTGATACTCATGACCTGCTCCTCTTCTTTACCAATTCAGGAAAGGTTTACTCCATGAAGGGGTATGAAATTCCAGAGTATGGTCGTTCTGCTCAGGGAATTCCGATTATTAACTTACTTGGAATTGACAACAAAGAGAAGATTAGTGCTGTGATTAACGTTTCACATGAAACCAACGATGATGATAAGTTCCTCTTCTTTACCACTAAGCAAGGAACCGTAAAGCGGACACCAGTTACCGAATTTAAGAATATTCGAAGTAATGGGTTGAAAGCGATTAACCTTCACGATAATGATGAGCTGATCCATGTTGATATAGTTAAGGATCAACAAAACATGATTATCGGAACGCACCATGGTTACGCTCTAAGCTTTAACTCATCTGTTGTCCGGTCAATGGGACGTTCAGCGGCAGGGGTTCGCGGAATTCGCTTGCGGGATGATGATTATGTCATCGGTACTGCACCGCTTGATGATGATAGCAATGTCCTAGTAATTAGTGAGTTAGGTTACGGTAAACAAACGCCTGCTAGCGAGTATCCAATTAAGGGTCGTGGCGGTTTAGGTGTTAAGACCGTTAACGTAACGAAGAAGAATGGACCTCTGGTTGGCCTAACAACTGTTAAGGGAGACGAAGATATTATGCTGGTCACGGACCATGGTGTGATTATTCGTTTCGGTGTTGAAACAGTATCGCAGACTGGACGTTCAGCATTAGGAGTTCACCTAATTAAGATGGACAACGGAACGCATGTTGCTACGATTGCGAAGGTTGAAAAAGAAAGTGATGAAGATAGTGAAGACGATTCTTCATCAAATGAAAATTCAACTGAAGAAGCAACTACGGAAGAAAAAACTAAATAAATAAAATAGAAATCCTGATTTGTTACGTCTTTATTAATTAGACCGCAAATTCAGGATTTTCTTGTTACCTGTTCCTTGTTTTAAACCAATGTCTGTGGTATATTTTATTCTTGTGAGTATACGTAACAGACGTCTACTCTCCTTGTTCTTCTTAATCTTTACGGGAAGAGCCAGAGTCCATAAGGAGGTGTAACATTCATGGAAACACGTAAATATGAAATTACTTACATCATTCGTCCTGATATGGAAGAATCTGCAAAGAGTGACCTTGTAGCTCGCTTTGACAAGATTCTCGAAGACAATGGTGCAACCATCGCTGATTCCAAGGATTGGTCAACACGCCGGTTTGCTTACCCAATTGACAAGTACACTGAAGGTACTTACCACGTGGTAAACCTTACTACCGACACTGACGAAGCCTTAAACGAATTCGATCGTTTAGCTAAGTTCAACGATGATATCCTACGTCACATGATCATCAAGCGTGAAGCTTAATTTGATCTTCAATTAATAGAGAGGAGACGAGATCTAATGATTAATCGTGCAGTACTTACTGGACGCTTAACAAGAGATCCTGAGTTGCGGTACACAACCAGTGGAACAGCTGTTGTATCATTTACATTAGCTGTTGATCGTCAATTCCGAAACCAAAATGGGGATCGGGATGCTGACTTTATCAATTGCGTCATTTGGCGTAAGTCTGCTGAAAACTTTAGTAACTTTACTCATAAGGGATCCTTAGTTGGTATCGAAGGACGGATTCAAACCCGGAATTACGAAAACCAACAAGGTAACCGAGTTTATGTTACCGAAGTTGTTGTCGATAATTTTGCACTGCTTGAACCACGCCAAAATGGTGGTGGCCAACAATACGGCAACCAACAACCATTTGGTGGTCAAGGTCAACCGCAGTACAACGATAATCAACCACAACCTGGAAATAATGCTCCTCAGTCTAATTCGTCTAATGGCTTTGGTGGTAATAATAACCAACCAAGTCAACCAGATAGCCAATTTCCTAATAATGGGGACGATGGTCAATCCATTGACTTATCTGATGACGAATTACCATTCTAAAGAATTCTTTAACCAGATAGGAGGGTAATTTCATGGCACAACAACGTCGTGGCGGTCGTCGTCGTCGTAAAGTCGACTTTATCGCCGCAAACCACATCGACTACATTGATTACAAAGACACTGATTTATTACGTCGGTTTATTTCTGAACGGGGTAAGATTTTACCACGTCGGGTTACTGGTACTAGCGCCAAGAACCAACGTAAGTTAACTATCGCTATTAAGCGTGCACGGATTATGGGTCTTTTGCCATTTGTTGCTGAAGATTAATTCCGTAAAATAAAGAATCGTAACAATTATTTGTTGCGATTCTTTATTTTTAAAAGATTTTTCATTCCGGATGTGTTGAGATGCAGTCAAATAGGCCAATGTGATATTATAGATACTGATTTGTTTAACAAAAATTAATAATTAACGAAAAACGTTAAAATCGGGAGGACCAGTATGAGAGATCTTATTAGTCGAGAATACTGGCGAGAGCTGTTTAAACAGCCAGCAGTTCGGTGGAATTTTATTTACATTTTAATTTTAACGATTCTCAGTCTAGCGCTGGGATTCTATATTAACTGGCTTCTTGGGATTGCGATCCTGGTGGTAGCTCTTTTCGGTAGTCAGTTTAGTATAAGTCGTTTACGAACAATCGTTGTTGATGCTCATGAGTACTTAGCAGATTTAACTTATCGGGTTGAGCAGGGACAACAAGAAGCGCTGCTCGAAATGCCTTTAGGAATGATCTTGATGAATAAGCTGGGCGAAATTCAGTGGATTAACCCTTATATGGCTAAGTACTTTGATCTAAAAATTGTTGTTGGAAAAAAACTCAAAGAAGTCGATAACGAGCTTGCCAAACTAGAAAATGAACATCGGAATGATAAAAGGCCGACAATCGTTACGTGGCAGGATCGGCAGTTTGAATTCTTGGTTCAAAAAGATAATCACGTTATCTACATGATGGACGTGACAAGCTATGAAGAAATCAATAAACGTTATAAACAGCAACAAATTTTCCTGGGAAACATATATTTAGATAACTATATTGAATTAACCCAGGGGATGAGTGACTCAGATGTTTCTAATTTACATAACTATGTAACATCGGAAATTAGTAAGTGGGCAGCGGAGAATCACTTACTAATGAAGGTAATTGATGACGACAATTACTTGATTATCGGTCACCAAGTTTCATTGAACCGGTTGGAAGAGAAGAAGTTTAAGATTCTCGATATTATTCGTGAAAATACTTCAAAGCAGAACTCGCCAGTAACACTAAGCGTTGGAATTGCTTATGGTGAAAATGATTTGGTAAAATTAGCTGATACTGCTCAAAATAACCTTGACCTTGCGCTGGGACGAGGTGGTGATCAGGTTGTTGTCCGGGCTCAAGATTCTGAAGCACGTTTTTATGGTGGAAAAACCAATCCAATGGAGAAACGGACACGGGTTCGAGCACGGATGATTAGCCAAGCTCTTCAGGAGTTAATGGCACAGGCGGATCAACTTTTTGTAATGGGGCATAAAAATCCTGATATGGATTCACTTGGTGCTTGCTTAGGGATTCGCCGAATTGCGGCAATGAATAACCGTGAGTGTTGGATTGTTATTGATAATGAGCAGGCGCACTCTGATGTTCAGCGTCTTTTAAAGCAAATGGATAATTTCCAAGAGATCAAGGAGCATATTATTACCCCTGAAGAGGCTCTTGAGAAAGCTACCCCTAATAGTCTCCTGGTGATGGTTGACCACGCTAAGAAGGGGATTACAATTGCTTCAGAGCTTTATGAACGATTGCAGAATCGCCTTGTGATTATTGATCACCACCGGCGCGGTGAAGAATTCCCTGAAAATCCATTATTGGTTTACATCGAACCATATGCATCATCAACCTGTGAGTTAATTACTGAAATGTTTGAATACCAGCCACGAGAGGGTAAAGGGTTGAATAAGCTTGAAGCCACTGCAATGCTGACGGGGATTCAAATTGATACTAAATCCTTTACCAAGAGTGCAGGGACACGGACATTTGACGCGGCAAGTTACTTGCGTTCTGCAGGGGCTGATGGGATGATGATCCAGATGTTCATGAAGGAAAATGCAGATAGTTTCATGAAACGTAATCACTTGATCTCATTGGCAGAATTAAATGACTCAATTGCGATCTGTGCCGGAGAAGAAGAACAGGTCTATGATCCAGTAACGGCTGCTCAAGCGGCTGATATGCTTCTTCAGGTTAACGGAATAGAGGCTTCGTTTGTTATTACTAAACGGGCTGATGGAATGGTCTGCATCTCTGCACGTTCAATGGGTGACGTGAATGTTCAATTAATCATGGAAAAGATGGGTGGCGGTGGTCACCTAGCTAATGCCGCAACCCAAATTAAGGGCAAAACAATTGCGGAAGTTAAGCAAACTCTGATTGACCAATTGGCTAAAACAGAGGATGATGGAAATAAAGAATCAACTGAGGAGTGACTAAGATGAAAGTTATTTTTATTCAAGACGTTCGTGGTCGCGGAAAGCGTGGACAAGTAAAAGATGTTCCCGATGGCTATGCCCAAAATTACCTCATTAAGCGGGGCTTAGCAAAGCAGGCAACCCATGCTGCAATGAGTCAGTTAGCGGGGCAACAACGTGCAGAAGAAAAGCACGCTGCTGAAGAACTAGCTGAAGCTAAAGAGTTGAAGAAGGTTCTTGAAAATGACAAGACCGTTGTTGAACTAAGTGGAAAGGCTGGAACTGATGGCCGGATGTTTGGTTCAATTTCAACAAAACAAATTGCAACTGCATTACAAAAGCAATTCAACGTCAAAATTGATAAGCGGAAGATTGAGCTTGCAGCACCAATTAAGGCGTTGGGTTATGTTAACGTGCCAATTAAATTGCACCCACAAGTAATGGCTGAAATTCGAGTTCACATTGCTGAAAAGTAAGCTCATTGATTAAAGGAGCGTATCGTCATGGATAATGCACCAGTGCAAGAAGAGCCACGTGACATCGATGCGGAAAAGGCAGTTCTTGGAGCTGTCTTTTTAAGTAAAGATGCCCTGGCTGATGCAATGGAATATTTAGAGCCACGCGATTTTTACCGTAAAGCCCACCAAATCATCTTTCAGAAGATGGTTGATTTAAATGATGAAGACCAGCCAATTGATGTGGTAACGATCCGGAGTGCGCTGGACAAGGATAATCAGACTGAAAATATTGGTGGAGTTGCTTATATTGCTGAAATTGCTACGGCAGTACCAACAGCAGCCAACGTTGCCTATTACGCTAAAATTGTTCATGATAAGGCAACGAGACGACGGCTAATTAATACAGCAACGAAGATTATTAATAATAGTTATGCTGATAATGATAGCGTGTCGGATCTGCTTGATAATGCTGAACAGCAAATCATGCAGGTTTCTCAAGATAATACCCAGAATGGTTTTCAAAACATTAAGGATGTCCTAGAGGCTTCTTTAAAACACGTTAATGACTTATCGAAAAACGATAGTGAAGTTACTGGATTGTCAACTGGTTATCAGCAATTGGATGAAATGACAACTGGTTTGCATAAGGACGAGTTAGTGATTATTGCTGCGCGGCCTGCTGTTGGGAAAACTGCATTTGCACTAAATATTGCCCAGAATGTTGCAACTAGTTCGGATACTGCTGTAGCAATCTTTAGTCTGGAAATGGGAGCGGAATCTCTCGTTAATCGGATGATCTGTGCTGAAGGAAATATTAACGCTAACCACTTGCGGACGGGGCAGTTAACTCAGGATGAGTGGAATAGTCTTTTTATTGCAACTGGGTCCCTTTCTAAAGCTAATATTTATATTGATGATACTGCTGGAATTAAGGTTGCAGAAATTCGTGCACGGTGTCGTCGATTAGCAAAAGAAAAGGGCAATCTTGGATTAATTGTGATTGACTACCTTCAGTTAATTGAAGGGACTAATCCCGATAACCGGCAACAAGAAGTTTCCGAAATTTCACGGCAGTTAAAGAAGCTTGCTAAGGAATTAGAGGTACCAGTTATTGCCCTATCTCAGCTTTCTCGTGGAGTTGAACAGCGACAAGATAAGCGACCGGTACTTTCAGATATTCGGGAATCCGGATCGATTGAACAGGATGCGGATATTGTTAGTTTCCTGTATCGTGATGATTACTATGAGCACGATGAAGATGGTGATGGCGAGGATAATCAGAATAATTCTCAGCAGGATAATGATGACGATGGATCGAACGTGAGTGAAGTTGAAGTCATTATTGAAAAGAACCGTAGTGGTCCGCGGGGAACGGTAAAGTTGTTATTTGCGAAGTCGTATAACAAGTTTGCTTCCGTTTCCTATATTCCAGAAGATAATAATTAATCGAATAATGAGGGCATCTAAGAGCGATCGTAGGGGCCCTTTTGTGCGTTTTTAAAAGAATGGCCGGTTCTATCCCAACCATTTGATAATAAAAAGGGTTATAGTCAAGATGGTAGATCTGTTTGGTTGAAAAGATGATTAAGAAAAGAGGAGGCGTAAGATGAACCGTCAAGGAATTGAATTAAAATGGTTGCTATTAGGAATGTTTTTAGGAAGTATCGGTAATAGTTTTGTTTGGCCGTTAACTACCATTTACATGCACCAACAACTACATGAATCATTAACTGTTTCAGGAATTGTCCTTTTACTCTATTCCGGTGCTAATGTTGTGGGGAGTTATATCGCCGGAACATTGTTTGATAAGAAGAATCCACGGCAATTAATGCTTGGCGGAACAGTTACGGCTACTGTAATTATGGCTCTGCTAATTGCATTTAATGGCTGGCCAGTTTATGGAATCCTATTAACTGGTGTCGGCTTTATGAATGGTTGGATAATTACCATGGTGAACTCTTACGGAACCCAGTCTGGACAAGATGGCCGATATGTTTTTAACATGTTGTACTTTGCCAATAATTTAGGAATGGTGATTGGAACAACAATTGTGGGGCCGCTTTACCAGTATGCTCACGGTAATATTTCACCGATGTTTTCAATTACGACAGTCCTTTATGTTCTTTTTAGTGCCGTTGTCTTTTTCTTCTTTAAGGATAACAAGAGCACTCGAAGAAGTAATCGGGAAGTTGACGTGGACATGGCAGAAGAAAAGGAACAGGTTAAGATGCCCGTTAGCAACCTGGTTATTAGTTGGACTTTCTTTGCGGCACTAATGATTATCTGGACGATGTATGAACAATGGGCAAGTAACCTTTCCGTCTTTATGACTGATCAGGGAATTTCAATGACCAAGTATAGTCTGTTGTGGACGCTTAACGGAGTCTTAATTGTGATTATCCAGCTGATCATTACCTGGATTAATCGGTACCGTTCAAACCTTTATTTGCAGGTATTCCTTGGGATCTTCACAGTCGGTTTCTCCTTTGTTCTATTGTTATTTGCTAAGTCCTACGTTTGGTTTGTCTTAGCAATGACGGTGCTAACAATCGGGGAAGCAACCGCGTTTCCAACCATGCCGGCAATTGTTAATGAATTATCACCGGTTAATATTAAGGGTAAATATCAGGGAATCCTGAACGCCTTCTCTTCACTTGGTAAGGCAATCGGACCGCTATTTGGCGGGATCCTAATTGAACTTTCCAGTTACCGGATCTTGTTCGTCGTTTGTGCGGTGGCGGTTTTTGCTACTTTAGCAGTTGTCTTCGTTGTAGTTAAGGCAAATCAATCGCGAACAGTTCGTTATTAGAAATATTACCCGGGAAATATAATAAAGGGGGAATATGAAACAGGATCGGGAAAGATCGCTGTCATATTCCCCCTTTATTATTAGAGTAGTTATTGGTTGAAAGTCACTCCAATTATTAAGGTTATGTTGTATAATCAAATTTAAAAATTATGGGAGTAATCAAATGAAAAAAATATTACTACTTTCAACGGGAGGAACCATTGCATCAGTTGCCTCAGAATCAGGATTAGTTCCTCGAGAATCTGGTGAAGGACTAATTAAGATGCTCGGCCAACTTCCATATAAGATTGAAGTTCGTGACATTTTACAGTTGGACTCATCAAATATTCAACCCGAAGAATGGGAATTTATTGCTAAAAAAATTTATGAATACCGAAACGATTATGACGGAATTGTCGTTTCACACGGGACTGACACGATGGCCTATACAGCATCAATGCTCTCGTTTATGCTACAAGGAATTAATTTACCGGTAGTGCTTACGGGAAGCCAGGTACCAATTAATGTTATCCTTAGTGACGCGCCAGATAATTTGCGGTTAGCTTTTGCCGCAGCTGCAAATTGTCGTCCAGGGATTTACTTAGCGTTCAGTGAGAAGGTGATGCTAGGCTGTCGAAGCGTGAAGGTCCGAACGACTAATTTTGATGCCTTTGAAAGTGTTAACGTCCCACCGGTTGCGACAGTAACGTCAGATGGCTTAGTCCTTAATCCGCAACAAGCAAACTTTCCCCATGCTGATCACTGTACATTAAACACGAAAATTGATCCCCGCGTATCCCTGGTTAAGTTGTTCCCTGGATTTGACCCGCAACTCCTATTTGCGATGGTTGAAAATGGCTGTAAGGGAATCGTAATTGAAGGCTATGGGCTTGGTGGAATGAATTTCATTCGTCGCAACATGGTTGGTGCGATCGGTGAATTAATTAAAAATGGGATTCCCGTAATTGCGACAAGTCAGTGTTTATACGAACGGAGTGACTTAACTAAGTACGAAGTTGGTCGTGAAGCCTTGCTAAAGGGAGCAATCAGTGCTCATGATATGACTTCTGAAAGCACCATTACCAAGTTGATGTGGGCTTTGGGACAGAAAATGGATGTTCATCAAGTTGCCAAATTCTTTGATCGGAATGTTGTTGGTGAGGTTAGTCTTTGATAAAAGTACTCTTCGTCAAAAAATGCTGAGGGAGAGTTATGAATGAATTTTCATGTATTATAAATAATAGCTATAATATGCAATTAAT
>NZ_GG693412.1:21334-136238 GCF_000159435.1 Limosilactobacillus vaginalis DSM 5837 = ATCC 49540 | reverse complement strand
AATATAAATCCTGTTTTTACAAGAATTTGTTGTTATAATAAAGTAAGCGCTTTCTGATAAGGGCTTATCAAATGTTCAATTGTGATAGTATGAACATTGTAGAGATGTTAGCTAAATAAACAGGAGATATTTTTATGAAGATTAAAGCTGCAATTGTTGATCAAAAGGGAGCAAAATTTGATATTCGTGATGATGTTGAATTAGCAGATATGCAAGCTGATGATTTACAGATTCACATGGTTGCTTCTGGAATTTGTCACTCAGATGAAGCTTTACGGAAAGGTGACGCAGAAATCGGCTACCCAATCATCCTGGGCCATGAAGGTTCTGGGATTGTTGAAAAGGTTGGTCCTGAAGTTAAGAATTTCAAACCCGGCGATCATGTAATTCTTTCATTCTATGGTTGTGGTAATTGTATTAACTGCTTGAAAGGGAAGCCAACAAAGTGTCTGAACTATGCTGCTAATAACCTTTCTGGTGTTCGTCCCGATGGAAGTGCTCATTTTACTGAGGATGGTCATCAAGTTGACGATATGTTTGATCAATCTTCATTTACAACAACGACCGTGGTTCGTGAACGGAACGCCGTTAAGGTTCCTAAGGATCTTGACTTGCGGAAACTAGGTCCTCTAGGCTGTGGTTACGTTACTGGTTCAGGAACGGTCTTCAATACATTAAAGCCAGAACCAGGTTCTACAATTGCTGTAACTGGTACCGGTGCCGTTGGTTTAGCGGCAATGATGGCTGGTAAGATTTCAGGATGCACTAAAGTCATCGCTATTGATCGTGTCCCTGAACGGCTTGAGTTAGCTAAGGAGTTGGGAGCTACTGACGCAATTAATACTAATGACCAAGACATGGTTAAGTCAATCCAAAACTTAACTGATGGAAAAGGCGTTGATTATATTGTTGATACTACCGGTGTGACTAAGGTTATGGAAGATGCAATTCAATCGCTTGCCCAAGGTGGAACATTGGCACCAGTTGCGGTTACCGCAAACCATATTGATGTTGATACCTGGAACGATCTTTGCCCTAGTGACCGGACAATCGTCGGTGTTAACATGGGTGACTCGATTCCACAAGTTGATATTCCACGGCTAATCGAATTCTACAAGTTGGGAATGTTTGACTTTGACAAGACTGAAAAGTTCTATGACTTCGATCAAATCAATCAAGCCAACGCCGATTCAGTATCAGGAAAGACAATTAAGCCAGTTCTAATTATTGATAAGGACTATCAACCTGGCGACTAAAAGTCTAGCAGCAATGTTGGTAACTATGTTTTTAGAAGTCATTAATATATCAAAAAAGGCCACCGAATAATCGGTGACCTTTTTTACGATGGGCAGTCAGGGGATCGAACCCTGGACCCACGGATTAAGAGTCCGTTGCTCTGCCAGCTGAGCTAACTGCCCATGTCATTGACAACAGATATTATCTTATCAATCTTTAATTGAATTTGCAAGACCTTTTTTGAAGAAAGTGAGGTTAAAATGAGAACGAGAAGGAATAGAAATTGATTGAAGATTCTTGCTTGTATCTGTAAAGTAGGAGTTAAGAATAATTAATTGATAAAGGGATGAAAAATAGTGAAGGGTGCAATTTTAAGCCTCAATCAAATTATTTTGGATACCGATGAATTACAATTCGAAGCATGGCGTAATTTAGCGATGTACGAATTTGGCATGGGGCTACCTGGAAAGGTGGCTCATCAATTAGCTGGACTAGATCGACACCAAGCGTTAGAAGTGGTCCTAAGTCATTTTAACCAAACGGACGCCGACAAGGATGAACTGTTAAATGAGCAATATGAAATGTACACCAAGGTTATTGAAGGAATCGGTGAAGATAAACTTTACCCAAATGCTAAGCGATTACTAAATAACTTCTACGATCATTATGTTGATATGGCTGTTAATGATGTTGACGGGCATGCAAAAGAGATTCTCCAGAAATTAAAGGTCGATGATTTCTTTGATGCCTTTGTTTCTCCAGTAGATAGTGATAACCCATACCTAAAAGCAAGCCAAGAGTTAAATGTTCAACCAGCTGCATGTATTGGGATTGGGTCTAATGCTAAGCAAATTGCACTAATAAACGATACGGGTGTTGTTTCAATTGGTGTTGGTGATGCAACTGAATTGAAAGCTGCTAAGTATCAAGTAAGTCAAGTTGGTGATCTGAAGTACCCAATGATCCGTAAAGTATGGGAAGACAATGAATTAGATGAGTAGATAATAAATCCCCGAGTGTCAGGTTTAAGGCATCCGGGGATTGTTTTATCGATATTCTTCAACACAAAAATTTTTTTGATGACAATTCGGACACGTTAACCTTCTGGTGTTGGGAGTATGTGCGGCCCCAACCCATATTCTGAATGAGGGAACAAATTCAGATTGGCAGTGAGGACAAAGGTAGATTGAGTGTTGGTAATAAGCATAGGTGAGCTCACCACTGATAGCAAGAGAGAAAATTAATCCTAAAACAAACCACCAAATTGAAGCACCGTGGTAAATAACGTATATCAAACTTCCCCACAGCAGAAAATCAACAATAAGTCCCCATCCCAACATTTTTAACCGTAAATAGTGGAGTTTTTTGGTCATATTCATACTAGATAACACCTCTTTTTGTACTTCAGTTGAAAAATTATCTATAGAATTAAGCTGTTTTTGTAGGTGTTTCAACCCTTCAAGCTGTGATTCGACTTGGTGAAGTTGTTCTTGTAGCGAATTTGTTTGTTTATCAATTAATGATGATAGAATTTGAGCTGATTGGTCATGATCCATTAGCTTTTGAATATCGTTAAGCTTAAAGCCGAGCTTGCGGTAGGTAAGGATCTGTTGAAGACGTAAAAGATCTTTCTTATCATACTCCCGCCGATTACTGTGGCTTCTTTTAGCATGGAGCAACCCCTTTTGATCATAGTATTGAACTGTTCTAATAGAAGTATGACATCGTTGTGCCAATTGTCCGCTAGTAAGCACTGAATAATTCCTCCCTTCTAAATAACTTTATCTTACATAATGACGTTAGGTAACAATCAAGGAAAAATTTAAAAAAGAAAAAGACCACCAAAATGGTGATCTTGTAAACCTCTGATGGGCAGTCAGGGGATCGAACCCTGGACCCACGGATTAAGAGTCCGTTGCTCTGCCAGCTGAGCTAACTGCCCATATATCTTGTTCAATCAGAACATATATAAATGTATCATCATTCTTTAACACTGTCAATAATTTATTGGAATTTAAATTGATCTTTTACTGATGTGGTATAATGTTAAAAGAGTAATTGGGCGATCTATTAGTGATTTTCGCCCTTTTGGTGGAGTAATTTAAATTATAAACAAAGCTGGAAACTATAAATTTCCAGTCCTTAATAATCAACTGTACCTATGTGGAGGTAAGTATTGATATGGCAAAAAAAATCTTAGTTGTTGATGATGAAAAGCCAATTTCAGATATCATCAAATTTAATCTTGAAAAAGAAGGCTATGAAGTCGTTGTTGCCTTTGATGGGGAAGAAGCCCTAGAAAAAGTTGAAGGTGAAAAACCTGATCTAATTATTTTGGATTTAATGTTGCCTAAGATTGACGGCCTTGAAGTAGCTAAGCGAGTACGGGCAAAACACACTACCCCAATTATTATGGTTACTGCTAAGGACTCTGAATTAGATAAGGTCCTTGGCCTAGAACTTGGTGCTGATGATTATGTTACTAAGCCATTTTCTAATCGTGAATTAGTTGCTCGGGTAAAGGCAAATCTTCGTCGTCAAGCGGCAGTTAAGGCACCAGCTGAGGAGGATAATAACACTGACATTCAAGTTGGCGACTTAGTAATTCACCCGGAGGCATATACAGTTTCCAAGCGTGGCGAAAACATTAATTTAACTCACCGTGAATTTGAACTCCTCCACTACCTTGCAGAACATATTGGACAGGTAATTAACCGTGAGCACCTCTTGCAAACGGTTTGGGGCTATGACTACTTTGGTGATGTGCGGACCGTCGATGTTACAGTTCGTCGACTCCGGGAAAAGATTGAAGATAATCCAAGCCATCCTCAATGGTTGATTACCCGTCGTGGTGTTGGTTACTACTTAGCAAATCCTGATCAAAATTAGAGGCTAGCCAGTTGTGAACAGCAAATTAAAATTTTATCAGTCAATCAAATTCAAAATCGCCCTCGTTTTCGCGTTAATGTTGATGTTAACGTTGGAATGCGTTGGGGCGGTTTTTGTGCGTCAATTGGAACATCAGAATTTAAATACGTTTAAGCAAACAATTGAGCTTCCTTCTTACGTTGATAATTCGTTAAGTGAACAGCTAGTAAACACTAACCATAAGAAGGCTAATCAAAAGATCCGGAAAATTCTGGCTGAGGTTAATAACAACAATATTTCAGAAATTCGGGTAATTGATAGTCAGGGTGTTGTTCGTGGGACCAGTAATTTTGATAATCGAAATATGATTGGTCAAAAAACTACCGAGCAAATGGTAAAGGCAACACTGGTTAATAACCGTTCCCACACCGAAAATGTCTATGATAATAGCAACCATACACGCTACTACGTTAATATTATTCCGTTAGTGGATAATAGTAATAATAACGTGGTTGGGGTTGTTTATCTTCGTGCCAGCTTAGAGAGTGTTTACTCTAACATCAACAGCATTACGTTAATTTACCTTTCTGCTGCCCTGATCACGATCGTAATTGGACTATTGCTGGCAATTATTATTTCCCAGGAAATAACCCGACCGATTGAAGAAATGCGGAAACAGACCCTTCGAATTGCCCGTGGTGATTTTTCTGGTCAAGTTCGGGTAATGGGAAATGATGAGTTAGGTCAATTAGCCGGGGCAGTTAACAACCTTTCAGTTCGGGTTGAAGAGGCCCAGGAGTCGAGTGATTCTGAGCGACGGCGGTTGGATAGCGTCCTATCACACATGTCTGATGGTGTTTTAGCAACAGATCGGCGAGGCAACGTAACGATTGTTAACAATATGGCGCTTCAATTATTAGGGGTAGAACATGATGATGAACTAATCGGAAAATCAATTATTGATGTTCTTGATATTCGTCATGACTATACCGTTCGTCAACTTGTTAACAGTGAACAAAAAGAAATGATTCTCGATATGTCGAATTCGGGAAGTAATTTGATATTGAACGCTTATTTCTCACCAATTCAGCGGGAGTCCGGATTTGTTAGCGGGTTAGTCTGTGTTCTCCATGACGTTACTAGTCAGCAAAAAGAGGAACAGGAACGAAAGGAATTCGTTTCTAATGTTTCACATGAATTGCGGACCCCACTAACCAGTGTTAAGAGCTACGTTGAAGCATTAAGCGACGGTGCATGGCAAGATAAAGAAATTGCACCCCAATTTCTCAAGGTTGTTCAGGATGAAACTGAACGAATGATTCGGATGATTAACGACCTATTGAGTCTTTCACGGATGGATGCCGGTACTACAAAGTTAAACCTTGAATACGTTAATATTAACGAGCTTTTTAACTATATTCTGAATCGGTTCGACATGATTATTAAGAAGGAAGAAGACCCGAAAAAGAAAAAGTACACGATCGAGCGCTTCTTTACCAAGAAGGATCTATGGGTTGAGATTGATACCGATAAGTTTACCCAGGTTATTGACAATATCATGAATAATGCGATTAAGTATTCGCCAGATGGTGGTGTAATTACTGCCCGGTTATTAGAAACGCACAATCATGTTATTATGAGTATTTCTGACCAAGGGCTTGGGATTCCACGAAAGGATTTAAGTCATATCTTTGACCGTTTCTTCCGGGTTGATAAGGCACGAAGCCGGAAGCAGGGAGGTACAGGGCTTGGCCTTGCCATCTCTAAAGAGGTTGTAAACATGCTTGGTGGCCAGATTTGGGTTGACAGTGTTGAAGGAAAGGGTTCAACTTTCTACATTTCCTTACCATACGTACCATATGAAGAGGGGGACGAGTGGGATGATCAAAAAGATCAAAACTAATTGGTTAGCCATTGCGTTAACCATTGTAGTGGTAATCAGCTTATTCTTAACTGCTGCAATCTGGTCCAACCCTGTGCAATATGAGCGAACGAAAGATAGTTCGAGTTCACGAAACCTCAATACAACCCAGTCAATCGGTGATTTATACTTACCGACCCAAGTAGTGCATGTTGATGCTAATCAGCAACAATTCTTACTGTATAGCTCACGGAAAAATTTGATTATAACCATTAGGCACCAATTACGCAGTTGTCAGTTAGGACGCGCTAGTCTGGTAAAAAGTGATAATAGCGACGTTTACCTTAGCTATCTTCACCAGCCTAATTCGTTAATGGTGAGTTATCCGGATAGTATTACGGGCACGATTTTTAATGAGACTTTTTCGCAGTCGATTGATACTAGTCGGGTTAAGCAGATCGACCATATTTTAATTCCATTAAATAATCCGCGAAATGTTTATTTGCTAAATGATCGTGGTTATAAGGTATACCGGGCACGGATTAGTCAGACAAAGGGAAGTAGTAGCTTAAACGCCTTGATTAAGGGAACAGCAAAAGTAGAAGTTGATCATAAGATCATTCACGGTCAAACGATGCTTCTTTACCCAAAGAGCTTTACATTACCGGTTTTTGGCTACCAGGTAACAGCACAAAATATTGATACCTTAAGTCAAAACCTTATTAGTACAAATAAGCAGTCTTCAATTACAACCGAACGTAAGGGAGACACGACTATTTATCGTGATGGTGAAAATAAACGGGTAATTTATAATCATCAAAATGGTACCGTCCGTTATGAGAACTATGTAAGTCATGATGATGTGCCAAAATCTAGTCAGCTGTATAGTTATTTCTTTAATCGAATCGCGAAAACCGGAATTCCAATGGATAATCTCCGCTACGATGGGATTAGTGATCATCAGCGGACCATTAATTACCGGAGCTATGTCGAAGGATTTCCAATTTTTAACTCTGCTGGGTATGGTGATATTCGGATGTCATCAAAGGTTAACGGAATAAATAAAACTTGGTTGAGTTTATACAGCATTCAAGTTCCATTGCCGATTAACCATAAGCCGGTTCGTCTTCCCTCAACGACTACGGTCTTCAAACAACTTCGGGCAAGCAACCGGCTTAAGGATGTTAAGGGAATTCGAGTTGGTTACCTTTGGAAAGAAAATACAAGTGATAACAGTACTGTTAAGTTAACGCCAACCTACTTTGTTGACTATCATGGACAGTGGGTTGACTACACTGAATTACAGAAGTAAGGGGGCATTGGAAAATGGACTTTAAACGAATTCAATGGATCTTTTTCTTTGCCTTCTTGCTCTTTGATGTGATCATCGCAAGTTCATTATTGGTTGAAAACCGCTTTATCGTAACGAATAATCAAAGCAGCCGCTCATCCGTCATTTTGAAGGAAATGAAAGATGATTCGATTAGTTATGGAAAGATAAATAGTGGTCAGCAAAAAGGGTACTACCTTTCTGGTTATCGTTCTGCTGAAAATGGGGCTTTAGATGATGCTTCGACTCGTCTTCATAATCAAGAAACACACTTTTCAAGCAATACTTTAACGAGTGAATTTAATGAACCGATTAACGTTAATATTGAAACTCCTAATGTGCGGCTAAATGAATTAGTTCATAACAGCCATCAGATAGCATTAGGAAAGCATTACCAGTACAATCCAAATCTTTCAACGAAACGTGTAATTGTTTATACACAAATGGTTGAAGGACGACCGTTAATGAACAATGATGGACAAATTCGTTTTCGGGTAAATTCTAACCATGAAGTAACGAGTTATACGCAGACGTTTTTGGAGGGCGTACGGATTCTTCGTCCAGAAACCGCCACAATTAGTCAAAAACGAGCTGTTGTTTGGCTATATAAACATAATCAGATCCCTAATAATTCACGAATTCGGTGGGTTCAATTAGGGTATTCACGATTACTGAGTACAAATACGAATAACCGGAATGTTTATATTCCAACCTGGGTTGCGGAGATTAAAACTAAGAACTCGGGGGCAGTTGAGCAAATCTCAATTAATGCTTTTAACAGTACCATAATGAAAAATACAACTACTAGTGTTAATACTGAAGCACTAAATCAGAAGTAAAGGAGTAATCTGAGGTGACAGAACAGGATCCATTACGTTACAGCATTTTAGCGAGTGGGAGTACAGGAAATGTAACTTACTTGGAAACCGATGAGCACCGAATCTTGATTGACGCTGGATTAAGTGGTAAGCGGATCGAAAATTTAATGGCGAAGATTGATCGGTCACTAACAGATGTTGATGCAATTTTTGTAACGCATGAACATACTGATCACTGTCATGGAGTAGGTGTGCTCGCCCGACGCTATGGAATGGATATTTATGCTAATCAAGGAACTTGGGATGCAATGGCCAGCAAAATTGGCAAAATTCCGTTAGAACAAAAGCACATTATTGCACCAAACAGCGTTAAGGATCTGGGAGACATTGACGTTGAGAGCTTTGCCGTTTCCCATGACGCGGCAGAACCCCAATTCTATCAGGTTCACCATAATAACAAGACCTTTTGTATCATTACGGATACTGGTTATGTCTCTGATCGGGTTGAAGGAACAATTCGGAACGCCGACGCCTACCTAATGGAGTGTAATCATGATACGGAAATGTTACGGATGGGACCATATTCTTGGCCGTTAAAGCAACGGATCTTAAGCGATACAGGGCACCTCTCTAATGAAGAGGGAGCTGATGCACTGATGGATGTCCTTGGCTCGCGGACCAAACGCATTTTTCTCGGTCACCGGAGTCAGCATAATAATATGCGTTCGTTAGCTCACCTGACCGTGGCAACGATTATGGAGAGGCATGATTTTGGTGTTAACCACGATTTTCAACTTGTGGACGCGGAACCAGACAAGCCAAGTAAACTTTTAACAGTGTAATAATCATCAAAAGACAGATGAAATTTCAAGCTTTTTTCATAATTTAACGATATATTGAATTTGATAATTATGAGATTGGAGGAGTTATTTGATGAGTGACCAAAACCAAAAACCGCGCAATACCAAAAATAAATTTTGGTTAAAAGTGGCTGGAGTTGGCCTTGTCGCTGGCTTAATCGGTGGCGGGCTTTCGCTAGGAATTGGTAATGTAATTGAAAATCATGTTCAGACCTCTAGTACGAACGTTCCTGCAGGTTCAAACAAGTCTGGAGGAACCAAAGTAAATAAAAATAAGGCGAACTTAAGCAACCAAGCGACGAAGGCTTATGATTCTACAAAGGATGCTGTTGTTAGTGTTATTAATAAGCAGGAAGTTCAGTCATCCAATCAAGGAATTATGGGAATGTTTGGTGGCCAAACTAGCGGTGATTCTTCTAATTCAGATAGTTCACAAAATCCTGGCAAACTTCAAACGGCCAGCGAAGGTTCTGGGGTAATTTATAAGAAGAGTGGTAACTCTGCTTATATTGTTACCAATAATCACGTTGTTAAAGGGTCAAATGCTCTCCAAGTAATTTTAAGCAATGGACGGAAAGTAAATGCTAGCTTGGTTGGTTCAGACTCAGCGACTGACTTGGCGGTCTTAAAGATAAATTCAGCGAATGTTAAAACGGTTGCTGAATTTGGAAATTCAAACTCAATTGCAGCCGGTCAAGATGTTTTAGCAATCGGGTCACCAATGGGTAGCGAATACGCTAACACTGTAACGAAAGGGATTATTTCTGCAAAGAGTCGGACGCTAAAGAGTGGTACAGACGGGACGTTAACCTCTGTTATCCAAACTGATGCAGCAATTAATTCAGGTAATTCAGGCGGTCCATTAATTAACATGGCTGGCCAAGTAATCGGGATTAACTCGATGAAGTTAGCAGGGAGCAGTGATGGCTCTTCCGTTGAGGGGATGGGCTTTGCTATTCCAAGTAACGAAGTGGTCAAGATTATCAACCAGTTAATTAAGAATGGTAAGATTTCTCGGCCGTCACTTGGAATTAGTATGATTGACCTAAGTCGGGTAACAACCGATCAGCAGCAGTCTGTTCTAAAATTACCATCAAGTATTACTAAGGGTGTTGTAATCATGGATGTTCAGAGTGGCTCAAATGCACAAACAGCAGGCCTTGAGCAATATGACGTTATTACCAAACTTGGTGATACCAAGATTACGAATACTAGCTCGCTGAAGTCAGCATTATATAAGTACAAAGTTGGCGACACGACTAAGGTAACTTATTACCGTGATGGTCAATCCCATACAGCAACATTGAAGCTGGCAAAATAAATTAAGTATATGAGAGAGGGAGCGTGACAGAAGTCATTTATGACTTCGTTTTCACGCCCCCGCGAGCGCAAATAGGGTTCCAGAGTTCGGTTATACCGGACACTGGAACCCATTTACGTACCGCGCTGTTCGTATTTGAACTTGGTAAAAGTACTTATGTCACAGTCCCCTTTTTTTGAACATTGAAGTAGGTTGTCCCTAGTATTATTTGCATTATAATGAAATCATTAATAAATGTTGGGAGAAGTGAAGATGAATAATCCTAAATTTAAGTATCCTGATACTAAGGCCTATAATTTTGTGATAGACCGACTCGCAAAACGTGGGGTAACCCAATCAGATTTGGCTAAGATTGTCTATGAAACCCAGCACCAGTATGAACCTGAAGTTACACTGAAAGAGTGTGAAGATGCAGTTGTTGATGTTATGCATAAGCGTGAGTTAATGAATAACGCAATGGTCATGTTGGAATTGGATCGATTAACGGAAGAAGGGCAAGTCGATGAACCGCTTGCTTCAATTATCAAAAATGATGCTGGAGTATTTGGGGTAGATGAAACAATCGCGCTCCAAATTGCAACGATTTACGGAACAATTGGAACAACAAACTTTGGCTATTTTGACCGAGTTAAATCTGGGATCATGAAGAAGTTTGATACCTCAGACTTGCACGTTAATACTTTTATTGATGATTTACTTTCAGCAATTGTAGCAGCAGTTTGTGGAAAGATTGCTCATAAGTATGCTTAATCTTGAGAAATAACGAATGATTAAACTATTCAGTTAGTTAAATATTCAGCTAACCACGGATTGTGATTCAATAACCACAATCCGTGTTATTTTTTAACTAAAATTAGCTGTGAATTAGCTTGTGGAAAAGTTAGTGGAAAAATCAGCGAAATTATTTTACTATTGTAAAAGTGCCTTAATAACAGTCATTATCGGTGTGCAAAACTTATCCACAAGTTAGAAACTATATTGTGGATAAGTGGATTAATTGAAAATCAACGAGGGCAAATCCTTGTTATATCAGGTGATTAGAGCATTGTGGACGAACAGCTGTTTCTGTTGATAACTGTGGATAAGTAAAAAATAGGTAAGCGCATTCACTATAGTTTTTCTACCGAACATTCGAGAAAAAGAGAATTATAATCAATCGCCTGTGGATAACTCTGTGGATAAAATGTTGAAAGTGGTGGATAAATTGAATATTAAAATTATCGGTGTTGGTAAATTAAAAGAAAAGTATTTTAAAGCAGGAATTGCGGAATATTCAAAGCGGCTTGGTCGTTTTTGCAAATTCCAAATTGTTGAAGTTCCAGACGAAAAGGCACCAGAGTCACTAAGTCAGGCGGAAATGGATGAGGTAATGGCGAAGGAAGGCGAGCGGATTCTGGAGAAAATAAAGGATAAGGAGTACGTTTATGCCTTAGCGATTAAGGGAAAAGAGCGGACTTCGGAAGAATTTGCTAAGGAGATTAACCAGTTAACCACGTATGGCCATAGTGATATTACCTTCGTGATTGGTGGTTCTTTAGGTCTTAGTCCAGAAGTTTTAAAACGTGCTGATACCCAAATTTCATTTGGTCGTTTTACCCTCCCTCACCAATTAATGCGGTTGGTATTAACCGAACAGATTTACCGGGCATTTACCATTATTAATGGTTTGCCTTATCATAAGTAACAAAAAAGTTCACAAATGCTTAAACTTTCATTTGTGAACTTTTTTTTGATCAAATTCTTAAGAAATATTATGATCCAACTTAATAATATTTTCCCTGTGATGGCGTTATAGTAATATATTACATAAAGATTACTAGTATATTACAATAATGTATCTAAAAGCGGATAAAGATAGGTTTAACCCCCTATGAAATAGTGCGGATAGATAGGAAGTAACTTTGTAATAATGCTACTTTTTATTACTAACTCACAGGAGGATTAATACATGTTATCAAAGAAAAATATACAAATGATGATTCGTAAAGGTCAGCCGCAAAAACAACGGTTTGGTCTCCGAAAATTAAGTATTGGTGTAGCATCTGTTCTTTTAGGATTAACTTTCATTGGTGCGAGTAGTGCTTCAGCAGATGAAACAGTTAATCAAGAAGGACAAGCAGTTCAAACAGAACTAGCAACGCCCCAACCAGTAGAAATTACTGGGAGTGAAAGTGCGAGGCAACCGGACAATGATGAGGTAGCGAGTAGTAGTACAGCAGAAGCGACACCAGTTTCGAGTGAAGCTACTTCGCAAGTGGTGGCAGACTCAGCAGGCGCAGTACAAGATCAGACGCCACCTAGTGCACAGCCAGTAACTAGCACGGCTCCAGAAATTAGTGGGGGGGGGACGGTAGGATCAGCTAGTGACCCTGCTTCAGACATCCCGCAGCAAAATGGGGTAGAAATTAAGTTCCAAGATCAAGACGACCACGGTAATGTTCTTCCTGACTACGTTTACATCCCTGGAAAAAAACCGGGCGACAAAATAACGATGGATGAAATTATTAAGCATTTACCTGCAGGATTAGAAATTGTGGAAGGCCAGCCTCAAGAATTTGAAGTGACTGGTGAACCTTATCAAAGTATCCCAATCTACGTAAGGCATATTATTGAAGAAAAGACAGAAAGTAAAGATGTTGAACAAATTATCTACGGTCATTATGGGACTAATAAAGAAATCCTCAACCACCAAGTAGTAACGTTTACAAGGGTTGTGAGGTATGACAAGTACACTAAACAAATGGTTGTTGTTCAAGAATGGCAGCCAAGCCTAACGTTCCAAGACTACACGGTTGTTCCCAAGGATGGTTTTTCAGCTAACCATTCAGTGATTAAGGAAACAACGGTGGATAGTAATTCTGGTACAGTAAAGATCGATGTCTTGATGAAGAAGAACATTGTCAATACGGAAACCGACACAGTTACCCGGACAATCATCTTATACTTACCAGATGGGACAACAAGAGAAATTGTGCAGACAGTAAAGTTTACTCGTGATGTTATTACTAATCCGTGGACAAATGAGGCAACTTACGGTGAATGGACTACGGATAAAGATTCATTTGATAGTTACCAGGCAGGAGAAATTGACGGGATAGCGCCAGACCGGACAGAGATCAGTCAAGTTACGGTTAAGCCAGGAACTAATAGTTGGGTTGAGGAAATTAAGTATCCTCAAAACGAAGTAACAACGGAAACCCGTGATGTAACCCGGACAATCAAACTAATCTTACCGGATGGCAGTATCAAATATGTTCGCCAAACGGTAACTTTCACCCGTCAAGTAACTAAAAAGGCAAATGGTGAAATTGTTTATGGCGAATGGGATCAACCGGGAAAGATGTTTGATGACTATTATCCAGCTGAAATTGACGGAAAAAAGCCTGATAAAACATACATCCCAAGAGAGGTAGCTAATCCAGATACTAAGGATTATGAAGTTGAAGTTCGTTATGAAGCAGCATATTCAACTGCAACTGAAGAAAAGACAGTCAACCGGGTAATTCACCTTCACCACCCGAATGGGACAGTTGAAACGGTTAACCACACCGTAACATTAACTCGTGAAGTAAAAACAAATCTACAAACGGGTGAAAAGGAATATGGTGAGTGGTCAACTGGGCAATTTGCAGAATTTGTTGTGCCAACAGTTGAAGGCCATGTTCCAGATATTGAAAAGATTGAACTGATGGAAGTTAATGGTACAACAGAGGATCAGCTCCACCACGTTAACTACCTGGCCCACCAAGTTGATGCTGATACTAAGACTGTTAACCGGCTGATTCAGGTTACGATGCCGGATGGAACCGTAAAGACGATTACTCAGACAGTAACATTTGTTAAGCACACTACTAAGCACCCAGTAAACGGTGAAATTATTAGTGAAACTGAATGGCAAGTTGTTGATGGGGATGGAACATGGGCTGAATTTATACCAGAAAAGGTTGACGGGTACACACCAAGTCAGGAAAAGGTGGAGGCCGTAACACCAAATGTTAATACCGGGAATGTGTTGGTAGAAATTAGCTACAAGCAAAATGAAAAGCCAACAGATCCGGTAGGGCCGAGTGAACCAACTGAACCGGATACACCAGTAGATCCAGATAAGCCAATCACTCATGATAAACCTGATAATCCAACGGAGCCGGACAAGCCGGTAAGTCCTGGACAACCGGGAACTTCTGATGGACCGGTAGACTCGGATAAGCCAGCAGGTTCAGATGGACCAACTAGTTCAGGCAACTCCGATCAGCAAGGAAACGAAAACTCAGCTTCTGCAACCACTAATGCAGCAAACGCAGCAGCTACGGCAACTGTTCAGTTAACTTCCGCAACAACAGTTGAACAAGCTGACGTAAAAGAAGTTGATAATAATGCTAAAAAAGCAAACTAGGATAACCAGCAACTACCACAAACTGGTGAAAAGCAGAGTCCAGGACTAATTACTGGAACAATGCTCGTCTTGGTAACTCTCCTTCTTCAATTACTAACGTTTGGTTTAGTGAAAAAGAAGTAGATTGGAGCTGGAAATTAACGATTCCAGCCCCATTCTTTTGTTTTAAAAGCCAAATATGGTTATGATGAAGTCAAAGACAATTAATGGGAGTGATTTCAATGAAAAAGGTTGGAATAGTTGTTGGTAGTACACGTCCCGGGCGGCGGAGCAAGCAGGTTGCCGATTGGCTACAGAAGCAATTGGCTGTAAGTACAAAGCTAAAATTTAATGAAATTGACTTAAGAACAATCGACTTACCATTTTTAGATGAAAGTAAAATTCCAGCACTAGGTCAGTACGAACACAGCTATACTCGTGAATGGAGCAACTTAATCTCAAGCTATGATGGTCTGATCTTTGTCTTTCCACAATATAATTGGGGTTATCCAGCAGTGCTCAAGAATGCACTTGATTACTTAGCAAACGAATGGAAGAATAAGCCAGTTAGTTTAGTAACATTTGGTGCCCATGGGGGAGCGCAAGCGCAAATTGCAATGCGACTAGTAATTACCGGGTTTCACATGAAACAATTAGCGATTAATCCGCAATTAAAGATTAGTCCGTCCGATTCAGTTGCAGAGGTTGATCGAATTCTTCACACTTATGATCCGATTGCTCAATTACTACGGGCAGAGTTTGAAAAAGATTTAACAAAAAAGGCGGAATAAATATTCTGAAAACTCTTGTAATAAAACAAATGAGGTAATATGTCTAAATTCTCATTATTATTAGGCAATTCTAATTTGCAATGCTCTTCACAATGTTTCATAATGTAAGTGCATACAAGCAATCTAAGGAGGCTATTGCAATGAATAGACAATTTGACTTTCTGATGCCTAGTGTTAATTTCTTTGGCCCAGGTGTAATTGAAAAGATTGGTGATCGTGCTAAGATGCTGGGAATGCACAAGGTACTGGTTGTTACCCAAGATAACTTGGCTGCTATCGACAATGGACCAGTTAAGCAAACTCTTGCATCATTGGAAAAGGCTGGTGTTGACTACGCTGTCTTCACTGGTGTTGAACCTAACCCAAAGATTCGGAACATCAAGGCTGGTAAGAAGATGTACGAAGATGAAGGTTGTGACTCAATCATCACTGTTGGTGGTGGATCAGCTCATGACTGTGGTAAGGGAATCGGAATTATTTTGACTAACGGTGACGATATTACTAAGTTAGCCGGAATTGAAACTTTGAAGAATCCACTACCACCACTGATGGCTGTTAACACTACTGCCGGAACTGGTTCAGAATTAACCCGTCACGCAGTTATTACTAACGAAAAGGATCACTTGAAGTTCGTTGTTGTTTCATGGCGTAACATTCCATTGGTATCATTTAACGATCCAATGCTGATGTTAGATGTTCCTCAATCAGTTACTGCTGCTACTGGTTGTGATGCCTTTGTTCAAGCAATTGAACCATACGTTTCAGTTGACCACAACCCAATTACTGACAGTCAATGTAAGGAAGCTATTCAATTAATCCAAACTGCATTGCCTGAAGCAGTTGCTAATGGTCACAATATTGAAGCACGGACAAAGATGGTTGAAGCAGAAATGCTTGCCGGAATGGCATTTAACAACGCTAACTTAGGTTATGTTCACGCAATGGCTCACCAACTTGGTGGTCAATATGATGCTCCACACGGTGTTTGCTGTGCATTATTGCTTACTACCCGTTGAAGAGTACAACATTATTGCTTGCCCAGAACGCTTTGCAGAATTAGCTGAAATTATGGGTTACGACACTACTGGTTTAACTACCATGCAAGCTGCTCAAAAGTCAATTGACGGAATGAGAGAAATGTGCAAGGCTGTTGGTATTCCAGCATCAATCAAGGAAATTGGTGCAAAGCCAGAAGACTTCCCATTGATGGCTGAAAACGCATTGAAAGATGGTAATGCATTCTCCAACCCACGGAAGGGTACTAAGCAAGAAATAATTGACCTTTACCAAAAGGCTTATGATGGTATCTACTAATAATTAGGTAAGATAACACAACTAAAAACTTAAATAACTCCTAAAAAGAGCTTCAAAGTTCGAAAAAACGAATTTTGAAGCTCTTTTACTATCTGTTTCATGTGAAACGTTACTTAATAATATTATCGCCACTAACGTTCTTGAGGTAGATGAAGTTTGGCTCAGTGGTATTTCGTTCGAGCAAACCACCGCTACGATGTTTCCGCTTTAAGTTGTTGTCACCACTCTTAGTTGTGAGTTTAGCACCGTCAATGGTCGATTTAGTAATCGAATTATCCCCGCTTTGGTTAGTAACTGAATAATGACCGATAATAGTTAATCGCTGACCATTAAAGTCACCAGATGTTAACAAAGAACATCCCTTGGTTAATGAAACCTTATTTAAATTAATATCGCCACTAGTTGAAGCAAGTTTTGTCTGGATAAGGGATGAGTTACGAATGGTAATATCTCCGCTGGTAGTAATAATTTTTCCTTGATCAAACTCGCTGTTAAGGACATTAATGTCGCCATTATTACTCTCTAAATTAATCTTTTTGGCAAGAATTCGATTAAGGAGAAGTTCATTATTGACGTGACCTTCTATTTTAGTAAGACTTGCCTTTTGGGGAACAGTAACGATGCAACGCTCTTCATCGCTACTGTTAAGTAACTGAAATTTAGCCAGTTTTGAATGAGTAACGGGTGTCTGCGTAATTTTTAGGACACCATCTTTAACCTGAGCATGAACTGCATGGTTTTTATTTCCGTAATAGGAAACGGAAAAGTGGTTTCCTTGCTTAATAATTACGTCAGCTGAACTAGCAGTAACCTTAATTTTATTAAATGACTTTCGGGTAAGAACATCACGATTAGCTGTTGATTCTTCAATTGGGGACATTGGATCAAATGGTTGTTTATGCCCCAAATAGGCGATTCCAGAAATGATTAATCCGCAAACAATAATAATGCTTCCCCACTTAAATGCTCGTTTCATTGTTTATCATTGCCTCCCAATCGCATTTTAATAGCATTGATCACCCATTTTACCGCTTTGATTAACCATTTAGCGGCCCAGACAAGGAGGGGAACAATGATAATTAAGAGACCAATTTCTGCAATTAATAATCCTAGATAAAAGAGACTTGTCCAGACATTGATTGACCAGTAACTCATCATTTCAACGAGTGCAATGTTAGCAAATGAAAAACCGGCAATAAGGGCAGAAAGGATGGTTACGATCGCAATGAAAATTGCTGGAAGGATAGCAAGTACACCAACGATTATTAGAATTGCAATCAGAACATCTTTAATGCGCTTGGCATTTTCCGTGTTCATTTTAATTCCTCCCGTAAATTAGAAAATTGGTGCTAGAAGGTGGGAGAACTGTTGCTTGAACTTCAGCCACCGTGATTGCTTTGCAAAGTACTCTTCCGTCATCGGTGTGCAATTAAGCAGGTCGGCTTCAAAGATCTTTTTAAGTTCACTGGAGAGCTGTGAATTATAGGTAAAAGCATTTACCTCAAAATTAAGTTTGTAGCTCCGGTAGTCCTGGTTAGCTGAGCCGACAGATGCGATGTTGGAACCACTGACCATTGTCTTAGCGTGGATAAAGCCATTATCATAGCGGTAAACCTTAACACCGTTTTGAACGAGATACTTAGCATAGTACTCGGTCATCCGGTAAACAAAGGGATGGTCGGGCATACATGGGACCATGATTCGAACGTCAACACCGCTTTTGGCAGCGATGATTAATGCCTCAAGAATTGAATCCTCAGGAATTAAGTAAGGGGATTGGATATAAACATATTTCCGTGCAGTGGCAATGATTCCCTCATACCCCCGCCGAATTGCGTAATTTTGGTTATCTGGACCAGAGGAGACGATTTGCATTGGGACTTCATCCGGGTTGGTTGATTGGGGATGCTTGATAGTGAAGTCTTTTAATTCATCATCAATGGAAAACTTTGGCTTACGAGTCTTTCGGCAGGTAGTGTTCCAATCCATCGCAAACCGAACTTCCATCATAACTGAAGCTTGGCCAACCACTCTTAGGTGCGTATCGCGCCAGTAACCAAACTTAGGACTATCACCGAGATACTGATCACCAATATTAAATCCACCAATGTAGCCAATCTGATGATCGATAATCACTAATTTTCGGTGGAGGTGGTAGTTAAGTCGTGGTGAAGTGTACCACTTAGATGAGCTTGAAATAAATGCTTGAGCTTGACCGCCGAGTTTTTCCAGTGGTTCGAAAAAAGATGGCTTGGTTCCGCGAGATCCGCTGGCATCATAGAGGACCCTGACTTTAACGCCTCGTTTGGCAGCATGGACAAGTGCATCAAGAATTCGTTTACCGAGATGATCAGCATAAAAGGTGTAGTATTCGACATCAACGATTTTTTTAGCATGATTAATATCGTCAATTAATTGTTCAAATTTAGCATGACCGTCAGTAAAGACTTCGACATGATTATCAAAGGTTAAGAGTGCTTCGTCATTATTAAGGTTTAAATTAACAAGCATCCGTGCTCGGGGCTTTTGATTGCTTTGCGGCAATAGTTCGTGCTGTTCTAAAAGCCGATGCTGCTTTTTAAGGAAAGTATTTTGATACTTGGCCTGTTCTTCTTGAATTGTGAAGATATCATCATGTGATAGCTGACGACCAACGAACATGTAGAGGATAAATCCGGCAACGGGAAAGACTGATAAAACAAGCAGCCATGCCCAAGTAGCAGCAATATCCCGCCTGCTCCGAAAAACGGTCCAAATAGCAAAACCAATGTTAATTAGCCATAGTACTTCAATGATGCGCCGGATAATATCCCAGGTCCAAATCATAATTTTTCTCCTTATTTCTCTGATTACACGTAATAAAACTATTCTAGCATAATTAATGATGAGGGTAATCAAGGCGAAAAAGGAGAAGACTAGAAAAAACGCCCCAGTGTTCTTTTTGGAATAGAACACCAGGACGGGTATCTTAAATTTAATTATCTGTTTTGCTCGACATATTTTTTAATGAGCTGCCACATTTCAGCATGTTGGTCATTGAAGAACTTTGGTGGCTCTTTTTCAAGATCAAAGTATTGAACTTTAACGGTTTCATCAGGCTTAGTATTAACGTGCTTTTGAGTAGCCAATTTAACGAGGTAAAAGGCATTAACTGGTTGAACCTGATCACCGTTTGGGTAGGTATAAAAATCCTGATCCTGAAGTTTTAGCAACTTTTCCGGGATAATTTCAAAACCAGCATCTTCTTTAAATTCGCGTTTTACAGTGTCGCTAAATGACTCACCGTATTCCATGTAGCCACCGGGGAATCCCCAATCGCCAGTATCAGCGCGTGCTTGAAGAAGAACTTGCTGATCTTGGTTAAGCAATGCTCCTGAAGCGCTAGTCATGATTAAAGGCTCATGGCCAACCATGCTACGGATCCTTTTAATGTATGGCATTATCTTAGCACCTTATTCCCGCACAAAGTTATTAGCAACAAATTTTGTCCCGAATTCAAGGGTGTTTCTTACAGGACACTTCTTTTCGACATCGGCAAGAAATTGCTTAATGTCTTCATCAGATTCGTCTGAACGAAGGTGAGGCGTAAAGCGAATCTCAGTAAATTTCCGTCGACTATCTCCGGCAGCGACATCTTCGCGGTCTAGATCGCCATCAATATCGATCCAAAAAGCTTGTAAGTCGAAATTTCGCTTGTCTGCTAAGGCTTGTGCTGTAATTGCAGTACAAGCACCAAAAGAAGTTAAGAGAATTTCTACAGGATTCATCCCCGTGTTAGTACTGTTTGGCTCATCAAAGGTAATTTCAAATCCTCGTGTTCCAGCAGAAACTTGCATTCCAGTAGTGGTTTTTGTGGCTTTTACTTTAAATGTACTCATATTGCTTATCCTCCTTTTATCGGTAGCAATGGAACTAATACTTCTATCCAACTGCTTTAAGTATATCCGAATAGGTAATGGGAAGCAATAAAAATGCCTAGCTAAATTAATAGCTGTTACTTAGTAAATTTTAATAAAAAAGATAAAAGGATCATGACAAACAATCATGATCCTTTTACCGAATTGGAATGAGTAAAGTAGTAATTCCCAGACGCTTGGGGAACATCTGGGAATGGAATGTTAGCACACAAAAGAAAAGGGATTACAAGGATACTAAATTATTCATTCCTCAATTGATTAAGAGATTACTAATATTCTAATTCATTTTTAATCAAAGTCAATAAGTTTTTTGGATTTTTTGAAAAAATTGATACTTCACACTTGTGTTATTTCACAGATGTGATATAATATTAATCGTAAAGGAAGTGAAGATATGCGGATTGATATTAAACACTATCTGGCGGTTCACAACTTGACGATCTACCAGGTGTCGAAACGTTCCGGATACGGTTATACCACTTTACATAAGTCTTTTAGCAAACCTCAGTCGAGCGCTACGCCACTGAATTTGAGAGACTTAGATGCTTTAGCTCAGGCGCAACACAAAAAAATGTGGGAGGTCCTGAAAGAATTGGAAGAAAATTATCTCGAATAAAGCATTGTAAATATATAAATTTAGTAATTAAAGAAAATTAAGGGAGGAATGTACTTATGGCACAAAACCCAATGAACCCATTTGATGGAGACATGAATGACATTTTTAACCAATTAATGGGGGATATGAACGGTCTTAATTCTGATAACCGCCGCTACCTCATTAACGGTAGAGAAGTCACTCCTGAAGAATTTGCACAATATCGTCAAACTGGAAAGTTACCTGGTGGAGCTGCTCCACAACAACAACCAGGCCAACAACCTAATGAAGGTAAGGAAAGTATCTTATACAAGTTAGGCCGGAACTTGACTGAAGAAGCTCGTCGTCACGAACTTGACCCAGTTATCGGTCGGAACAAGGAAATTCAAGAAACCGCTGAAATTTTAAGTCGGCGGACAAAGAATAACCCAGTATTAGTTGGTGATGCTGGTGTTGGTAAGACTGCTGTTGTAGAAGGTCTTGCTCAAGCAATCGTTTCTGGCGATGTTCCAGCAGCAATTAAGGACAAGGAAATTATCAGTATTGATGTTTCTAGTCTTGAAGCTGGTACCCAATACCGTGGTAGTTTCGAAGAGAACATGCAAAAGTTGATTGATGAAGTCAAGAAGGCTGGAAACATTATTCTCTTCTTCGATGAAATTCACCAAATCATTGGTGCTGGTTCCGCTGGTGATGCTGGCGGCTCCAAGGGAATGTCCGACATCATGAAGCCTGCACTATCACGGGGAGAAATTACCGTTATTGGTGCTACTACTCAAGATGAATACCGGAACACGATTATGAAGGATGCAGCTTTGGCACGGCGATTCAACCCAGTAACAGTTAACGCACCAAGCAAGGCTGACACAATCGCTATCCTAAAGGGAATTCGTGACTTGTACGAACGTCACCACAACGTTAAGTTACCAGATGATGTTCTTCAAGCTGCAGTTGACTACTCAGTTCAATACATGCCACAACGGTCATTACCTGACAAGGCAATTGATTTAGTAGATATGACTGCTGCCCACTTAGCTGCTAAGCACCCAGCACACGATGCAAAGCAAATCGAAAAGGATATCGAAAACGAAAAGAAGAAGCAAAAGGAAGCAGCCAAGAAGGAAGACTACAAGACTGCTCAAGCCGCTAAGGAGAAGATTGCTGATCTTGAAAAGCAATTAAAGGAAGGCTCCGAAAATGACAAGGTTACCGCAACCCCTGAAGATGTTGCTAACGCTGTAGAACAAATGACTGGTATTCCAGTTTCTAAGATTGGCGCTAGCGATGTTGAACGGTTGAAGGACATGGATAAGCGGCTAGAAGGCAAAGTTATTGGTCAAGATGAGGCTGTTGAAGCTGTAGCTAGAGCTATTCGTCGTAACCGTGCCGGATTTGATGAAGGTGACTCACCAATTGGCAGTTTCCTCTTCGTTGGTCCTACTGGTGTTGGTAAGACTGAACTTGCAAAGCAATTAGCTCTCGACATGTTTGGTAGCAAGAATGACATTATTCGTTTGGATATGTCAGAATACTCAGACCGGACAGCCGTTTCTAAGTTAATCGGTGCAACTGCTGGTTATGTTGGTTATGATGACAACGGCAATACCTTAACTGAAAAGGTTCGTCGTCACCCTTACTCAATTATCTTGTTAGATGAAATTGAAAAGGCTAACCCACAAGTTATTACCCTCTTGCTCCAAGTCCTTGATGACGGTCGTTTAACTGATGGTCAAGGAAACACTATTGACTTCAAGAACACGGTAATTATCGCAACCTCAAACGCTGGATACTCCAATGATGCTCCAGTTAAGTTAGGTAACGACAACGATGAAGAAGACTTGATTAAGAAGTTAACTAATTACTTCCGTCCAGAATTCTTGAACCGGTTCAACGCAATTGTTGAATTCCACAGTTTGACTAAGGAAGACTTGAAGAAGATTGTTGACTTGATGTTAGCTGACGTTAACAAGACCTTGGCTAAGAAGGGAATGGATGTTAAGGTTACCCCAACTGCAAAGCAATACCTTATTGATGAAGGTTACGATGAAGCAATGGGTGCTCGTCCGCTTCGTCGGGTTATCGAACGTGAAATTCGTGACAAGGTAACTGATTACTACCTTGACCACCTTGATGCAAAGCACTTAGTTGCTGAAATGAAGGATGGTAAGTTAGTAATCGTTGATGCTAAGGATGCTGCCGAAGATGACAGTGATCAATACAAGTCAGAAAAGACTGACAAGGGCGAAGACAACGATAAAAAAGCTGAAGACGACAAGTAATCGGTAAGCTTTTCAATGAAGAAAGAAGACAGGAAACTTGTTTCCTGTCTTCTTTCTTTTTAAAATGAGATCATAACGATAGCTTAAGGAGAAATTTATTGAATGAAGGCAAAAGAAGTAAAACGAGGGGACATTTTTTATGCCGATCTTTCACCAGTAGTGGGTTCGGAACAAGGGGGACAACGACCGGTTTTAATTATCCAGAATGATGTCGGTAACCACTTTAGCACGACTGTTATTGTGGCCCCAATCACTACGCACTCACAGAAGAAACCAATGCCGACACATGTTCCGCTGACAACTAAAGTAACTGGAATTCCTAAAAATTCAGTTGTTTTATTGGAACAGGTTCGGACGATCGATAAGCAACGACTGATGGATCGGATTGATCACCTTGATACTTCGGTAATGAAAAAGGTTAACCAGGGACTGCGGGTAAGTCTTTCTTTGTAATTAAAATAACGGTGGCCGGTAAATACGAAATGTTCCCCGGTCACCGTCATTTTATTTTTAACTATGTTAAGCGCTAATTAAGCAGCGTTCTTTTTTAGTTGGTTAATCTTAATTTCAATCAATCCGGCTCGTTCACCGAGATCAAAGAACTCTTTTTGAAGCCTAAAGAGGCGACTTTGGATTGCTGTACTAGTAGGCAACCATTGTTGGTTTAAGTACATCTTCCAGAAGTCATCATCTGGCTTTAAGCCAATTCGCTTACTAAGCTGCTCAATTTCTGGATGAATTTTTTGGATCTTATTAACTAGTTCATTGTGTTGGCGAACTAAATAACCCAGATCGTTTTTTGCGTACTGCATAAAATCCCTCCTATAAGTAAAATTATATCCTACACTTCCTATTTTAACAGTCCTTTCATAAAGTCGTTAGTAATTCTTGTAACTTTATAACCGTGATTGAGATTTAGTTCAAAAGCAAGCCGTTTTGGGTCGTTTTTGTCATTAACGGTAACTTCACCACAACGAATAAAGCCAAAATCATGAGCTAGCTTCTGCATTTGTTTGTTCTTTTCGTGAGTATCAAGGCGGAAGTTAGTCCGTCCTTGGAGTTGACCGACAGTAATAAGGTTACTGAAGAGGAACTTGGCGAGTCCCTGTCCACGGTAATTACTTGAAAGAGCTACTCGATGAATTGTGGCATATGGAGATTGAGGGTGACTCCACTGGCCATTATGAATGTTTTGGTATGAAGGCTCGGGAGCAAGTTGGAGAGCTGCAGTTCCGGCAACTTGATCATTTACCACGAGGCCCCAACTTATTTCCTGGGAAATATCATGAGCAATCATTGCACGATCAGGGTGACCATCTTGCCATTGAGGGTTGCCATCATTCTTAAGTGAATTTCGCGCTTCCTCGATGATCTCCATAATAGTATCGAGATCTGCTAATTTAGCGCGGCGAAGATAAATTGTTGACATGATTTAAATTAACCTCGGTTCACTAATAAATTTCTTTCATTATAGAACAAAAAAAGAAAGATTTTGTAACTGCCGTTGGTTATCCAATTTTTATGAGTTAGAATTAAAGGGATAAAAAAGGGGAGTGCCGTAATGATATTAACGTGGAATGTTATTAAGTGGTTGCTGATTACAATTGTCGTTATTAACGAAATTGCGGCACTATTTACGGTCTTTAGAGAAAAGCGAGATATTGCGGCAACCTGGGCATGGCTGCTTGTGCTATTATTGCTTCCGGTAGTTGGATTTATTATCTACGCGTTTCTCGGACGAAAGTTGCCACAGCGTCGGTTAGAGCGAATTAAATCGCAGACGCAATTGAAATTGAAACAGGCTGTTGACCGGCAAAAGGTTCAGTTTCAAAATATGCCAAAACCGAAGCATTCAACTGCTCAAATGTATCGACGGACGGTAATGCTTTTTCAAAGTTTAGATAACGCCTTTCTGACCCGTCATAATAATGTCAAAGTTTATATAGATGGTGATAAGCTATTTCAACAGCTCTTTGCTGACATTGAAGCGGCCCAAAAGAGCATTAATATTGAATTTTATACAATCTATAATGATCAAATCGGGAATGAATTACGGACCCTGTTAGAGCAGAAGGCAGCAGAGGGCGTTGAGATTCGGGTGCTTTATGATTCATGGGGTTCGATGGGGGTTCGTTCTGATTTTTATAACGGACTCCGTAAACGTGGCGGCTATGCAACGCCATTCTTGATGACCCATAGCAACTTTATTGATTTTCGGTTGAATTACCGTGATCACCGTAAGATCGTTGTAATTGACGGCAAAATTGGCTATGTCGGTGGCTTTAATATTGGTGATCAGTACCTTGGGCGGGTAAAGAAGTTTGGTCCGTGGCGTGACACTCACCTCCGAATTATCGGTGGCGGTGTATATAGCCTACAACAGCGGTTTATTCGTGACTGGAATGCCTCAGTTAAGCATCAGGAAAGTCGAATTAAGCATTTTCGGCGCTTCTTCCCTGAAATTAAATTAGATAAGAGTCAGCTTGGGAACGAAACGTCACTGCAGATCGTTTCTAGTGGTCCAGAATCACCACAGGAAAACATTAAGTTAGGTTATTTGCGGTTAATTAACGCTGCGACTGATCATATTTGGATTCAAACCCCATATTTAATTCCAGATGATAGTGTGATTGATGCGCTTCAGGTAGCTGCTCATTCGGGAGTAGATGTCAGGATAATGGTTCCGTGCAAGCCGGATCATCCGTTTGTTTACCGGGCAACTCAATACTATGCTCGAGTATTGGCAAACCATGATATCACCATTTACTTTTACGAAAATGGTTTTTTGCATGCCAAAACGATCATGATCGATGGCAGAATGGCAAGTGTTGGTTCTGCAAACCTTGATTTTCGAAGCTTTAAATTAAATTTCGAAATTAATTCCTTTATTTACGATCGCAATATGACGGATAAGCTAGAACAGATCTTTGTAAATGATATTCGTAGTTCACGGGTGATTACGCCAGAAATGTTTGCCAACCAATCGCGGTGGTTGCGGTTTAAGCAGACATTTTCACGGTTACTATCACCGATTCTGTAGGATTTAATAAGTTAGTTTGATAGGGAGAGAGAAATGGCAGGAATTCCATCGATTGGAACATTAATTTACTTATTACTTGGTGGTGTCGTTGCGGGAATTTTAGCTTCGGCAGCTTCTTTTGCTTCATTGGCATCATACCCACTGCTTTTAAGTGTTGGTGTAGCTCCAGTCTATGCTAATGTGACAAATGATGCTGCACTGATTTGGAATAGCCTGGGCGCGGTATTTGCTTCTGGAAGGGAACTCCACGGTCACTGGCGTCAGGTATGGATCTACGGTTTCTTTACTGTGATCGGTTCAATTATTGGTTGCATTCTTTTACTTGCTTTTCCGGGGAAGGTGTTTGAACGAGTAGTCCCGTTCTTTATTTTGATTGCGGGTGCAATGATTTTAGTTTCAGGGAAGCACCAACCCGACTTAACTAAACAGAAACCTCAGTGGTTAAAAGTTTTGTATATCTTTCTCCTGATAGTTGTTGGGGGATATGCGGGTTACTTTGGTGCCGCAAGCGGGATTGTAATTTTAGTATTATTAACATACTTGACTGATGAGGACTTTTTAGTATCAAACGCAATCAAAAATGCGGTTTGCGGCTTTACTAACCTCGTTGCCTTGATTATTTATTCATTCACATCAAAAATTTATTGGTGGGATGCAATTCCAATGGCAGTAGGAATGTTTATTGGTGGTTACTTAGGACCAATTGTTTTACGATATGTCCCTGCTAAATTGATGCGCTGGGTAATTGCATTGCTTGCTCTAACTCAGGCAATCATCTTCTTTAAGCAGGCATACTTATAAAGAAATATTATTGTTGGGAGTGGGCCTTTATTACTAATGGACTGCTCCTTTTTAAATAATTTACCTAAACATTTGTTCGATGCGTATGGTAAAATTGAATTTGAATTTATGTAAAAAGGATGGATCACCATGGGAACTCTAGGCTTTGTTTTAGGCACTCGTGCAATGGATCATGAACTAGTAATGATCGATCAACTGGCAGACCAAATGAAAAAGGCCTCAGCTAAAGACCGGTTTTTCTACTTGGTTCCTAACCATATTAAATTTGAAACAGAAATAAGTATCTTGGCTGGTTTACGAAAACGAATGGGCCTTGATAATGATCAACGCTTTGCTTCAGAAAAGCTTCAGGTACTATCCTTTAGCCGGTTAGCGTGGTTCCTTTTACGTGATACACCAGCTTTTCAAACACCACGAATTTCTAAGATCGGAATGACGATGCTGACATCCCAAGTGGCTCAGGAACATGCTCAGGAGCTACACCTTTATGCAAGCGAAATTAAGCGGCCAGGCTTTATTCAGAAGCTGACGGAGCAATTAGAAGAACTAAAAAGTGCTAATATTTCAGCGGACGATTTTTCAGTGATCCTTGAGCAAATTCAGCAAGACCAATCATCAGGGGCTAACCGTGTCTGGCTAACTAAGATGCATGATATTGAGATTATTTACCATGCTTATGAGGAACAACTTCGGCAAAATTTCCTGGGAAATAATGAGCTTTATTTGCAGTTAGTTAAGTATTTACAAACTAATAAAGAAGTTCATCACATGCACTTCTTTATTGATCGATTTGCACAGTTTACTGCTAGTGAACAACGAATTGTTGATGCTTTAGTAGAAAATGGGGCAGCTACAATGGTCTCACTGGTTCTCGATCGGGGTTATCCTGACCAAAATCACCCTAGTCCAAGTGAAGTTCCTGCCGAAAATGATTTGTTCTATTCCTCGGCAATGGTTTATCGACGGCTCTGGAAGCTGGCTCAGCAAGAACCACAACAAATCCAACTTCAGCCGAATGTATGGTTTGCAACACAACCGCGAGTTAATGATGATCTTCAAAGGGTTGATCATTACTTTAAGCGGTATGCAGCAGGACCAATTTCAACAACGGAAACTAGCCAGTTGACGGTACCTTCAGCGGTTCAATTTTATACAATGGCAAATCGTCGTGAAGAATTAGAAAAAGTAGCCATAAAAATTAGACAGTTGGTCGCTAGTGGCAAGTATCGTTACCGGGATTTCTTAGTTTTGACCCGGCACCTCGATGGTTATCAGAACATGATCTCGCCGATCTTTGCACAAAATCAGGTACCGGTTTTTGATGATCATGAACGTAAAATGGATCAGCATCCGCTGGTAATCTTGTTAAGCACGTTGTTTAGTATTGACCAACGAGGGTATCAATTAGGAGATATTATGCAGTTGCTAAAGACGTGGCTATTGGTACCACGATTAGCGACTGGTGAGTTAATGCCAATCAAGACTTTTCAAGAAGCGGTATTCACTACCGAAAATTGGTGTTTAAAGCAGGCAATTCGCGGAAAACAGGATTGGATAAACTCAGACTTATGGACCGTTAAAGATGCTGAGGACCAGCGAGAAAAAGCAACCACTCCGCAAGTAGAACAATTAAATCAGCAATTAGCGATTGTTCATAATTACGTTGTTGAAACAATCGTGCCATTTTTAAACCAACTAAAGGAAGCAGAATCAGGCCGGGAGTTGGCAACGATGCTGTTTAACTTTTTGCAACAAAATGGGGTTACTGAACGACTATATCAATGGCAACAATATCAGAGTACTCGTGATCTTGATTTGGCACGTCAGCCACAACAAGTTTGGGAAAAGTTTTGCCAGATCCTTCAAGAATATGTCGAGATCCTTGGAGAAGATCAGTTGGACAAGGAGAATATCGACGATTATCTTGAAAAATTTAATGAGATTATCCAAGCCGGTTTCTCAGCAGCCCAATATTCCCAAATTCCAGCAACGCTTGATCAAGTGGTTGTTTCCGAAACGGGAATTGTGCAAAGTCAAAATAAAAAGGTTGTCTTTATGATCGGCTCAACTGATGATGTGATGCCAGAAGTACGCGAAAACGATGGATTACTGACTGATCAAGATAAGCAGATCTTAGCTCCATATTTAGATGATGATTTTCAATACTTACCGGCTGACATGATAACAGAATTGAATAATGAACCATTTGTGCATTATTTGGGGATGCTTTCTGCAAAGCAACAGTTGATTTTCACGGCTCCACAAGCAACCAATGATGATAAAGAGTTGACGATTTCACCATATATGCGCGACTTGGCTGCTTATCTCCAGCAACCGATTATTAATTCGCCATTAGTAACTAGTAAGGTTGGTAGGGAAAGTGCTCAGCAGTTCATCAGTAGTCCGGAAGCTAGTCTAAGTCAGCTAGTGCGGGTAGGCCGTCAGGTACGGGATGACCAAAAAGCAGTTGCTGCACCAGTCCAGATGCCATCGGCCTGGAAAAAAATTAAACAGGATTTGATTTTATTAGCAAAGCAGTGGCAGTTAAGCTCAGATGCTACTGATAATGCTTTAGGAAAAAGACTTCAACAGCGCTTAGAAATGGTAAATCAAGGATTTAATTACCATAACGTTGTGGACGACATTGGAGCAACGTTAGCGCAAGCATTATATCTCCACGCTACCCCTAATAAGGGTGGACAACGGGTTTTGTATGCTTCAATTTCACAGTTGCAAAACTTTTACATTAATCAGTACGAATATTTCTTAAAGTATGGTTTACAACTTCAAAAACGAGACCGCCTTGAAATGTCTTCTGATCGGATCGGGACTTTCTTCCATAAGGCGATGGAGACCTTTATTAATAACACTCGTCAACAACAAGTTGAATTAAAGGAGTTAGTAGCTGATTCGCAGGAATTAAGAAGGTTTATTGATGAGGCGTTACAGGCCGCTGAAAAGAACCAGCCTGAATTAGTCCGACTAACGGAATCATCAACCCAGGCAAAGTTCCAGTATCACCAGTTACGGACGATTGTGACAACAATGCTTAAAACAATGTGTCAGCAAGCTCAGTATACTGAGGCTCGACCTTTTAAGACTGAAGCGCAATTTGGCCGGATTGGCAGTCCAAATCAAGTTAACTTGAAAGCATTAGACTACCCATTAGCTTCTGGAGATCGGATTTATTTGCGTGGCCGAATTGACCGAATTGATCGCCTTCCTAAGGAGCAGTTAACTGATCTTTTACAGCCAAGTGATTTTCTTACCGTTGTTGATTACAAATCAAGCAACCATACCTTTGACCTTACATCGGCTTACTATGGCATTTCCTTACAGTTATTAACCTATTTAAATGGGTTACAAAGCAATCTGCAGGAATTAGACGAGCCAACAGCACGGCTTGCGGGAGCATTATACCTGCACTTAAATAATCCCAAGTTTGATTGGAAACGAAACCAGCATAAGGATTTAGAAGAGTTACAGTTAAGCTCCCACGAATACAAGGGAATTCTCCTGAATGAACCAGCGATCCTTGACTCGCTCGATCAGAAACTTCAAGATAATCAGTCGGTCTTGTACCCGTTAAAGGTTACTAAAAAGGGCGGCATTTCTGCTAAAAAGGACGCGCTCCTTGTTACTCCTGATCAGTTACACTGGCTCCAAGAATGGAATAAACAATTAATTATTGCCGCGGGAGATAAAATCCTTGAGGGACAGGTTAAGTTAAATCCTTACCGGTTAATTGAGGGAAGTAAACGGTCAACGGGATTAGACTATAGCGACTTCAAGGATATTTATCAATTTGACAATATGCTGGATCAGCAGCGTTACCGTCAGCTTGATCCACGGAAAGCGAAGGAAGATTTTGATAATGCAAAGAAAGAAGGAGGGACTAAAGAGTAATGGCAACATTTAACCCAACGCCAAGTCAACAACGAGCGATAGATGATCGTGGGAAGAACATTCTTGTTTCCGCTTCAGCAGGATCAGGGAAAACAGCAGTTTTGGTTGAACGTGCTATTAAATTGATCAGAGAGGGAATTCATGTCGATCGGATGTTGATGGTGACCTTTACGGATGCCGCGGCAAAGAGTATGCGGGATAAGATTCGTGAAGCTCTCCAAGAAGCAGTCCGCCAACCAGTGCATAACGCTGAAGAACAGCAACAGCAGCGGCGAATGATTAATGAAATTAATCGGTTAGCTACGGCCGATATTAGTACCATTCACGCCTTTTGCCTAAAACTAATAAAGCGCTACTATTACTTAATCCATTTAGATCCTCAATTTCGGCTATTAACGGATGATACCGAGCGTCTCCTTCTTCAAGAAGAAATCTGGCAACAAGTTAGTGAAAAACTATATGAATCACCACTTGAGCAAGCCAATGATGAGCGGGCAAGCTTTAGCGAACTGGTAACTAATTTCTCTAATGACCGTGACGCACAAGGATTAGATGATCTGGTTTTGAAGTTATATGAAACAGCAAATGCTCAGCCAGAACCGGAGAGCTGGTTACAAGGACTAGCTGACAATTATTTCCTGGGAAATGATTCAATTACTAGTACCAAATTCTATCAAGAACAGCTAAAACCAGTTGTTAAAAATAATTTGAAACAGCTGATGAATGACTATGCCGAATTGAGTATTCGAATGGCAGACCTTGGATATGATAAACCAGCTGAAATCATCAAAAGTGACCAGGAACAAATTAGGGATCTGATCACGAGTTTGGATCAAGACCAGTGGGGAGACATCCGTGCCGCATTTCAGGGAGTTAAATATGCTCGAATGAGTGGCGGGGCAAAGAAGAAGGATCCCGAATATGAGACTTACCAGTCATTAATAAAGGCGCGAAACGGACTCAAAGAACAACTGAAATCCTTAGCGACAGATTACTTTGAATATGATGAACAACGTTTCCGGCAAGTTGCAAATCATGCGGCCGGAATCCTAAATGAATTATCAGCGGTTACAATTGAGTTTTCACGAGCTTACCAACAAGCAAAATTGAATCGTCATGTTTTAGAATTTAGCGATTTGGAGCACTATGCTTACCAAATCTTAACGCCACCTGCGGATCAGCCAGATTGGGTTACCCTTGTTAACGAATTACGTGAACACTATCAAGAAATTATGATTGATGAGTATCAGGATACCAACCCGCTTCAGGAAAAGATCTTGATGCAATTAGCCAGTCCAGATCAGCAAAACTTATTCATGGTTGGTGACGTAAAACAGTCAATCTACCGTTTTCGTGAGGCAGATCCAACTCTTTTCCTTGCAAAATATGAGAATTATCGTAAGGGAAAGGGTGGTGAATCAATTGTTCTAGCAGAAAACTTCCGGTCAATGCAAAACGTGACCGGTTTTACAAATGTTCTATTTGAACAGTTGATGGATCGTCAGGTCGGTGAGATTGATTATGATAAGGATGCTCATTTGAAGTATGCCGCAACCTATTACGACGAAAATCCAGATAACCAGGTTACCCCTGCTGAGGTATTGCTTTATGATGCCAACGCCAATCCTAAACTTCCCCAAGAAGACGATAAGTTAACTGGAGAACTACGGATGGTTGCCATGCGAATCAAACAGATGGTAACTAATAAAGAATTGATTTACGATAAAAAAACACAGCAAATGCGGCCAGTTAAGTATGGGGATATCGTTCTCCTTGAGCGAACAAAGAACATTAATAATACTTTAATGGAACAGTTTAATGAGCTGGAAGTTCCGCTGACAGTTCATGATGTCGAAAGCTATTTTCAAGCAACGGAAGTCAGGGTAATGATGGCATTGCTAAAGATTATTGATAATCCTAAGCAAGATATTCCGTTAGTTGCAGTTCTTCGTTCACCAATTGTTGGCCTTAGTAATAAAGAGTTAGCTTTTATTCGGCTTCAAAACCGGCGGGCAGACTTTTATACGGCATTAACGACGTGTCAAAGCAACTTTGAAAGTCACCACCTTCAGCAATCGTCAGCATTGAATTCTGATCAGTTAACACGTCTTCAGCAGAAACTAACTACTTTCATTGAGCAATTAACTGAATTTCGGCAAGTAGCTCAACAACAAACCTTAGTTAATTTAATTTGGCATATTTATCAGGAAACGGGTTATTTAGACTACGTTGGTGCAATGCCGGGTGGGCAACAACGACAGGCCAACCTTCATGCACTATATGAGCGGGCGCATACTTATGAGCAAAGTAGCTTTAAGGGTCTTTACCAGTTCACGCGCTTTATTGAAAAAATGCAGGAACATGATCAGGATCTGGGGGTAGCGCCAACACAATTAGATACGAATACCGTTAACGTAATGACAATTCATGGGAGCAAGGGTCTTCAATTTCCAGTTGTTTTCTTGATTAATACAAACCATCATTTTAATAACGCGGCTGTTCGGGAAAATGCGGTTGTTGACCCGAATTCTGGAGTTGGTATTAAGGTAATGGATCAGCAACGGCTAGTTTATGATACGCCACAGCGACAAATTATTTTAAATAATATTCAGCAAGGCGAACGAGCAGAAGACTTGCGGGTCCTCTACGTTGCGCTAACCCGAGCTGAACAGCGGCTGATCATTACGGCATCGTTTAACGAAACGCGAAGGGGCCAAAAACTAGTTGAAGCATGGAATGGTTGGCAAAAAGCATTCCAAAGCAACCAGCAATTGATTGGTTCGCAGTTACGGATAAGTGTGAAGTCCTTTATGGATTGGATCGGTTTAGCGCTTGCACGGTATTCTAAGCAGTTTAATGCTGCTAAGTTAAGTATTTCAGGGGATGACATAACAGATAAGGGAATTATTTTGGAAGATAGTCCCCTTAATACGGGAAAAGGATTTACCGGAATGGCGACAGAACCATTCTTCGTTGCCCAAACTTTTACCGCTACTGATGTTGAGCAACAACTGGAAAAATTAACTAAGCCAATCAATGTAGCGGATGAAGTAGGTTCGCAATCACTTGAGTCCCCGTCAGCAAAGGAGATTGATCAAGTGCTTGCCTTTCGTTATCCACACGAAGTCGCAACCAAAACGACGGCCTATCAATCAGTTACGGATGTAAAACGGGTATTTGAAGATCCGGATAATCGTGAAATGGGTCAGTGGGATTATGAACAGCAACGAAAGGTGAAGAACCGCGGACTTTATTTAAGAAACGATTTTGCGACACCACAGTTTATTCAACAAGGTGATCAATCGCCAGCGGCAACAGAAGTCGGAACTGCCACGCACTTGGTATTTCAAAAATTACCGCTAAACGACAAAGAGATCACGGTGAAGCAAGTCCAAAAAGAGATTCAGCAATTAGTTAAGGAACACCTAATTAACTCTGCAGTAGCACCGTTTATTAATATGGAAGGAATTGCTGCATTTTTCCAAACAGATCCAGGACGACAGATTATCGCCAATGGGCAAAACTATCATCGGGAAGAACCATTTGCGATGATAATGAATGGTCATGAACTATTTAAAGAGGTTCAAGCAAGGGATGATGAGCGGATCCTGGTTCATGGGATTATTGACGGCTATTTAGAAACGCCTAAAGGAATTACTTTAGTCGATTATAAAACCGATCATATTAATCCTCAGTATCGAGAATTTGAATTAGCTAAAATTACTGGTCGTTATCGTGGTCAGCTGGAGTTATATCGACAAGCATTAAATATTATGAAACCAATACCGGTTGTTCAGATGGGACTCTACCTGGTAGAATTAGGTGAGTTTATTCCATTTGAAATCGAGGGACGGCCGTAATGGTAACAATTAAGGACATTGCAAAACAGGCGGGAGTATCCGTTTCAACGACATCACGGGCGTTGAATGATAATCCGCGAATTAGTCAGGAGACGCGAGAACGGGTTAAGAAGATTGCGGCAGAGTTAGGGTATCAACCTAACTACACTGCGCGGAATCTTACTCGTGGAGAATCGAATATGGTGGGGTTAATTTTTCCAGTTACGGAAGATACGGCACCAGCAAACCCATTTCATATTGACCTCATGCGGGGAGTTAGTACGGCACTTCAGCCACTACACTACGAAATGGTGGTAGCAATCGCCGCAACTCAAGACGAATTGCTTGAAGAGGTTCGTTCAATGGTTGATCAATCTAAGGTCCATAACTTTCTGGTTTTTTATGCAATGAGCAATGACCCCATAACAGCTTATTTACGGCAGAATAACCTTAACTTTGTTATTATCGGTCACCCAATGGATCAATATCCGGATCGATTCGTTGATAACGACAATATTGCTGCCGGAAAAGCAGCAACAGAACAACTGTTAAAAACCCATCATTTAACTCATCCAGCTTTTCTTGAATCTGTTGATCCCTGGTTGTTTGAGCGAGAACGAGCAGCTGGTTATGATGAATGCATGAGAACTCATCATTTAAAAGCAGTTGTTTGGCAATTGGGTACGAATGCTGATTCGTTGGATGATTTTCTTAATAACCATCCCGAAACAGATGGTTTATTATTCTCTGATGATCTGTTATTTGTTCGCTTTTCTCATGAATTGCAAAAGCGCTCGTTACCAGTATTTTGCTTTAACAATAGTCGGTTAATGGGGATGCTGACAAATAGTGATGGGCGGGTTGATTTGCGTCCCCGTGAGTTGGGGAGAGAGGCGGTTAAGTTGCTTTTCGATCCAATGAAGCACCACAGTTATGTCACATTTCAAGTTAATTAATACGAGAGCACACTAGTTAAAATTAAAGAAAAATTAGGCTGAAATCATTGGTATTTCAGTCTTTTTGTTTTTGAATAAAGAAAACCCTTCCAAAAATTTTGTGCAAACGGTTGCGCAAAAGTGAGGAATCTGGTATATTATTAATTGTAAAACGTCATGAAGCGCTTTCATGACGAGAAGCATTAATTTTAAGATAATTAGGGGTGTAATTATGAGTCAAGAAAAGCCAGCGGGCGCAGGCTTGCCAACACTCTCCAAGAGTACGATTTGGATGATCAACTTTGGATTCTTGGGTGTTCAGACTGCCTTCACCTTGCAAAGTTCACAAATGAGTCGGATTTTCCAAACCATTGGTGCCGATCCTAACAACCTGGGATGGTTCTTTATCCTGCCACCTTTAATGGGACTTGTTGTTCAACCAATCGTCGGTTACTATTCCGACCGTACTTGGGCACCAAAGCTCGGTGGTCGGCGTCTCCCATACCTTCTTTTAGGGATGATTGTTGCTGTTATTGTTATGTTACTGTTGCCAAATTCAGGTAGTTTTGGCTTCGGGTATGGTTCACTAGCTGCACTGTGGTTTGGTGCTATTACCGTTGCCTTCCTTGATTTGTCATCTAACGTTGCAATGCAACCATTCAAGATGATGGTTGGGGACATGGTTAACGATGACCAAAAGAGTTATGCATACGGTATTCAAAGTTTCTTATCAAACACCGGTGCCGTTTTAGCCGCTATCTTCCCATTCCTGTTTACTTGGTTCGGGGTTAAGAACATTGCTCCTAAAGGGGTTGTTCCTGATTCTGTTAAGGTTGCTTTCTATGTTGGTGCTGCTTTACTGGTTGTTACTAGTCTGTTCACTGTTTTCCGGGTTCACGAATATGACCCAGCAACTTACGCTAAGTATCACGGAATTACTGAAGAAGATAACAAGGAAGGTGGAAACTGGTTCACCTTACTAAAGACTGCTCCTAAGGCATTCTGGACTGTAACCCTTGTTCAATTCTTCTGCTGGTTTGCTTTCCAATACCTCTGGACATACTCAGCAGGTGCTATTGCGAAGAACGTTTGGGATACTACCAACGCTACTTCAGCAGGTTACCAAGCCGCTGGTAACTGGTACGGTGTTTTAGCTGCCGTTCAATCAATCGCTGCTGTTGTTTGGTCATATGTTTTAGCTAAGGTTCCTAACAAGTACCACAAGCTAGGCTATGCTGGTAGTTTGCTTCTTGGTGCATTTGGATTCATTTCTGTCTTCTTTATCCACGACCAATGGACATTGATTATTTCATACATCCTTGTCGGGATTGCATGGGCCGGAATGAACACTTACCCATTAACAATTGTTACCAACGCATTGTCTGGTAAGCACATGGGTACTTACCTTGGACTCTTCAACGGTTCAATTTGTTTACCACAAATCGTTGCCTCATTGCTTAGTTTCGCATTGTTCCCACTCTTCGGTAACTCACAAGTTAACATGTTCATCCTTGGTGGAATTGTGTTAGCTCTTGGTGCCCTTTCAGTTGGTACAATTAAGGAAACCTACGCTGAATAAGGCGGATAAGCTGAATAATAAAGTAGATTAAACTAGAATAGGACTGTGACGGGAATTAGCCACAGCCCTATTGTCTAAAGAAGGAAGGAATTGAATTATGAAACAAACATTTGAAATTGCTCCGTGGCACGTTGCAACTCATAAATGGGATCCTGAAGATAAGCGTCTTCAAGAATCAATGACTAGTTTAGCTAACGAAAACTTGGGAATGCGTGGCTTCTTTGAAGAAGGATACTCAGCTGACCACATGCAAGGTGTATACCTTGGCGGTGTTTGGTTCCCAGACAAGACTCGTGTTGGTTGGTGGAAAAATGGTTATCCTAAGTACTTCGGTAAGATGATCAACGCAGTTAACTTCATGAAGTTAATTATTAAGGTTAACGGCGAACAACTTGACCTTGCTAAGCAAACACCAAAGGACTTTAAGCTTGATCTTGACATGAAGCGTGGCGTCCTCGAGCGTGAATTTATTGTTGAAATTGGCGGTACCGAAATGTACTTCAATTTTGAACGGTTCGTAAGTGCTACCCAAAAGGAATTGGTTGGCCAACGTCTTCACATTAAGAACCGTGGCACTAATGATGCTAAGGTAGAAATTACCAGCATGATTGATGCTGACGTTTACAACGAAGACGCTAACTATGATGAACAATTCTGGAATGTTCTTAACAAGTCTGCTAATGGTGAACATGCCGAATTAACTTCCATGACCAAGAAGAACGATTTTGGTACTCCACAATTCACTGTTGGAATGAAGACCACTTCCAAGACCGACCTTGATCATGTTGGTGACGGAACTGACGAAAAAGATGCTTACAACAACTTTGCCGGAACCGTTGCTGCTGGTAAGGAAGTTAACTTTGAAAAGCGGACAGTCGTTGTAACTTCACGTGACTTTGATTCTCAAGAAGCAATCGAAAAGCACCTTGATGAATTAAGTGAAAAGCTTGATGGCCAAAGCTTTGACGATCTCCTCGAATCTCATGTTCAAGAATGGGCAGATCGTTGGGTTAAGTCTGACGTTGAAATTGATGGTGACGATGGAGCACAACAAGGAATTCGGTTCAATCTTTTCCAACTCTTCTCTACTTACTACGGTAATGATTACCGTCTTAACATCAGTCCAAAAGGATTCACTGGTGAAAAGTACGGTGGTGCTACTTACTGGGATACCGAAGCTTACTGTATTCCAGTTTACCTTGGGGTAGCTAACCCTGAAGTTGCACGGAACTTGTTAATGTACCGTTACAAGCAATTAGACGGTGCCTTTGTTAACGCTAAGCAACAAGACCTCGATGGTGCATTATTCCCAATGGTTACCTTCAACGGGATTGAATGTCACAATGAATGGGAAATTACTTTTGAAGAAATCCACCGTAACGGGGACATTGCCTTTGCTATTTACCTTTACACTAAATATACTGGCGATAAGTCATACGTTCTCAACGAAGGTGCAGAAGTCTTAACTGAAATTTCTCGCTTCTGGGCAGATCGTGTTCACTACTCACAAAACAAGAACAAGTACATGCTTCACGCCGTAACTGGTCCTGATGAATACGATAACAACGTTAACAACGATTGGTACACTAACCTTCTTTGCCGTTGGACTCTTAAGTATACTCTTGAAATCTTAGACGAAGTTGACGATAAGGTTGCTAAGAAGCTTAATGTTTCCGAAGACGAAAAGCGTCGTTGGAAGGGAATCGTTGATAACATGTACCTTCCTTACGATAAGGAACGTGACATCTTCCCAGAAAATGATGGCTTCATGGACAAGGACTTAACACCAGTTTCTGAAATTCCAAGCGATCAATTACCACTTAACCAACACTGGTCATGGGACCGGATCTTACGTTCACCATACGTAAAGCAAGGGGACGTTATCCAAGGTCTTTGGGACTTCATTGATGACTTTACTAAGGAACAAAAGAAGAACAACTTTGACTTCTACGAACAATTTACGGTTCACGAATCAAGTCTTTCTGCTTCTGTTTACTCAATCATCGCTGCTGATATTGGTTACGAAGACAAGGCTGTTGAATTATATGAACGTTCAGCTCGTCTTGACCTTGATAACTACAACAACGATACTTCAGATGGGTTACACATCACTTCAATGACTGGTTCATGGCTTGATATTGTTCAAGGATTCGCTGGTATGCGTGTTCGGGATAACGAATTACACTATGCACCATTCCTTCCTAAGAAGTGGAACTCATACCAATTCCGTCAAATGTTCCGTGGTCGGATTTTGAAGGTTAAGGTTGACAAGCACGGTACTAAGATTGACTTGGTATCAGGTGACCCAATTACCATTGATCTTGACGGTAAGAAGCTTGAATTGAAGTAATTACTGGAGGAATTTCAATAATGAAGTTTGAAGATTTGAAAGGTTTTGCTTTTGACCTTGATGGTGTAATCGCTGATACTGCCCGTTTCCACGGCCAAGCATGGCACCAACTTGCTGATAAGGTTGGCACAGAATGGACTCCTGAACTTGCGGACAGTTTGAAGGGTGTTAGCCGGATGGATTCCCTAGAATTAATCTTGAAGGCTGGTGGTCATGAGAATGACTATACCCAAGAAGAAAAGGAAGCATTGGCTACCGAAAAGAATGACAACTACATTAAGTTAGTTGAAACATTGACTCCTGCAGACATTCTTCCGGGGATGAAGGACTTCCTGGACGAATTAAAGGAAAACAATTACCATATTGTTTTGGCCTCAGCTTCTAAGAACGCACCTAAAGTATTAAAGTACTTACAAATTACTGATTACTTTGAAGGAATTGTGGATCCTGCTAAGTTAACTCATGGTAAACCGGACCCAGAGATTTATAGTGAAGCAGCTAAGTTAATGAACCTTCCTGCTGATCAGGTAGCGGGCTTAGAAGATGCTCAAGCAGGAATTGAATCAATTAATCGTGCTGGTGAACTTTCTATCGGCTTCGGTTCAGAATTGAAGGATGCCGATGTTAAGTTTGCTGAAACTGGTGATGTTTCACTGGCAGCAATTAAGAAGCAAATGAACTAATGTTAACTCTCTATCAAATGAATAATTAAGAATATTAGTTCAGTTGGATAATTGGGAGGAGGATGGATGGTATTAACAGCTAAATCCATCCTTGCTAAAAGTGAATATCATTGCATAAAGGAAATGCAACGTTGAAATTCTTCGTTGTGTTTCCTTTTTTGATACTTTGATTAGATAAATTAATTGGATAACTACTTAAATTTTATTTGTACTATTACCTAAACAGCAGCCTAGTTCAGTAGTGAACTTAATATTTTTAGTATTTATGACTGAATATTGCCTTAGAGAACCATAGCATGTATATTATTAGAAAATAATGAGAAAATTCTAAGGAGGGACAGCAATGTTCAGTCAAATTGGTCAATTAATCTTTGATAATGAAGCTGTTGCAAAGACTCAGGATTTTACAATGGGGCTTGAAATTGAAATGCAACGGGTAGATGAGAATGGCAATATCAGTCAGGAGCCATATCCGTCAGCGATTGGTGATGAAAAGACCAATCCATGGATTACCAATGATTTTTTGGAAACAATGTCTGAAACGGTAACGCCGTCTGCTCAACACGCGCTTGATGCAATGCACTACTTATACGTCATTAATAATTCGTTACGTTCTGCACTAGCTCCTGGAGAATTGCTTTGGCCATTATCAATGCCGCCACGGTTGCCAAAGGATAAGCGAAAATTACGGCTTGCTAAGATGGGTCCCGAAAAAGAGGCGTATTTGAAGGAGTGGGCAAAACGTCATGGCTACTCACAAGGGACTCCCTGTGGTGCGCATATCAACTTAAGTATTGATCAGCACGTTATTGCACTAGTCCAAAAACATTTCCCGGGAAAGTTTAAAAATGAGCGGGAAGTTCGTAATTACCTTTATACGATATTAGCGCAAGGGTTTGTTCGCTATCGCTGGTTTATCACTTACCTATTTGGTGCTAGTCCAATTGCGGAAGCAAACTACTTTGAAAATGGTCAGGGACCGCAGCATCCACTCCGTAGTATTCGTCAAAGTAAGTATGGGTTTGGGACTAAGTTTACTGGTGACTTTACTAACCTTGATCGTTATATTGAGCGAATTGAAAAGGGAGTTAAGGATGGCGTCCTGACATCAGACTATGAATTCCACGGTTCAGTTCGTTTTAAGGGGAATCGCAATCTTAAGGATTTACCGAAAAATGGAATCGAATACCTTGAATTACGCATGCTCGATCTTGATCCAAGCAGTTCAGTCGGGATTCGTACCGGGACATTGCGGTTCATTCGGTTACTTGCTAGCTACTTCATCATGCACCCAGCGCTAAACGAAGAGGAAGTTAATGATATTCTTAAAAACGCTGATAAAATGAATGAGGTTGTCGCGGAAGAAGATCCACGGGAAAACTGCAAATACCAGGCAACTGCTCGGGCATTGGTGAAGAGCCTTGAACGGTATGCAAATCAAATTCAATTGGGACCGGAATATGCTGAAGTGCTCGAAGACTTGGAGGACCGAGTAGAGAATCCATTGACAACGCCAAGTGCTAAGCTATTAAACTATGTTAAAGATGGCTCGTTAACGGAATATGCGCTTCGGCGAGCAAAACGCTACCAGATTGCTGCTCAAGAATCGATCAATCCGTTTAAGGGGTTTGAAGATGGCAAAATTTATAGCTCAGATGAGTTACGAGAAGCATTACGCAGGTAGAATTAAGCTGGGAATTAACAAGAGGCAGGGAAAAACATTTTTGCTTTTTCCTGCCTCTTCTCTTTATTCTTGTGCCCGTTGAATTAAATCAGCGAAAAGTGCTTGAGAATAGTCGTAGTGTTTAAACATATTTTCTGGATGCCATTGAACGGCAAGAACACGATCGTTATCAACCGATTCAATTGCTTCAGGAATCTGATCATCAGCCCGTGCAGTTACTTTTAGACCACTTCCAATTTGATTTAGTGCTTGGTGGTGGCGAGAGTTAACGTAAGGACGAGAGCCTACTAGATTAAAGATTCGACTGTCTTGATCGACGTTAACGTGGTGGGAGGGAAAGTTCCCTGGAGCATCTTGAGAGTGTTTTAAAGTTTGTCGTGGATCTTCTGACAGGTCTTGGAAAATTGTTCCGCCAAGAGCAACGTTAATCACTTGCATTCCACGACAAATTCCCATTAATGCCTTACCAGCTTCTAGTGCAGCCTTTACTAGGACAACTTCAAACTGATCACGTTTAAAATATGTCGATCCCAGCTCTTGGTGTGGTTCCTCGCCATAAAAGGTGGGGTCAACGTCACTTCCGCCAGCAAAAATAATTCCATCAAAAAGGTTAAGGTAGTTTGGAATTAATTCGGGATCTACGCTAGGAAAAATTACCGGGAGGCCCCCTGATTTAACGATCGCTTCGATTAGTGGCCGAGGAGCATAGGCGGCATTGCGCTCGTTAATGATGTTAGTAGCCTCGGTTAGAGTGTCTGCTGGAATTGCAATTCGTGGTCGCATAGAAAACCTCCTTGAAATATTTTAATAGTATTATAATAGAATTTTAATGAAGTAGAAAGACACATTTTAAAAATTACCATAAATGAGAGAAAGACTATATAATAGTAAGTGTGAAAGAAGTGAAAAAGAATGATTGAATTAACTAACATTAACTCAAAGATGAATTTAAATAACGGGACCCAAATTCCGTGTGTCGGTTACGGGACGTTCCGGACGCCTGCTGACGTTGCTGAAAAAGCAGTTGCGGATGCAATTAAGGTTGGCTACCGTCACATTGATACGGCTGCTGTATACGGTAATGAAGAAGCGGTTGGTAAGGGAATTAAGGATTCTGGAATTGACCGGAAAGATCTCTTTGTAACCAGTAAATTGTGGAACGATAATCGAGGTTATGAATCGACAAAGAAAGCCTTTCAAGAAACTCTGGATCGCCTACAAATGGATTACCTTGACCTCTACTTAATTCATTGGCCAGCAAACCAAAAGCAATTCGGTACTGATGCAAGTAAAATTAACGCTGAAACCTGGCGAGCAATGGAAGACCTGTATAAAGAAGGCAAAATTAAGGCAATTGGTTTGAGTAACTTTATGCCTCACCATATCGTTGACTTGATGAAGACGGCAACGGTAGCTCCAGCCGTTGATCAAATTGAAGTTCACCCTGGCTGGCCACATGCAGAACAAGTAAAGTATTTGCAAGCACATAATATTCTGGTAGAGGCTTGGGCTCCACTTGGCGGACAGGGAGCTAGCGTAATGACTAACCCGACGATTCTGCAAATTGCTGATAAGTACGATAAAACGCCTGCACAGGTTAGTTTACGGTGGGTTATTCAGCAAGGAATTGTGCCGCTGCCAAAGTCAGTTCACGAAAATCGGATGATTCAAAACAAGGACATCTTTGATTTTACGTTAACTGATGACGAAATGAAGAATATTAGTCTTTTGACTAACCTCGGTGGCCAATGTGCAGATCCGGATGATGTTGATTTTTAAGATCTAAATATTTAAATGGATGATCCTAGACATATTGTCGGGATCATTTTTTTGCGTTTTTATCGACCGTTTGTTCGATTAAGATGTTATAATAAATAAAAACAGTGAAAGGAAAATAGCTGATGAATGACCGACAAAGAATCTATATGGCGATTGATCTGAAATCATTTTATGCATCGGTTGAGTGTATTGCTCATCATTTGAACCCGTTAAATGCTAACTTAGTCGTTGCAGATCGGTCACGAACTAATAAGACAATTTGTTTGGCTGTATCACCAGCTTTAAAGCAATTTGGAGTCCCTGGTCGACCGCGCTTATATGAAGTTCAACAAATCGTTGATCGGTTAAACCGGGAACGAGCAAAGAAAGCAACGTGTCACCACCTCTCTAAGCATAGTTCAATCTACCGAGGGAAGTTGTTAAAGTCGCCTAACTTACGGGTTGGCTTCCGGATCGTTCCACCACGAATGCATTTTTATATGGAAAAGAGTGCAGAAGTCTATGGAATATATCTACGGTTTATTAAACCCGAAAACATCCATACCTATTCGATCGATGAGGTGATGATGGACGTTACAGACTACCTTCATGATCATCAAGTATCGCCTCATACACTGGCAAAACAAATTATTCAACAGATTCAGTTAGAAACCGAAATTACTGCAACGGCCGGGATTGGTACAAACCTTTACTTAGCAAAAGTGGCGATGGATATTGTTGCAAAACGGATTCCTGCTGACCGAGATGGTGTCCGGATTGCTCAAATGAATGAGTACCAATATCGACGCTATCTTTGGGCACATCAGCCCCTGACAGATTTTTGGCGAATTGGTCGCGGTTATGCAAAACGATTGGAAAAATTAGGCTTGCATACCATGGGGGACATTGCCCGTTGCTCGCTCGGTAAGTTATCGGATCCGTTGAATGAAGAGATCCTTTATCGTGAATTCGGTAAGAACGCGGAACTACTCATCGATCATGCCTGGGGACATGAAACAGCAACGATTACGGATATTAAGAACTACCATTCAGAAGAACACGGGATATATTCTAGTCAAGTCCTAATGAGGCCATACAAGTATCATGAAGGGTTAGCTGCGGCTCAGGGGATGGTTGATTCAGTTGCATTGAGTATGGTCAAACGACATGTAGTTAGTGCTGATTTTGGGATTGTCATTAACTATGATCCGCAGAGCCTTCAGTATGCACCTAATTACCAGGGACCGGTAGTTGAAGACTTTTATGGTCGGAGAACGGCTAAACCCAGTCATGCACATCAAAAACTTGACCTGCCAACAGCATCCGGCTCAGAGTTAAGGCAAATTTATAAGCAACTTTACGAAAAATGCGTTAATCCTAACCTGCTAATCAGGAAGATAACGTTAATTGTTACTCACATGATTGATGAGGATATTGCAGCAAAAACACCGCACTTCAAACAGGTTAATCTTTTTGAGGATCCGCAAAGGGAGATTAAACAAGAGCGAGTAGCGGCAATTAAGCGTCAGCGTGACCAAAAGCTACAAACGACGATCCTTAAACTTCAGCAGAAACTAGGTAACAAAAATGTTGTCCTGCACTTAGCAGATTTGAAAAAGGGATCGACAACTAAAGAACGAAACGCTCAAATTGGGGGTCATCAAGCATAGCAATGGATGAAAAAGAAATCATTGAGCAGAAATTATTTACCGATACTTCTCGGTATAACGACATCATGAAGCGTCCTTATCAACATTCAAAGGGGCATTTGCCAATGCCACAATCAGATCGCGCGGGTCAATTTTCACCTTTTGCAGCATTGACGGGATTTAATAATTTAATTCACCAAAAGGCAGTAATATATTCTCATAAAAAGTATCTTCCGGCTAAAGTAGAAGCACACCTGCTTAATGTCCTTCAGTCCTTAGCAGGAACGAAGCAAACGGTTGTGATTAACTACTTTAATGATGACGTCGGCTACTATGAAGAGTTCCGTGATCAGGTATCGGTAGTTAAGCCCGAGCGCGGGAGAGTCTTCTTTAATCATCATTCAGCCATTGCGCTTGCCAATATTAAGCAGGTTCGTCAATGATGAGTGCTGTATAATGGTAAGGACATAAAAGACACTGAATGAATAGTTGAAGAGGGAGTAGTTTTGAAAGTAATTTGGCGTAACCTTTGCCAGTATTCAAAGAATTTTTGGCAACATTGGATATCTTTTATCATTTTATTTGTGGGGATGGATCTTGCTAACCAGCTGATCTTTATCCCGCTTTTTCGGTTAGCAACGACCTATATTTTGCAAGCGGGCGGAATCCCATTTATTTCTTACCAAAACATTGGAATACTAGTAACACAACACACAATGGTAGTGATTGGGCTATTAATCGAACTAGTGCTCCTGCTTCTTGTGATTTATTGGCAGTTTGCGTTCCTTCTATTGGGACTGCGGTTGATTCTGGGTAACCAGGCTAGTTTCAAACGACTGATGAAAGAATCGTGGATAGCGATACAGAATATTCGTCCTGGCTCGTTACCACTAATGCTTCTTTACTTTATTCTCGTTCTGCCTTTTGTGGATCTGGTATTTCGGACGCCATTACTTTCGAAGGTTCAAATTCCTGAGTTTATTTTCGACTTTATGACGCGGAACAATATGCTGTTAGCTGGCTTGATTGTTTTCTACGTTATCATTACAATTCTTGGGATTCGGCTGATTCTCACTTTGCCCTTAATGATTTATCAACGTCGCCGTACTCGTGATGCTCTAGTTAGAAGCTGGCAGCTCACACGGAAATTAGAGTGGTGGCAATATGTTAAACGTTTAATTGTACTTGTGGTAGTAACCACAATAAGTCTAGGCTTATTTTACCTATTAATTTTTGGTTTACAGACGCTAATGGATTTATTTCCCGGGAAATTTGCTTTTGTAATGGCAATTTTTAATTTGACATTAGTGCAGGTTATTAGTGAATTGCTAACAATTTGGACGGGGACCATTGCCTTACAGATAGTGATTTCTTTACTCGATGATTTTTCAACAAGTGATGAACAGGTAAGAAAGAGTAGTTGGCATGGTTGGACTGCAATTGCCTTGCTAGCAGTCTTTGCCGGTAGTTTAGCGGTAGTTAATAATTATTACTACCTCAAAGGTTCTGGGTTGACGCGGCCGGTCACAATTTCTCATCGCGGGGTTGCGGAAGAAAATGGGGTTCAAAATACCATTCCTGCAATGAAGAAGACTCACCGTTTACACCCAACCTATGTTGAGATGGATATTCATGAGACAAAGGATCATAAATTTGTGGTTCTCCATGATGAAAACCTAAAGAAATTAGCCGGGGTTAACAAGACGCCACATGAATTAACACTAGCCCAACTGACTCGTTTAACTGCTCACGAGAACGGTCACCATGCTAAAATCGCTAGCTTTGATCAGTACCTCAATGCAGCGGAAAAGCTTCACCAAAAATTGTTGATTGAGGTGAAGACCACGCCTACAGATTCTAAGGGGATGCTTAAACGGTTTAATCGTCAGTACGGAAAACGAATTATTAAGGATCATGACTTAGTCCATTCACTCGATTATCACGCTGTTGCGAGATTGAAACAGTTGAATCCGAAGTTAAAGGTGCTTTATATCCAACCGTACAACTTTTCTTATCCAAAGAGCGTTGCCGATGGGTACTCAATGGAATATTCCACGTTAAACTTTGAATTTATTCAGCAAGCCCACCGTCAAAAAGATGTGGTATATTCTTGGACTGTTAATGATAGTAATGTTATGAAGCAGATGATGTATAACCATGTTGACGGGATTATTACCGATAATTTAGGCGAACTAAACTCGACCATTAAAGACTATATGGGTTCAAAGAGCTATGCTAATCGAATCCTCAACTTTATTTTAGCCGTTCCTACAAGTGGTGGGCTAGAACCATGATGATAAAGAATTAATTGCAAGGGATCCAAACTTGAAGGATCCCTTGCTTTTTTATATTTATATTAAGGATCCCTTATTGTTAAAGGGTTTACGGAAAGCTTGTTATAATAAAAAGAGTTAAAAGATGACAAGGAGTGTTGATCATGTCGATCTATGGCCCTTATGAAGGAACGTTAGATAATATTCTTCTTGATGTTGAAAAGCGGATTCGCCAATTAAACCAACAAGAAGTTGCTAGTCAACAGCCAAAATTATATGAACACTTAATTGGCCGGGTAAAGACACCAGCCAGCATGGAAGAAAAGTGTCAAAGAAAAAATTATCCGCTAACGGCTGAATCAGCATTACGAAAGTGCAAAGATGCTGTAGGAATTCGGATTGTTTGTAATTTTATTAGTGATATTGAGCGGTGTCTGACGATTTTACGTAATAGTGATTGGTGTTCAGTCGTTAAAGAAAAAGATTACATTACGAATGCTAAGCCGAATGGTTACCGAAGCTATCATTTAATCTTAGACGTAACCGAAAACTACCAAGATATTGATGGGCAGAATCCAGGTCACTTTTATGTCGAAATCCAGTTGCGGACAATTGCAATGGATTCATGGGCCAGTTTGGAACATGAAATCAAATATAAGCATAAGATAAAAAATCCAGAACGAATCGGTAAGGAATTAAAGCGATGTGCAGATCAGCTTGCCTCGTGTGATATTCAAATGGAAACCATTCGTCAGTTAATTCGGGAAGATTAGGTGGTAATTAAGATGAGAATTTTACTTGCTGAAGACGAAGAACAACTAGCGCGAGTTTTGAAAATGGCAATGGAACAAAGCGGTTATCAAGTTGATGCCGTTGAAAATGGTCAGGCTGCAGTTGAACTTTCGCAAAAGAATGCCTACGATGCGATAATCTTAGATATTATGATGCCAATAAAAAATGGGATCGAGGCTTTAAAAGAGATTCGGGCGCGCGGTGATCGGACCTATATCATGATGTTAACTGCAATGGCTGAAGAAGACGACCGAGTTAATGGATTAGACTCGGGAGCCGATGACTACCTAACGAAGCCATTTTCGCTTAAGGAATTACTTGCACGGTTGCGCTCGTTAGAACGGCGGGCGAAGGATTATGGTGATGGCGATCTTGAGTTTGCTGATTTGCACTTGGATAGTGATGAGCAGGTCCTTGAAAGCAGTAATTCAATCAGCCTTTCTCGTGAAGAAACCCAAATGTTAGGGTACTTTATCCTCAATGCAGGCAAGAAACTAACTGCTGATGACTTGCTTAACCACGTTTGGAGTGCTGATGATGAAGCCGATGCTGAAGATGTTTGGATAAATATTTGTTACTTAAGGCAAAAATTTCAGTCAATTCAATCTACGGTAAAAATTATTGGTGAAAAGGGTGGGCCATATAGTTTGGAGGGATAAGGAACAATGATCCGGCATTTTCGAAAACAATTTATTATCTTTTCAACGTGTGCATTATTACTAGTAATTGTCACAATCGTTGGTAGTATCAGTTCGATTACTTATTTCCGGGCCCATCAGGAAGTAAATTCGGTTTTGCAAATTTTGAGTAATAATGAGGGAGAGATGCCGGCGAGGACGGTTTCTAGCCAACCACAGCTATTTTCGCAGAGTCAATTTACCAAAGAAAGCTTGTATCAGTACCGCTATTTCAGCGCAACTTTTAATAAGAAAAATAAGCAGATGCAGATTGAGGACAGCCACATCTTATCTGTTTCACCAGCAGAAATTCAAAAATTAACGCAACGGGTATTGAAGCGCCACCGAACACAGGGAAGGATCTTTTATCATCAGACCTTTTATGCTTACCGAGTGAAAAACAATAGTAAGCGGACTAACGTTGTTTTCCTGGATGAAAGCCTAATGTTAGCCAAAGCGCGGGAAGTTACATACTTAGGAGTCTTTCTAGGAATAATTAGTTTGCTGCTCTACACAATCGTGCTTATTCTGTTTTCTAATGCCGCAATCCGCCCAATAATTCAAGCGGAAAAACGCCAAAAAGAGTTTATTACCAATGCAGGACATGAACTAAAGACGCCACTAAGCGTTATTTCAGCTAATAATGAAATGCAAGAGTTGCTGAATGGGGAAAATGACCTCACAAAGAGTACAAAAGAGCAGGTTGGGCGATTAACTAAGCTGATTAATTATTTTGTTTCTCTGGCCCGTCTCCAAGAACGGCCACAAATGACGCTTTCCGTGATTGATGCGAGTCAAATCACTAACCGGGTTGCTGATAATTTTAAGAACGTTATTCTTCAGGATGGCAAGCATTTTAAGAAGTCGGTAACCTCAGGCCTTAAAGTAAGGGCAGATGAGAATTACTTCTATGAATTAATCAGCATCCTACTTGATAATGCTAATAAATACTGTGATCCGCATGGCGATGTTTTCCTTAATTTAAGACTAGGTAAACGAAAAAAGAACGTGATCCTTTCTGTTACTAACTCATTCGCGGCTGGCAAGGATGCTGACTACCAACGATTCTTTGAACGGTTTTACCGTGAAGATAAAGCCCGAACGGTTAGTGAGAAAAAATCAGGTTATGGGATTGGCCTATCAATGGCCCAGAGTATTGTTAAAAGCTTTGGTGGCCAGATTAAGGCGAGCTATTCCAATGGTAAGATTTCGTTTATCATCACAATTAAAAGACAAATTAAAAATAAGTGATTGACATCTGGGAAAATCAGTGTAATATTCTAATCAAGATTTAATGAAAGGAGCCAGAATAATGAAAACACGTTATCAAAATAGTTGGCAAGCATGGTACACTTTTGATCGTATTTAGTGTTTTCACACGGGTACGGTCATTTTGAGATTTCTCAAAGCGTACCTGTGTTGGCTCGATAAATTATTAAAGACCACACAGTTCAGTACTGCGTGGTCTTTTTTGGATCTTCCAAACCATTTACGCTTCGAGATCGGTTTTTGAACAGTAAATGATATTGGAGGATTTTTTTATGTCTGGAGTAATTTCTTTAACAATCCTGCTAGTGATTTATGCTGCTAGCGAATATGTTTCCCGAAAAACTAACGGAATTATTGATACGGTACTAACAATTTCAGTTTTAGCGTTAATCGGCTTCTGGACCGGAATCTTGCCGAAAAATCTTTTCTCAAATAGTGGGGTTGAAGAATTCGGGATGGCAATTGTTGGATTGATGCTAACGTCGCTTGGAACCACCATTAATCTTACTGAACTAAAGCGTCAATGGAAGGTAGTTGTGATTGCGATTCTTGGTGCAATCGGTTCATGCGTTTTAATTGTTGCCGTTGCCTTATTAGTAAAGCAGAAGAACTTTGGTGTTGTCGGTGCCCCAATTTTTGCTGGCGGAAATGCCGCGACGTTGGTCTTACTGAATGCTATGCGGGCAAAGAATATGCAGATGCTGTCCACCTACGCCCTAGCAGTGCTAACGTTCCAAAACATAATTGGAATTCCAATTGCTACTTATGCAATGCGGCGGGAAGCTCACCGACTTCTCCAAGACGGTAAATCAGAGCTTCAGGAAAAGCAGACTGAAATGACTCCGCACCGTCGACCATTACAATTATCAGCACTTTTTGATACACCAATTATCAATCTTGCTAAGCTGGGTCTCGTTGCCTCGTTAAGCTACGGGGTTAGTCTCCTGATTCACGGTACGATTAATTACCTGGTCCTGTGCTTTATCTTAGGGATTATCTTCAATCAATTAGGTTTTCTTAATGACCACATCATGGATAAAACGGCTTCTAGTGGGATGATTACATTCTTGGTAACCATCGTGATCTTAGCAAGCCTTGCGAATACAACGCCACAAACTGTAATGTCTGTTTTACTCCCATTATTGGTTTGCCTGATTGTGGGAACAATTGGGGTAGTAATAACTTCTTTCTTTACCGCAAAGCTCTTCAATGTTTCACGTGAAATGGCAGTTGCGTTGGGGATGACATGTACTTTTGGCTTTCCCACTACAATGATTTTGTCTCAGGAAATAGCAGCAAGTACTGGTCAAACAGAGACAGAACAAGCGGCATTAGAAAATTATTTCTTACCAAAAATGATTACTGCTGGATTGGTCACCGTTACCTTAGTGTCGGTTTTCTTTGCTGGCTTTGCAATTAATTATTTATAAGAATTAAGACGATTAATTGAGCGGAGGAGATAACAATGAATCAAATTACAGACTACTTACAAAAACAATTTTCGGCAATGGTTGAGTTAACAGAGGAAATCATCAATGTCGATAGCCCGTCTAATGACATTGCTGGTATTCAAAAGGTAGCGGATATTCTTAGCGCAAAAATGCGCGAAATCGGAATGCAAACTCGTCAACGAGATAGTGGAAAGCAGGGGATGGCCCTAATTGGCGAGCTACCAGGAGAAGAAGGCCTTCAACCAGTGATTCTGCTTGGTCACATGGATACCGTTTTTCCAAAGGGAACTGTCGAACAACGGCCATTTAAGCTTGAGAAGGATCGAATGACGGGACCAGGGATCTTTGATATGAAGCCTGGATTGGTGATTGGCCTATTTGCAATTCAGGCTCTGGTAAAACTGAAGTTGAATCGGCGCCCGGTTAAAATGATTGTCGTGAGTGACGAGGAAAAGCTTCATATGGATTCAAATACGTATAACATTATTGCGAAAGAGTGCCAAGGTGGTGCCTATGGTTTTAACCTTGAAGGGACAAAGGACGATCCAAGTCATGTTGGAACCCATAACCGTGGCGGGATGATCGTTGATGTTACTGTTCATGGCCGAGCTGCCCATTCAGGAGCGGAACCGGAAAAGGGACGGAGCGCGATTATTGAATTGGCCCACCAAATCATTAAATTAAGCGCACTCAGTGATTTGCAAGCGGGTGTCCATGTGAATTGTGGAGTGATTAATGGGGGAACTAGTGAGAATATTATTCCGGATCGGGCAACGACTAGCCTCGGTGTTCGGTTTAAGACGAACCAGCAACGGGATCAATTATTGGAGCGGATTAAATCAATCGCTGCTACGCCAACCGTTTCAGATACGACAACTACAGTGAAAGTGCGGACGAAGATCGATAGTATGGAGGACACGCCAGCAGTTAATAAGCTTTTTGCTGAGTTAAATCAGGTTGCCCAACAGGTTGGTTATGGTAAGCTCCGAGCTGTTGGTGGCGGTGGAGCATCCGATGCGGGAATTATGGTTGCCCGGAATGTACCGACAATTGATGCTTTAGGGGTTGTCGGGGATGACGCCCATAGCGAAAAAGAACATGCTAGTGCGAAGTCGTTGTTAACGAGATCATCATTGATTGCTAACTTTATTGCTCAAAAAGGCTAGTGCTGGTTCCGTTAGTTAATAAAAATAGGTTAAACTGTAACTAACGAATAAGGTAATCAGGGAGCGATCAGAATGAATTTAACGGAAGCAATTAATTCTCGTCATTCAGTTCGGCAGTTTACTGATCAACCTGTTGAACAGGATCTCATTAAGAAAGTTGTGAAACTAGCACAGCGGGCCCCATCGTGGGTTAATTCGCAACCGTGGCAAGTTTACTGTGCAATGGGCAAATCGTTGGCGCAAATTAAGACGGCATATCATGAGAAAGATCTAGCAGGAAATCACGGACATCCCGATTTGACAGTGATGTCACGGGAAGACTGGAGCGATAAAACGCAGGCTAATATGAAGCAGTGGCGCCATGGCATTGTTCATCATTTTCCAACGTTTGACGAGGCTCACCAACAAATGACCGAAGCTAGTCAGACTCTCTACAATTCTCCGGTAATCCTCTATATTACGATTCCAAAGGCTTCACCGGATTGGTCGATTCTGGACGCGGGAGCTTTTGGCCAAACACTAATGTTAGCGGCAACTGATCTAGGCCTGGGATCAATTCCAACCTATAATAGTGTTCGTTTTCCCGATATTTTGCACCGGATCCTGGATGTTCCTGACGACGAGCGCTTTATTGAAGGGATTTCACTGGGCTACGAGAAAAAAGCGAAGATTAATTCTTACCGGTCCGAGCGCCGTCCTTTGGGTGAGGTTTTGCATTTTAGTGATTAGAAATAAATGATAAAGTACTCTACTGAGCATTAAGGAGCTGATGAATAATGTTGCATCGTGAAAATAGAATAAAACAGTATCATACTAGCTCAGCTGCTGATCTACTCAAGGAAGTAATGGGCTACTATGGAATTACGCAGTCTGATTTAGCAAAACGGATTGGAGTAAGTCAGAAAAATATTTCAGATATTCTTAATCGAAAACGATATTTAACAGAGATCTTAGCTCTTCGTATTGAAAAAGTTATGGGGATTCCTAGTAAATTACTACTATCTTTAGACTCTAATTATAAGCTTCAGCTAGCTGAACAAGAATCTAAGCTTAATAAAGAAAAAGGAGATTCACCATTATTTCTTCAACGGTACAGTTGGGTAACCGTATAGCAAAAAAGAGATCGTGAAAAATCAGCTGATTCTTCACGATCTCTTTTGACTTTTATTAGAAGTTAGTGGTGTTCTTACTGCGATATGGCTGAGATCTGCTCACAGGGAAGCTCCTATAGACAACATAGTCAAGATCTGCTCGCCAGGAGCTTGCTAGAGTTAGCAACCTCCTTCCTAGGCGTAAGACACCTTCGTCAGGAGAAATTGCTAACTTTCCGCAAGCTCTTTGCTGGCTCGCACTCTGGCTTTAACGGCTTCGCACTCTGACTTTAATAATCCCCATTCATGATAGAGTTTTTGACGATTACGTAATCGACGCGGCGGATTGATTCAAGATCACGACCACCAGCGTATGAAATTGATGATTGAAGATCCTCTTGCATTTCGCGAAGAGTATCTTTGATTGAACCACGGTAAGGAACGAGCATTTGTTTACCTTCAACGTTCCGGTAAGCGCCTTTTTGAACTTCAGAAGCAGAGCCCCAATATTGCTTATAGCGCTTGCCATCAATTGTGATCACGTGACCTGGAGATTCAAGGTGACCAGCAAGCATTGAACCGATCATTACCATCGAAGCACCGAAGCGCACGGACTTAGCAATATCACCATTATGACGAATACCACCGTCAGCAATGATTGGCTTACGAGCAGCCTTAGCACAGAGGCGGATTGCAGCGAGCTGCCAGCCACCAGTACCAAAACCGGTCTTTAGCTTAGTGATGCAGGCTTTACCAGGGCCAACACCAACTTTAGTAGCATCCGCCCCAGCATTTTCTAAGTCACGAACTGCTTCGGGGGTTGCGACATTTCCAGCGACTACGAATGCGTCGGGAAGGTTTTTCTTGATGTATTGGATCATTTTAATAACAAAATCGGAATGACCATGGGCAACATCAATTGTAATGTATTCTGGATCTAAATGTTCGGCTTTTAGTTGATCGATAAAGTCGTATTCAGAATCCTTAATTCCAACAGAAATGGAAGCAAAGAGGCCGCGCTCATGCATCCGTTTAACGAACCCGGCACGCTTCTCGGGTTCAAACCGGTGCATCACATAGAAGTAATCATTTTGGGCGAGCCAAACAGCAAGGTCTTCGTTGATCACGCTTTCCATGTTTGCCGGTACAACAGGGATCTTGAATGTTTTTGGTCCAAATTTAATGCTGGTATCAGCCTCTTTTCGGCTTTTAATAATGCACTTGTTTGGGATTAGTTGGATGTCATCGTAATCGAATGTTTGCACGAGAACAGCTCCTTTACTTTCTTAAAAATTCCGTATGCTATTATGCACTGTTTAATGATTATCGTCAATAAAAAACATCGGACAATTATAAAAATGCTTAGAAAAATCGTTCGTTATCTCCTTGACGAAGATTCTGAAGTCCGGTAATATAGTGAAGTAAAAACGTCTTTTACAAATTAATAGTTTGAGGTGAAAGAATAATGTCATCAGTTGTGATTGTTGGTAGTCAATGGGGAGACGAAGGGAAAGGTAAAATGACCGATTACCTTAGTCAAGAAGCGGATGTTGTAGTCCGTTCCCAAGGTGGAAATAATGCCGGTCACACAATTGCGTTCGATGGAAAGAAGTTTGCCTTACGGTTGATCCCATCTGGAATTTTCGGTAAGGATAAGTTGGCGGTTGTCGGTAACGGGGTTGTTATTAATCCACCAGCAATGCTTAAGGAAATGAAGTATCTGGAAGACAACGGAATCGACCTTTCTGGCTTACGGATTTCTTCACGTTCACACATTACTTTCCCTTACCACATTCTATTGGACAAGTGCCAGGAAGCTGCTAAGGGTGATCACAAGGTTGGTACCACTAAAAACGGGATTGGACCTACATATATGGATAAAGTTTCCCGTGTAGGTATTCGGATGTGCGACTTGTTAGAAAAGGATACGTTCGAAATTAAGTTGAAGCGTAACTTAAAGGAAAAGAACGAATTATTCACTAAGTTGTACCACGTTGATCCAATTAACTTTGATGATATTTTTGAACCTTATTATGAATATGGTCAACAGTTGAAGAAGTACGTTACTGATACTTCACGGGTTGTTAATGACGCTTTGGATGCCGGTAAGAAGGTTCTCTTTGAAGGTGCTCAAGGGGTAATGCTTGATGTTGATCAGGGTACTTACCCATACGTTACTGCTTCAAACCCAATCGCTGGTGGTGTTTGCACCGGTGTTGGGATTGGACCTAACAAGATTAATACTGTTGTTGGGATCTGCAAGGCTTACTCAACTCGTGTTGGCGCTGGCCCATTCCCAACAGAATTGACTGATGAAATTGGTGACCAAATTCGTGAAACTGGTCATGAATACGGTACTGTTACTGGTCGTCCTCGTCGGGTTGGTTGGTTTGATACCGTTGCTATGCGGCACGCACGTCGTGTTTCAGGACTTTCTGTTTTGAGCTTGAACTTGTTGGATGTTTTGACCGGCTTAAAGACCGTTAAATTATGCAAGGCCTACAAGCTCGATGGCAAAGTAATCGACTACTACCCTGCTAGCTTAAAGGAACTCGACCGTTGCGAACCAGTTTACGAAGAAATGCCTGGTTGGGATGAAGATATTACTGGTGTTAAGAAGTTCGAAGATTTACCAGTTAACGCTCAAAACTACCTCAAGCGAGTTAGCGAATTATCCGAAACCCCACTCGCCACCGTTTCCGTCGGTGCCGACCGAATTCAAACCATTATTGTAAAGGATCCGTGGGAATTATAGAGTGCCTTCGCTCCAAAGAGTTTCCGGAAGGCTAGCAATTTCTCCTGACGAAGGCGACCTGCGCCTAGGAAGGAGGTTGCTAGCTCTAGGAAACTCGAGCGAAGCACGTTTCGACTGTGTAGCAGTAGAACTCTAGCTTACCTAATAATTCAATAGACATTCTAAAAGCTAATCGCTAGGAAAACTTGCGATTAGCTTTTTCATCATGTGCTATAATGCAAACGAATTAACGAGAAAATATGGAGGATATTATGGCACAACCAGTTTTAACGATTCAACGACACTACCTTGATTGGCCACTGGGACAGTCAATCGTCAATTCAGAATTGATTAATCAATTTGGAATTAAAGCAACGAGTGATGGTCGTGACCTCACCGATAAGATTACGTTTAACTTAACTCAGGTTAACATTAACCAGCAGGGTGAGTATCCAATTGCCGTTACAGTAATGGATAGCGATGGTCAAACCGCGTCAGATCACTTAACCTTAAACGTTAAGCCTCGAGAACAAGTTCAATCACAATCAAATCGGGGTCACCAATCAACTGCGCTGAAAAGGCATCATCGGGGTTGGCTAGTAGCATTGATCGTCTTACTGGCAATAATTATTGTGTGGTGGGCAGTTTCAGCACATAACCGCAATCAGAATCAGCAAGCCAATAACGAGGAACAAAGCAGCCAAATTAGCGATAACTCCAGTAGTATTAGTAAGCTGAGTTCTGATAATCAAAAACTTGCGGAACAGGTTGCCGCGCTTCGTGGTGCTGCTCGACAATACGAGAAAGATCATGATCAGCAAGAACTCCAGAACCACTTGAATAATATTTCAAACCAAAATCAACAGATCGAAAATCAGCTAAGTAGTAATTCCGCTAAGCAAAAGCTAAATGACATTGATCAAACTATTACCCAGGTTCAACAAGACCCTGATAACGCTACTAGCACAGTCAATAATCTGAAAAATAAGGATGGGTTCAGTCAGATTTGGGATAATATCACTTCCATGATGGAAAACTGGTTGAATAAGCACGCTAGCCAGAGTAATAGTAACCAATGATAATTATTGACAGGCTTAGGCGAGACGCTTAAAATACTGGTAATAAGAGAAATATCGCCTTTAACCTGATTCCGTGAAATCAAGAAGGAACGAATAAGTAATTAGACCCTTCCTCACAGTTTCAGTGGAGAAGGGTTTTGTAAAAATAAATTGATTAAGGGGAAGTGACCAGGATGGCCCATGAAATTGTTGATGGATCAAGTATGCAACGGGCATTAACACGAATTACTTACGAAATTATTGAACAGAATAAAGGGGTCGAAAACCTTGTCTTTGTTGGGATTAAGACTCGGGGAGTTTACCTTGCTGAACGGCTAGCTAAGCGGTTAAACCAACTTGAAAACGTTGAAATTCCAGTTGGTGCGCTTGATATTACCTTATATCGGGATGATCGGCACATTCCTGATCATCATAAGGAACCAACAGTTAAGACATCTTCACTTGGAATTGATATTAACGATAAGCATGTCATCCTTGTTGACGATGTTCTCTTTACCGGGCGGACAGTTCGGGCGGCCCTAGATGCCTTGATGGATATGGGACGACCACAACAAATTTCACTTGCTGTGCTAGTTGACCGAGGCCACCGTGAATTACCAATTCGGCCTGACTTTGTTGGTAAGAACATCCCAACTGCAATGAATGAAACAGTTCATGTTGCCGTTGAAGAATATGACGGTCACGAAGATATTACAATCGAACATCACGAATAAATTATTAACCATTTAATCTGCTCCAGTGAGGGCGAAACGGTGTTATGAGCGAGAACGCAAAAGCACCAGTCTCCCTTTTCTGAGGAGCACTGGTGCTTTTTTAGGAGGAAAATTATGGAACGCTTTGAACCAATTGTTGCTATTGATGTCCCTGATAAGCGGAAGGCTGTTCAACTCTTTGATCGCCTTTCTAACGACACTGATCATATGCCAATTATCAAAATCGGAATGGAATTATTCTATGCTTTTGGTCCCGGAATCATTAAACAAGCTAAGGAACGTGGATTTAAGATTTTTCTTGATCTGAAGGCGCACGATATTCCGAACACGGTTGAACGGGCGATGGCTCAAGTTGGACGGTTAGGAGTTGCGTTTGTTACCGTTCATGCTGCTGGTGGCAGTGAAATGATGAAGGCTGGTTTACGCGGGTTGAAGCAAGGTGCTGCCGAAGCGCGTAATTCAGTTCCCAAGATGTTGGCAATTACCCAGTTGACATCCATTGACGAGGAGATCCTTCACAACGAACAGAAGATTAACGGTACCGTAATGGAATCCGTTCAAAATTATGCCCGGTTGGCCGATGAGAGTGGCTTAGCAGGAGTAGTTTGTTCCGCCAAGGAAATTTCTGCAATTCGTGAAGTTACCAATCCGGACTTTCTCTGCATTACACCAGGGATTCGGCCTGACTTAAACACCCATGATGACCAGAAACGGGTTGTGACACCAAAGCAAGCTGCTGAAATGGGAAGCAACGGAATTGTTGTTGGTCGGCCAATTACCCAAAGTGACGATCCGGTAGCAGCATACAAGGAGATTCGTCATGAATTTTTTGAAGGCGAAAACACTGATTAGGCTGTTATTCTAATAATAAAATAAGGAATTGGAAAAATAATTTGTTTTTTCCAGTTCCTTATTTTTTTAGATAATGAAATCTTTCTAGTAGTTCGCGTGAACGCTGGTCAGCGGGACGATAGCCAATATTGAAGGAGTGCTTGAAGTACATCATGTTGTAAAGGATTGCAAACACAAGTGAAGGCCATGGAAATTGTGTTAACCAGTTTAAACCGAAAAAGAGAACTACTAATGCGTAATCAAGGTCAAGGACGATCATTAAGATAAAGTTATAGTAGTCGCCCCGGAATAGTGCCGGTAGGGGACCAAACCAGAGTGTTGTCCATGAAATTCCCACTTTGGCGATCCTAATTTGCCCCTGATCATTAACGATTTTGGCATAATTTGGCGGTAATGGGAGATTATTGAGATCAAACGGGTTTTGGTCATTGTTATTGTTATTACCAAATGGGTTTTGCATTAATCTTCTCCTTCTTTCATATTATAAGTATAAATTTTAACACAAACTGTTTACAAGTCCTAATATCACTGCTTTTGTTATGGTACACTTAACCTGTTAACGTAGAAAAGGAGAAAAGCAATGTTATTCTTTCTGAACGATAATATTCAGCATAACAAGTCAGGCATTGAACATGCGCAAATCAAGCGGTTGCACCTGTTTGAGATGTTTGATGAACCAGCTAAGATCGTTACCCGGAAGTATTCAAATGAACTTCACATGGTAACTGCAGAAGCCGGGATCGCTGATGAAGACTTTGTAAACTTATTTGATTATTTTCAAGAAGCACGAATCTTTCCACAAAAAGATGTCACCATCAAGGATCTTAATATCGATCCTAGCTGGGAACGTAAAGCTGACGGGATTAACTATAACTACTATCGGAACGGTAACCGGATTATGTATGTCCGGCGGCGCAATGATAAGGAAAAGCATATCATTAACCTTCAGTACTTTGACCACTTTGGCAAGTTGTTAAAGGTTAGTTGGTACGATAATCGTGGATTCATCTCGGTTGAACAAGTTTACGACTGGAATGGCAACATTGCAACTGAAAACTACCTCCGTCCAGATGGCTCTATCGCTATTCAGTTGGAACACCAGAAGAATAAGCGGAATAAGGTAGTTGATACTTACCACCTCTTCAATTACAAGGGACAGGACTACCAGTTTGCTAATCTCGATGAACTGACGCGGTTCTTCTATGATGAGATCGTGACTGATCCCGAATTGGTCGGGGATGGCCCAGTTGGTTTGGTGGTTGACCGGACATACGAAGTTGGTTGGTCAGTACTCCACATGAAACACCGGGTTTTCCGGACAATGCAATTGCACAATGATCACGTTAATGATAACAGTGATATGTTGCATTCAACCTTAAATTATAACTATACTTGGGGACTTAACCACGTCAAAGATTGGGACGGGATCATCACTTTGACTCCCCAGCAACAAAGGGATGTTAAGGACCGGTTTGAAAAGTACGGGACAAAGATTTACCGGATCCCAGGTCCGATTGTTCCTAAGGCAGTCTTGGAAGCTAAGCACATTCCATTCGAACAACGGACAAAGAACCAAGTCGTAATGGTTGCGCGGCTTTCACCAGAAAAGCAACAGGATCATTTGCTTAAGGCATGGCCAAAGATTTTAGAAAAGGTTCCTACGGCAAAACTGGACTTCTGGGGATACGCGAACGATAACTTTGACAAGACGTTAAAGAAGATCGTGAAGGATGAAGATCTCGGTAATTCCGTAACTTTCCATGGTTACACTAATGATCCTAATGCGGTTTATAATGATGCCCAATTACTGATTCTGCCAAGCCGTGCCGAAGGGTTGCCTTTATCATTAGTTGAAGCACAGTCACACGGTTTGCCAATTGTAGCGAACGACATTAAGTATGGACCAGCTGACGTTGTGATTGACGGCCAAGACGGGATCCTTACCCAAAATGGGGATGTTGATGGCCTAGCCAAGGCAATTATCGACCTCCTGACAGATCAAGAAAAGTTGGCAAAGTTCAGTGAAAATGCCTACCAAGATAGTGAACGTTACTCTGAACCCAATGTCATGAAACTATGGAACGAACTAGTTGATGATATGAAAACAAAGGAGGCCGCTAAATAATGTTCTTTTTCGTTAACCAATACTTATTGAGCAACGATTCAAGTATTGAACACGCTGAAATGAAGCGGCTGAAGCTCTTTAAGGATCACAATGCCGAAGCCAAGTTAGTTACGCGGAACTATGACCAAATTATACACGCCACCCTGCAACGGTTCGGTTTAACTGATGACCAGCTTGTTAATATGTACGACTTCTTTGCGGGGACAACTGATTACGTGGGGCATGATCTCCACGTCAGCGATCTGAACCTACCGATCGAATACCAGGTAGGAACCGGGAATAACTACCAAGAAGTTAAGGATGGTGATCGCCTGGTCTGCATCGTTTACTTTACCGGTGGAACTGTTGGTCTAGTAAACCACATCGACTGGTTTGATGTTGCGGGGAATGTAACTCTTCGCCAACAGTACGATCTTCGGGGATTCAAGTCTGTTGATCAGTTTATTGGTGAAGACGGTCAAATTAGTTTTGAACGGTATTACCGTCCTGACCAATCCATTTACATGGAACGGTATTACGTTAAGTCTGTTCAGAATACGCCAATCAACTCGTTGAATGTTCTGAAGAATTACCAGGGACACGATCGCTTCTTTGATAGTGAGGAGGATCTCTTTGCCTTCTTCCTTGATGAATTGAATAAGGCAAATGGCGAAAATAACGTCTTCATTGCTGACCGGCCAGCAGTCGCAATCCAGCCAGTGATGAACATGCAAACTGCCGCTAAGAAGTATCTCTGGATGGCCATGAACCACGTCAACGATGGTAATAACCTTAAGACCGGGCCACTTAACCCAATGCTTCAAGGACCACTTACTACTGACCTTGATAAGTGGGACGGGATCATTACCATGACTGAAGCTCAGGCCGAGATGATTCGGAAGCGAATTGGTGACAAGAAGCCAGTTTACGCAATTAACGGTGTTCCGGTTAAGAGCAATAACCAACGGACCGACATGAAGTACCGGATTGCGGGACAAATTATTTATGTTGGTCGTCTTGGTGAAGACAAGCAGACCGGGAAGCTAATTGAAATCTTTACCCGGATTCACAAAAAGGTGCCAACTGCTAAGCTAACTCTTTATGGTTACGGTAATCCTGAAGACGTTAACCGCTACAAGAAGCAGGTTGATGATGCGGGCTTGACTGGTACCGTAGTGTTTGCCGGTTACCAAGTAAAATTAGATCCGGCTTATAATACTGCTCAATTATTCATGGATACGAGCCGGATCGATGCCCAGCCATTAGCAATGGGTGAAGCATTATCCCACGGTGTCCCAGTTGTGACCTACGATTACATGTATGGCCCAAGTGAAATGGTCAAGTCTGGCGTCAACGGTGAGCTAGTACCACTAAATAACGCGAAGAAGATGGAAAAAGCTGCCGTAGACATCCTGACCGATCCAAAACTCCTTCAAAAACTAAGCACCGGCGCCTACGATTCCCTCGATGCAATCAGTAACCTTAATACTTGGAAGCAGTGGAATGCATTAGCCTAAAAATTCGTAAATTAAAATGCCAGTATTGTTTCTTCTTGCGAGAAAAATACACTGGTATTTTTTATTACCTATTTTCTAATTGATAACTTCACCACCGCTTCGCAACGGGTGGTTTGCGGCATCATGTCGACTGGTTGGATATAGTCAACATGGTAGACGCTGGTTAATCGACCGAGGTTACGAGCAAGGGATGCCATGTTACATGAAACGTAGGCGAACTTGGCAGGGCGTTCTTTGATGATCTGTTCAATCAGATCATTGTCTAAACCGGTTCGTGGCGGATCGACTACTAACGCGTCAAAGTGATGACCTTCCTTTCGCCATTGCGGGATAACATCCTCTGCTGAGCCGACTTCGTAATGAGCGTTTGTAATGCCATTAAGGTTAGCGTTTTGTTTGGCGTCTGCAACGGCTTCGGGGATTGTTTCCATTCCCCAAACCTCCTTTACCCGGTTAGCCAATGACAATCCAATCGTTCCAATTCCCGCGTAAGCATCAATCAGGGTATCGCCAGGGGAAAGCTCTAGTGCCTTGGCCGCTTCCTCATACAACGTTTCCGTTTGTTCTGGGTTTAACTGTAAGAAGGAACGGGCGGAGAGGCGGAAGTCCAACCCCATTAGACTTTCGGTAATGTATTCTTGTCCGGCTAAGTGGATCATTTGCTCGCCCCAAATCAGCGGGGTATCGCCAGGATTAACGTTTTGCATTACGGAGACAACCTTTGGGAGCTGTTCCTGAATGGCTTCCAGTAGTTGACGCTTATGTGGCAGTTTTGATGTATTAGTAATTAATGTCAATTGAACTTCACCGGTCGCTGCTGATTCACGGACAACCAGGGTCTTGATGATCCCGCTGTTACGTTCCTCATCGTATACCGGAATTTGGAGGTCTTCGATTGCTTGAACAACAGTGCGAATAACCTTCATTGTGTTTGGCATCTGAACGGCACATTCTTGAATGTCTACTAGGTCATGACTGTTTGCCTTGTACAACCCAGCGGCAACGTGACCATCAATCATCCGCACTTGGAATGAAGCCTTATTCCGGTAGCCATATTCATGTGGTGCTGCAATAGTAGGGCGAACGTCATAGTTGCGATAACCATATGGCTTGAATTTTTCGAGACTATCTAAAACAACCTGTCGCTTAAACCGTAATTGAGCTGGATAAGCTAGCCTTTCTAGTTCAAAGCCCCCGGCAACATCAGCATAGCTATCGCGAGGTTCAACCCGATCACGACTAGTTTTGCGCAGTCGGTGGATTTTGGCTTCAAGAAACCGGGGATGGACCCGGGTTACTTCAGCAACAACGACTTCGTGCGGAAGGGCACCAGGGACAAAGCAGACCTTGTGCTTAAAGTAGCCGATTCCTTGACCGTTAACCCCCAGTCGACGAATCGTTAATGGGAAACGATCCCCAACCTGTACTTCGATGTTTTGTTGTCGTTGCCGTGATTGAACCATGATATATTTTCGATCCTTTCAAAGAGTATTGTCTTATTTTAGCATATCGCTCTTAACAAGTGATTGCTGAACAATAATGTTATTATTTGAATATTACCTTAGCCGACGATAATTAAAATTTATTGGTTTAAAGGGTTTAATTATAATCAAAAGTTTGAAAAACGTCTAAAAATAAGCAAAATACTAATAATCTATTTTTTAATCGGTTAAAATATAGTAAAATGGTTGTGAATTAATGAATAAACTGAAAGAGGAAGTGACATGCTTGAAAATTGCTGCAATTGCTGGGTCAAATGCTAATCATTCATATAACCGGATGTTGTTAGAATTCATGGCTCAACATTTTAAGGATCAAGATCAGATTGATGTGATTGATATTCGCCAAGTACCAATGTTTAACGAAAGCTTTAAGGGTGATGCCCCTGAAGTAATCAAGGACATTGACCGCCGGATTAAGGATGCCGATGCCGTGATCATCGCTAGTCCTGAATATAATCACTCAATTACCTCAGCGTTGAAGAGTATTGTTGAATGGTTGTCTTACAGTGTGCACCCCCTTACTGGGAAGCCAGTAATGACGATTGGGGCCTCAACGCATGATCAGGGAGCATCACGGTCCCAGGTTCAATTGCGTGATATTTTGATTTCCCCAGGGATTAATGCAAATGTCTACCAAGGTGACGAATTTTTCATGAGTAATGTTACCAGTTTGATGGACGAAGAAGGAAACATTACTGATAAGGGAACAATTGGCTTCTTAGAAAAATGTATGAACGGCTTCCGTTACTATGCGAAAGCAATTGATCGAATGAACGAGGAGATGAGTAAGTAATGATGAAGATTCTCGCTTTTGTCGGTACCAATGCTGATTTTTCATACAACCGGTTACTGTTGTGGTTTATGAAGAAGCACTTTAAGCAAATGGCTGATATTGAGATTTACGAAGTTGGTAAACTGCCACCATTTAGCGTTGACACTCCCCTATCCGAGCAAACAGAAGTCTGGAAATTAAAGCAAAAGGTTAAGGAAGCTGATGGCTTAGTATTCTCCACTCCTGAATACGACCACGGGATTCCTGCCGTTCTTAAGTCAGCTATCGAGTGGCTTTCCTACAAGACCAAGGTACTTTCGGAAAAGCCTGCAATGATCGTTGGGGTAGCTTATGGTCGTCAAGCATCTGCACGTTCACAAGTTCAAATGCGGCAAATCTTGATTTCACCAGATTGCAATACTAACCTGATTCCAGGGAACGAGGTCTTAATCGGGAATGTTCGTGATACCTTTGCTAAGGACGGACGCTTGGTAGACCAAGAAGCAATTGATAACCTAGAAAAGTGCTTTGAACATTTTATTGAATATATTCAAATCTTCAAGAATACAGATAGGGAGGGTCTTGATATGGCCATTAAGCAACCAACGATCAGTGATGCATACATTAATTTCCCTACTGGTCGTTTGACACTCAAAGAAGTTCAGCAAATCTTTAGTACGATTCCGTTTGAAGTTGATTTGATCGATAGTACCGATCATTTCGCTTGGTTCTCAGATAAGCCAAACCGGGAGCACGTTCGGAATACAGCTTCCCTCGGTGAAACTGTTCAAGAATGCCATCCACCAATGGCTGTTCCAGCAGTAATGAGCATTATCAACAGCTTCCGTGAAGGGAAGAAGGACGTTGTTACGCGGCCACTCTGGATGAATGGTCACCGTTCATTGATCCAATACTACGCTTTACGGGACATCAATGGTCATTACCTTGGGACCATCGAATTTACTGGAAGCGTCGAATACATCTTGAACCTCTTTGAAAATGGTGCCTGGAGCAAGGATGCAACTACTGGCGCATCCAAGAGCACTAATGATTCTGCACCAGAGGAAGAAGAACCAGCAGTCGATGCCTCAACTGGTGCTTCAGAAAACAGCGATGATAGTGATGATGAGGAAAATACACCAGTAGCTGCCGACGAAAGACCAGCAGAGGAGACCGACGCCACAACTGGTGCCTCCGAAACTGGTAGTGTTGATGCGGAAGACGATACCGCTGATGCATCAACCGGGGCTTCAGAGAACGATGACTAACGAATTAGTAAATCAACGCCATTCAATGGTCCACCATGCGTTAGGAACAAAGATTGTCCTAACGCTTTTTGGCGATCGCTATTATCCGTTGCTGGCGAGATCAATGCGGTTAATTGATGAATATGAAGATCGGCTGACGGTTAACCGCCCTGAATCAGAGGTAATGAGTGTTAATCATGCAGCAGGAAAGGGGCCCAAGGTTGTTTCACCATCAACTTATGAGTTAATCAAATTAGCTGTTAAGTACAGTCGGGAAAACTTTGGCTTTAACGCCTTGATTGGGCCGCTAGTGAAGCTGTGGAAGATCGGCTTTACGGGAGCAAATGTTCCTCAGGATACCGATATTCAAGATCGCCTTAAATTAATTGATCCCTATAAGGTTCTCTTGGATGATGACTACCGAACCGTCTTCTTGGAAGAAGAGGGAATGGAGTTAGACCTTGGCGGGATTGCAAAAGGTTACATTGCCGATCGCATTCGTGACTTTTGGATTGAGCAGGGAGTTCAAGCAGGAATTATTAACCTTGGCGGAAACCTCCTGTTTGTAGGAAAGTCACCGCGCCGTGAGGATGGCCAGTGGGTAATTGGTGTTCAGGATCCGCAGTTGAGGCGGGGGGACGACATCGAAGTTGTCCGTAAACCAGCTTGCTCCGCTGTTACTTCAGGGATCTACGAGCGTTTCTTGGAAGTGAATGGCAAGAAGTATCACCACTTGCTGGATCCACGAACCGGTTATCCTTTACAAACAGATCTTTCTAGCGTGACCGTGTTTACTGAGCAGTCGGTAATGGGAGAAATCGAGGCTAAACGATTGTTCTTTAATGGCGCTCCTATAAATGGTTGGGGAGAACAGTCAGGGAATTTAGGTGCTGTTTTCATTGCGCAAGATGGTACTGTTAAAAATGTTAACTAGTTAGTACTAAGGAGTTACTCATTGAAGTGGGTAGCTCTTTTTGTTATTAATGCTGATGAAATACTAGCAAGATCTAAAGAGATCTAAAATCTGGACGGAAGATCTAAAGAGATCTAAAATTAAATTAAAGATCTAAAATTAATGGGGTAATTAACAATGAAAAATCCGTTTGATCCAAATTTTGGTAAGGTTCCGCAAATATATTTAGGGAGAGAAAAAATTGTAGATAATGTAGTGCAGTCTCTTGAAGACGGTACGGGACCATACCAAACTTCGATGATTTATGGAATGCGTGGAGTGGGGAAAACATCACTTTTAGCAGATATTACGTCCAAATTAGAGAAAAAGGATGACTGGATAATCGTTTATTTAGCCATGACCAACGATCTGTTAGAAACACTAATTCAAAGTGTTTATCGAGAAGCTAACAGTAAGATTAAACAAGCACTAAACATGATTGATGGTGTTAAGTTTTCAGCGTTTGGTTTTGAGATTGATTTTAATATTGCTGATTCACAAACAACATATCAACTCTTGCTAGAAGAAATGTTAAAAGTTTTGAAAAAACACAATCAATCATTATTAATTGCAATTGATGAAGTGAAAGAAACGCCAGAAATAGTAAATCTAGCTTCAATTTATCAAATAATGGTGTTGAAGAACTACCCAATTAATATTATGATGACGGGATTACCGAAGAACGTTTCGGAGTTGCAGAATAATGATGTACTAACCTTCTTACTACGGAGTGGCAGGATTCCATTGGGGCCACTCGATCCTTTTGATATTAAGTATCGTTATCAAAAGGCTTTTGAACGTGCGGATAAAGAAATTAGTAATTCAACCTTAATGAAAATGACAAAGCTAACTAAGGGTTATGCATATGCCTTTCAGGATTTAGGATATTATGTTTGGCAACACTCTGATACTCAGGTAACGGAGGAAGATGTTGATAACGTTCTGTCACTATTTAAACACGATCTCTTTCGGAACGCTTATACAAAAATCGTTTCGGAACTTTCACCAACAGATCGGCAGTTTTTGTTAACGATGGCTAAAAGTAAAGAAAATGTCGTTGAGATCAGTGAAATTCGACAACAAATGGGAAAAAATACCAATTATATTTCTCAATACCGCAAGCGACTTATTGATAGCCAGGTCATTGTCGAAGCTGGCTATGGTAAAGTAGCTTTCTCATTACCTTTTATGGGAGAGTTTATTTTACAGATGGCTGAATTGTATGGGATGGATTGATGAAATAAATTTAATAGTTGCTATGGTAGATCAAAAAACCTCAAGACTAAATTTAGTCTTGAGGCTTTTCATTTTTATAAACGATTAGTTTTTACCTTTTCGCTTACGTTCTCCAGTAATACCAAACAAACTAGCAATAGCTGTTACGGCTAATCCTGCAAGGGCAAGATGAGAGCCGTTTTGGTTAGAGGTTTGTGGCAACTTCTGTCCTTGCTGTTTAGTTTCTGTAGATTCACCAATATTTTGTACTGGTGTTTCGGAAACCTTTGTAGTATCAACAGTTACTTCTTGTTTGTGTGGAGCTTCCGAAGTATTAGGAACGCTTGGTGTACCAGGAACTTCTGGATTAGTTGTTGGTGTTTCTGGCGTTGTTCCAGGAACATCAGGGGTGGTTGGAACAACTGGTGTTTCTGGGGTATTAGGTGTGCTTGGCTGTACAGGGGTTACCGGTTTATCTGGGGTGGAAGGTTGTGGATTCCCACCTGGATTATTTTGCGGTTGGGCCTTGAAGACGACCGTGATGTTAACTGGAGCAGAGTCGTGTTTAATGCCAGCGATTTGCTTAACGGCATTATCGCCTAAGACGTCAGCATGACTAGCATCATTCGTAGCGGAGATGAGATCGAAGCCGGCTTGCGCAGCAATGGCAACCGCATCAAATGACTTCGGTTCGTCATAAGCGAATTGATCATTCTTATCCGCCCGCGTCCCAGTGAAGGTCAAGGTCTGCGAATCAGCCTTCCGCGAAGTCGAAGTAATCACGTGACCATTTGCATCTTGGAAGACGTATTTAATCGTTTCCGTAACGTTCTTGGTATCAGTTAGGTCAGCTTGCGGTTGGGCCTTGAAGATGACATTGACGACGACATTTGGAGTGTTGTGGTTAATGCCTTCGGAGTTACCGTCTAAGACATCAGTGCCATCAGCAGTCTTAGCTGAGATGAGCTTGAATCCGAGTTGCGGATCAATGGTAACGGCGTTAAAGGTTTTACCGTCGTCATAAGTGAATGGATCAGAGTCCTTAGAACCATAAGGTTTAGTACCAGTGAAGTCCAATTCAGCATGGTGATCATCACGAGTAGGTGTGTTGAGGACCTGACCATTTTCATCTTGGAAGATGTAATGAACAGTTTCCGTAACCTTCTTGGAAGTATCAGTGATTGGAGCATGACTTGCCTTCAAATACACAATAAACTCATCAGGCGTTGCACTAGCTGTTGAGATATTACCAAAATTATATGAACTAATCTTATTTTTATCGCCTGAAGGGGAGATAGTCGTTTCGGTATTACCTGATTTGCTGGCAACGTGATCAATATTGTAGCCTTGGTTTATGAGATCTACTAATTCCTGTTCAACGCCATTAAAGGAAATAGTGGTGCCAGATTTACCTTGGAACTTAAACCCATCGCTTGGGCCAACGACGTTTCCAGAATCATCCTTAAATATTAACTTAGTTGTGATGTAGTTAGATGGGTCATCACCATTTGGCCCTAAATTAGATCCAGAATAACCAATTTTGGCAAACCAGGGACTACCTAAAACTCCAGAAACATTTTTTGAAGTAGTTTCACTTTCATTTGAGATAGCAACTTTTATGGTATCAGTATCTTCCAATGCCTTTTTCAGTGTCTCGTTTGAAGTGTTAGCAGAAAGATCGTCAGTACCACCAAAGTTTCCTTTTTTATTTGCTTCTGCGTTAGCGACATCTTCCGAATAGCTTCTAATGTTATCGGGCATTGTAAAACCGCTTGCAGAAACACCTAAGGGAGAAATTGCACCGTCTAATTCGACCTCAGGATTTGAAATTTTAACGTGATAGGTTCTTGTAACTACACCGTTTTCGATTTTTTCTTCATGAGTAACGGTGACGCTACCGTCTGGTAACTGTGCACCTTTAGTATCTTTGTCTTGAGTTAGAATATTATTATCATTTTGAATTGGGTTAGACAATTCGTGAGTGTGATAGTAAGCAATAGTTTTTTTAATTTGATTAGCAAGATCCGTATCGCTAGTCCAGTTGTAGGTTAAATATGGGTTTTGACCCACAATAACAGTAATTGCAAAGTTATTACTTGCACTCTTGGAAGGATCCTTTGCTTTGATAGCAATGGAAACTGCTTCGTTGTTATACCAGTTGGTGTATATTTGAACGTGGTTATTTTTGTCCCATATTCTGTTGATTGAAAAGACTACACTAGAGCCATTCGATTGATTGCATTGAAGAATTTTTCCGTGATAGATATATTGTCCACCAATGGTTAAACCACTAGCACTAACTTTACCGCCGATATTGACGTCATTGGTTGGGGTGTAACCAAACAACTCTTGATTTTGATTTTTGTCACTGGTGTATTGGTAAACGAAAGGCTTACCAAAATTATGATCAGTTACTGAAGTAGGCTTACGTATGGCAGGATTTGCTGTCCCTGAATTCCATTTTAAGTGAAATGTATCTGTAAAGCTTGAACCAGAATTACCGAAGAATTGGTTGACTGCAGTATTGAAGACAAGGCGGTAATACCCATCCATCTTAAAGACATGTCCAATAGTAGTTCCCTGATATTTAGCATCAAAGCCATCACTTAATTGAGTATCGTAAGGAAGAATTTTTCCGTCTTGTAATGGGAGACCAAGATGAAAGTCCAAATAATCACCATTTTCAACGTGATGAGTTAAGTTAATGGTAGCGTTCAACTGTTCATATCCACTATTTGTGGTATCACCAGGATGGAGTTCAACAGTAGAGCTGGATATATTAAAATTATTTGAGTCAAGAGCTTGTTTACCAGGAATTAAAGTATAATTTAAGTTTTGATCCCATTCATTATTTGCAATGTGATAAGTAGTATTACCTAGCTGAACATCATTACTACTGGAAAATGATCCGTTATTAATTGCCATAAATGGTGAAGGTAAGCTATTGTTATAGGAAACATAGCCACCATCGTCTTCTTTTAATTTAGCAGTTAGGTTAATTTTAGCAGCTACTGGAGCTCCATAATATGGTGTATTAGGACAGTTGATTTTTATATAGTCTTCACCGTTTTTACCGATACCATGCAAAACTTCTTGGCTACTAATAGTGTAATTGCCATACGCATAACTAGCAGTTACTTTGCCGTCAGCAACAAAACCCTTAGGAATCAATAGTAGGTAACTATTAGGTGTATCATAAAAAAACCCAGACTTTGAACCGGTACCGCCAAATCCTTGTATTTGATAGGCTATTTCAGCAGTATCGCCATCTTTAAAGGTTAAATAGTTCTCGTCTTTTCCCGCAGTGGTATTTTTGAATGAGCTAATCGCACCTGTAAAGTGAAAATCTTTTAAGCTGTCTTCAACCTTACTTTCGGTTAAGTTCTTCTTCAAAATATTAGAATTAATTTGTTGATTATTCTGAATTTTGAGAATTGAGGACTGCTTATCTTCATAATCTTGATCTTTATTAGCAGATTCATCTTCTTTATTTGCAACATTAGAACTTTGTACGACCGCTTTATCACTTTTTTTCTCATTAATAGTAGTCGGAGCAGGTTGTTCGGCTTCTTGTGGAGAATTAGTTGTTGAAGGAGCAACATTAGTCTTATCAGCTGATTCTTGGGAAGTAGGTAAGGTTACCTCTTTTACATCTTTAATATTTGAAGAATCGTTACTAATATTGCTAGATTCCTCATTATCATTTGTAGGCGTACCTTCTGCTGCTTGAGCAGTGGCTCCACCCCCCCATATTAAGAATGCGCCCAGTAAGACAGAGGTTACACCGGTCGTTAGTTTACGAATACCAAACCGCTGTTTAACTTTGCTTGTATTTACGATTAGCTTTTTCCGTTTTTTATCTATCCGCTTATTCATAACCTATCACACTCCCAATTTGTAATACGGCTTAATTATAACATTGATAATAAAAACCATCTTATAAAGATAAGAAAAATTAGTGCATTAACTTTTAACTAAGTAATCATCTTTAAAATGAATTGCTTGTATTTATATAAGAGAGGTACAATAAAGCCGACTATGTCTAGAAATGATTATTTGGAGGGGTAATTAATGAAAGATAGTTTCAAAAATAAATTTTTAATTAGTACTGCTATCTTGGCGGGAATTACGTTGATCGGGGCAACGAATACTGCTCATGCGGCTGATAATCCACAGGCAACAAATTCTACTGGTCAGTCAACTGCTAATCAGTTGAAAGCTAAATTAGCTAGTGATCAGCAAGCTGTTAATGATTACCAACAAAAGGTTAGTCAGGACTAACAGAATGTCGCTAGTGATGAAGCAGCATTGCGGAATGCTCAGACTGCTCAAGAACATGGTCAATCAATTTTGTCAGCTGCTCAGCAAAGGCAACAAGCAGCTCAAAGTGCATATGATCAACAACTTGCTGATGTTCAAGCTAAGCAAGTTACTGTAGATCAAGATCAACAGGATCTATCCGCAGCTCAGGAACAATTAAATGCTGCTCAGTCAAGTGCTGGCTCAGCATCTAGTTCTGCATCGACAAGCAGTTCCTCAGCTACTAGTTCTTCGGCAAGTACTAGTGGGTCTACCAGTGGTTCATCAAGTACAAGTAGTAGTGCATCATCTAGCACTAGTGGCAGTGCTTCTGCCGGCTCCAGTGCTACATCCAGTTCATCATCAGCTAGTTCAGCTGCCACTCTTCAACAGGCTCAAGCTGCTGTTCGGGATGCTCAATCAAAGCAAGAAGCAGCTCAAATAGCCTTTAATCAGGCAAGTGATGATGTAGATGCGAAGAGTACCGCTGTTGATACCGCTCGACAAGCTGCTGATCAGGCCAATCAAAAAGTAAATACAGACCAAAACGCTGTTAAGACTGCTCAACAAAAGGTAACTGATCTCCAGAATGCTTCTCATGCAGATGTTGCTACACTCCAACAGGAAGTTAGCCGGCTTCAAGAAAAGCTTCAAAACGATCAGCAAGCAGTTACGGATGCCCAAAACAAATTAAACCAAGCACAGACTGGATTGGAAACAGCCAAGCAGGCAGTGGATAATGCTAATGATGACTTAACTAAGGCCCAACAAGATGCGAAGGCTGCTCAGGATAAACTTACTGCTGATCAAAATACTGCTCAGGGCAAACAACAGGCAGCTCAAAGTGCCAAGGAAACAATGGAGCAAGCTAAGGCTAAGTTGGATGCATTGAAGAACGGCACTGCCAGTGAGAGTGATCCGATTGCTCAACAAGCTCCAGCTAAGGTGCCAGCAGGGTTTACGGATGCTTTTGCGGGCTTTAATCCACATGCAGAACCAACGAAAGCCTCCCAAGCCATTCAAGAGTACGTTAAAGAGGCGATTGTGGATAATGGAAGTAAACTGAATGAACACTTTCAGACAACTTGGGAAAGCACGGTAAACGGAAAAACTACTTACTTTGTAAATGATAATTTTAAACATAATGCAAGTGATCAAAAAGAATTAATTGACATCCATAACCTGACAGACAGTCAGAAAGAAGAATTGAATGAATTCACTGCAAATGTAATTAATCGAATCCGTAAACAGATAGCAGCGGATGGGGGACAGAATATTACTCGAGGTTATCTTGAAGTTTCTAAAGGGGCAACCGAAATAGGTAGTCAATTACTTACAAAAGGTTATGATCCCTCAGTTTGGCGATTTAGCCAAAAGTCTCATAACAAAAACCTTAAGTATGTTGCTAAAGATCTTGGACTAGGGGAAGCTTACGTTGGTGAAAATGTTAGTGGCTCAGGAAGAAATCAAATTGACCTTAACCCTGTTAAACCCAATATGGATAATTTGAAGGAAACCGTCTATGATGCCATTATGGCTATGATGTTTTATGACAACATAATCAACAATGTCAGTGGACCTGGATTTGGTGGACATACTACAGCGCTCTTAAATGATCCTCAATATAATGTAAATACCTCACAAGGTGGAAACGCAATCTCACTGGATCCAAACGGAAATATTATTGGTAAGCAATACCTCAATGTTGGAGTTGATAGTGAAGGATTTATCCACTTCAACTTCATCAGCGATGCCAATGCTACTCCTGAGGTTAAGACCAAATTAGCTCAAGGCGCTACAACTCCAGGAATTGACCAACAGTCAAATGTTAGTCAAGATGACATTAATACCGCCCAACAAGACTATGATCAAAAGAAAGTTACTTCTGATAAGGCTGAACAAGAAGCTAAAACTGCATTAGAAACTGTTGAAAATGATCAAGCAGAAGTAAAGACAGTTTCTGATGCCGTTACAACTGCTCAACAAAAACTTGATTCAGCTAAGAAGAAGGCTCAAACAGCTCAAGAAGCAGTGACAACTAAGCAACGAGAGGTTACTGACGCGCAAGCTAAAGCCAATGCAACCCAAGGTCAAGTTAATGAAAAGAAGGCTGCTTTAGATGCCGCTGGTAAATCAAAGGACGACCAAGCTAAGGAATTAAACCAAGCTAAAGCAGATCTGCAAACTGCTCAACAGACCTTAGCTGCTGATCAAAAGGATCAGAAAACTAAACAACAAGCAGCTCAAAATGTCCAATCAGCTTTGAAGAAGGCTCAGGAGACTTTAACTGCTAAGAAGAGTGCTTTGGATAACGCTAAGAAAGAATTACTGAGTGCTCAGGATCAATTAAATCAACTAGAAGGAAATAAGTTAAAGAATAGTTTGGCAATGCAACTCTTTGCGCAATCATATGCAAAATTTGCTGCTGCAATTCCTGGTGAAATAAGTAATTTATCTGCCCGTGTTGAGAAACTTCAAAAGAAATTGAGTAATGACCAAGCAGCGCTGAAGGACAGCCAAAAAGTCTTAGCTACCAAGAAGACTGAATTGGATGCCGCAAATGCTGCACTTGTTAAGACTACTAGTGATACTACAATTGCGGATCTAAAGGCTCAGCTTCAAAAGGATCAGCAACAGTTAGCCCAGGATCAAGCAACTTTGGCTAAGTACCAGCAAGCTGTCAAGGATGATTTAGCAGCCTTTGCACGACTACAACCGGAAACTACTGGTTCACAAACCACGGATCAAACAATTGGTGAAACTGGTGAGAACGGCTCTGAAAAAGTGACAACTCAGGGTCAAAAAGTTGCAGGAACTACTACTGTTTATCGACCGACTAATGGTGTAGCTGCAACTGTAGCCTTTCCAGTAGCAACTGCTAATAGTTCGATTGCTCATCAACAAGCCCCAAGTGTTGTTATTAGTCACAAGGCTCAATCACGGTTGCCACAAACTGGTGATTCACATAACCTAACTGCATTACTAGGTCTTGGCCTTGCCGGACTTGCTGCATCGTTTGGTCTTGCACGCAAACGTGAAGATTAGCTAAACTCGATTATTTATAAGTTTTAAAGCAAACCTAAACACTTTTTTACTTAGATGTTTGGGTTTGCTTTTTATTTTTAAGTATTTTTAATAAATACTTATATTTTGATAAACGAGTTTTGATATTTTTAATATTAAGGTCTACAACTACATGTTAAATGGCACTGTAATGGTTGACTTGAATTAAGTTAATACTCGATAAATTATTAAAAAGTAAGTGAGGTTAGGTGCAGATGGTTACTGTAGAAGAACAACAATTGACTGATGCGCTGACGGCAAAGTCAACACGAACGATCGTCTTAGTGGACGTTGATGGTACTCAGCAAGAAATCAAACAAACTGTTCGTTTTCAACGCAGTAAGGTACCAACAGCAGATGGGCAAGTAACTTATAGTCAATGGGTTATCCAACCTGATTCACCAAAGGAATGGGCTGGATTTGATGCTCCTGAAATTAAAGGCTGTGCACCTGATCGGGCATTTTTGCCAAGTGAACAGGTAAATGCCTGGACTCCTGATTCAAAGATCGTAATTGTCTACAATAAGTTTGATAATGAACGACTTGATGACCGGTATACCAAGACCAGTTCACGTCCACCGTTGATTCATCGTCCAGCTGAACCAAAAAAGACAAATATTCTTCATGGTCTTGGACTACGGATTGCCGGGTTAACTTCACTATTTGGTTTGCGTCATGCAAATTAAAATAAATTTTATTAAAATATCGATTGCTAAATAACGCCAGATGTAATATGATAATGGCGAATATTAAACACGGATGCATTTCAAGTAGATCATTCAGAGAGACAACGGTAGGTGCAAGTTGTTGATCGAAACTCCGGTGCAAGTAAATGTGGGCGGGTAATGCCGCACGGTTGATGGCCGTTATCCATCGCGAGGGTGACATTTAACTGTCAAACTTGGGTGGTACCGCGGAACTAAGAGCCATTTCGTCCCAAAATATTTTGAGGATGGAATGGCTCTTTTTGTTAGGAGGATACAATGTTAGATATTAAGAAGATTCGTAAAGATCCCGAATTCTTTAAGCAAAAATTAGCTACTCGGGGCGTTAAGGCTGAAGAAATTGATGAAGTAATCGAACTTGATCAAAAGCGTCGTGACTTGCTTCAAAAGACTGAAGCTTTGAAGGCTCAACGGAATGATGCTTCAAAGAAGATTGGTGAAGCTAAGCGGAATGGTGAATCAGCTGACGATGCAATCAAGGAAACCCGTGAATTGGGTGACCAAATCAAGGAACTCGATGAACAAGTTGAAGCAAATGATGAAGTCTTCCATGATAAGATGTCTCGCTTGCCAAACATTCCTCACGATGGCGTTCCAGTAAGTTTGACTGAAGAAGGTTCCGTTGAATTACGGAAGGTCGGCAAGATCCGTGACTTTGATTTCGAACCAAAGCACCACTGGGATGTTGGTGAAAACTTGGGAATCCTTGACTTTGACCGTGCGCGGAAAGTTTCTGGTGCCCGGTTTGTTTACTACCTTGGTTTAGGTGCCCAGCTTGAACGTGCCGTTTACAACTTCATGCTCGATGAACACATGAAGGACGGCTACACTGAAGTATTGCCACCATACATTGTTAACGCTGCTTCAATGTACGGAACCGGTCAATTCCCTAAATTTAAGAAGGGTGTTTACCAAGTTAACGGTGAAGATATGACCTTGATCCCAACTGCCGAAGTACCATTGACTAACTACTACCGTGGCGACGTTATTCCGGCAGAAGAATTGCCAGTTTACGTTACAGCCTTGACACCATGCTTCCGTTCAGAAGCTGGGGCCGCTGGGCGAGATACCCGTGGTCTGATCCGGATGCACCAATTTAACAAGGTTGAAATGGTTAAGTACACGAAGCCAGAAGATTCATGGGATGAATTGGAAAAGATGACCGCCAATGCTGAAAACATCTTGAAGAAGCTCGGTTTGCCATACCACGTCATTACATTGACTACTAGTGACATGAGTTTCACCGCTTCTGAAACCCATGACCTTGAACTTTGGATGCCAGCTCAAAACAAGTACCGTGAAGTATCAAGTTGTTCAAACTGCCTGGACTTCCAAGCTCGCCGGATGCACACTCAATACCGTGATGAAAATGGTAAGTTACAATACGTTCACACCTTGAATGGTTCAGGTCTTGCCGTTGGTCGGACCGTTGCCGCTATTTTGGAAAACTACCAAAACGAAGATGGTTCCGTAACCATTCCAGAAGTCTTAGTTCCATACATGCACGGTGTTACTAAGATCACCAAAGAAAACGCGGTACCGTTTAAAAAGTAGAGTGCGAACCGCGACGGACTAGCCACCGAGTACTAAGGAATCCCGGACGATGATTGTTTACAATCAAGGACGGGATAGTTAGACGGAGGTGGCGGTCGCGGTGAGCAGATCTTGACTATGTTGCCTAGAACCACTAGCTCTAACAAGTCTCTGCCGAAACATAATTAAACCAGGAATAACCTCCTTAACAGGTGGTTGCTCCTGGTTTTCTTTTGAATTTAGTTAAAAAGTCCATTTTTTCCGTTCTTTAGTTAGTAGGAGGCGAAAAAATGAACTTAATTCAGAAATCGGAAGATGCCGGATTATCAAATGACTTTGTTTTCAGTAAGGTGATGATTGATCCAAAGATTTGTCAGGAAGTAATTCAACGTGTTTTACCGGAGTTGAAATTGATCATATCAAACTACCAAATAGCCAAGAAGAGATTAATTTTGCTCCAGATGCGAAGGGAGTCCGCTTTGATGTATTCACTCGGGATACGAAAAATAATTGCTATGATATAGAAATGCAGGTTGCAGATGAAAAAGATCTGTTAAAACGAGCGCGATATTACTAAGCGATGACATCACTTGATTCGTACGAAAAAGGGAAAAATTACCAAGAAGCTAATAATTCATATGTGATTTTCTTTTGCTGCTTTGACCCGCTTGGCTTAGGTTTGCAGCAATATACCATTCATCGACACGTTGATGAAAGTCCAGAACATATCGCAGACGATGGGACAACAACAATTTTCTTAAATATTCCGAGCTTGCGGAAAGATGTTAATCAGCCTTTACAAAAATTTTTGGACGTGATTGCTAATCGTAAAGTTGATGGTGACGATCGTTTCATCGTACAATTAAAGAAAAGAATCGCATTCGTCAAGCATAATAAGAAATGGAGGGCGGAATACATGCGTTTATCGTTATATGAAATGGATCGTCGCCATGGATTGAAGGTCGCGCGGCAAGAGGGTATAGAAGAAGGAAAAGAAGAAGCAATTTTACAGGTTACAAGCTTGTTCATCAAACAGCAATTGCCAAAAGAACGAATCATTGCTAATTTGAAAGAAGCGTATGACTTAACGGATGAGGAAGCTGAGCAATACTATAAACGGTGTCTGAAATAATGAGTAGATAAAAATTAGCAGTTCTAGCTGGTGGTAATACCAATTAGACCTGCTTTTTAGGTTTAAAGTATAAAGAAGTATAAAAGTAGATTTAAAGTATAAAGAAGTATAAAATAAAATAAAAAGTATAAAGGAGTATAAAAATGGTGGAGAAGAATCCTTTTAATCCAAGCTTCGGGCGTGTTCCTCGGCTGTTCTTGGATCGTAGTAAAATTGTGAAGCAACTCGAAGAAGATATTCAAGATCCAGATAGTCCATTTTTAACTACTCTTGTTTACGGGATGCGTGGGTCAGGAAAGACGACACTTCTAACAGATATTAGTCACAACATGATGAAACATGATGATTGGCTGGTTGTTGATTTAACGATGGGAAAAAGGTTTATTCCAACGTTAATTGAATCAGTTTACGCACAAGCAGATAATAGTTTAAGAAAATTGCTTACAGGGATCGATGGAATAAAATTGAGTACAAATGGACTAGAGATTGATTATAATCATCGAGAGACACTGTCTACTAATTTGCCATATCAGGTTCTATTGGAGAAAATGGCAGAAATGTTAAAGAAGCGTGGTTTATCATTATTAATAACGATTGATGAAATCAGTTCAACCCCGGAATTACGTGAATTTGCGGGAATTTATCAATTGTTGCTGAGAAATAACTACCATATTGCCTTATTAATGGCTGGGTTGCCAAATAAGGTATCTGAATTACAAAATGATGAATTATTAACTTTCTTATTACGTAGTCAGCGAATCTATCTTGAACCATTAAGCTTATTAACTATCAAACAAAGCTACCGTCGAGCGTTTAATCGAAAGGGACGGACGATAGATGATGACACCCTTAACCAAATCACAAAGATGACAAATGGTTATGCATATGCATTTCAGCTGTTAGGATTCCTACTATGGCGGACAAAAGAAACAGAGATAACGAGTGCGGTAGTCCAGAAAATTTTACCGAACTATCAAGCGGAACTCTATCGAAATGTATATATTAAAATGTACCAAGAGTTATCCAACAAGGATCGAGAATTTATTAAAGCAATGTCGGAGAGTGGTAAAGCTAGTGTTAAAGTTGCAGAGATTGCCAAAAAGATGCATCGAGATAAAAATTATATTTCAATTTATCGACGTCGACTATTGGATGATCAACTCATTACGGCAACAAAATGGGGAGAAGTTGCTTTTACACTACCGTTCTTTGCTGATTTTATTAAAGAATATCAAACACTATATTAAAGGGGAACTTTGGCGTTTAATAATAAATGTCAAAGTTTTTTTGGATCATTTAAAATGAGAAATCTCTCATCAAAAATCATCCATCAAAATTTCACTTAATAAAATTAATCAAATTGTGGGCATTAGCCTTTAAAAAGATTAGTTTAAACCGATTTTATCTTGGATAAGCACACGATTCACTTAAAACTATTCACTTCTTTTTGACTGAATGATAATGTATTACCAACGTTAAAATTTGATTAAAGAGGAGTCGGTATAGATGCAAAGCAATCATTGGAAAAAATTAATCACTGCCTTTATTGCGATTGTTGGAATTGTAATTGGGTGGGTGGTCGTCGAACAGCAACCGGCATCTGCTGACCCAACCTATACCTTTGCAACAAACAATACGTTTGAACCCTTTGAAATTCAGGATAGCAAGGGTGGGTATTCTGGAAAGAACCCAGGAATTGAAATTGAAATTCTTAAAAAAATTTCTAAACACGAGCACTTTAAGTACAAGCTAAAGCCAATGAGCTTTAACGGTGACTTGCAGGCGCTTGAATCAGGTCAAGTTGATGCGGTAATCGCCGGGATGAGTGTTACTGATGAACGGAAAGCCAAGTATGATTTCTCAACTCCCTACTACACTGATGGTGTTGTTATGGCAGTTGCCAAGGATAGCAACATTAAGTCGATGAAGCAGTTGAAAGGCAAAACCGTTTCAGCTAAGTCAGGAACTAGTGCTGCATTGTACCTGAAGAAGAACCAAGATAAATATGGTTACAAGATCCGGTACTTCGATTCATCGAACACCATGTGGAACGATGTGAAAAACGGCAACACGGCCGCAACCTTTGATGATGGTCCGGTTCTTCAATACGGGATTAAGACCGGAGTTCCGCTAAAGATTGTTACTAAGAAGCCAATTGATGCGCAACCTGTTGCCGTTGGTTTCCAAAAGGGCAAGAACTTGGAACTCCAAAAGAAGGTTAACGATGGGATTAAATGGTTAAAGGATACTGGTCAATTAGATAAAATTATTGATAAGTACACTAAGGGTAACGGGACAACTAAGACTACCGCTGCTGACCACACAATTTTAGGATTATTAAAGACTAACCATGAAGCACTTCTTCGTGGTTTGTGGATGACGATTGAGTTAACCGTTGTCGGGATTATCTTTGCAATGATCTTTGGTGTAATTCTTGGTGTCTTGGGTGTCGTTAATAATAAGTTTGCTAACGGTATTTCAAGTACCTTAATCTACATCTTCCGGGGGATCCCAATGATTGTTTTGGCCTTCTTCATTTACATGGGGGTTCCAAACGTGATTGGTCATAAGGTTCCGCTATTCCTTGCCGGGATTTTGACATTAACCCTTGATGAAGGGGCCTACATTGGTGCCATTGTTAAAGGTGGTTTCGAATCCGTTAGCCAAGGACAGTGGGAAGCCGCTCGAAGTTTAGGATTACCATACAGTAAGGCTTTAATTAAGGTTATTGCTCCACAAGGGTTCAAGTTGATGGTGCCATCATTGGTTAATCAATTCATCATTACCCTGAAGGATACTTCAATCCTATCGGCAATTGGTGTCATGGAATTAACCCAAACCGGGACAGTAATTATTTCGCAAAACATGGAAGGGTTTAGAATGTGGACCATCATTGCGGTAATCTACATCATTATCATTACCCTATTAACATGGTTATCAAACTACGTACAAAAGAGGATGGCTTAATATGGATAAAAAATACAAAGTTCAAGTTAAGGACCTACACAAGAGCTACGGCAGTAACGAAGTGCTAAAGGGAATTGATCTCAACGTTAAGCCAAGCGAAGTGGTTTGCATGATTGGCCCTTCTGGTTCAGGGAAGAGTACCTTTTTACGGTGCATTAATAAATTGGAAGAACCGAATAGCGGACACGTTTACGTTGATGGTTATGACATTGCAGATCCAAAAGTAAACATTAACCAAGTTCGGCAAAATATCGGAATGGTTTTCCAGCACTTCAACCTCTTCCCGAACATGAATGTTTTACAAAACATTACATTAGCTCCGGTAGAACTGGGGAAAATGAGTAAGGACGAAGCGAAGAAGGCAGCAATGCATTACCTAGATATTGTTGGTTTAAGTGAAAAGGCTGATGCCAACCCAACTAAGCTATCCGGTGGTCAACAACAACGGGTGGCAATTGCTCGAGCATTGGCGATGAAGCCTGACGTAATGCTGTTCGATGAACCAACAAGTGCCCTTGACCCAGAAATGGTTGGGGACGTTCTTGAAGTTATGAAGCGGTTGGCTAAAGAAGGGATGACGATGATTGTCGTTACCCACGAAATGGGCTTCGCTAAGCAAGTTGCCGATCGCGTTGTCTTCTTCCATGACGGTAACATCCGTGAGCAAGGAACACCCGACCAAATCTTCGACCACCCTCAACATCCCGACACCAAGAGTTTCTTGAATAAGGTGCTGAATGTTTGAATGAGTGCGAGCCGTGACGGATTAGCAACTGAGCACTAAGGAATCCCGGACGATGATTAGTAATAATCAAGTCCGGGATATTTAGGCGGAAGTTGCGGTCACGGCGAACACGTTATGACTGTGTAGCAGTAGAACGACTATGCTAGCTCTAGCAAGTCTCTGTCGAACACGTTACGACTATGCAGCAGTAGAACCTTTTTTAAAAAACAATTGAAATCCTAACAATATCGTTATGAGTAGGCTTTCAAAATCCGAAAGATTACATAAATATTCAAAATATTGTTTGACATTAGGCGTAAAATCATTATAATTATGAGTAATCTTTAATGTTAGTGAACAGAGATTCCGATGTTAGCTGAAATTCGGGACTAACAAAATGGCATGTACGTTTGAATTGGGTGGTTCCTTTATCAACTGAGAGGTAGTTCATTAATTTGAGCTATAAAGATGGGTGGAACCGCGTTAAAAGGACGTCCCTGGTATAAAAACCAGGGGCGCCCTTTTTGTAAAAGCGATATATGCAAAAGATAGAAGTTAAATTTTAAGGAGGCAGATTATGGACGAACAGCAACAACAGAAGTTAAAGCGCTCATTAAAGAGTCGACACGTAACGATGATTGCCATTGGAGGTGCAATTGGTACTGGACTATTCCTTGGTTCAGGGAAGGCAATTCAACAAGCCGGACCAGCGATTATCCTTTCGTACCTAATCGTCGGTATCTTTTGCTTCTTTATGATGCGTGCGTTAGGGGAACTAATTCTCGCTGATACTTCTAAACACTCGTTTATTGATTCAGTTAAAGAATACCTTGGTGACCGAATGGAATTCGTTGCCGGATGGATGTATTGGGCTTGCTGGTTAACATTAGCAATGGCTGACTTAACCGCAACGGGGATTTACTTGAAATACTGGTTCCCATCAATGCCTCAGTGGGTTGGTCCGCTGTCAATCGTTGTTCTTTTGATGTTGGTTAACATGGTGAATGTCGGTTTATTTGGGGAACTAGAAAGTTGGTTCTCAATGATTAAGGTGTTGGCAATTATTGTCCTGATTGTGATTGGTGCGGTAATGCTCCTGATGCATAGCCATATCGACAATCGAACAGTGGAACTAAGCAACCTTGTTAATCATGGTGGTTTCTTCCCAACCGGACCCATGGGCTTTTTGATGTCATTCCAAATGGTTGTCTTTGCCTTTGTTGGAATTGAAATGGTTGGTTTGACTGCCGGTGAAACTAAGGATCCGCAAAAGGATATTCCAAAGGCAATCAACACTTTGCCGGTACGGATTGGTTTGTTCTACATCGGTTCAATGATTGCAATGATGGTAATTTACCCATGGACTCAAATCAAGACTACTTCTAGTCCGTTTGTTCAGGTGTTCGCTGCAATTGGTATCCCAGGAGCAGCCGGAATCATTAACTTTGTGGTATTGACTGCCGCAATGTCCGCAACTAATAGTGCAATCTTTAGTACAAGTCGGTCACTGTACTCGCTTGCTCAGAGCGGAAATGCACCAAAGCGGTTCGGTGAGTTGAGCGCCAAAGCAGTTCCTAATCATGCTTTGACTTTCTCGTCATTGATTCTCTTCATTACCGTAATTTTGAACTACATTATGCCAGCTGGAATCTTTGATGTGATTGCCGGGATCTCCACAATTACCTTTATCTTTACGTGGATCATTATTTTAGCAGCACATATTAAGTACCGGCAAATAAATCCAAAAGGGGTTAGCTACTTCAAAATGCCAGGTTTCCCCGTTACTAGTTGGTTAACGATTATTTTCTTCCTTGCCGTCTTGGTAATATTACTCTTCATCGATTCAACACGAATTCCGTTGATCTTATCAGTAATCATCTTTGCTCTATTAGCTTGGGGATATGGGTTGAAGAAGTAGAGTGCGACCTCGCAAAGAACTCGCGGAAAGCTAACGAGTTCTCCGGGGAGTGGTGTTCTACACCGCTTCACGGAGGTCGTTAGCTCTAGCGAGTTCCGAGGGAGCAGATTTCGACTCAGTTGCCTAGAACACCAAAAAAAGGCCAGAAAATTTTCTGGTCTTTTTCCGATCCTAAGCGGGCAAAAATGAATTATTATTCATGAGTATTAGGACAAATTTTCTGAATATGTTTGATTAGTAAAAGTGCTTTCATCCTTGATGTGACGCGGCTAAATTGATCTTTGCAAGTGGAGAATATATACTAAAGGTGTGAAGGGATATTAAGTGATTTCATCGAACATCTTCTCATAATAAACTACTTTGAAAGTATGTTGATATTAATCTGTAAAAAGTTAACAAAGACACACCCCACTCCACATAAAAACAATTTAGTTTCCTTGAAAAGCATGTTTAGCTAATTACTTAATTAGAAGGCCATATCTACAGAGCCCTTACGATAATAATTTCAGTTTAGTTCTCCCATTTTGAAGAACTGCAGAATACAATCTAACGGATCTTGATAACAAACAGTATCACTTGATTATCCCTTCAGCGGAAGCACGGAGACTTTAATTAGTCTCCGCTTTTAATTTTAAATGGTGAATTCGTTTTCAATGATTAAAGGTATGGGTCTGATATTAAAATTAAAAACAAATTAGAAAATAATGAGAAAAACTATTGATTTCGTTAGCGTCTCCATGTAGAATCAACAACATCAAAATATTTAAGGAGGCGTTAATGATGGAAAATACTCAAGTTAATGCGCGACAAGCAAATGCAACTTATGCCAATTCGTCAGTAGTGAAAGAGGCGGCTTATCGAATTTTTGCGGCGGTGGCCAATGCCATTTTAGTCATCTTGGGAGGAGGACTTTTAGTACAGACTATTGGTAACTTATCTGGTCTGCATGTATTAACTTTGGTTGGTGCAGAAGCCCAAGTCCTCTTAGCGCCTGCGATCGGAGTTGCGGTTGCCTCACAAATGAATACCAACACTTTGGTAACCTTTGCTTCGATGATTTCAGCTACTGTTGGTGCTAATGCTGTTCACTTTACTACCACAGCCGTTAAGGGAGCAACAGCTACTGGTCAGGCTGCAGTTGCCGCAGTTGGTGCACCAGTATTTACAACTGGTCAGCCTGTTTCCGCTGTTTTAGCAGCTGTAGTAGCAGTACTGGTTGGTAAATACCTCACCGGGAAGACACCACTGGATATGGTATTAGTACCATTCGGAGCTTTAGCAGTTGGGATTAGTTTTGGCTTGCTGGTTGCAGCGGTAGTAACTCCAGCATTATTAGCTGTTTCTGCCTACATCGCTCACTCAATGCAAGTATCACCAGTGCTTGGTTCAGCTGTTATCTCTGTTGTTTGGGCCTTATTCTTAATGACCCCAGCTTCTTCAGCTGCCCTGGCCGTTGCCCTAACACTTGATCCTGTTTCTTCTGCGGCTGCTTTAATCGGGACAACCGCTCAATTCGTTGCCTTTACCGCAATGTCCTGGCGGCAAAATAACCTGGGAGCTAATATTGCTCAAGGATTGGTTACCCCTAAAGTTCAGTTCCCTAATATCTTGATCAACCCATACCTTTTAGTACCATCAGTTGTTTCCTCAGCGGTTTGTGCACCACTAGCAACAGTGCTGTTTAACTTCCGCTCAACTTACACGCTTGGTGGTTTGGGATTGAATTCATTGATTGCCCCGATTGCTTACCTTTCTCGGGGATGGGATCAATTCGCAACCTACATGGCACTCGGGGTTGTTGCTCCGGCTGTGATGTCAGTGGCGCTCTACTTCTTCATGAAAAAGTCCGGATTGATCGGTGATAATCAACTTCACTTGAAACTTGTTTAGTGATAAAAGAAGTTTAAATTAGAACTATGTAAAATTACGATCCTAGATTAACGTTCATAATGAGTGAACCCCTTGAATACTAGACCTTAGCTAGTTTTCAGGGGGCTTTTACATGAGTATTGATTAAATCGACTTATTTACGGGAATATTTAGTTGGACAATTCTTTTATTCTTGAGAATTGCAATTTGACGGACATAAGGGCAATTACATATTTGATAATGGAGCTTATTTAGGAGAGCCACTTCGGGATGAATATTTAGAGTATCGTTCATTCTTTGTGAAATGACTCTATAACTTTGATAAATGCAATCAAAGGAATGATGGACTAATTGATTTGTTTCAATACTTAAATTATCAACTATTCCTTTTGAAATTGCAGTTCAACCGTTAGTAAAGCTAAGCTCGTCATTATCAGTTATTTTAGTAAATGCAATAAAATCAGAGAATGGAAAGTCGCTCGTCTTTGATAGATCGGTAAAGTTAGGGTATTTATCATTTCCAGCAAAGCCGTGTTCTTCAGAATATGCGAGATCATAATAAAAATCATCTTTTATAAATGATTTCCTGCCTTTTGAATAGGCAACTAATTCATTCATTTTCCAGGTCAGTCTTGTTTCTAAAATTTCATCGATCCTAATTTCGGATTTTAGGTGCTTAATTTGATTGGTTAAGACAAACTGAAAATCGCTTATATGATTAGCTGATCGGAGCTTCTTTATCTGTTGTAGTGGAAATTTGAATTCTCGATATTTTAATATACGAGCTAGATTTTCTATGTCTAAATCATCGTAATAATGATATTTAGTAGCGTTAACTTTTCCGTGAATAATTCCAATTTTTTCATAATATCTTATAGTCTCACGACCAATCCGAAATATTTTTTGTAAATCTTTTGAAGTATACATATTCTGTACTCTCCCTTGACTTGGTGGTTACCACCACCCTTAAACTGAGGATACACAAGTATTAAGGATGGTGAACTTATTATGAAAGGAAATATCTTAGTTATAACTGGCGGTTTAAGCGGTATTGGTAAAGGAACTGCTTTAGAACTAGCTAAAGAAAATTTAACGATTATTATTCTTGATGTACAGGATAAAAAGGCACCTGATGTAATTAAACAAGTTGAATTGCTTGGCAGTGAGTGTAAATACTTCCATTGCGATCTTACCAAACGTCAAGAGGTTGATAGGGGTTTTGAACAGATAGGAAAGCAATATGGACGGGTAGATTATGCATTTAATAATGCTGGACGTGGTATTTTATCGAAGCCGTTTGCTAAAGTAAATGATTCTGAGATTGATTCTTTGATTGATTTGGATATTAAAGCTGTAATGTATTGTATGATTAATGAATTAAAATTTATGACTGAACAACACTTCGGACGAATCGTGAACACTACTTCTGGTGCTGGGCTAGTTGCTGGTAAGGGGATGGCTCTTTATAGTGCTTGCAAGCATGCGGTTGTGGGCTTGACTAAGGCAGCCGCACTTGATTATGCTAAGAAAGAAATTACAATTAATGCAGTTGCTCCGGGAACAATTGCCACTGAATTAATTTTGCCTTACAAAGAAACCGCGCCTGAAGAATTCAAAAAGTGGGAAGATTCTAATCCGATAGGGCGGTTAGGTAAACCAGCAGAAATTGGTCATGCAGTTAAATTCTTTTTTGAGGATGGATCAGAATTTGTAAATGGCGTTATCTTACCGGTTGATAGTGGCTGTGTCGCTGGTAATTTTTAAAACTTATAAATAATATTAAAGCATTTATCAATTAAATTTGATAAGTGCTTTTTTGATTGCATTAATTAAATATTAATTTAGTAGAATAATTAATATTAGTTCCCTAAGGATTTAATCTAATAATTTTAGGGGACTTTTTGTTTAATATTTTCTTTTTAACTAACCAATAACTGAAAAAGAAGGTCATTGACTGAAAAAACATTGACATGAAGAATTATCAGTGATACTATCCCTGTTGGATTTTGATAAACGTTTGACATTGGGAGGAAATGTTTTGGAATATAAAGAACATAAAAAGATGTACAAAGTGGGTAAGAATTGGGCAGTTGCGACTTTAGTGTCTGCCGGAATTTTAATGGGGGCAACGACAGTTCACGCTGATACAACGACAGTTTCTGCGACTGATAATGATGTAACTACTACTCAACCTGTAGCAGTTACACCTGTGGAAACAGTATCTGCAGAAAATGGTGCATCGCAACCAGGTACCACAGAGCACCCAGGTGATGTTGCCCAACCTGGCAAGCAAATTAATGATCAAACTACTCAGACAAAGGATCAATATGGATTGACTCCGGATGCTGCTAAGGCGGTTCAAGATGCAGGGATGGATCCAGCAAAGTTAACTCAAGATCAGGTTACCAACTTGGATAAGATTAACTTTAAGAAGAGTGGTAGCGATAAAACCGGAACCCAAATGACTTACGAACAGTACCGGGGAATTGCAAATGACTTGATTAATCGTGATCATCGTTACTCAATTCCATTCTTTAATGCTAAGGAAATTCAAAATATGCCAGCAAGCCATACTCGTGATGCGGAAACTAACGAAATAGCTGATCTTGATATTTGGGATTCATGGCCTGTTCAAGATGCGAATACTGGTGAAGTCGTTAACTGGAATGGTTACCAACTCGCAGTTGCAATGATGGGAATTCCTGCTAAGAATGATTCACATATTTACTTGCTATACAACAAGTATGGTAATAATAACCTAGCAGACTGGAAGAATGCTGGACCAATTTTTGGCTTTAACCAGAATTCACTTCATCAACAATGGTCAGGTTCTGCAACTAAGAATAGTGATGGGACAATTGAATTGTTCTATACAGATGTTGATACATCAGATCATGGATTAAATAATCAACGAATTGCTGCTGCCAATCTGACACTTACAGTTAACCCAGATGGTACTGTTTCAATTAATAAAGTTAATAATAACCATATTATTTTTGCTGGTGACGGTTACCATTATCAAACGTATGCTCAATGGCGCGCCACTAATAAAGGTGCTGATAACGTTGCAATGCGTGATGCTCACGTTATTGAGGTTGATGGTCAACGCTACTTGGTCTTTGAGGCCTCTACTGGTACTGAAAACTACCAAGGTGAAGATCAGATCTATAACTGGCAAAACTATGGTGATAATGCCAAGACAAATATTGAAAACTTCTTTGGCATTTTAAATAATGATGATATGACTAGCCGGGCTAGTTGGGCTAACGCAGCTTTAGGGATTCTTCGCTTGAATAACGATGAATCAAATCCAAAATTAGCAGAGGTTTATACTCCATTAGTATCTGCTCCAATGGTTTCTGACGAAATTGAACGGCCAGATATTGTGAAATTAAATGGTAAGTACTACCTGTTTGCCGCAACACGGTTAAATCGTGGTACTGGTGATGATCTTTGGTCCAAGGCGGATAAGACAATTGGTGATAATGTTGTCATGATTGGATATGTTTCTGATCATCTTACTTATGGTTACAAGCCATTGAACGGTAATGGTGTTGTCTTAACATCAAGTGTTCCATTTAACTGGCGAACTTCAACATATAGCTACTATGCAATGCCGATTGCTGGTGATGATAGTGATGTATTAATTACTGCCTACATGACCAACCGTGGTTATGTAGCTGGTCAAGGTAATCGTTCTACCTGGGCACCAAGTTTCCTTGTTAAGATCAACAACGATGGCACGACTCAAGTATTGTCTAAAGCCACCAATCAGGGTGATTGGATCTGGGATAGTAGTTCAGAGAATGATAAGATGTTGGCTAAAAGCATTGATGAAGCTAAGCTAAAAGGAGAAGCAGTACCAACTCGGGTACCTGACCTGTCATCTGGATCAAAAAAGGATGATCCAGATCCAGTTCCTGGTTACCAACCTGGCAAGGGCTCATGGGCTGTTGGTCCTGATGATGTTGCACCTGAATTGCCTGAATTTCCACTTCCAGATAAGCCAACACCGACTACACCAGACCGACCAGAAAAGCCAACCACGCCAGATCCAGATAATCCAGGGAAACCAACATCAAATACCCCTGGTACACCAGAGCAACCATTAAATCCTGGTCAACCAGTTATTTCAGGAACTCCGGGTACTTCGGATGTACCGAGTGGTAAGCCTGCAATTCAGCAGACTAATAATGTCAAAAATGATCCAGCAACGTTACCACAAACCGGTAACGAAAGTGGAGTAGTAGCACTTTATGTAGGGTCATTATTTGCACTATTAGGGCTTGCTGGTATTCAAAAACGCGTAAAGTAATTTAAAAAATATCCTTATAATAAACCCCCTAAAAATGAGACAGGCAGAAACAAAGGAAGTTTTTACCTGTCTCGTTTTGTATTTTATGTATGTTGTTCGACATTGGGTTAAAATAGAGTGAGAGTTAGTTAGATTTCTGAATAGGGCTTTTTGGATCATAAAGGATGTTTAAGAATTTTCTGGAGACTCTTTTTAAGCCTATAAAGAGTGATAAAATATATTGGAAGTTTATGGGGAGGTTAATCACTGTGAGCAATAACGATTCAGGAAGCAATGCCAAAGCAAAGATTTCGTTTGATATTAAGAATGTCAAAAAAACAGCCGATACTGAGGAAGGATCTTTAGCAAAGCGTCCCGTTTTTTCGATTAAAAGTAGTCAAACCGATCAAGCAGGAACGGCTGAAGAAAATCCAGAAACACCCGGCAATCAAACCCCGGTTAGCCAACGACTGGTATTTGATATCCATACTGATGCTGAGCAAAAAAATGGGGGAGATTCAGTATCAGTGTCAAGCGATTCGTTAATGAACGCTGAAGCTGCACCACAGATTACGGTTCAAAGCAAGGTGCCAGAATCTTCTGTAGATGGTGATTTTGGGTCACAAGCAATTTCACTAACCAGTGATGACTTGAAGACAGCATCTCAAGGCTTTTCGTTGGCTACTTCTCGGGATCCAGAGAGTTTAGAAACAGAAGAATCACAAAGTTCAGAAATAAATTCTGAAGATATGGGAAGCTCCCTTGATTCGTTAATGTCATTAAATCAAGAATTGTCCAAGCTTCAACAAGAATTAGATGCCAACTCGCTTTCACTAGCATCTAATAATAGCAAAATTGAAACAACGAATGTTGAACAGTCGCTAACCCGTGAAGCATACCGTAGCTCGGTAAGTGAAGTACAAAGCGGGCAAGAAGAGATTAAGTCAGACGAATCTACGGTGGCACAATCGCAGGAAAGCCAAGTTGCTCGGCCACAACCACCACGTCCGCAAAAGAATGGTGGAGAAAAGGTAAAGCCGCTCTTTACAACTCCTGAGGAAGAGCAAAATAAAGAGAAACAGCCTAAAGTTGAGTGGAACGGTCCCCAAGTACAAAGAAGAGAAGAACGGAAGCCGTCACGTGCTGAAAGTCGCCCTTCTTCACGGACCAAAAGTTCAGTAAACCATTCGCGGAGTGCTAGTCGCCGAACCAGTAACCATCAGTCAAAAAAGCAATCAGGTGTCCTTGGTAAGAGCTTCTTAGCGATGCTGGGATTTGGCCAAAAAGATAAATAATAAGTCAATAAATAGAATAGAGGCTGAGAAAATGCGTTTCGCTTTTTCTCAGCCTCTAACTATTTACCGATAATTTATTAGTCAGGATCCTTTAGTGATTTACTGCTCTTCGTATTCTTAAAGTGGTTGAATGCTAATTCAATGGCCTGGTACTCATCATCTGTTAAGGTAATGCCCATTGCCTTGGCGTTAGCGATAACTTGCTTAGCCTTCTTGGCGCCGGGGATGACGACAGAGATGAGCGGATTCTTTAAGTACCAAGCTAAAATGGTTTGAGCAACGGTAGCATGATGAGCATCCGCAATATCCCGAACCTTATCAACTGCATCGAGAATGCTGCTGTATCGTGGCTCCTTGAAGTCAGCAATTTGACTTCGGATATCATCTTCAGGGAAGCTAACATCTTTAACGTATTTACCCGTTAATAGTCCCGAAGCTAATGGGAAGTACGGAACAAAGCTAATTTGATTATCGTGCAGGTAATCGAGCATTCCCTCCGTCAAATGATCCTGGTGAAGGAGACTGAATTCATCTTCAACGACATCAACGTAGCCATCCGCGTTAGCTTCCTTGATTTGGTCTAAGCTAAAGTTGGAAATACCAATTGCCCGAATTTTTCCTTCTTCCCGGAGCTTTTGCAGAGCACCCACGGCTTCGGCTTTTGGAGTGTCATGATCAGGAAAGTGGATGTAATAAATATCAATGTAGTCTGTCCCTAATCGTTTAAGACTCTTATTTACTTGGTCAGTTAAAAATTTAGGATCGTTATTGATTACTTCTTCCCCAGTAGAAAAATCATGAGCGCCCTTAGTTGCGATGACAATTTTATGACGATCGTAATCCTTGATTGCTTGACCAACTAATTCTTCTGAGTGACCAAGACCATAAACATAGGCCGTATCTAAGAGGTTGATCCCGTTATCAAGAGCAGCTTTAACTAATTTGATCCCATCTTCATCCTTGAGATCGGGGAAAAGATTGTGTCCACCAACCGCGTTAGTGCCCAGGCCAAGCGGGTTTGCGACAACATCAGAATGACCAATTTTAACAGATTCTACCATTATATAAGCCCCTTTCAATTTACTTGTAAGCGAATACATGCAACTACAATTATTATATCGTGAATTATGTAGAAAGGCGACTAGAGAGCGGTGCAATTGCGTCAGTTTAAGAAAAATTATAGAATAGGGATCCTTGGCAGGGAGAGTGGCTAGGTTGGTCAAATGCTGATTTATCAGCGTTTGAACTGCCAGCCAGCTACTGCGTTGTTGCACTATTATCTATGTAAGATAGCAAAGAGGCTGGGGTGTTTCCCAGCTTTTTTCTTTGGGTAGAGTTGATGGGTGTGGTGAATGAGGAACTGCTGCGGCTGAGCTGAAACGTGTTTGCCGTGACCGCAACTTCCGCCTAGCTATCCCGTCCTTGATTGTAAAACAATCATCGTCCGGGATTTCCTAGTGCTCAGTTGCTAGTTCGTCCCGGCTTACACTCTATTTTCCCCTTGAAAAAACCCGGTAATTAAGTTACAGTAGTAAAAGACGTGAAACAAAATTGTTTCACGAAAGGAGAAGCTAAAATGAATCCAGAACAATTTCAGCAGGCGCTTGCGGAACGGGGAATTAACCTTAGCGATGCGCAAATGAAGCAGTTTGCTGAGTATTACGACTTACTAGTCGCAACTAACGAGCATGTTAACTTAACACGAATTACTGAGAAAAAGGAAGTCTACCTTAAGCACTTTTTTGATTCTATTAGCGGAGTGTTTGCAGAGCCAAAGTTAATGACTGATGAATTAACGCTTTGTGACATTGGTGCAGGCGCGGGTTTCCCATCGATCCCAATAAAAATTGCGTTTCCACAGCTAAAGGTTACGATTGTGGATTCACTAAATAAGCGGATTATCTTTTTACAAGAGTTAGTAGATCAGCTAGGCTTGTCTGACGTCACCCTTGTTCATGATCGAGCTGAGACTTTTAGTGCCAAAAGAAGCGATCATCGTGAGCAATACGATATTGTTACAGCTCGGGCGGTTGCGCGGTTAGCGGTTCTGAGTGAATTATGCCTGCCAGCAGCGAAAGTTGGCGGTGAATTTATTGCTTATAAGGCAAGTGCTGCTCCAGAAGAAATTCAGCAAGGTGGAACAGCAATTAAGAAACTTGGAGGACAAATCCGGAAGACGGTTAAACTAGAATTGCCGGGAACTGATGAAGAGCGAAACATTGTCGTTATTGATAAGGTTGCAGCAACGCCCAAGAAGTTTCCGCGACGTCCTGGATTGCCAAATAAGAAACCAATTCAATAAAAGTGAGGGAGAGAGAATATGGCGTTTTCATTATTCGGTATCGGTAAAGATCACTCTGGCGATACAAAGAATAAGGTTGTTGAGATTAAGGTTGATCAAATTATTCCAAACCGGTATCAGCCACGGAAGGTCTTTGACCAAGATGCAATTCGTGAATTAGCACAAACAATTGACGAACACGGTTTACTACAGCCAATCGTTGTTCGTGAATATGAATCAGCAAAGTATGAAATTATTGCCGGTGAACGGCGGTACCGTGCTGTGAAATTGTTAAACTGGGATACTGTTCCAGCAATTGTTGAGAAGATGAGCGATAAAGAAACCGCCTCATTAGCGTTGATTGAAAATCTTCAGCGATCACAATTAAGTTCCGTTGAAGAAGCTCAGGCTTACCGTCAGCTAATGGACTTGAACCACTTGACTCAAGCAGCGTTGGCAAAGGGGATGGGAAAGAGTCAATCCTTTGTTGCTAACAAGCTTCGTTTACTGAAGCTGATTAAGCCGGTTCAAACAGCAATCCTCGATCACCGGATTTCTGAACGGCATGGTCGGGCGATGCTGGATCTGGATGAAAAACAACAACGAGAAATGTTAATGCGGGTCGTTAATGAACGGTTGACAGTTCGTCAGACTGAAGATGGAGTTGCCCGGACTCTTGGTCGACCATTACCGTCAGAGCTTGCTAAGCAACGAGCTGAAAAGAAACGGCAAGAATTAGCTGATCTTGAAGGAATGCCAGCTGAGGAACCAACCACTGAAGAGACCGTTGAAAGCTCAAAACAGGCACAACCAAAGAAAAAGAAGACTAGTAAACGGCGAAAGAAGAGTGCTACTAGTAAGCAGTCCGCGAAGGCTACCGATGCTCGGTTGGCTTTGAACACCATCAAAAAATCAATTAAACTAGCCACTGATAATGGCTTTACTATTACGACTCACGAAAAAGATGATGATGATACTTACCAATTAGTTATTGAAATTCCGAAGAAACAGTAGGAGGCAGAAAAATGGGGTATGTTATTGCATTAGCAAACCAAAAAGGCGGCGTTGGTAAGACGACAACAAGCGTTAACCTAGGAGCTTGTTTGGCAGACGCCGGTAAAAAAGTCCTCCTGATTGATCTTGATCCTCAGGGAAACGCCACAAGCGGTTTGGGGATTGATAAGAAAGATATTGATGAGAGCGTTTATGATGTTTTGATCAATGATGTTGATCTGAAAAACGTAATCTTGCCGTCAAGTCACCAGGGCTTAGATATTGTTCCAACTACAATCGCCCTTTCTGGTGCGGAAGTTGAATTAACTAACTTGATGGCTCGGGAAACCCGGTTGAAGGATGCTTTCGGTGATGTTAAGGATGAATATGATTATATTTTGATTGATTGCCCGCCTTCTCTTGGTTTGTTGACGATTAATGCTTTTACTGCTTGTGATTCGATTCTAATCCCGGTTCAGAGCGAATACTACGCGCTTGAAGGGTTAAGTCAGTTATTAAATACCATCAAGCTGGTTCGCAAACACTTCAATTCTGCTTTAAAGATTGAAGGAGTGTTGCTAACAATGTACGATAAGCGGACAAACTTGGGTCAGCAGGTTAATGCGGAAGTCAAGAAGTACTTTGGTGACCAGGTCTATGAAACGATCATTCCACGAAATGTTCGTTTATCCGAAGCACCGAGTCATGGACAAGCGATCGTTGATTACGACAAACGATCAACAGGGGCGAAAGTTTACCAACAATTAGCAAAGGAAGTGTTAGCTCGTCATGGCGAAAAATAAACAAAGCGGACTAGGACGCGGGATTGAAGCGCTCTTCGAAGAAAATGATTTTAATGAGATTAACGATAACGAAACGGTCCAAGATGTTAAACTATCGCTGATTCGTCCTAACCCATACCAGCCACGACGGACGTTTGATCAAAAGGCACTCCGGGAGTTGGCATCCTCAATTCAGGAATCAGGAGTATTTCAGCCGATCATTCTTCGTCAGCCAGATCCAAAGTTAAAGCGGTATGAGTTAATCGCTGGTGAACGGCGCTTCCGAGCATCTAAACTTGCTAAACAAACCACGATTCCAGCCATCATTCGAACCATGAGTGATGAAAAGATGATGGAAGTTGCTGTCTTGGAAAACCTTCAGCGAGAAGACTTAACACCGTTGGAAGAGGCACAAGCTTACCAGACATTAATGGATAAGCTGTCCCTTACTCAAGCTCAGGTTGCGGAACGACTAGGGAAGAGTCGTCCGTACATTGCTAATTACCTGCGTTTGCTGGGCTTGCCGAATGAGATTAAGGAATTAGTTTCTGCCGGGAAGCTATCAATGGGTCAAGCACGAACGTTATTAGGTTTGAAAGATCGCAAGCAATTGGTTAAACTTGCTAAGCAGGCAGTTGAAAAGAATTTAACTGTCCGGCAGCTTGAAGAACTAGTTGCCCAAATGAACGGGACAGCTGAAAAGAAACGGGCAAAGCGTCGCCAACGAAAGCCAGCCTATGTTCGTGAAGCAGAATCCCAGTTGCAAAGTAAATTTGGGACAAAGGTTGCGGTGGCGCCGAGTCGGAAGAAGAATGCCGGGAAAATTGAAATTCCGTACACTTCCGCTGACGACTTTAACCGGATTTTGGAAGTGTTAAACATTTCGTTAGATTAAGGAGGATGATCACTGATGGCAGCATATGATAAGGGCGATATTGTGATGATGAAGAAGCAACATCCGTGTGGTACCAATCGGTGGTTAATCACACGTGTCGGTGCGGATATTAAAATTCAATGCACTGGTTGCGGCCACATTGTGATGATGACACGGCAAAAGTTTGATAAGGGCTTTAAGAAGGTCCTGGAAAAAGCCGCTGAGTCTGAAGATTAGAAATAAAAATTAAATTGAAAAGGAAAGTGAACAACTTATGTCATTAACTGCAGGGATTGTTGGATTACCAAACGTTGGTAAGTCAACCCTATTCAACGCGATTACTAAAGCAGGAGCCGAAATGGCTAATTACCCATTTGCCACGATTGATCCGAACGTGGGGATGGTTGAAGTTCCAGATAGTCGTCTTCAACGAATTGATGAAATTATCCCAGCCAAGAAGATCGTCCCAACAACGTTTGAATTTACTGATATTGCCGGGATCGTTAAGGGTGCCAGCAAGGGTGAAGGACTTGGTAACAAGTTCTTGGAAAACATTCGGCAAACCGATGCGATTGTTCACGTTGTCCGGGCTTTTGATGATAATGACATTACTAGTGTTACCGGGAAGGTTGACCCGATCGATGATATTGATACCATCAACCTGGAATTAGTAATGGCTGATCTGGATGCCGTTAACAAGCGTCTCTCTAAGGTTCAACGGGCTGCTAAGGGTCGTGATAAGGATGCCTTGGCTGAATTAGATGTTCTTAACAAGATCAAGCCAGTTCTTGAAGACGGGAAGAGTGTTCGGTCAATTGACTTTAACGATGACGAAAAGAAGATCGTTAAGGGACTCTTCTTGCTAACCAGTAAGCCAGTTCTTTATGTTGCCAACATCTCTGAAGATGACATGGCAGATCCAGATGCTAACAAGTACATGGATCAAATTAAGGAACATGTTAAGGGCGATGGTGAAGTAATCGGGGTTGCTGCCGCTGCCGAAGAACAAATTGCTGAAATGGACGAAGCAGACAAGGCTGACTTCCTTGAAATGGAAGGCGTTAAGGAACCAGGATTGAACCGGTTGATTCGTGCTGCCTACAAGCTTTTAGGGCTTGAAACCTTCTTTACTGCTGGTGGCCCTGAAACTCGTGCCTGGACTTTCAAGAAGGGTACCAAGGCACCACAAGCAGCCGGAATCATCCACTCCGACTTCGAACGGGGTTTTATCCGTGCCGAAGTGATGAGCTTTGACGATCTCGACAAGTTAGGATCCGAAGCCGCCGTTAAAGAAGCCGGTAAACTCCGCCTCGAAGGAAAAGATTACGTCATGCAAGACGGCGACATTGTGGAATTTAGGTTCAATGTCTAGAGTGCCTTCGCCCCAAAGAGTTTCCGGAAAGCTAGCAATTTCTCCTGACGAAGGCGACTTGCGCCTAGGAAGGAGGTTGCTAGCTCTAGGAAACTCGGGCGAAGCACGTTTTGACTATGTAGCCTAGAACTCTAGCAAGACCCTGGCGAGCACGTTTCGACCATTTAGCCTAGAACATCACGGCGAAGCGCAGTAGCTGAGTGACTTTTGCCATCAACAAGTTGATAGTCAAAAGCCTACTCATCCTTGCGTGGGTTCACAGACGAAATTGATAAATCAATTTCTGGTTCACTCCAACGTTTCGACTATGCAGACTAGAACTCTAGCCGATCCCTGGCCAACCCATTTCAAACAACCAACCTCATACCAAGAGATAAAGAGAGGAGTCTCATTGTGAGCGAAAATCAACCACGAAACGCTCAAGCCGGTCAACGACAAAAAGAACATTTAAAAGAAGACCGGCGTGAAGCGGGAAATGCAATTAGTAAGTATAACTTAACAAAGAAGAATGAAGAATTCGTTTTTCAACTAAATAAGCAGCTTGAACGTCAAGGAGTTGCTAAAGAAAAGCGTCCTGAAATTATTCAAGATACTATTACCCAACTTAAAGAAGGACAAAAGACGGGTAAAACTGCTAAAGCGTTATTCGGAACCCCGACAGAATATGTCAAAAATCTAAAGGACCCGAAGAAAAATAATCAGCCTAACCACATGAGTAAGCAATCTATTAAGCTGCTTGCCCTTGATAATATGCTGATCTTCTTCAGTATCTTTACCTTTATGTTCGGGTTAATGTTCTGGATCTCACCAGCAGCAATGAAGATGACCCACTATGGCAGCAGTGGTCTCTTGGCAATTGTGCTAGTATCCGTATCTGGTGGTCTCTTATATGGCTACGTGGCTTCCCAGTTACAACCGGTCAAGAAGAACGGTAAGTGGGTTCAAGCAAAGCCAGTTTGGTTCCGGATCTTAACCGTTGCTTTTGGATTAGTTGTTTGGCTAGCCGTTTACATGGCTTCCAGCTTGTTGCCTAATGTAATCAACCCTCGATTAAATGCTTGGGCCTACATTATCCTTGGTGTAATTGCCTTTGCTGGAGATATTATCTTCCGGCGCAAGTACCATATTACCGGTGCTTTCTACGGCAACCGAAATAATCGGCGTAAGTAAATCATTATTCTAATCAAATTAGCGGGAACGCGATTGTAAAATCCAGTCTGGTTTTACAGTTGCTTTCCCGTTTTTTAGATCGGATTGATGTTACTTAATGGCCCCTAACAGTAGCTTTTTTACTAATAAATTGATAATATGAAAGCGCATACAAAAATAAAGGGCGTGACTGAAATGAAGCTAAGTTGTAATCAATTAGCAAAATACCTGGATCATACGATGCTCAAACCCGAAGCAACTGCAGCGATGATTGATCAAACGGCGTTTGAAGCGATTAAGTATCAGATAGCTTCTGTTTGTATTAATCCATACTGGGTAAAGCGGGTTCACCAGAAATTATCTGAAACGGGAATTAACACTTGTACAGTGATCGGCTTTCCGCTTGGTGCTACTTCAACAGCCAGTAAAGTTCTTGAAAGTCGTCAGGCGATTAAGGACGGAGCAGACGAGTTAGACATGGTAATACATTGGTGAGCTGAAGGCTAAACATGATGATGCTGTAGTAGCTGATATTAAAGCTGTTGCGGATGAAGTTCATCATGCACACCGTATTTTGAAAGTGATTATTGAAACAGCCCTGCTAACTGACGAGGAAAAAGTTCGAGCATGTCAGTTAGTGATTGCTGTTCAAGCTGACTTTGTAAAAACTTCTACTGGCTTTTCAACTTCTGGTGCTCAAGTGGCAGATGTTGAATTGATGCGTCAGACGGTTGGTGATGCAATTAAGATTAAGGCTGCTGGCGGGATCCATAGCTATGAGGAAGCGATGGCAATGATCGATGCTGGTGCAGATCGCTTGGGTGTTTCTGCGTCAGTTAAGATCCTTAATGGAGCACCAAAATAACAAGGAGGAGTGTAATAATGGCATATCAACGAGTATTTGTAATCGTTCTGGATTCGGTGGGAAGCGGACAGGCAGGGGATGCAGCTAAGTTTGATGATATTGGTGCAGATACCCTTGGTCATGTTGGTGAATATTATCAGGGGAGACTCCAACTACCAAACCTAGGTAAAATGGGATTAAGCAATCTTCGCAACACGCCAATTGAGGGAGTTCCCGTTGCTACTCCGGCAATTGGAGATTATGGACAAATGGCAGAAGTATCGGCTGGTAAGGATAGTATGAATGGTCATTGGGAAATGATGGGGTTGCCGTTAGCTAAACAGCTTAATACCTTTCCTGATGGTTTCCCACAAAAATTGATTAAGCAGATTGAGGATTTTTCTGGGAGAAAAGTGATCGTTAATAAACCATATTCTGGAACACAGGTAATTCATGACTATGGTGAACGGCAGATGAAAACTGGAGAATTAATCATTTATACTTCGGGAGATTCGGTAATGCAGATTGCAGTTCACGAAGAGGTAATTCCAGTTGATGAGCTTTATAAAATTTGTCAGTATGCGCGAACATTATTAAATGGGCCGGAATATACGGTTGGTCGAGTAATTGCACGGCCTTATGTTGGTCCAGATCGCGAGCACTTTGTCCGGACTGCTAACCGGCATGACTTCAGCTTAGCGCCAACGGGAAAAACTGACTTGGAGCGGCTGCAGGAAGCTGGTTACGATGTAATTGGAATTGGTAAGATTAACGATATTTTCTCTGGTAAAGGGATTGATCGGGGATTTCATAATGAAAGTAACGCGGATGGGATGGATCACCTAGATGAGGTAATGCAAGAAGACTTCACTGGCTTCTGTTTTACTAACCTAGTTGACTTTGATGCAAAATATGGTCACCGAAGAAATCCTCAAGGTTTTGGTCAGGCATTAATGGAACTTGATCAACGGCTTGGTCATGTCCTTGACGAACTGCGACCGGATGATTTGCTGATCATTACGGCTGATCACGGGAACGATCCGGGATTCCGGGGAACCGACCATACTCGGGAAAATGTGCCCCTGCTTGTTTATTCACCAACGATGAAGGAGAAAAATCAGTCGTTAGGGGTTCGAAAGACCTTTGCTGATCTTGGTGCGACGATTCTGGATAACTTTAACGTTCAAGGAGAAAACGGGACGAGTTTCTATCATGAAATTAGAAATGATTAAAAGGCGGATTTCTAAAGCATCAACTAAAATGTAACCACTTAATAACCGAACTTTTATTTTAAAAACCGGCTGATTTAAGTGAATGATTCGTAATTAGTCCCTGAATAGCGAACATTATCCGTCAATTTAAGAAATAATTTACCGATTTTGTTGATTTTTAGAAAAATTACTAGTAAAGTATACCTAATCAAAATTCAAAAAAGGAGTGTCTAGTCACATGTCAAATTGGGATACTAAGTTTGTCAAGAAGGGTTTAACGTTTGATGATGTCCTTCTGATTCCTGCAGAAAGTCACGTTTTACCAAATGAGGTTGACCTTAGTACGAAGTTAGCAGATAACATTAAGTTGAACATTCCGATTATTAGTGCCGGGATGGATACCGTTACTGAAGGAGCAATGGCGATTGCGATGGCGTTACAAGGTGGACTTGGGGTTGTTCACAAGAACATGTCCATTCAAGCCCAAGCAGGCGAAGTAGCTAATGTTAAGAGTGTGGTTGTTCCAGCTAGCGCAACCAAGGCTGCAGTTGACGATCAGCACCGGTTGCTTTGTGCTGCCGCAGTTGGTGTGACTAGTGATACGTTTGAACGGGCACAAGCTTTGCTAGATGCTGGTGCAGACGCAATTGTTATTGATACTGCCCACGGTCACTCTGCTGGTGTTCTCCGTAAGATCAAGGAAATTCGTGATCACTTCCCAGATGTTACATTAATTGCCGGAAACGTTGCCACTGGTTCAGCTACAAAAGCCCTTTATGATGCCGGAGTAGATGTAGTTAAGGTTGGTATTGGACCTGGTTCAATCTGTACTACTCGGGTTGTTGCTGGTGTTGGTGTCCCACAAATTACTGCCATTTACGATGCTGCACAAGTTGCTCGTGAATACGGCAAGCCAATCATTGCTGATGGTGGGATTAAGTACTCAGGTGACGTTGTTAAAGCCTTAGCTGCCGGTGGAAATGCCGTAATGCTTGGTGGAATGTTATCCGGAACCACTGAAGCACCTGGTGACGTTTACGAAGATAATGGTAAGAAGTACAAGGCTTACCGTGGAATGGGTTCTGTTGGTGCAATGGCTCAAGCTCATGGTTCATCAGACCGGTACTTCCAAGGTGGTGTTAACGAAGCCAACAAGTTAGTTCCAGAAGGGATCGAAGCTCGTGTTCCTTACAAGGGTGACGTTGCTGATGTTCTCTTCCAAATTGATGGTGGTCTTCGTTCAGGAATGGGTTACGTTGGTGCCCCTGACATCCCAACAATGATCGAAAATGCCCAATTTGTTCAAATTACTAACGCCGGTCTCCGTGAATCCCACCCTCACGATGTTCAAATCACTAAGGCGGCTCCAAATTATAAGTAGAGTGCCTTCGCTCCAAAGAGTTTCCGGAAAGCTAGCAATTTCTCCTGACGAAGGCGACTTGTGCCTAGGAAGGAGTTTGCTAGCTCTAGGAAACTCGAGCGAAGCACGTTTAAAATAGAGTGTGAGCAGGTATAGAAGACCCGTAAGACAACAATTTCTCCCGACTGGATGCTGGAAGCATCTGGGAGGGAGTTTGTTGTCTATAGGGGCTTCCCTGCGAACACGTTTTGACTTTGTTGTAGTAAGAACATCATCTAAGCAGAGGTCGTTAGCTCTAGCGAGTTCCGAGGGAGCAGATCTCGGCTTGGTTGCCTAGAACGCTAGGCTGCGTTTTGACTCAGTTACAGTAGGGACAAGCTCCTGACGAGCAAATCACAACTTAATCACCAAATAAAGAAGAAGTAGTTAGTGAATTTTTCACCAACTACTTCTTCTTTATTGCTTATTAGTGGAACGGTGAGTCTTGGTATCCTTGACCGAAATCAGTAATGCCGGAAAATACCGTCAAGCAAATTATAATAATTCCTGCGATCATCAGGAGAATAAAACCGACTTTCTGGTAGCTCTTTAATACGTGCCAGATATTCTTTGGTGTAATGAATAATAAGATAAAACCAATAATAGCAATTATATCAAGTAGCGATTTCGTGAAAATCTCCTCCCTTTGCTACTAGATGGTTTTATTATGCACAAGATCGAAACCGATTTCAACGCTGTAATTCCTGGATAATATGTGTTTATGAATAGAGATCGTGTTAGAATCAACTTATAAATTTTGAAATGAATAAATAATCTAGGGAGAAAAAGATGGACAATCAATCAGAGAGCGAATTTCCGTTAACAAGGGCTGAGTACCAGCGGCAAATTCGTCGTGGCAATAACCAAAACGGCGGTAATGGACCGCACCGTCACCGAGGAAGGAAAATTTTCGGGATCATTATCTTGATTCTTCTAGTTATTGTGGTAATTTTTGGTGGTCTTGCTTGGCATAACGCCAAACAAACAAGTGATCAAATGTTCACATCAGCTGGAGCTAATAAACGGCGAAATGCTCAAAAAGTGCTTGCTCAGAAGCGACCAGTATCAATTCTTTTGTTAGGAACGGATACAGGTGACCTAGGGCGAACTTATAAGGGACGGACAGACACCATTATTGTGATGACGATCAATCCGCAAACCAAGAAAACCATGTTAATGAGTATTCCACGGGACATGAAAGTTAACCTTCCTGATTATGAGGATGAATCTCCAGCAAAGATCAATGCAGCCTACGCATATGGCGGTACTAAGGAGACAATTAACACCGTTCAAAAGTATTTCAATATTCCGATTGACTACTACGCCCTAGTTAATATGGCGGGGATGAAGCAGGCCATTAATCAAGTTGGCGGGGTCACCGTTACTTCACCATTAACCTTTACGTATGAAGGATATTCCTTTACCAAGGGAGTCCCTGAACACATGAACGGAACAAAAGCATTGAAGTTCTGTCGAATGCGGTATGATGATCCGCAAGGTGACTATGGCCGTCAACAGCGACAAAAAATGGTAATTATGGCACTGCTGAAGAAGTCCGCATCTTACAAGACAGTTCTTAACCAAAAATTCTTAAAGACAATCTCGAAGAATGCTAAGACAGATTTGTCATTCAGTAATATGATGACCCTTGCGAAGTCTTATCGGGGAGCAACCAAGAATATTCAACAGGGACACGTCCAAGGAACTGATGATGATTCTGATGGTCAAGCTTTCCAAAGTGTTTCTTATAATGAGCGACAGCGAGTTTCCAATATTTTGCGTAAGAATCTTGGCCTCGATCCGGTAGATATTGATGAGGGAGAATAACTAAAATTAAGAGAGAGGATGGAAAAAAACTAGGCGTTCTTTCATCCTCTTTCCATATTTAGCGCTCTCCGAACCTATAGAGTCTCCAAATAGGCTCACTTCGTATCGTAACTGAGGGACTCGAGCCTAACGCAGCGAAGCAAGCCCATTCGGCTACGAACGATTCTGATGATTTCATCATCATTCATCGTTCTAGGTTAGTCAACCGTCCCTCCGAGAAAGTTAATTCCCAGCTTCTTGTTCCAGCTTCTTCTAAGTTTCTTTAAACTATTCCGCTAAATCTCGCCGTTAAGATCGATAAACGCTTATAATAGTATGTTAGTAAGAAAGTTCTCAAGGGGTGGATAAAGGATGAAGATTTTAGTAGTCGATGATGATAAAGAGATCGTTCAATTATTAGAAATTTATATTCGTAATGAAGGCTACGAGCCAGTTACCGCATACGATGGCAAGGAAGCCTTGACTAAGTTAAATACTAATCCCGATATTGGGTTAATCATTCTGGATTTGATGATGCCTGAAATGGACGGGATGCAGGTCATCAAGCAGGTACGGAAGGATTCAGACATTCCAATTCTTGTTCTCTCTGCTAAAACCGCAGACATGGATAAAATTCAGGGATTGATTAGCGGTGCTGATGATTATGTTACCAAGCCATTTAACCCGCTTGAAGTAATGGCACGGGTAAAGTCCTTGCTGCGGCGGAGTCAGGGAGAGGTAACCAATGATACTCCTGATATTTTGAATGTTGGCCCATTAACAATTAATAAGGACTCCCATGAAGTTAAGACGATTAAGGGTGATACCATTCAATTGACTGCTTTAGAGTTTGGAATTCTCTATCTTTTGGCTAGTCATCCTAACCGGGTATTTTCCGCTGATGATATCTTTGAGCGGGTATGGCAGCAGGAAAGCGTTGTTTCTGCTAAAACTGTTATGGTTCACGTTAGTCACTTGCGGGATAAGATTGAAGAAGCAACCAATGGTGAAAAGGTGATCCAAACCGTTTTGGGCGTTGGTTACAAGGTAGAAGACCACTAGAATTTAGCGAGGTTATGGAGGAGAAACTTTGAAGCTAACAGGACGGGAGAAAAGTTCATTAATCCTTGAAGGGGTTATTACGGTTATCCTGCTTATCTTGCTGGATATGGCGATTATCACGATTGCTCAGGATGTCATCCAGAGTAATCCAGGAATTACCAGCGGTATTTTCATGATTAAGCAATCAATGAGGATCGGGCCAATGCAGGCGCAAATTTGGAGTTACCAGCGGATCCTGATTGCCATTTTAGTTGTGATTGACATCTGGGTTGTTTGGTGGCGGTTGCGTCGACGATACCACCTATATCAAATGAATCACATTATCCGGGAATTGCATTATATCGCTCAGGGACACTTGGATCACCGAATCCCGTTTCGACTAAAAGGGAGCGAACAACACGTGATTACCAGTGTTAATGCCCTGGTTGATAGTGCTGTTCGGTCGATGGACGATGAACGAAAAATTGAAAAATCAAAAGACGAGTTGATCACGAATGTTAGTCATGATCTCCGGACACCGTTAACTAGTATCATTGGCTATTTAGGGTTGATTGAGGATAAGCAATACCGAAGTGAAGAAGATATTCTTAAATATACTCATATTGCTTATGAAAAGGCTAAGCAAATGAAGAACCTGGTTGAGGATCTCTTTGAATATACAAAGGTTCAGCAACATGGCAGCCCGGTTAATATCATGAAGATTGACCTTAACCAGCTTTTGGAACAGTTAACGGCAAGCTTTGAACTAGAGGCCCAACATAAGGGAATTGAAATAACATCATCTGTTGAGCCTAACCCGTTGATGATTGAAGCGGATCCGGAAAAATTAGGGCGAGTTTTCAGCAACCTTGTGGCAAATGCCTTAAAGTATGGTAATGGTGCAAGCTATATTAAGGTAGCTGCTCATCAAAAGCAGGATCAGGTTGTGGTAAAGGTTAGCAATGATGGGACGCCAATTCCAGCGAAGTCAATTGAGCACTTGTTTGAACGGTTTTACCGAGCAGAGGGTTCACGGTCGCGGGCAACAGGCGGAACTGGACTGGGATTAGCAATTGTAAAGAGCATTGTTGATCTGCACCACGGGAACGTTCAAGTAACATCTGACGATAACGAAACGAGCTTTATTGTTACTTTGCCGTTGAAGCAAAAACAGCCGAAAAAGAAAAATTAACAAGAAAAACATCAGGACTTATCAATTAAATCCTGGTGTTTTTATATTCAGTTGATTTTGAATGTGTTAAACTGAAGATTGGTTGTATTAACTCTCGCTGTAGAGTCAATTAACACATTTTATTGGAGGAAATTCTGTGGCTAAAGCGCAACAAATTAATCCCGAAAAAGCACGCTGGCTAGAAGTCTTAGGCATTGCAATGCCGCTCTGCTTGAGTTATGTCCCGATTGGGGTAGCTTGTGGTATCTTATTGCACGCTGCGGGCTTTAACTTTATCATGACGTTGATCGTTTCGATCGTGGTCTTTTCCGGTGGTGCCCAGTTTATTTTGGCATCGCTGTTAACGATCCATGCACCGTTAACTTCGATCTTCGTGACTCTTTTCTTTCTTGAATTACGGTATGCTTTACTCGGCTCAAGTCTTTCAAAATATATCAAATCCGAATCGCAGCACTTTATTTGGCTATTTGCTGTGTCAATGAACGACGAAAACTATGCCGTTAACTATTTAAAATTTGCAACTGATAAAAAATGGAAACCGAAAGATGCATTACTGGTTGAACACTATTCATTGCTTTCTTGGTCGGTATCGAACATGGTTGGGGGCTTAATTGGAAGTACGATTTCAATTAACCTTGAGGTGGTTGACTTTGCACTGACCGCACTCTTTATTTACATGATTGTGATGCAAATGCGAAGTCACCTAACTCTTATTATTTGCTTGCTTTCAGCAGTGCTTGCTGTTTTCTTCATGGTAATTACGCACAGCATTATTGGTGTCGTAATTGCTACCCTGATTGCATCATTCATTGGTTTCTTGATCGAAAATGCTGTTCGGAAGCATTCAAAGAAGCCTGATGACAATTGGTTCCTTTCTAAATTATTCCGGCCGCGGGCTACCCGAATTACGGTTGAGGATCAAGAGGCTGAAGAAAAACAGGTTCTTGAAGAAAAGAAAGAGCAGGCAAAGGAACGGTCGACTAATTCACAGTCACCTGAATCAAGTCAGCATGATTAATTGGAGACAGTAATATGGAGTTTTTAGTATCTCGAATCGGTAGTAATCAAATTCTTTACCATATCGTCGTAATTATCTTTGCGGCATTTGCGGCATTCATTCCACGATATTTTCCGATCCATTTCTTCTCCTCAAGGAAGATTCCTGAGTGGTTTAATGAGTGGATGAAATATGTGCCAATCAGTTTGTTTACGGCACTGGTAATCAAAAATATCTTTATCACCACTAAGGGCTATCATTTTGTCCCTTATGGTCATCCGGACCAGATTTTTGCTGCGTTGATCGTCATGGTGATTGCTTACTTTACCCGTTCAATGTCTATTTCAGTCATTGCTGGGCTAGTTGGCGTTTGGCTTCTAAATATGGTTTTATAAATTTGAATAACAAAAGAGATTGAGAAAAGATGTTTTGCTTTACTCAATCTCTTTTGTTATTTCAAGGAGTTATGGATTATATTAGATTGCTTGTAATTGTTGGTTGTTACTCCACTTCATTGGGTCTTCACGCCATTGTTGAAGTGACTTCAAGTGGTCGGCGCTGATTAAACCAGTTTCTTTAGCAAGGTTGATTAAAGTGGTGTAATTAGTTACTGAGAAGTATTGAAGGTCGTTAGCTAAGAAGTTTTGTTCAGCAGCTTGTAATTGGTAGGTGAAGATGGAAACAACACCGATTACTTCAGCACCTTCATTTTCAACGGCGTGAACGGCATTCAAAACACTACCACCAGTGGAGATTAAGTCATCGATAACAACAACTTTTTCACCTTCATGAAGAACCCCTTCAACTTGCTTTCCTTCGCCGTGGTCCTTTGGCTTGGTGCGAACGTAAACCATTGGCAGACCCATTTCTTGTGCAACCCCGGTAGCGTGAGGAATTCCTGCAGTTGCGGTTCCGGCGATGGCATCAACGTTGCCGAAGTGGAGCTTGATTTGTTCTTCCATACCGTTAACGATTGCCTGACGAACAGCTGGGTATGAAATGGTAAGACGGTTATCAGTGTAAATTGGTGCCTTCATTCCGCTAGCCCAGGTGAATGGCTTTTCTGGGCTAAGAGTAACAGCATTGATGTCTAAAAGTGCTTTAGCGACGCGTTGTGAGTATGTCATAAATATTTCCTCCTAGGTGAATCAAAAAAGTAGCTTATTCCAAAATACCTAGTTGAAATAATTGACGTTGGTTCGTGCTGCCTGCCCATTACATAAAAAGAAAACCCTTCTAGTAATGGACTAGAAAGGTAGATCGAATACTTATGACGTTCAATTAAATCCTTCCTAGCCTCTCTGGACTAAGTTAAAGGTATTTCATTGCTCACTATAATAGTCGGCTGAACATTAAATGTCAAGAGAAAAATTAACTTTCATTTTTTTCTTGATGATGCACTCTAAGCGAATGTGGTTTTTTCTTGATTGACTTAACACCGAGAATGTCTAACAGGAAGGTGAAAATTGGGACCCCAACGATTAATCCCCATGTACCAAAGAAGTGCTCAGCAACCAGGAGGACGATGAAAGTGTAAAAGATTGGCAATTCTGTTTTGCTGGCCATGAATTTAGGGTTTAAAACATATGCTTCCAAAGCGTGGATTACACAAATCATAATAATGATATAGATAACATCCCGAATTCCCCCGACAGAGTATGCAACCATTGAAAGAGGGATTAGCGAGATGATAACACCAGCGACTGGAACCAAACTGAAAATAAAGACCATTAGCGCAAGGGCAAAAATTTGTGGCATGTGCATGAATGCAAGGCAGATTGAAGTAATTACTGTATTGCAGATGGCGATGAAGAACTGGGCTTCCAGGACAACTCCAAAGGTATTTACAAATTTTTTGCCAAAGTAGTCAATATCGCTGAAGAACCAGCCAAAGTCACTATCAAGAAATGTTCGGGAAAATGCATTCATTTGCTTCAGCTCAAGGGTGTAAAAGAAGCTAAGAATAAATGACAATAGGAAGGTAATTGTCATTGTGCCAATACTGGTTAATGTACTTACGGCGAGGGTAACCCCGTGCTTCATCTGGGACATGATCGTTCCCCAGCTAATGTAGTGGTTAACGTAGTGCATGATCTCGATTGCCTGTCGGGAGCTGTAGAATTTGATTACGGAGTTAACCATTTTAATAACTTGGTTAACCAGAACTGGCAGGTAGCGGGTAACCCCAAAGTAAATTGCCACGATTAATGCAATGTACGTAACAACCACGGTAAGTTTTATTGATATTTTGGGAACGTGTCGTTGAAGCCAACGAACCCAGCTAACAACGATAAACGTTAGGATAAACGTAAACAGGATCAAGTTCATCATCGGGCGAAGAAGCCATAGAATAAAGATGATTAGGGCTAAAACCACGAACCGACGTAACTTGACGTTGGCAATAAATCGGTGCCAAGTATCAGTCATTATATCTCCTCCTCTGTTTTATGCATCAATTATCCTAATCTTAGCAAATAATTAAGGGCATGAACAATAATATCGCTGTATTTTGCTGCGGAGTGTTATAATAATCTCATACTTTTTTGAAAGAGGGATTCGTAGAAATGTTAGAAAAGACGTTCTATAAGTCACTATTAAGCCGTTCATTTAATATTCCGGTTAAGGTTGTTTACTGGGATGGCAAGAGTGCGGTTTATGGTGATGGTGAACCAGAAGTAACTATTACCTTTAAGGAAAAGATTCCTATTCGTGATGTTACGAAGAACGCCTCCATTGCCCTTGGGGAAGCCTACATGGACGGCAAGATCAAAATTGATGGTAGTATTCAAAAATTAATTACCGCTGCGTATGAAAGTGCCGGTAGTTTTATGCGGAATTCTAAATTTCGGCGGTTCTTACCAAAGCAGGGACACTCTGAAAAGGAAAGTGAAAGCGATGTTCAGAGCCACTACGATGTTGGTAACGACTTCTATAAACTATGGCTTGATGATACGTTGACTTATTCCTGTGCTTATTTTGATCATGGTAACCGTGATGATTTGACTAAGGCACAAATTGACAAGGTTCACCATATTTTGAAGAAGTTCGATCCAAAGCCAGGGAAGACTTTACTAGATATTGGTTGCGGTTGGGGAACCTTAATGCTTACCGCTGCCAAGGAATATGGCTTGCGAGTCACTGGGGTAACCCTGAGTGAAGAACAGTTCAACCTTGTTCAAAAACGGATTAAGGATGAAGGACTAGAGGATGTTGCGGAAGTTCTCCTGATCGACTACCGTGAGCTTGGTGACCGGAAGTGGGATTACATTACATCAGTTGGGATGTTTGAACACGTTGGTAAAGAAAATCTTGGTCTTTACTTTAAGGATATTTACAAGTACCTCACTAATGATGGTGTTGCTTTGATCCACGGAATTACTCGTCAACAGGGCGGTGCCTACAACGGCTGGATTAATAAGTATATTTTCCCAGGTGGCTATATCCCTGGATTGCAAGAGATGGTTGGGCACATCGTTGAAAATAACATGCAAATTGCTGACATTGAGATGCTCCGTCGGCACTATCAACGAACCCTAGAAATTTGGGACATGAACTTTAATGCTCATCGTTCCCAAATCGAAGACATGATGGGCGACCGCTTTACCCGGATGTGGGATCTCTATCTCCAAGCCTGCGCTGCTTCCTTCGAATCCGGTAATATTGATGTTATTCAATACCTTATTACTAAAGGTGCTTCCGGTAAGAATCTTCCAATGACGAGGGATTATATATATTAGAGTGTGAGCCAGCAAAGGACTTACGGAAAGTTAGCAATTTCTCCCGACAAAGGCGACTAGCGCCTAGGAGGGAGGTTGCTAACTCTAGTAAGTCCCTGGCGAACACATTTTGACCGTGTTGCCTAGAACGCTCAAGGAAAATTAGGCTGAGCGCGTCTTAGCTTATGTAGTCTAGATAGCTAGGCGGAAGTTGCGGTCACGGCGAGCAGATCTTGGCTACGCTGCAGTAGAAGTTAGCTCAAGCTAGCGCATACCAACTAAAATAATCTGGCAAAGAACGTTAATATTCTTTACCAGATTATTTTTTATCCCCTATATACACGAACTATTAATCTTTAAAATAATATTTAGTTCGTAAAACAGTTGTATTTAACACAACTATTTGGTATCCTTAAAGCAGTTTTTAAGGAGGTCCAATTATGAGTGCGATCAGTGTTGTAATGGGTAGTAAATCAGACTGGCCAACTGTTAAGGAAGGCTGCAAGATCCTTGATCAGTTTGGCGTAGACTATGAAAAGAATGTTATTTCCGCTCACCGGATGCCAAACGAAATGTTCGCGTTTGCTCAAAATGCTGTGGAAAAGGGAACGAAAGTAATCATTGCCTGTGCGGGTGGTGCCGCCCATTTGCCAGGAATGATTGCAGCAAATACTCCGTTACCGGTAATCGGGATTCCAGGTCAAACAAAAGCGCTTGGCGGAATGGATTCACTTTTATCCATCGTTCAAATGCCAGCGGGAATTCCAGTTGCTACTCAAGCAATTGGGGTAGCAGGAGCGAAGAATGCGGCCTTATTAGCACTCCAAATCCTTGGAATTAATGATCCAGCAATTCAACAACAGATTCTTGATTACCGGAAGCAAATGCATGATCAATCAGTAGAAAGCGGTGCTCACCTTGACTAGGATGATTCAACAGGGACAAACGATTGGTATTATTGGTGGCGGTCAGTTGGGTCAAATGATGGCCTTGGATGCTAAGTATACGGGGATGAAGGTGATTGTACTTGATCCCACCCCCGCTTGTCCGGCTGGTCAGGTTGCTGATGAACAGATAGTTGCGGAATATGCAGATGTAAAGGCAATTGAAGAACTAGCTCGCCGGTCAGATGTTTTAACCTACGAATTTGAAAATGTCGACCTGAATGCCTTACGGGACGTTGCTGATCGGGTTTACATTCCCCAAGGAACCAATTTGCTATACACCACTAAAAACCGGATCCGTGAGAAGAGCTTTTTACGCGATGCGGGATTAAAGACTGCTCCGTTTATGGCAGTGAAGAATCGTGATGATCTTGAACAAGCTATTAAGAAAATTGGTTACCCAGCGGTTTTGAAGACTTGTGAAGGCGGCTATGATGGTCATGGTCAAGAAGTTTTGCTAAGTGATGATGATCTCGAAAAATGTGCAGGAATCCTTTCAACGAAAGATGCAATTCTTGAAGGGTGGGTACCATTTAAGCTGGAATGCTCAGTAATGGTTGGTCGAAACGAAAATGGAGAAGTAACTGTTTTCCCCGTTTCTGAAAATATCCACCATGATGAGATTTTGCATTTGAGTATCGTTCCCGCGCGAATTAGTGCTGAGCTGCAAGAAAAAGCACAAAAGATGGCGGTTCAGATTGCTCATGCGATTGATTTACGTGGAATCTTAGGCGTCGAAATGTTTGTCGGTAATGATGGTGAGATTTACATTAATGAACTAGCCCCACGACCACATAATTCAGGCCACTACTCGATTGAAGCTTGCAACTTTTCCCAGTTTGCAATTCATAATCGGGCAATCTGTAATTGGCCATTGCCAAAGATTGAATTACTTCATCATGTCGTGATGGTCAATGTCCTTGGCCAACACGTTGCGGGAGTTCGCGATGAGATTGCTAAGAAGCCGAACTGGCATTTTCATGATTACGGAAAGGCTGAAATTCGTCATAACCGAAAGATGGGCCATGTTACAATTTTGACTGATGATTTTGCTAAGACATTGAAAGAGATTGACGATACACATATTTGGGATAAATAATTCCCAGAACATGGTATATTGTTACTGAGAGAAATAATTAGAGAGGATTTTTAACTAATGATTGATCGTTATACTAGTCCAGAAATGGCGAAAATTTGGAGCTTGGAAACCCAATACCAATGTTGGTTAGAAGTTGAAATTGCCGCAGATGAAGCTTGGAGTAAGCTTGGTCACATCCCAGCTAAAGATGTGG
>NZ_GG693412.1:0-20481 GCF_000159435.1 Limosilactobacillus vaginalis DSM 5837 = ATCC 49540 | reverse complement strand
ATTAATGAAAAACAGGTTTCGATATTGCTGAACATCGAAACCTGTTTAGTAGTTTAAAATATTAATTTAAGGCTAATCCCTGATCATGCAATGCTTGAAGCAGTTTGTCCCGACTAGATTCGTGCTGGTTTAATTTTGGCCCATTGATTTGATTGGTGAATGAATCAATGCGCTTATTAGCATCCCGGAGATCGTAGTAGGTGGTAACTGTTTGGTCGTAATTTTTAAGCTCACTGATGTTAAAATTACGCGGATAATTATTATCAAAGGTTATTTGATCAAGGGGTAACCGAGGCTTTAACTGTGGTTCTTGGTCGGGAATCCCAACTTGGAGGCCAAGAATAGGGAAGGTCATTTTAGGCAGGTCGAGTACCTGAATTAGCTTTTCGGGATCGTTCTTGATTGACCCGAGAACGACGCCGCCAAGTCCCATGCTTTCGATTGCTGTTAAAGCATTTTGCAAGGCTAAAATTGCGTCCTCCGCAGCTTGCATAAAAATATCCGTAGTGTGGAGACGACCGTCATCATTACCGAGTTGGTGCCGAATTTGTTGGTTCCGGTATAGATCGGCAATGAAAATAAAGAGATCGCCATTAGCGCCAACATACGATTGTTTTGAAATTTCACGGACCGCAGCCCGCTTTTTCGGATCGGTTAAGTGTAGGATGCTGAATTGCTGAAGAAACATGCTTGATGAAGTATGACGGGCCGCTTCATACAAGGTTGTTAGCTGTTCGGCAGTTAATGATTGATCCTTAAACTGCCGAATTGAACGGTGATTAACCTGGTGGTCTGTCGTAAAGTTATGAATCATTTTAAAGCACCTCCTACCCTATTATAGTAAAATGACAGAATAGAAGACAAAGTAAAAGGAGTCAGTAAAATGGATGTGACTGTAAAATGCGACGGCCTCACTCTTCGGGGAGTTTTAGAGGGAACGGAACAATTACAAAATAAGCGAGTAGCGATTTTGATGCACGGCTTTCAAGGCGATCGGGGTTATAAAGCAGGCAATTTTTTGTACGACTTGTCTCATGAATTGAATCAAGCAGGAATTCCGACGCTGCGGTTTGATTTTGCTGGTTGTGGTCAAAGTGATGGTTCCTTTACCGATATGACCGTACTGAGCGAAATTAGCGATGGAATGAAAATAATTGATTTTGCGCGTTCAGAAATGAAAGCCCAACAAATATACCTGATTGGTCATTCTCAAGGCGGTGTAGTAGCTTCGATGTTGGCGGCTTATTATCGGGATGTTATTACGAAGGAAGTGCTTCTCGCTCCTGCCGCAACATTAAAGGATGATGCGTTACTTGGAACCTGTCAGGGAACTAAATACGATCCTAACCATATCCCGTTAACGGTTGATGTTCATGGTGAAGCAGTGAGCGGCGAGTACTTCCGAACAGCTCAGTTGCTACCAATCTATGAAACCGCCCAACACTTCATGGGACCAGCGCTATTGATTCACGGTCTTGCGGATACGGTAGTTTCACCCGAAGCTTCCAAAAAATATAATGTTATTCTGCCAAAGAGTGAGTTGCACCTTATTGAGGGAGAAGGACACAGATTTATGGGTAAAGATAAACTAGCGATCCTTAAACTTGTGACAAACTTTCTTCAGGAGTAAGGGCCATAAAACGATTCTTAGTTTACAGTTTAGCGGTGTTATAGACTGGTAAATAGCTAACTGCTGAACTCTTGGGGAAGCTTTTGAGTAGTGACTCTAATTCTTGATGAGAAATGACTGGTGTAAGGCCACTCCAGTAGTTATTGCCATTAAATTCTCCTTGCCAGTTAACCGTACTATTCGGCTTAGCAGAAGTCCCGTAAGTGGTAACCAGATATGATTGGGGAACGGTGGTCAAACTACAGGGTTCTAATTCGTTGTGATAATTATTAAATTCGCTCCCGCAATCATAGTCTAAAATGTCGTTTGCTGCAGCGGCAAGATCACTCAAAATACTATTAGCGGTAGGCTTGGCACCAGCACCAGGCCCAGTATAAACACTTGAACCAAGAGCATTGCTTTCGACCGCAACTGCATTTTGAACGCCATCAACTTGGGCGAGCGGATCGTTATGCGCAATCAATGCGGGGCCAACGAAAGTGTAAAGCTTGTTGGCTAGTCGTTTAGCGATTGCTAGTAGCTTAATTGTGTAACCAAAATGGTTTGCGCTAGCTAATTGGGCTGCAGTAATGTTCTCGATACCACGGATACCAAGTTTATTGGGATCCAGTGCTTTTCCAAATGCAAACTGGCTAAGAATACTAAGCTTGTTGGCAGTATCAATCCCTTTGACATCATTAGTCGGGTTTGCTTCCGCGTAGCCCTTTTTCTGGGCATTCATTAACGCTTTATCGTAACTAACATTATTGCTGGTCATTGCCGACAGAATATAATTAGCAGTTCCATTAATGATCCCGGTGATTTGGCTAATCTGGTCTGTTGCAAGACTGCTGCTTAGTACCCGGAGAATCGGGATCCCACCAGCAACGCTCGCTTCATAGAGAAAATCAACGTGACGGCTTTTAGCAAGCTGGGCAAGGCGCGGGCCATCGATTGCCAAGAGATCCTTGTTGGCAGTGATTACGGATTTGTGGTTGTAAATTGCCTGAGTAATTGCCTGACGAGCAAGGTTGATAGTCCCCATTGTTTCAACGATTACTTGAATTTCCGGATCGTTAAGGACTTCATCAAGTTGATCGGTAAGAATTGTATCATCAGGAAGGGTTACATTTCGTGGCTTATCTAGGTGGGCAACCGCTACTCGCTTAAGGACGAAGTGAACGTTGGTGGTTTGCTCGATTTTAGCAGCGTGTTCTTGTAATAGCTTCACAACTCCTCCGCCAACGGTTCCCAGACCGAGAAGACCAATCGTAATTGTCTGCATAACAGGGCCTCCTTTGCTTGGCTAAATCTTTGCTAGTGCTTGGTCAAGATCCGCAATTAGGTCATCCGCGTTCTCAATTCCCACAGAAACCCGAATGAGATCGGGAGTCACACCAGCGGCCTTTAATTCTTCGGGACTTAACTGGGCATGGGTTGTTGAAGCTGGATGAATAATCAGCGACTTGGCATCGGCAACGTTTGCTAATAATGAGAAGAGCTTGAGGTTGCTGATAAGCTCCTTGCCTGCTTCTTCGCCGCCCTTGAGACCAAGGGTGAAAATTGAACCGACACCGTGAGGGAAGTACTCATTTGCTAATGGCTTATATGGACTATCTGCTAATTCTGGGTAGTTGATCCAAGCGACTTTTGGATGATCGTTAAGGAACTTAACAATTTTTCTGGTGTTAGCAACGTGACGTTCAACCCGGAGTGAGAGTGATTCAAGTCCTTGAAGAAGAAGGAATGAGTTAAATGGACTAATGGTAGCACCAAGGTCACGAGCGGTTTCTGCTCGAACTTTAGTAGTAAACGCAGCGGGTGCTAGATCGGCAAACACAAGGCCATCATATTGACTATTAGGAGTGGTGAAGCCAGGATAGCGACCACTAGCCTTATAATCGAACTTCCCGTTTTCTACAATGACACCACCCATCGTTGTTCCGTGACCGCCAATGAATTTAGTTGCTGAGTGAACGATAACATCGGCACCGAGGTCGAGCGGTTTAACGAGGTAGGGGGTGCCAAAAGTGTTGTCAACAATAAAGAGGATCCCGTGCTTATGAGCGATTTTGGCAATCGCCTTAAAGTCAACTAGGTTAATTCCAGGATTCCCAATACTTTCGACATAAAGAGCTTTAGTATGCTCGTTGATCTGTTTTTCAAAGTTTGCAGGATTATCAGGGTCGACAAAATGAGTTTTGATTCCTAGTTTAGGAAGGGTAACGGCAAACAGGTCATAAGTTCCACCGTAAATTGTACTTGCGGAGACGATTTCATCACCTTCTTGAGCGATATTTAAGATTGCCGCGGTGATGGCAGCCGAACCAGTCGCAAGGGTAATTCCGGCAGTGCCGTGTTCCAGAGCTGCGACCCGCTTATCAACGACTTCGGTAGTTGGGTTGGTTAGGCGGGTATAGATATTGCCGGGTTCTTTTAAGGAGAAGCGGTCAGCGGCTTGTTTAGCGTCTTTGAAAACGTAAGAAGTTGTTTGGTAGATTGGTACCGCGCGAGCACCAGTTTCGTCTACGGTTTGACCAGCGTGAACTTGGAGGGTTTCAAAATGGTATTTTGGTGATTGTTCTTGATTACTCATACTAATGTACCTACTTTCTGTTGTGTGAATGTGTTTAACCAATTTTGATAGATTTGTGTACTTGATTTTCGCCATGAATATTTAATCTCACCGGTATTCCGGTTAGAAAAGTAATTACGCGGTTCCTGAATAGGCAGCCGCTTTTTTAGATCGCGGTAATATTCCTGCGCAAGCGTATCTGCTTCATATTCCGGGTGGCCTGTAATGTAAGTGCGGTGTTTGCCAGGGGAGTGATAGATTAAGGGACCAATTTCATTATTTTCAGCGACAATTTGCAAATCATCGGGAAGGTTCTCTGGATCAACACTAGGATTGGAGTGGCGTGATTGGGGAATGACTAATTGCTGGTTAGTAAAATGCTTTGCTAATTGGTTACACTTATTGATTCCTGTTGCTTGATAGATTCCAAAAATTTTTTGCGACAACTGGTGCTTATTAATTTGATAGTCGTTATAGAGACCGCCAAGAGCAGCCCAACACTCTAACAAACTTTGCTTGGTATGACGCTCTGCCCAGTCACAGATTGTGCGAAATTCTTCCCAATAATCAACCTGCTGAAAAGCAAGCTGTTCAACGGGAGCACCAGTAATGATTAAACCGTCGAACGAGTAATTCTCAATTTCTGCTAAGCTAACGTATGCTTTAGCGATTGTCGAGAAGGAAACATTTTTGAAATGGTGAGTTGCTGGATAAAGAAAAGTAAGTTCAACATCTTGAGTTAATTGATTGAAGCTTTCAAGAAATTGGCGTTCAGTTATCTCTTTGGTTGGCATTAGGTTAACCACCACGATTGATACTGGATTGTTAAGATAATGATTTTGCCACTGACCGCTACTGAGTAAAAAACCATTTTTTGCGTTTGCTGTCATTACTGATTCTCCTTTCCTGGATGATGTGATTAAGGAAGATTAGATTTTAATAAAAAAAGCTTCCATCCCAGTCGTTCAAATAGAACTATGGGACGAAAGCTTTCGCGGTACCACCCTGAGTTTATTGTTACCTTACAATAACAACCTCGTTAAGTACTCATTATAAGATATGAATACTCCGCAATGTAACGGTTGCTATCCGTCTAGCCTAGCCGGGATGACCAGGTTAGATGACTCAGAGCTCATCTTCATACCGTTGTCGAATATCCTCTTTCACCAAATAAGGACTCTCTGCAGAAACGACGAGGTACTACTCTTCTCTTCAAAGTCTAATCATAATTTAATTGTTTATTAGTTTAATCTTAATTTTTGAAAAGTCAATAATTATCTTGAGAAATTAAAAATATTTATTTGGGGATAGTTAACGATGGGTTGAAAGACAAATTAGGTTAATTTTATAAGAATTACGGGTTCTAGGAGTGAAAATTAGTGTAAAACGCGAACTATTATAAAGAAAGTATAGATAAAGTTAGTGAATTGTATTGACAATTACTTATGACTGAGAGTATATTAATGACAGAATTTAACGAATGAAATCGTTATTAATTATTTTAATGTTCGTCTTTTATGTAAAGGAGTCTTAATTAACAATGGAAAAGTTACTTTATACCGGAAAAGCAAAACAGATGTGGCAAACAGACGATCCCGAAGTACTGCGGGTTGTATATATGGACCAAGCAACTGCGCTGAACGGGAAAAAGAAGGAGCACTTTGCTGGAAAGGGTGAAGCTGCTAATGCCATTTCAAGCTTGGTTTTTCAATATTTAATCAAGCACGGGATTGAGACTCACTTCATCAAAAAGTTGTCAGCTAATGAAGATCTAGTTAAGAAATGTACGATGTTTCCGCTAGAATTTGTTACCCGGAATGTGGTTGCGGGACACTTTGCTAGTCGGTATGGGTTGGACGAAGGAAAGAAGCTTCCAGAACCGGTTGAGGAAACTTTTTATAAGAGTGATGAATTAGACGATCCATTTATTAATGAGTCGGCAACGATTGCGTTAGGAATTGCTACCCATGCTGAACTTGAAAAAATGTGGGGCATTTGTCGAGAAGTTAATGGCCTGCTGACACCTCTTTTTGAAAAAGCAGGAATGCAATTAGTTGACTTTAAATTAGAGTTTGGTCGGTTAAGTAATGGTGAAATTATCCTGGCAGATGAATTTTCGCCTGATAATTGCCGGTTATGGGATATTAAGACCGACCAGCACATGGATAAGGATGTTTATCGGCGGAAGCTAGCTGACTTAACTCAAACCTATGACCAAGTATTAGCGCGGTTGGAAGACGTTATTGCGGAGGATAAGTAAATGACAAAAGTACGGATTTTCGTTACCTATAAGCAATCAGTTTTTGATCCTCAAGGGGAGACCATTAAAGATGCAATTCATACGCTGGGCCATGACGAAGTGAAAGATGTCCAGGTTGGTAAATTCTTCGATGTAACTGTTGAAGGAACTGGAAAGGCGGTTGAAAAAACAATTGAGGAAATTGCGGATCAACTCTTAGTTAACTTCAATATGGAAACTTATAAGTACCAAGTGATGGAGGAAGATTAAATGAAGATCGCGGTGATTGTTTTTCCTGGTTCTAACTGTGATATTGACCTCTATGAAGCACTCCACTCTATTTGTCATGCTGATGTGGAATATGTTTCGCATCGAGAAAAGAGTTTAGCAGGGTTTGATGCTGTGATGTTGCCAGGTGGCTTTTCCTATGGTGACTACTTAAGAGCGGGGGCAATTGCTCGCTTTACTAATATTATGCCAGCGGTTATCAAGATGGCAGAAGAAGGGAAACCAGTATTTGGAACCTGCAATGGTTTCCAGATTTTAACTGAAGTCGGTCTTCTTCCTGGGGCGTTAAAGCGGAATGATAGTCAAAAGTTCGTCTGCAAGACCGTTCCCCTGGAAGTGGTTAATAACGAAACGATCTTTACTCAACAATATGAAAAGCACGAACGAATCGCTTTGCCAATTGCTCATGCTGACGGAAGCTATTTTGCAGATAAAGAGACACTTGACCGCCTTGAAAAGAATCATCAGGTTGTTTTTCGGTATGCTGAGGAAAACCCAAATGGCAGTCTGCGTAATATTGCGGGGATTACTAATGAACGGGGAAATGTTTTGGGAATGATGCCTCACCCAGAACGGGCTGTTGAAGCACTTCTTGGTAATACTGATGGATTACGGTTATTCAAATCGTTGCTCGCAAATGGAAATGCAAAGGTGGAGGAATAGACAATGGAACAGGCAATGACCCCTGAAGAAATTAAAAAGCAAAAACCATATCTTGACTGGAGTCTAAGCGAAGATGAGTACAACTACATTAGCGAAAAGCTTCTTGGCAGGTTGCCAAACTATACTGAAACCGGATTGTTTTCCGCAATGTGGAGCGAGCACTGTTCTTATAAAAAGTCAAAACCTGTTTTAAGGCTTTTTCCAAATAAGAATTCCCGTGTTTTGCAAGGCCCTGGTGAAGGTGCAGGAGTTATTGACATTGATGATGGTCAAGCCGTGGTCTTCAAAGCAGAAAGCCATAACCACCCAACTACTGTAGAACCATATCAGGGAGCTGCTACTGGGGTTGGCGGAATTCTTCGTGACATTTTCAGTATGGGTGCTCGTCCAGTTGCCTCACTTGATTCTCTTCATTTTGGCGAACTAACTGATCCAAAGATGCGGATGAAGGTCGATGGAACGGTGCGGGGAATTGGTGATTACGGTAACTGTATGGGAATTCCCACAATTGCCGGTGAAACAACTTTTGATCCGTGCTACCAAGGAAATCTTTTATGTAATGCGATGAGTGTTGGCTTGATGGACCAAAAAGATCTCCAAAAAGGGAAGGCAGCTGGAATCGGTAATGCGGTAATGTATGTCGGTGCGCAAACCGGTCGTGACGGAATTCATGGTGCAACCTTTGCATCTGCTGATTTTAGTGATGAGAATGCCACCCAGCGTTCTGCGGTTCAAGTCGGTGATCCCTTTATGGAAAAGCTTCTTTTAGAGGCTTGCCTGGAAGTTATCACTAAGCACCCTGACTGGCTAGTTGGTATTCAGGATATGGGGGCAGCCGGAATTGTTTCTTCAAGTGCCGAAATGGCATCTGAAGGGCAAAGCGGCATGGAGCTAAACCTTGACCTCGTTCCTCAACGTGAACCAAATATGTCAGCTTACGAAATTATGTTAAGTGAATCGCAAGAACGGATGCTCCTGTGTGTAAATAAGGGCCACGAAGAAGACGTTAAAAAGATCTTTGACTTTTATGACCTAGAAGCAGTGACGATTGGTCGGATTACTGCTGGTCACGATTACGTTCTCTACCATGATGGACAAGAGGTCTGCAATATTCCTGTTTCTAGTTTGACCGATGATGTATTGGAAGAAGCTAGTGAGGAGAAGAAACCAGCGCGGATTTCGGCAGCAGAAAAGCAAACTGCTTGGGTACCAACCATTAGCGATGCTGAACAAACATTACGAAACCTTCTTCAACAATCAACAATCGCGGATAAGAGCATTTTTTATCAACAATATGACTCGCAGGTACGGACAAGCACGGTGGTCGGTCCCGGAAGCGACGCTGGTGTCTTGCGTGTTCGTGGGACCCGTAAAGGCCTTTCAATGACAACCGATGGTAATGGACGCTTCGTCTATTTGAGTCCGGAAATTGGTGGTCAAATTGCCCTTGTTGAAGCAGCGGCTAACATTGTGGCTAGTGGTGCTGAGCCATTAGGAATTACCGATTGCTTAAACTATGGTGACCCTAATGATCCCGAAATTTTCTGGGAACTTCACCAATCTGTTAAGGGGATGGCTGATGCCTGCCGGGTATTTGATACTCCGGTTATTTCAGGAAATGTCTCGTTATATAACGAAAATAATGGTAAAGCAATCCACCCAACACCAATGGTCGGAATGGTTGGACTGATTAAGGATATTCAACATGTTATCCCATCATTTGTTCAGCATGCTGGCGATAAGGTATACCTTGTTGGTAAAACGGGGAATGACTTTGCGGGTACAGAAATTCAAAAGATGCTTACCGGTGATATTAGTGGTGTTCTTAACTCGTTTGATATGGAACACGTTCATGACTACATGATGCGTCTTCTTACCGCAATGCAGCAGGGCAATGTTGCAAGTGCTCATGATCTAAGTGAAGGTGGCCTTGGAGTTGGCCTTGCTGAAACATTGTTTAAGGCAGATTTGGGAATGAATATTGATATTCGTCACCTGACAGCTGCTCAATTATTTAGCGAAACTCCGGGACGGTTTGTTGTGACAGTTCCTGATGCCAAGACAGTTGCTTTTGAAAAAACGATGGGTGCGGATGCACTGCTAGTTGGGGAAGTTACTAATACCCATTGGCTTGAAGCGCACTTGCAAGATGCTGAGATTAATCAAAATGTTGCTGAACTACAAAAATTGTGGGAGGAGGCGATCCCGTGCCAGCTGAAATCAAAGGATTAAATGAAGAATGTGGTGTCTTTGGCGTTTTTGGTGTTCAAGATGCAAGCCAGTTAACATACTATGGTCTTCATACCCTTCAACATCGTGGTCAGGAAGGGGCCGGAATCGTTTCGACCGATTCAAAAGAACTTTACCAGCATCGTGACCGGGGACTCTTAGCAAAGGTGTTTGCTAACCCGAATGAATTGAAGCGGCTAGTTGGTGACGCAGCGATTGGCCATGTTCGTTATGGTACAAGTGGGCATAACTCAATTGCCAATGTCCAACCCTTTTTGTTTCACTTCCACGATGGCGACGTTGCGTTAGCTCATAACGGAAATTTAACTAATGCCGTTACGTTACGGCGCCAGCTTGAGGATGATGGAGCGGTTTTTCAGTCAGATTCCGATACCGAAATTCTGATTCACCTAGTTCGGAAATACATTAAAGAAGGTTTTATTCCGGCCTTAAAAAAGAGCCTGAACATTGTCCACGGTGGTTTTGCCTTTCTCTTGCTACAAAAGGACAGGTTAATTGCAGCACTAGATCCAAATGGGATTCGCCCTTTATGTATTGGCCAATTGGAAAACGGTGCCTATGTAGTTACTAGTGAAACATGTGCTCTAGACATTGTTAACGCTAAATTTATTCGAGATGTTCAACCTGGGGAACTGATTGTAATTGATCGTGATGGGTTACATATTGACCACTACACAACGAATACTCAATTAGCAATCTGTTCAATGGAATATATTTACTTTGCTCGTCCTGATTCGATTATTCACGGGGTAACAGTCCATAATGCCCGTAAACAGATGGGAAGGTTACTGGCAAAGCAATACCCGATTGATGCAGACATGGTTATCGGGGTTCCTAATTCATCACTATCCGCAGCATCAGGCTATGCGGAAGAGTCCGGATTGCCGTACGAAATGGGCTTGATTAAGAGCCAATATGTTGCCCGGACATTCATCCAGCCAACGCAGGCCCTTCGTGAACAAGGCGTTCATCTCAAACTATCTGCCGTTCGCGGGGTTGTTGCTGGCAAACGAGTAATCGTAGTCGATGATTCGCTTGTCCGGGGAACCACTTCTAAGCAGATTATTAAAATGCTTCGTCATGCAGGAGCTAAGGAAGTCCACATGTTGATTGCTTCACCGCCATTTAAATTTCCGTGCTTCTATGGGATTGATATTTCAACGCGGTCAGAGCTAATGGCTGCTCATTATTCAGTGTCAACAATGAAAGAGTTGATTGGCGCTGATTCCCTTCACTTTCTGAGTGTTGAAAATTTGATTAAGGCAATCAATATTCCGGATGCGGGGGATGCACCATATGGCGGCCTAACAGTAGCTTACTTTAATGGTGACTACCCAACTCCGCTTTACGATTACGAAGAAGGATATTTGAAGTCGCTAAACGAACAAGAAAAGCGGGCACGAAAGGAACTGAAATCATGAATCGCTATCAAAAAGCCGGTGTTGACGTAAATGCCGGATACGAATTAGTTAATCGGATCAAAGCGGCTGTTAAATCAACTGATCGCCCTGGTGTTGTTAGTGGCATTGGTAGTTTTGGTGGGATGTTTGACTTGGGAGAGTTACACATGGAACATCCAGTTCTCGTTTCGGGGACAGATGGTGTTGGAACTAAACTCCTGATTGCTCAACAAATGGGAAAACATGACACGATCGGTATTGATGTGGTTGCAATGTGTGTTAACGATGTCCTGGCTCAAGGGGCGGAACCATTATTTTTCTTGGACTACATTGCTACCGAACACAACCAGCCCGAGAAAATGGCAGAAATTGTCAGCGGTGTTGCTGCGGGTTGCCGTGATGCTGGTGCAGCGTTAATTGGTGGCGAAACAGCTGAAATGCCGGATATGTACGCGAAAGACGAATATGATTTAGCGGGAACGGTGACTGGAGTCGTAGAGAAAGAGGAGCTTTTAACCACGGCTCAACCACAAGCTGGCGATGTTCTTCTGGGATTACCATCTAGCGGGATCCACTCAAATGGTTTTTCCCTTGTTCGCCAGATTCTCTTTAAGGATCATGATGTTCAACTCGACGAAAAACCAGAGGCCCTTCATGGTGAGACGGTTGGCGAGACCATTTTAAAACCAACCCGGATTTATGTCCGTCAGGTTCTTCCCCTGATTCATCAAAAATTAATTAAAGGGGTAAGTCATATTACTGGCGGCGGACTGATCGAGAATGTTCCCCGAATGATTAGCGATCAATTACAGGCGGTAATCGATCACAAGTCATGGCCGACATTGCCAGTCTTTGATTATTTACAACAGCTTGGTCAGTTACCGCTGGCAGATTGCTTCCAAACATTCAACATGGGGATTGGCTTAGTGTTGGCAGTTGATCCTACTAATGTTAAACAGGTTCAAGAGAAGTTAAAAGAAGCAGGTGAGGCAAGCTACCAAATTGGTCACCTGCGTCAACGTCCTGAAAATGCTGAAAAGATTGAAATTAAGTGAGGTTTGAAAATGAGAGTTGCCATTTTCGCTTCCGGGAACGGAACAAACTTTGAAGTGCTAGCAAAGCATTTTCAAAGCGGTGATATTCCTGGTGAATTATCGCTGCTCTTTTGCAACCATCCAGATGCACCGGTAATGAAACGGGCACAGCGCCTTGGTATCCCTGCTGAAAGTTTCACGGTGAAATCCTGTGGTGGGAAGGAAGAGTACGAAAAACAGCTTTTACAGTTGCTGAAAAAGTATCAAATTGACTTTATTGCTTTGGCCGGTTACTTAAGGGTAGTTGGCCCAACTATCCTGAATCAATATGAACACCGGATCGTCAACCTTCATCCTGCATGGTTGCCAGAGTATCCAGGATTGCATTCGATTGAGCGGGCATTTAATGACCAGCGGAAACAGACTGGGGTAACTGTCCACTATATCGACGCTGGTTTAGATTCTGGACCAATTATTGCTCAACGGCACGTGCCAATTTTGCCTAGCGATACGGTAGAAACGTTGGAAGAACGGGTCCATGAAACCGAACACCAATTATATCCTGAAGCAGTAAAACAAGTTTTGACAGAGCTAGAGAAGGAGAATTAACTTATGAAACGAGCATTAGTAAGTGTATCTGATAAGACAAATTTGGTTCCTTTTGTTAAGGGACTGGTAGAAAACGGCTTTGAAATTGTTTCTACTGGCGGAACAAAGAAGGTTTTGGATGATGCAGGAATTAATACGATTAGTATTGAAGATGTTACCCATTTTCCTGAAATTCTGGATGGTCGAGTAAAAACATTAAATCCATATGTTCATGGGGGCTTACTGGCTCGTCGTGAATTACCAGAGCATATGAAGACTCTTGAAAAACTTAACATTACGCCAATTGATCTTGTCTGTGTAAACCTCTATCCATTTAAGGAGACAATTGAAAAGCCAGACGTAAAGCTTGCGGATGCGATTGAAAATATTGATATTGGCGGCCCAAGCATGGTCCGTTCAGCAGCTAAGAATTACCGTGACGTTACAATCGTCGTTGACCAAAACGACTATGATCAGGTGTTGGGTGAACTTAAGGAAAACGGCACGACAACATTGGAAACCCGTTCAAAGCTAGCTGCCAAGGCCTTTCGTCACACTGCCGCTTATGACGCATTGATTTCTCAATACCTAACTAAGGAAAATGGCCTAGAAGATCCTGAAAAGTTAACCTTGACTTGGGACTTGAAAGAAACGATGCGTTATGGTGAAAATAGCCACCAGAAAGCTTGGCTATACCAGGATGCACTACCAAAATCATTCTCGATTTTATCTGCTAAACAGCTTCACGGAAAGAAGCTTTCCTACAATAATATTAAGGATGCAGATGAGGCTCTTCGTTGCATCCGGGAATTTGATGAACCAGCAGTCGTTGCTATGAAGCACATGAACCCTTGTGGCATTGGCCGGGGTGAGAACCTAGAACAAGCCTGGGATCGTGCCTATGCTGCAGACACTGTTTCAATTTTCGGCGGAGTGATTGCGCTAAACCGAAAAGTTGATTTAGCAACTGCCCAAAAGATGCATAAGATTTTCCTTGAAATCGTGATTGCACCTGGCTTCGATGACGATGCATACGAAATTTTGGCAAAGAAGAAGAATATTCGTTTACTCAGTCTTGATTTCAGTAAGAAAGATGAACCAACCAAGCATGAAGTCGTTTCTGTAATGGGCGGGATGCTAATGCAAGAACAAGATACCCTCAAAGAAGACTATCATGACTGGAAGTGCGTAACTGATGTTCAACCAACCGAGGAACAATTAAAGACACTGATGTTTGCATGGAAGGCAGTTAAGCATGCTAAATCAAATGCAATTGTCCTCGCAAATGATGAACGGACGCTCGGTGTTGGTGAAGGTCAACCGAACCGGATTGATTCTCTCAAGATTGCTGTTAAGCATGCCGGAGATGATATTGACGAACGAACCGTAATGGCTTCAGATGCTTTCTTCCCATTTGGCGACTGTGTTGAATACGCTGGTAAGCATGGCATCAAAGCAGTCGTTCAACCCGGCGGCTCCATCCGTGATCAAGAATCAATCGACATGGCCAACAAATACGGTATCGCCATGGTCACCACTGGGGTAAGACACTTTAGACATTAGAGTGCGAGCCAGAACACAAGCCACCAACAAAAATGATTATCCAACATCGAATTCAGGAGGATCTCATGACAGATAAAGTTAATTTATTAGTGATCGGCGAAGGGGGTCGCGAATTTGCGATTGCCAAAAAGCTGAAGGAAAGCACTAGTGTAGACCATGTTTACTGTGCACCGGGGAACGTGGGGATGCCAAGCGTTGGAGTTGAGCCAGTGGCAATTGCTGAAAACGACTTTGCCGGTTTGATTAAATTTGCAAAAGATCACGATATTAAATGGACGTTTGTGGGACCCGAAGATTGCCTGGTTGATGGTATTGTAGATGACTTCCATGCAGCTGGATTAAAGATTTTTGGTCCTGATGCTCGGGCAGCGCAACTAGAGGGTTCAAAAGATTATGCTTTGAACTTTATGAATAATTACGGTGTACCAACTGCTAAGCATGCTTCCTATCGTGACCAAACAGCGATCCTTGAACACGTGGATCAATTTGGGTACCCGGTTGTTATCAAAGAAAATGGCCTCGCTGGAGGTAAAGGAGTTGTGATTGCCCAGGATCATGATGCTGCGGTCCAGACGATTAAAGAAATGTTTGCATCGGGGCAAGCCCGGATAGTCCTTGAAGAATGTTTAAATGGCCCTGAATATTCGATGTTTGTAGTGATCAGCAACGGTCATTATCGAATCTTGCCAATGGCACAAGACCATAAACGGGCTTATGACGGTGATAAGGGCCCGAATACTGGTGGGATGGGTTCGTATAGTCCACTTCCCCAGTTATCGGCGGCTGATCGCCAACGAATGATTGATGAAGTGGTTAAACCAACGGTAGATGGGCTAGTGAAGGGCGAATACCATTATCATGGGGTCCTTTATATTGGACTAATGCTGACTACGGATGGCCCGAAGGTGATTGAATATAATGTTCGTCTTGGCGATCCAGAAACTCAGGTCGTCCTTCCACGCTTAGATACGGATCTTTATCAACTTGTTGATGCGGCAATTAATGATCAGCCTTTACCGGCAATTAGCGAGACCGCTGAAGCTAGTTTTGGTGTTGTGTTGGCTTCCAAAGGTTATCCACAAAAACCAATCCATGGTCAAGAATTAGGTTCCTTCCCTGAGGGCAGTGAAGTTGAAATCGACTATGCTAATGTGACGGGAACACTTAGTCATTTGCAGGGCGCTGGGGGACGACTGTTAATGGTTCTGGCCCAAGCAGGAACTCTTCAGGAAGCGCATGATCGTGTTTACGCATATTTAGAAAAGTTAGATCAACCGGAATGCTTTTACCGTCATGATATTGGCGCAAAGGCGGGGTTGTAGATCCATAATCGCGATTAATTTCACAAGATCGATGCTTCTCCTATTGGATTTTTTCAATGTTTGGATTAAAATGATTAGGTAATGCTGTATAGTAGTATAGCGATTTTAAGAAGAAAGAGGTCATTAAAACATGGCAAAACTAGTTTTAATTCGTCACGGCCAAAGTGAATGGAACCTTGCTAACAAGTTCACTGGTTGGATTGATGTTGATTTGAGCGAAAAGGGTGTTGAACAAGCTAAGGATGCTGGTAAGGCCCTTAAGGAACATGGTATTCAATTTGACTATGCATACACTTCAGTATTGAAGCGTGCTATCAAGACATTGCACTATGCTCTTGAAGAATGTGACCAACTTTGGATTCCTGAAACCAAGACTTGGCGCTTGAATGAACGTCACTATGGTGCTTTACAAGGCCTTAACAAGAAGGCTACTGCTGAAAAGTACGGTGACGAACAAGTTCACATTTGGCGTCGGTCATACGATGTTTTACCTCCATTGCTAAAGGCTAGTGACGAAGGTTCAGCATTACATGATCGTCGTTACGCTAACTTGGACCCACGGACAGTTCCTGGTGGTGAAAACTTAAAGGTTACCTTGGAACGGGTTATTCCTTTGTGGCAAGATGAAATTGCTCCAAAGCTTCTTGATGGCAAGAACGTTATTATTGCAGCCCACGGTAATTCTCTCCGTGCTTTGAGCAAGTACATCGAAAACATTTCTGATGATGACATCATGAACCTTGAAATGGCTACTGGTCAACCAGTTGTTTACGACTTTGACGATAAGCTTAATGTTTTAAGCAAAGAAAAGTACTAAAATAATTAATTGAAGATAAGAGCCTAATAGGGTTCTGGAGTTCGGCATTACCGGGCACCAGAACCCTATTTTTGATAATTAAATGGTTACTCTGAACCAATATGGTAATTCTTTGTTAAATAAAACACGAACTATATATATTTATATCAGTATTTAATTTAAGCAATTTTCCATATAATTTTACCAAAATCATTGAATATTATCCGTGGTTGAGATATATTATTGGGTGTTGGGGTAGGAATTACCGAGTTATTGTCCAGCGGAACGGAATGTGAACGCTGGAAGGAAGTATTAGCTGCTTGATAATTTCGCATTCACCACAGAGACACCGGTCAATGTGTTCCCTAACAGAATAAATTTTTAAGTAGGGAGTGGATTGAGATGTCATCAATTTTATCTTTTGCTGGGCCGCGGTTTACTACTAAGCGGCTAACTCTTGCTGGAATGCTGATTGCCCTTGAGGTTGTTTTAGAAAAAATCTCAATTGGTGATCCAACCATTCTTAAATTTGGCTTTGGCTTTATTGCAACTGCCTTGATAGGTTACTATTTAGGACCGTGGATTGGTGGTTGGGCAATGGTGGTTAACGATATTATCAGTAACACTATTCTTAACTCTGGGACTGCCTTTTTCCCAGGCTTTACCTTTTCAGCCTTTATTTCTGGTGTGTTAGCGGGAATGTTCCTGTACAACCAAAAAATCACTTGGCAACGGGCGCTAATTTACGAGTTCTTCCAAATCCTAGTAACCAATGTCATCTTTACAACGCTTTGGATTTATATTATGAGCTTAAATACCGGAAGTACGGGGAAAACCTTCTGGGCACTTCTGCTTATCCGGTTGCCTAAAGAAGTCATTACTTGGCCTTTGGAGGGAATTATCGTTTTCCTTATTCTGAAGCGACTGAGCAAGATTAATTTGCGAGTATAATTTCTCTAGTAATTTAGTTAATTTTGACAAATAGTTTAATAGAGAATAATTAAAGTGCTGACCATCATTAATCGGCTTGCTGACTGTGGTGGCTAGCACTTTTTGAATTTTTTATGAAAAAAGCACCATGAAAATTGAGCTTTATTTGTTTTGTGTTATGATGAAAAATATATTCTGAAATAATTGGAGAGAGTATTAAATGAAGAAACGTTATCATTTATCCTTAAAACAGTTCGTTCATGACTTGAAGGAACTAGTTAAGCCGCATTACCAAGCTTCAATGTGGCCGCTTGGCGGAGTGATGATTATTTTCCTCGCATTATCGTTTATTATTGGTTATTTTGCCCAAGGAATATTGAGTTCAATGGGGATGGCCATGATGATGATTATGTACGGGATGGCATCACCTGCAGCAATTGGATTGGCTTTGCTTGAGTTGCTTCTTGCAATTATTGTTTTAGTAGCATTGTCATTCTTCTATTCATTCTTTACCACAGCTGCACAATTTACTTATCAAGATAAGGTTCGCCACCCTGAACAAGTTGTTAGTGCTGGATCAGTATGGATGCACTATAAGCATTTGCGGAAGAATCAATTATGGCGGATCATTCTTTACACTGGATTATTCGTATTCCTGTGGAGCTTGCCGTTAGATATTATTGGTGGGTTAGTTGCTAAAAACCAAGCATTAGTAATTGTTTGCCGGGTATTAAACGATATTGTAATGGCATGGAAGGGGATTGAATATTCCCAAGCTAACTTCCTTTACCGTGACCGTCAGCCACAATTCCTTGGTCAATCAATGCGTCACGCCCTAACTGCTAGTCGACGGTTTATGGGTGGCCGCAAGTGGAACTACCTATTGATTATGCTTGTTGTAATCTTTGTTCCAATGGTTGTTTGGGAAGCTATTTTCGGTGCCTTAGCATACTGGGGTATTTACACCGCAACTTACGTATTGGTATACATTGGGTTGCTGCTAATGATTCTTGGCTTTGCAGCATATTTGCCAGTGATATTTGCCAGTGGTGCTCTATACTACGAAGAAGCGAAGAAGACCGCTAACTTGGATGAAGACTTTGCGGACACGTTTAAGCCAGTTGCTGAATTAACTGGTGAGGCTTACGTTCATGAAGTTTATACACCAAAGAAAAAAGCAAAGAAAGCTAAACAAAAGCAGGATAAAAAGAAGCAAGAAAATAAATAATTCTTAGCTAAAGGGAAGTCACGAAAGAAATAGTTCTGGTGGCTTCCTTTTGATCTTGACAAAGTACTAATTCTCTAGGTACAATGACGGCAACAATAAAGGCGTTGATGTAATTTAGTAGTTTACCAACCGGTAGATTAGAGATTAGACGGTTGCTGAAAGTCTAACGAGGTTGGCTGACGAATTACACTTACGGAGCTTTTCAACTAAGAACGGATCGTCTCGTTATCGACTAGAGAGGTAATTACCGGATTGGTAGTTGCAATTCAAGGTGGTAACGCGGTAAATCGTCCCTGACTTCAATATGAAGTTGGGGATTTTTTTGATCTGAAAGATGTTATAGGAGGCAATACGATGAACATTATTGATGAACTTGAATGGCGCGGTGCCATTAACCAAACCACTGATAAAGAAGCGCTAAAGGAATTAACCGAAAATAAGAACATTGGCCTATACTGTGGAACTGATCCAACAGGTGATAGTCTTCATATCGGTCACTTAATTCCCTTCATGATTCTTAAACGATTCCAGTTAGCGGGGCATCACCCAGTTATTATCATTGGTGGTGGAACTGGTGCAATTGGTGATCCATCTGGGCGGAAGACAGAACGGACCCTTCAAACTGAATCACAGTTAGAGCACAACAAGAAGGCTCTTACCGAACAAATGAAGAAGCTTTTCGGCACCGAGAACTTTACGATTGTTGACAACTACACTTGGTTAAAGAACTTCACCATGATTGACTTCTTACGTGACTTTGGGAAGCTCTTTAACGTTAATACAATGTTAAATAAGGAAGTTGTTGCTAGTCGACTTGATTCAGGGATTTCCTTTACCGAGTTTACCTACCAAATTCTTCAAGCGGTAGACTTCTTGCACCTTTACCAAAATAATAGTGTGCAGCTTGAAATTGGTGGGTCAGATCAATGGGGGAACATTACTGCCGGAATTGACCTGATTCATAAGGTAGAAGGCCCCGACGCAAAGGTATACGGGTTGACTATTCCATTGATGCTAAAAGCTGACGGGACAAAATTTGGGAAGACCGCTGGCGGTGCTATTTGGCTTGATCCAAAGAAGACCTCGCCATACGAATTCTACCAATTCTGGATTAACCAAGATGATCGTGACGTTGTTAAATACCTCAAGTACTTTACCTTCTTATCTAAGGATGAAATTGATGAGCTGGCTGAAAAAGTTCAAAAGGAACCATGGAAGCGGGAAGCCCAACGTCGCTTAGCTGAAGAAGTTACCAAGTTTGTCCATGGTGAAGAAGGATTAGCCGAAGCCCAACGAATTACTAAGGCGCTGTTCTCGGGGGATGTCGCTGATTTAACTACTGAGGAAATTGAACAAGCCTTCAAGGATGTTCCTTCAGTAGAAGTAGCTAATGAAAAGAAAAACATTATTTTATGGTTGGTTGATGATACCAAGATTGAACCATCACGTCGTCAGGCACGACAAGATGTTGAAAATGGTGCTATCCATATTAATGGTGAAAAGGTAACTGATGTTGATGCAGAAATCGATCCAAGCAGTCACTTTGATGGCAAGTTCGTGATCGTTCGTCGTGGAAAGAAACGTTACTTCTTGGTTCGGGTAAAATAATTTAAAAAATAAATTGTTCAGCTTATGAGTGCTTTTGCCAAAAAATGGCGGGCACTCTTTTGCTTTGTTTTAAAACTTATTAACTATATTTGCCAATTTGAATTTAATGTTCGAATTAGTCGAATACAAATGAATGACTCTTCATATTTGATGTTGACGAAGAAATCAAAAGAAGGTATAGTATAGTTCCTGTTGAGAGATACAAAAAGTTATTTGTTTATCTGATTAATTACTTTTATTTCAATAAACATGTTGACTCGCTCTTAACAAGATGATATATTATAAAAGTTGTCTGTTGAGACTGATTGATGAATTAATTTGAAAATTATCTAAATTAATCATTGACGGCTTGAATGACATCTGATATAATTAAATTGTTAGTCAGCAC
>NZ_GG693413.1:407672-409041 GCF_000159435.1 Limosilactobacillus vaginalis DSM 5837 = ATCC 49540 | reverse complement strand
ATAAATAAATTCATTGCTATTCTAAAAATAGGAGAAAGAAATGAATAATGAATAAAGAAAAAGTAAGTGTTATTGTTCCAGCGTATAATGCTGAAAAATACATATGTAGCTGTATTGATAGTATTGTTAATCAAACCTATAAAAATTTACAAATAATTTTAATTGATGATGGCTCGACAGATAAGACACTTGATATATTTAATAGTTATTCGTTAAGAGATTCAAGAATAACTGTTTTTACTAAAGAGAATCAAGGTATAGCTACGACAAGAAATTTTGGCTTAATGAAGTCTAATGGTAACTATATAGTATTTGTTGATAGTGATGATTATATAAAAGAAAATATGGTAGAGCTACTCCTTAAATCTATTAAAGAAAATAGAACAGATATGGTAATGTGTAATTCTCAATTAGTGGGAATAGATGGTAAACCTAAAGTAAGGGATACACGAAACTTTAAAAAGCGTTTTTTTAATTCGGGAGTATGGACAGAAAAAGATTTTTGGGATCATCTTTACAATGGATTTTGGGGTGAGTGTACAGTACCATGGGGAAAATTATATAAGTCTACATTATTTAAAAATGTCAGGTATTCGGATGGAAAGACAAATGAGGATGATTACATTCTGTACGATTTAATTCATGGTTGTTCTATCTCTGTTATAAGTGAAAAACTTTATTTTCATAGAGATAGAGAAAATAGTATTACTAATAGTAATGGAGGAGTTGGTGAGAAATATTTGGATGGTGTTGATGCAGTACTACTAAGAGTAGACAAAGCATTATTAAATAATCAGAAATATTTAGTACAGTACTCATTAAATGCAATTCCGACTTTAATGGTATTACAGTATCAATGTCGTAAAAGTATACGATACAAAAGAATAAAAGAAGATTATAAGACCTTAGTTAAACGTGCTAAACATCAGAGGTATCTTTCACTCAAAAGTCAACTTATGTATTTTTGTTTTTACTATTTTCAAATAGTTTATTACTTAATGTACATAGCATATAGAAAATTATGATAAATAAAAAAACATTTTTGAATTTAGTTTCAGTAATATTTAGTAGTGGAGTTTTATTGTTGAGTGGGATAATTACAAACCTTGTTGTTCCAAAAATAATGGGTGTTACAAATTATGGGTACTATAAGATTTTTATATTGTATAGTACTTATGTTGCATTATGTCATTTTGGTGTTGTAGATGGCGTATTGTTAAAATATGGTGGAAAAAAAGTTAGTATAAATGATCTGATTTCAATTAGGTCATATTTTAGATTCTTGCTTTATTATTCTATTATGTTCTCGGTGATTTTATGCTTCATTGCAAATTCTTTTAATGGTGCTATACGTTGGATTATTTTTTTC
>NZ_GG693413.1:403876-406231 GCF_000159435.1 Limosilactobacillus vaginalis DSM 5837 = ATCC 49540 | reverse complement strand
GGGATTATTTTTTTCCTTGGGATCCAAATCACCATCTCAAATCTTTTTTATTACTTGCAATACCTTACGCAAGCATTAATGGAGTTTAAAACTTTTTCATTTTTTAATATTTTGCAAGCTTCTATTAACATTGTAATTGTGTTAATATTGTTTATTTTAGATAGACTTAGCTATTTATCTAATCTTAGCTATAAAATATATATACCACTATATTTACTAACTTATTTAATCGTATTGATAGGATATGTAGACAAATTAAAACAGTATGTGTTTGGAAAGGTTAAAGCTATTTTTAAAATCAGGTATGATATTCTTGGCCTAATAAAGCTAGGTTTACCTGTAACTATATCTTATCAAGTGGCAACTCTTATTTTTAATATAGATAATCAGTTTATATCTATGTTCTTTAGTACTATAACATTTGGATTATATTCTTTTGCGTACAGCATGGTGTCTTTAGTTACAACAATACTTAACACCACTTCTACTGTACTATTTCCAACTTTAAATGGAAGAACAATGAATAAGAATATTGCAATCTATAATAAATTAATTATGCTTCTATTAATTCTTGTATATCTAATGGTTATTGTCTATTATCCCGTAGAGCTTATTGTAAAGAATTTTTTACCAGAATATGTAAACTCATTGATTTACTTTAAGATAGTTATACCTGGAGTAGGGATATCTAGTTCTATATCGCTAATCATATTTAATTTCTTTAAGGCTTTAAAAAAAGGACACATTTATTTTATTTATGGTTGTTTTATTTTGGTGTTTGCTGTAGTAGTGAATACTGCAGTATATTTTATTACTCACAGTGCCATATCAATTGCAATAGCTTCTTTAATTATACTTTTTACGTGGTATTTAATAACTAATAGGTATTTAGCTACAAAGTATGGAATCATTTATAAAAAAAATACATTTTATTTAGTAATTATGACTTTGGTTTTTGAAGTATATGTAATAGGGATTAGGAGCATATTTATATCTATTTTATTTTACTTTATCTCGTATTGTATAATTACTCTCCTATTTTATAGGAAAGAATTATTAAGAATTTGTAAGAGAGTTTTTTGAGAAAATTTACTAATATGTATTTGGCAGATTGCAATAAATAAGTTGAACAAATTTTACATTTTCAGATTCCGTAAAAAGACTTCAATTGGTGAGTGCCAGTTTAAACATTTAAGCGGTCGTGAGTTGATATACCAATTAATCTGAACTTAGCTCTTCATCACTGATTTCCTCAATTGGCTTGCCCTTAGGAATGAAGCGTCGTAATAACCGATTGCGGTTCTCATTAGTACCACGTTCATGCGGAGAATAGGCATGGGCAAAGTAAACTGGGAAATCAGCTTGTTCCTCAATTATCCGGTAATCGGCAAACTCTTTGCCATGATCAACTGTTAAGGACTTCATGTTTTTACCTAATAGTTGAGCTAGGTCAAAAACTGCTTTATCTTGTCCGTGAAGTCGCTTGACGATATATAGACGACTTTTACGTTCGACAAAGCTACCGATGGCTTGTCCTTTACGTTTACCAGATAAGATCGTATCTGTTTCAAAATGGCCAGCAGTTTTCCGCGTCTTAACTTCTGGCGATCGCTCTTCAATTGAGAGCGTCCATGAGAAAAGGTACCACGTCTTTCTCTTGCCCGGCGGCGACGAATCCCCCGATCAGGCAAGTCAGTCACTTTGACTTCGAGGAGTCCTTGATCAATCCAATTGTAAATCGTCTTATAAGCAATGCCGATTACGTGGGCAATCTCTTCTAAAGGCCATTTATTTACCTTAGCCTTTTTCTCAATGAATTGTTTCATATTAGTGGTTAAGATGGTTTTGGTTCCCCGGTTTTTCATTCGACGTTGATGATGTCTCTCTGCTTGTTTAGCATTATAGGGCCCATTTAAACGATGAACCTCATTGAAAATGGTGGTCTTAGAAAAGCCCAAGAAATCAGCGATATACTGTAGGGAACGCTTCTCGGTGATTAAGGTTTCAATGACAATCCAAGCAGAAAATGATAAGATAGTGGTGCTCATAAAGGTCCTTCTTTCTATGGTAAGTTGTGTTAACACCATTAAAGACCTTTATGGGTTTTTCTGTCCAATTAATTGTTCAACTTAAATTTTACAATCTACCAAATCAAATTGAGCTTCCGTTAATTTGAAAGATCCTGCATCTTCTTTAAATGCGATTCGACCTTCAAGCAACAATCTATGGAGTAGGTTATTTCCATGATTATCATTTAAGGTTGAACCATAATTTTCAAGAAGACTATAAACGTTAGTCATTAGTTTTTGCATATTTTGATTATTTTTATTATTAAGATATTTCCTAAATTTCAAG
>NZ_GG693413.1:391750-402728 GCF_000159435.1 Limosilactobacillus vaginalis DSM 5837 = ATCC 49540 | reverse complement strand
GCGAATTTGGAATATGAAAGATGAAATGCAAAATAATAGTTTACATTCTGAACATGAGCTACAGCGAAAAGTTATACTTAAACGGGGAGGTTACTAAATCATGATTCAATTAGTAGAATTAGTTACTGTTGATAATGAGGATTTAGCCTACCATTATGCTTCGGCTAATATTGATGAAGTGTTCAACCAAGAAAAGAAATTTAATGAGCTAACTAAAAATATTTCTTTATTATTTAGTCCACATATTATAGCTACGGAAGAAGCATCATTTGATTCTTTGTGTAAAAAGGATCCTTACTTTAAACAATTTACTAGTTATCAAAATTTAGAGACTTTTATGGAAAAAGTAAAAGAGAAGAGTTTATTAACTGATGAAGAAGTAGCAGGTTATTTAAGAACACAATTTAATTTACATGCTTTTCCACTTCAAAAGGTTCTTTACTACAGTTATTCTGATTATTTAGAGAAAAATGTGAATCGGCTCTTTTGGTGTATTAAGTAATAATTAGCTATTGTATTATGCATAGTTAAGCAAATTCATCAAAAAATATAATTAATTCTCAAAAACGAAAGGACAACCCTTATGAAACAGTGGCAACGACTCTTCTCATCACGGATATTAATTCGGGGAAGAAAGTACTATTCGCAAGCGCGTGTGCGGAATACTAAACTTGATTCTCATGGTGATTTTTCAACTGATGTGATCGGAACACATATATATCATGTGACGGGAAACTATCGTGAAGAGCAGGCAACAAAGCTTACCTGTACTTGCCCCTATGCCGCGGATGGTAATTACTGTAAACATATGGCAGCAGCACTATACCGAGTAGAGCCGGAAGCAAAGCGCAACGAACGCCGGAATACGCCGATGCAAACGCTGGCGGAATTTCTTGGTAAAGATTATGACCAACCTGAATTAATAATTAATCCGATTGACTTGATGGGAAAACAAAAATTCCCGCAAAAGTTTGTGCAGACACTTCATCAGGCTCTTGATCAGCTTCAAATAAGTGACCAGCAATTAGAAGATTATCACAATCCTTATCTTCAATTGGAAAAGGGGCAGTGGCAGTATTCACTTCATGCAAGCATAGGAAATGCTTACCTTAGTACTGAAGTTAAGTTTGTTCGTGATCATCTCCTTGGATTTAATATCGGCTATACCATGACTAATTCAACGCAAGAACGAGCAATTGCCAAGTTAGTAACCTATGTTTCACTTGCAAAGTATCTACTTAATCATAATATAGGTGAGGCAAGTAGCAATAGCGCTTACCAACTTCTAAATTATTACCGTCAATCAGGCAATAATGCGCAATCAACAGTTATTAAGGCCTTTATTGATGACCACGGAATCTTTTCTGATGAACCACCAGTCCTATATTTTCGGGTTGGTGTTCCCGACCATATGTATAAATTTCAAAATATTACGAGCCTCGTTAATCAGATTGAACGAGGAGAAGTGGTTAACCTGGGAAAATACTTCAATCAGGTGATTAATCCCGCAATGCTGGATAAATCCAGTAGAATCTGGCTAGACTTTATGCGTAGGTTAGCCACAATTGGCGAATTAAATGAAACAAGTTATTCATTAGGCCCAGGAATTAAAAATCAACTATTCATTGAGGGTGAAATAGCTGATGAACTTGATCAAGCTTTTCAGGATGGAGGTGAGCTCTATTCTGGCCGATTAATGATGGAACGGGAAGAGAGTCAGTTAGAACCCAAATTAATTCTTGAGACTAATGGCAAGTCCACTGATCCGCAAAGAAGTATTCGAGCTTATGTTCCTGTTGCCCAAAATTTGATTCGCGGAAATAATGCTTACTACAAGGTCAACTTTAACCGTTGGCAGGTATTCACGATGCCGTCAATGGATTTAAGCCCGTTTCTTCAAAAAGACAATGAAGTTGAATTTGGAACCTCGACGATGGCGGAGTTTTATTACCGTGTTCTTCCTCAATTAGCAAAGCAGATTCAGGTTAAAGTTAAGGGAAACAAAGATCTTAAAGAGTTTGTTCCAGAACTATCAGAGCCACTTTACCTGTTTGATTACCATGAAGGGCAACTTTATTGTCGCTTTGGTGTAAAAACCGGGGAACATGAAGAATTCTTGAGTCAGATGAAGCCAAGTAAACTTGACGATCATTTTATTCAGCGAATGCTTGATCCGGTAGAAAAGTATTTCACGGAATACGCTCCAGAAATTAGGTCCTTTGTAATTCCAGTTGAAGATGCGGATGACTTATTGACTTGGGGGATTGATGAGTTGAAGAAGGTCGGAATTGTTAAAGGAACACCGGCATTTAAGCGCTTATTAAATAAACCGATTACTCATTTCTCGGTTAATATTGATACTAGTTACAACTTACTCGACTTAAAAATCGATGCAGATGGCTTGTCAATTGATGAAATTAACCAACTTCTTAAACAGTATCAGCCTAAGCGGAATTACTATCAGGTTGGTACTAAGAAAATGGTTAATATCAAGCCAGCTGAATTAGAAGAACTACGAGAACTAGTAACTAAACTTGGCCTTCCAATGACTGAGTTAACCTCGAATAGGGTTAAGTTACCGTTGTACCGGGCAATGTATCTGGACTCCTTACTTGAGCAGCGTCAGCTAATTGACTATCGCACAAATGATGATTTTAAGAAGCTGGTTAAACAGGTCGAAAAGAAGAGTTCACCAGTTAAAGTTCCGGGGATGTTGCAGGCAACATTAAGGCCGTACCAAAAGGCGGGGTTTCGGTGGTTAGCAATGCTAGCTAAGTACGGTTTTGGTGGTTTACTAGCTGATGAGATGGGATTGGGAAAAACAATTCAGATTATCAGTCTAATCCTCAATAACTACCATGATGGCCAGAGTATTGTGATTACCCCTGCAGCTGTGATTTATAATTGGCAAAATGAGTTTGCTAAATTTGCGCCAAGTCTAACGCTTCAAGTTTTAGATGGCTCTAAAGCAGAGCGACGATCACTATTCACTTCTTCACGAGACAAAGATGTCATTATTACCTCGTATGGTGCTTTTAAACGGGATGTTGATTTTTACCAGGATTATCATTTTAATAATGAAATTATTGATGAGGCTCAGTACATTAAAAATCCGCAAACAGCAGCATCTAAGGCAGTTAAGTCGGTAGCAGCCGATCATCGATTTGCTTTAACAGGGACGCCAATTGAGAATCAGTTGAGTGAATTATGGAGTATCTTTGATTTCTTAATGCCTGGTTTTCTCAATAATTATTCGCAATTTAGGAAAAACTATGAAAGCCCAATTATAAAACGCCAGGATCGCAAAGCAGAAGATGAATTGAAGAAACTAATTCAGCCCTTTATTTTACGTCGATTGAAAAAGGATGTTTTGAAGGAACTACCGGACAAAACTGAACATCTGGTATATACACCAATGATTGGTCAGCAGGCTAAACTATATCAGGCTCGGGCAACTCGGTTGGTTAAGCGTCTGCAAAGTCAGGATGATGAAGAATTTAAAAATAATCGTTTTGAGATGCTTGCTGAAATTACCCGTTTACGTCAATTATGTTGTAGCCCCAAATTATTGAATGCAGATTATCGTGGTCGCTCGGGTAAAGTTGACCAGACAATGGAACTTATCCGGGATGAAATTGCAGCCGGGCATAAGATTCTGCTTTTTTCGCAGTTCACATCTGCTTTGGCAATTTTACGGCAACGAATTGAAAAGGAACAAATTAGTGATTTTGTGATTGAAGGAAAGACGAAGAAAAGTGATCGTCAAGCATTCGTCAAGGAGTTTAATACTTATAACGGCCCGGCAATTTTTCTGATCTCACTGAAAGCTGGTGGAACTGGCCTGAACCTAACCAGTGCTGATGTTGTCATCCACTTTGACCCGTGGTGGAACGTTGCGGCTGAAAATCAGGCAACCGATCGAGCCCACCGAATTGGTCAACAACATAACGTTTCAATCTATAAGATGATTGCTAAGGATACCATTGAAGAACGGATCATTGCGATGCAGAAGCAGAAGAGTGAATTAGCAAACGCAATCTTATCAGGGGATGAGATTGGTAGTACTGCCTTGGATCGGGAGACATTACTGAAGTTGCTGGGATAATTTAATACTTTTGTATCTTAGGATAGTTATGAATTTGATTGTATTTTAGTTATTTTTCGAACACATGTTCACTAAAGTGCTTAGATGTGCTACAATTGTTAATGACTTTGTTTAATATTAATAGGGCTAAGTTTGAGGTGGACGAATTGAGTTTAGAGACCTTTCATGGGACAACAAGAGAAATCGCTACAATAATTCTAAATGAGGGCTTTAAGATTATTCCTAAAGAAGTTACTAATGATTTAGGAAATGGAATATATACTTTTTGCCCTGACGATTATGGTTGCTGGAATCCAGAAGAAAATGCAAAAAGGTACGCTAAGCAGTATAAACGAGGGAAAGTAATCGTCCTAAAAGTAATTATAGATACTTCTTCTCAAACCACCTATATTGATTTAGATGATCCGGTTTTTATGCGAGAATGGTCGAAAATTAGAGAGCAATTAGAACACCGTGCTAATAATATCTGGAAAAAATATTCTACAGGAAGCGCTAAACGAAGGCACAATATAGATGGTATTTTACTAGAATTAGCAATTAAGAGAAATATGTTAAGTGTTTCGAATCCAGACTTTGTGGTAAAGTGTACGTATACTAGTTTTATTCCTAAATCAATGTCAAATATGCCTAATGGTCGGGAACTTGTTGTTAGAAATTTAGAAATTATTACTGATGTTAAAGAGGTGTAAGACATGTCAATATTTGGTAATGCAAAAAAAGCTGAATTGAAAAAAGAAGCTTTAGACACTAAAAATTGGATATCAGATAAAGAATTAGAGGCAATTTTTTTTGAAGATAATAATATTATTGATGATTTAAATAATTTGATAAAATCATCTGCTAAGAGTGATAATTCATTGTCTGTAAATACAAATGTAGAATTTAATAAAGCGGAAGCTATAGAATTAAAGGTTGCTTAATATGGACACACAAAATAATCAAAGCATCATCCAATTCACTAATCCGGAATTAGTTGAATCAATATTTATGGAAAATCCAAATTATTCTGGTTCAGAAAAGGTTTCACAAAAATTGAATATTAGTTCTGAGCATGATAAAATTGTCGAAGAAAACAAGTATGAGAAGAGTACGACGGTGTCTTTAACAGTTACAAATTTTGATAAAATTGATATGAATAGTAAATTGCCATTCTTTATTCGTGAAACAATGAAAGCCAAATTTATTTGGAAAAAAGGCTTCAATAATAATGATGAAGAAAATTTATTGAAAATAAATGCAGCTTCGCTATTGCTATCATATATAAGGCCTCAAGTCCGTAATATAACATCTCTTTCGAAATTTAGTGAGCAAAATATCCCCTTTATAGATTTTACTAGCCAGATCTAAAGTACCTTTTCAGTAAAATATATGATTAAATTTAGAAGTTAAGTGGAATCTGGTTGAAATTAGAGGAATATACCATCAAAAAATGAAGCACCCATAGCAGGATGCTTCATTTTTTAGTAAGTTCATTGATGAATTTCGTATTGAGGTTTACATTTTGTGGAGTATTTCCAGCCAGTTGAATGCTTAGCAAGACAGTACTCATCGTCATCAAAAACCGATTTGATGAATAAATAGCATCATTTTACCTCCATGTAGATTGGTAATTACATTATATCAGGAAAAATCGGGAAATATAGCAATGTCCTTTTATATGGATTATAATATTTGTAGCACATGTTTACTGTTGAACAAAGTGATTTAAGGAGGTAGATACCATGAATATTAAATCGGTAGTTGTAGAGGAAAAAGATGCGCCTATTGAAGTTAAAGACGTGGTACTGGACAGTCCTAAAGCTAATGAAGTGTTAATAAAAACGGTTGCCACTGGCATTTGCCATACTGATATTGCTGGACGAGATATGGGGATGTCTCCTTATCCGGTTGCATTAGGTCACGAAGGCTCAGGAATCGTTGAGCAAGTTGGAGATAATATTACAACGATTAAACCAGGAGATCATGTAGTTGTCTCCTTTAGTTACTGCGGTCATTGTTCACACTGCTTAAGTGGTCATCCCGCACAATGTGAGCATCTTAATGAACTATGTTTTGGTGGGAAAAATTATGATGGTACTCATCGTCTACACTTTAAAGACGGGAGAGACTTGAGTACTTTCTTCGGACAATCTTCCTTATCTAATTATATTGTTGCTGATGAACACAATGTTGTTAAGGTGGATCCAAATATTGAACTTAAATATTTAGCACCTCTTGGTTGTGGCTTTTTGACCGGCTCTGGGACAATAATTAACGGTGTAAAGCCAGAGTTTGGTTCTTCAATTATTATTGCTGGAGCTGGTGGTGTTGGACTTGCTGCTGTAATGGCTGCTAATCTTTATAATCCGGAGCACTTAATTGTACTTGATCGTAATGATTCTAAATTGAAGATGGCTAAAGAATTAGGTGCAACTGATGTTATCAATACTAATAATACTGATGACATTGTTTCAACAATTAGAGAAATAGTGCCTAAGGGTCCTGAATATGCAGTTGATACTACTGGTTACGCACCGTTAATCAAGGAACAATTGGCTTCTCTTACAACGGCTGGAAAACTTTATATTATTGGTATTGCTGGCCCGTTAAATCTATCCGGAATGGATATTATGGGAGATTCTAAGCAAATAATTGGATTGATCGAAGGAGACGCAATTCCACAATTATTCATTAATAAATTGGTTAGTTACTATAAAAAGGGTAAATTTCCGCTTGATAAATTAATGAGTTTTTATAAGTTTAGTGATGTTAAGCAAGCATTTGCTGATTTTGAATCTGGAAAAATTATTAAACCGGTTATTTTATTTGATTAAGGCATTGATGCAATGACGCGTCATGCTGCACAATGGTTTGCTCAGTATCATATTCGAGTTAACAATATTAATCCTGGACCAATCTTTACGGGGATGGTCAAAGAGTCAGGTATTGAATTACAAGCTGCCATGGGAGAATTGCATAAAGGAAAGATTAATTTACCACCATATGCAGGTGAAGCCGATGATATTGGATATGCGTTTGTTTACTTAGCATCTGACGAATCTAAGTTTATGACTGGTGCGGATTTAGTAATTGATGGTGGTTGGAGTACAAATTCCTTTATCCCGCAGAAGAATATTCATGATATTTTGCAGAAATGATTTTCAGTTATTTTAATGTGTTGGTGCTTTGTTATTGTAATATAAGATATATTTTTTATCTAAGACTTGAAAACCCAGAATTACGGTCGATTGCCACAATTCTGGGCTTTTAAGCCTTATATTTTAAACATATGTTCGCATAATTGCTGCTAATAATGGTAAAATTAATGTAAGTAATTATTAGTGAGGAAAATATTATGGAAAAAAGAGGTAAATCATTTGATGGTTTAATGAGGCATATTCGGAATAGCCATAACATAGAGATAAGAGGCTCTGAAGACAAGAAAAGACTTGTAAATATTGGTTATTATCATGGATATAAAGGTTATAAATTTAATAAAGATGTTGCTCATCCGTTCATTGGAATTCATAATTTTGAACAGATCGTTGCTATCGCTAATTTTGATTAGTAAATGAAGGCCATCTTTTACCCGATAACAATGAAATTTGAAACCATTATTAAGAATTTAATAGTGAATTATTCAGTATTAGGAATTGATCCATCTTTTGATAATGTATATAGGCAAAAATTAACTTTTTATCGTTCACAAAGAGGACGTAGAAGAACTAAGAGTATTAATAAAAGGCTAAGATTAAAGAAAGACTTTGATAGTGAGATAGCTTACGCCTATGCTTCTAATAATATTGTTATTAAGCATTACATAGAAGAAAATAAATCTGTTCCTCTTTGGGCTCTTTTTGAAGTAATTAGTCTTGGTAATGTTGGGAATTATGTTGCTTGCTTGAATAGAGAAGATAAGGAAAAAGTAGCGGATTTCTTAAACCTCTATAATTCACAGTATGATGAGAATGTAAAAATTTTAGAACAGTCAATTTTCTTGATTAAAGATCTCAGAAATGCTGTTGCACATAATCATATGATTTTTGATTGTCGATTTAGAAAAGCTCAAAATGTTGCACAAAATTTGAAAGCAACAGTGAAGAATAAATTACACTTGGAAGCTGAAACGAATTTTGATATTCTGTTCGATTATTTAGCTCTTTTAATGATTTTTCTGAAAGAGAGCGGTAATAGTAGGAGTGAGTTGAATTCTTATATTACCGATTTTGAAAATTCAGTAAACATCCTATATAAATCAACTGAAGAAATTGCTCATAATAAAGAGCCATTACCTTATTCTGTGTATAATCTAATTATTGGTGAGCGTTTCAAATTGAAGCTAAATAAATTAAAGGAATACATAAATTGACAAAAAAGTAGATATAATGTATATTCAAATATGTATTAAGGTGTAGGGCTTTAATAGGTGCCTGCATCTGAAGCCCCGGATACGTCTGGGGTTTTGTTATTTTAAATTTCAAAATGAATTAAGCCCCGATACCATCCCATTAACAATCTGGTATCGGGGCTTCTCTTATTCTTGTCTTAATAATAGGTCTAAAATATCAGTTTCTGGAATCTTCCCAAAGTAATCACTTAGTTCAATGTTATCTAACACATTCTTGACAGCAGTTCGTTCATAACGGGTGCCAATTAATTGCTTTTCAAACTCTTCAATTGGTTTCTGGCCGAAGAAATCGCCATAGGTTGTTAACGTGGCAATTCGACCATCTTTAATCGTTAGTCGGAAATCAACTGTTCCTTGGGGAAAGTGCTTCCGGTGTTGGATTGCAGCCTTTGGCGATTGACCATAAATCCAATTCCAGTTGCTGAAAACTGATTGATTGAGTTCTTCAACATCGCATTTCGTTTTTGCATCGAGCTCGTACTCCCTAGCATCGTTTAAATCTTCAACGCCTAGAATTGTTTTCGCCAGGGTATCACGGAATTCTTCAATTGTTAAATCTTGAAATTCAGGTTTAAAAAAGGGCTTTAGGTTAGTTACCCGACTATGGACGGACTTGATTCCCTTAGAAGCAATTTTATCTGCTGGAACATTCAGGGCCTTACCAATCACGCTGAGATTAACATCATACATCAAGGTACCATGGGAAAACATCCGTCCCTTTTCAGTCTTCATGGCATTTCCCGAAAACTTCTTGCCATTAATTTGCAAATCATTCCGCCCCGTCATTTTCGCTTCAATTGCACCTAGCTTATGGAGTGCAGCAATGACCGGATCGGTAAATTTACGGAAATTACCAATTGAATCGCCATCATCCTTAGTAATGAAACTAAAGCTAACATTGCCAAGATCATCATAGACAGCGCCACCACCAGAAGTTCGTCGGGTCACGATGATGTTGTGTTGATCGACATATTCTTGGTTAATTTCTTCGTAAGCATCCTGGTAACGGCCAAGAATAATGCATGGCGAGTTGATGTAGAAGTAAAGGATTGGCTCATCTAAGTTGGCATGCTCCATTAGGTAAGTTTCAAGTGCTAAGTTATACCGAATATCACGACTATCAGTTACAAGATATTTCATTTTTAGTCCTCTTTTTCGTTAAAATTAAAATGGTCAACCAGGTGAACAGAAACGTTGTCGCTATTTTGCAGAAGTTTAGCGACAGGACAACGAGTCTCTGCCTTCTTGAGAATTGCTACTGCTTCATCATGTTCAACTTGCGGAATCTTTACCTGTGCATCTAGCCAAAATTGAAAACCAGGATTATCAAATCCCATCTTAATGCCAACCCGAACGACACTTTGATGAGCTAACCCACGACGCTTTTCTTCAGCCTCAATTGTGGCATTAAGACAAGTTGCCAGGGCAAGGCCAATTAACTGTTCTGGATTAGTGCCAGGATTATCGTGAACTGGATTGCTAGTTAAAACGTCTAAATCACCGCCTTGGATTACCTTTGCATGCCCGTTAATTCCGGCATCGTTTTCTACCACTGTTTGGTACAGGATCTTTTCAGTCATTTAAATTGCCTCCTTTGAATCCGCTTACTTAATTATAGTGCATATTTGAATTAACTTAAATGAGCGAGGATGCATTAGTTAAGGTATAATTTAAATACAAGTATTTTAGAGAGTATTAGATTTGAATTATGGATTTAAACAACCTTAACGAAAACGAAGTAAGAGTGCTGATTAATGCTGAGAAAAATCTAACAAACATTATGGAATATCAAGACATCATTAATCAGATACATCAAACATTGATTTTAACTTCACATACCTACCGTTGTTCAGTAAAAGATAACAAGCGAGGGATAGTATATCGCTTCCAAATCCATTCAACACCGATTACTACTAGATTCTCGGTTGGCCTTATGTTTATTGAAAATAGGATACACTTAATTCGATTGGGTTTTGAGGATGATTTGCGTCATGTGAATAATTACGGTACTAAAAGTGAGCTTGTAATATTAGGTTCACATACTCAGTTAAATTCACCAGCTGGTAAATATGTTTCTAAGAATGTTATTCCTATTGGTAGTATTGATGAATTTAAGAATGTAAAAAAGATTAAAGATGCACTAGATGAATTTATTAGTTATACCCACATAACCGATAATGGGAGGTGAGTGGTTTGAGTAATGCTTCATTATTAGAAAATAATTATTATAAATGGTTAAAAGACGATCTAACATTCAAAAACATAGAAGATGGTTACGTATCAATTAGTACGCCTTTCATTGATACTAATTTTGACAATATCAATTTGTATGTTCGCTTTTTATCAAAAGATAAGGTCGAAGTATCTGACTTTGGTTACACTATTGCAAACTTAGAAGATATCGGTATCCATCTTGATCATCGTTCTAAAGTTGCTTGGCGGATTTACACAAATGCTTTGAATGATTTTGGCATTACTAGGGAAGT
>NZ_GG693413.1:388233-390075 GCF_000159435.1 Limosilactobacillus vaginalis DSM 5837 = ATCC 49540 | reverse complement strand
CAGGAAGATGAAGCTTTGTTAATTAGAACCTCATTAGAGCATTTTGCGGTAGCGAAGAACCGATTATTACAAGCAATTATGCGAATTAACGATATTTCTTATTTGAGTAAGGGAAATGTCAAAGAAGCCTTTAATGATATTGTTGAAGATTTCTTATTGAAGCAGGAAGTCCTCTACACGCCCAACGTTGAAATTGCTAATGGCGGTGGGATTTCATCTCATTTTGATTTTTCAATTCCCACTAAATCGGGGATAGAACGTTTAGTAAAAACATCTGCTCGACCTAACGATTTAAATTATGCTAAAGCGTTTAATTTTGATGTCAGAGTTACATCACCGGTCCGAAGCAATGCAAAGTTTTACTATATATTGAATGACTTTACTCATAAAGCCAAATTAAAAAAGCAAACTATCAATACTGCACTTGAAGGACTGGAGAAGCAAATCGCCGAAGTTTCAGGATTCGATGAAATTATGAAAGATAATCAAGTGTTGATAAATGAATAAAAGTTATTTTTGAGGGGGAATTATTAAATGTCAAAAATCTTAATCACTGGTGCTCATGGTCAACTGGGTACCGAATTATGTCACTTGTTAGATGAAAAGAAAATTGCTTACGATGCTTGTGGTTCAAAAGAATTAGATATTACCGACCAAAACCAAGTTAAGGCTAAGTTTGCAGAATTAAAACCAGCCGTTGTTTTTCATTGTGCTGCTTATACCGCTGTTGACAAGGCAGAAGATGAAGCTAAGAATCTTAATTGGCAAGTCAATGAGGACGGAACCAAAAATGTTGCCACGGCTGCGCAATCAATTGGTGCAACGATGGTCTATATTAGTACTGACTATGTTTTTGACGGCACTAACGAAGGCGAGTACCAGGTCGATGCGTCAACAAATCCGAAAAATGAGTATGGTAAGGCTAAATTAACCGGTGAAGAAGCAGTTAAATCAATCATGGATCGGTATTACATTATTCGGACTTCCTGGGTCTTTGGTGAATACGGAAAGAACTTTGTCTACACGATGCTCCGTCTAGCCAAGACTCATGATCATTTAACAGTAGTTGATGATCAAGTTGGTCGACCTACATGGACGCGGACTCTGGCTGAATTTATGTTGTATGCGGTTGAACACCAAATTCCATATGGTACTTACCAATTGTCAAATGATGGTTCTTGTACTTGGTATGAATTTGCTCGAGAGATTTTAAAAAACGAAAAAGTTGAAGTTAGTCCCGTTACTTCAGCAGAATATCCACAAAAGGCTTATCGTCCTCGGCATTCAATCATGAGTTTGGATAAAGTCAAGGCAACTGGATTTGAAGTGCCAACGTGGCAAGAGGCGTTGGGAAGATTTATGGATGAGGTAAGTGAAGAAAAGTAAATAATCGTGAAGATGGCATATTAACTACTAATTATGAAAGAAAAAATTTTAATTTATCCAGTGATTCTAACAGAATGTAATGACGAGGCAGGTCACTATTATGGGATCTCTTCTCCCAATATTAAGGGGATGGTTACGGATGGTAAAACTATGCAGGAAGCTGTTCTTCATGCTGAGAATGCTATAGCAACGATGATTAGTGATATGGCGGACTATCCAGAAGTACAAGATCCAAGAAAGTGGAAGCTTGGTAAAGACGATTCAGTTATGTGGGTTACAGTAAATATGGCAAAGTGTCTTAACCAGTATGGTAAAACCGTGCGCCGGAATATTTCACTCCCAGAAGAATTGAATAACTGGGCGAAAGAGAATAATATCAACGTTTCTCAAGTTACAACAAATGCGCTAAGGGAAATGAAGGAAGCATAAGATGAGTAAAAAAGAAGTTAAGGATAA
>NZ_GG693413.1:331949-387199 GCF_000159435.1 Limosilactobacillus vaginalis DSM 5837 = ATCC 49540 | reverse complement strand
CGAACCCCCTAACTTCTTTTTTACTCATCTTAATGATTTTCGGTAACCGGCAGCTTGTGCTTCAGCTTCAGAATTGAAGTAAACTGCATTGGCGGAATTCATATGATAACCTTGTTGATCTGGTGTATGGTAAATCTTTGAACGAGAATTGCCAACTATTAATCCGTTAGCTTCATCAGTCTTCATGTCTCCATTGTTTTCAATGGATGAACTTGATGATGATATTATGTTGTTTGGTTCCTCACTTGATGCGCTACTATCATCATTTTTGGGAACCGGTTTAACATAAGCAGTATTTTTTACTACAAAGACTTCTTTATTACTCAGACTTTCCTCAGTAGATTTAGCTGAGATAATAAATTTACATTTTTTAGTTGAGGTAGCCAGATTTATCTTTTTGGTAAAATTCCCATTATCATCAGGTTTAACCTTATAATGATGCTTATTACCATTATGTTTTTCGATAGTGATAACCGCATCTTTTTCAGCCTTACCTGTGAAAGTGACACTTCCGTCATTTTCCGAGTCAATTTTAATGCTTTGATTTGTCACTTGTGCATTATGACCATCTGGAATATTAACGGTAAGCTGCGTTCTACTAGCTAAAGTAGGTGTAACGAATAAACATAATCCAGCAAATACTCCGCTCAAAACCGCTATAAATCTTTTCATATAGAAATACTCCTCCTTGGTTATTTCTACGCTTGTCTATAACAGATTATCATATTTTAGTATAAATAATAAGGTGAATTTGAAAGTTCACTTTTCCTAAACCTCATGTTCCAAAACAACTAATTTCTTTCACTGATCTCTCGTGATACATTGAACATGTAGAAAGAAAATGAATGGAGGAACTATTATGAAACAATTAACTGACCACATTACATTTCGCCATGGCGCAACAATTAATAATCGTCTTGTTCAAGCGCCGATGCTAACCAATAGTGGTGATAACGAAGCCGTTTCCCAAGATACCCTGGATTATTATGGTGCTCGTTCACAATCTGCAGGAATGGTGATTGTTGAGTATACCTCGGTTCGGAAAAATGGGGGACCATCACGTAGCTGGGCAGATAACCGTGAGCAATTAGCAATTTATGATGATCGTTTTAAGCCAGGGATGACAAAAGTTGCTAAGGCATTAAAGAAGGATGGAAATAAAGCAATCTTACAACTAGTCCATTCAGGTCGGGAAGCAAATTATGCGCCTAAACTTGGGCGAACAGTTGAAGTTCCTAGTCAAATGGACTTCCCATGGATTGATTACCCGCTTCATGAATTGACTAGTGAAGAAGTAGAACAAGTGGTAAAGGACTTTGGAGCAGCGACCAAGCGAGCAATTGACTGTGGCTTTGATGGGGTTGAAATTCATGGCGCTAACCATTATTTAATTCAACAATTCTTCTCAGCATTTTCTAACCACCGGACAGATAAATGGGGTGGTAGTCTCGAAAAGCGAATGAACTTCCCATTAGCAGTTGTTAAAGAAGTGATGGATGTTGTAAAGCAGTATGCGCCTAAAGATTTTATTGTTGGTTATCGAATTAGTCCAGAAGAGATTCACCAAACGGTTGGTTATACTTGGCATGAATCAACTCAATTAATTAAAGTAATCACTGATAATTATGATTTGGACTATATCCATCTTTCACTTCCCCAATATAATGCTAAGCCACAAGATTCAAGCTCAACTTTTGCTGAACTATTTCAACCAGCAATTGGTAGTGAAGCAAAGGAGATTATTGTTGGTAATGTTATGTCAGAAGCGGATGCTCAAGATGCCTTGAAATTGACCGATTTGGTAGCGATGGCACGGGCAATGTTAATTGATCCAGCAATTGGGTTGAAAATTGAAGAAGGACGCGGGGATGAGATTATTCGGAAAATTTCTCCTGAACAGGTAAAAAGATCACACCTGACACCAGGGTTGATTAATCTCTTTTCTGATCCGCAGATGGAACCGCACCTTCCTGGAAGAGAAACGATTTACTCACTTCATCAAACTGGTTCACTAAATAAAGATGTGTTAAAGAACGGTACTAGCTCATCTTTCAACCTCGATCATTTCAAGAAATAACCTAATAAAAGTTAAGGGACTAACCAATAACTTAATTGTTGTTACTAGTTAGTCTCTTTTTGTAAGTTCATTATTAATATTTTGTAATAGTAATTTAGTAAATTGGTCTAAATGAGTATCTGGATTAATGACCCAGCCAAGAGAGAAACGATCGTTAATAATATTACTGAGGTTAATTTTAGGAAGAGTAGTAAATCGTTTATCTGTAGAATGTCTGGCTTGCCAATCACGTGCTAAGCACACAGCATCTAGTTGATTTATAACGGTATACATTGCCCAACTATCATCTAACCGTGCAATCGTTTCAAGTGGCCCACAAATAAATTGGAGATGTTCAAATAATTGATCATTGTAAGGGCCATTAAATAAAGCAAACTTTTGCTTAACTAAGTCTTGCTTGGTAATCCTCCCTAGCTTTAATAATGGATTCCTGTCACTGGTAATTAAACTGATATGGCCATCATGAACTTTAATAAAATTAAGACCATTTAATTGCTCTTGATGTTTGCTATCAATTGCAATAAAGCAGCGTCTAATTCTTTATGGCTCACTTGCTCGATAATTTCTGAACTTGATATACGCTTAATCACTAGAGTAGCATTTCCGTTATACAGTTTCAGAAATTCCGTTAACATTGGCTTTAGGAATGTATTCGCGTAAGCTAATTTAATCGTGTGGATATTTTGGATTTTACCTAATCTTCCAGCTTGTTGGATTAAATTCATATTAGCTGACATCATGTTTTTGATATATGGTAACAATTCCTGCCCTTTAGAAGTTAAAACAGTTCCTTGATGGCTGCGTTTGAATAATTGAATATCCAGTTCGGATTCTAATTGAGAGATTGATTGGCTTAATCCCGACTTAGAAATATGAAGGAAATCCGCTGTTTCTTGAAGCGTTTGGTGGTTAGCAAGCTCAGTAACGTATAAAAGTTGCTCATAATTCATGAGGTGACCTCTCTAATCACCCTTATACTTACTCTGAATCGTAAAGTGGCGGTCAATGTGAACATGTGGCTTCTTAGTAACATCGGCACCGTAGTACTTCTTCGCAATTTTAGATAGCGTTCCGTTCTTCTTTAACTTAGCTAATTCATCGTTAAATTGCTTTTGCAGCTTTTGGTCATTCTTGTTAAAGACGATTCCTTCACCTTTGCCGTCTTCGTTAGTGGTAAAGTACATCCCCTGCTTGATCTTAAGCCCGCTATTCGGTTGTGCTTTGAGGGCTAACTTTTGAAGATAGTAATCATTCATAATAAAGTCAGTCTTCCCACTGGCAACACCCTTCATGTAAACATCATTAGAAACGTTGTCGTAGTTGACTAACTTGGCGCCTAGTTGTTGTGCTAATCGTTGGTAGTTGGTTCCAGCTTCACCGGCAGACTTCTTTCCTTTAATGTCTTTCCAGTTGTTGATTCCAGAGTTATCGCTTTGCCGAACAATCAAACTATTGAATGAGTGCTTGATTGGGGATGACATCAGATAATTCTTTTGGCGGGCAGGTGAAATGGCAAAGTCATCCGCTGCCATATCTGCTTTTCCGGTTTTGACCGCGGTTAACATCCCATCAACATCGTATTCCTTAAACTTGACCTTCTTATGGAGTCCCTTAGCAACCGCACGAATAACCTCAACATCATAACCAGTCAACTTCTTAGTCTTCGGATCATGATAAGAAGTGGGATAGAGTGTTCCTGACGTAGCAACGGTCCAGGTATCTTTGTCTGCGGCACTCTTCTTTCCACAAGCAGACAACCCAATAATTGTTAAAACAACTACTGAGAGAATGGTCAAAAATTTTTTCTTCATGTAGGAGACTTCTTCCTGTAATTTATTCTGATAGTGACGTGAAAACGCTTCAATTATATTCCGATCACTTAGACAATTCAATCAAATTTGCGTAACTGGTCCATAATGCTAAACATTATTAAGTATGATCATTCATTAACATAAAGTTGTAAATGATTTTCAACCCGTTGCTCGCCCCAACTAAGAACGCAGCAAACAATCCAGTAGATAATGGCAATTTCAATATAAATGGTCATGTAATCCTGATTAACTCCAGCAACAACTTTTGCTTTCATGAACATTTCGGAAACGGTAATCATTGCGGCAAGAGAAGTACTTTTAAACATGTCGAGTAAAACATTTCCCAATGATGGAAGGACGATCCGAAAGGCCTGGGGCAAAATAATGTAAGTCATCATGATCCGGTAAGACATTCCCAAAGCTTTAGCAGAATCGTACTGGGTTTGACTAACGCCTTTGAGAGCAGATCGATAATACTCGGCGAGGAAGGCACTCGGGACGACAGTAAAAGAAAGAACTGCTGCGGGCAGGGCAGCCATGTTCAATCCAAAATAAGTTAAGAAAAGCACGACCAGCATCGGAACACCACGGAAAAATGAAATGTAGAAGCGAGCAATCCCGCTGAGAAAGCGATATTTACTAATTCGCATCAGCATTATTAAAATGCCAACAACGTTAGAAGTAACAAAACAAATTGCCAGTAGGATAATTGATAAGGGTAAGCCGCTAAGAATAGTTGGTAGTGACTGCCATGCTAGTGGCGCATCAAAAAAGCCGGGAATGTTAAAAAAGTGTTCCCAATTCAATCAAACCATCTCCAAGTTAAGGTATTAGCTTAAAGTATATTATCTTGAAAACGCTTTTACAATGATTAATGGACGATTTATAATATAAATGCCTATTTGTAACTGTGATTATCAGAAAGAAGAAAATAGATGGATATTGATTCTTTATTAAGAAAACCAGCTTACCAATTAGTTGATTTGGTTAGATCGAAGAAAGTCAGTAGTTTTGAATTAGTAAGTGCTGCAATTGAAAAAGTCAAAGCGGAGAACCCGCAACTAAATGCAGTGATTCACCTGCGTGAGAAGTCGGCCTTAAATGAGGCTCGTCAATTAACTGATCACGGACAACCGTTTTTAGGGGTGCCAATTTTGATTAAAGGTTTGGGTCAACAACTTGCTGGCGAGCCAGATACTAACGGCAATAAGTTATTTCAAAATAATGTTGCCCAAGCGACTAATAACTTTGTTCAGGCCTTGCAACAAGCGGGTTTCATTATTATTGGCCAGACTAATTTCCCCGAGTTTGGTTGGAAGAATATCACTGACGCAAAGCTCTTTGGCCCGGCCCGGAATCCGTGGAATACTGCGGTTACTCCTGGCGGTTCTTCCGGTGGATCAGCGGCTGCAGTGGCTGCTGGCTGGGTTCCGTTGGCTGCTGGAAATGATGGTGGCGGTTCGATCCGGATTCCCTCTAGCTGGTCAGGGTTAATTGGGTTGAAGCCTACTCGTGGCCGTGTACCAACCGGACCGAGTGATTGGCGATCTTGGCAGGGAGCCTCGATTAACTTTGCTCTGACACGATCAGTTGAAGATTCTGCACGGTTATTAGATCAGTTACAAACTGTTCAATCAGCAGCTGTTTTCCAAGTGCCGAAGTTTACTCCTGGATTTAATCACGTTTTGGAACAGCCAATGAAAAACATCGAAATTGGTTATACAGTTAAATCGCCAGTTGGGACTCCAGTCAGTGATGAAGCTAAGCAAGCGGTCTTGGATGCAGTAACCTTTTTAAGTGATCAGGGATTTAAATGTACTGAATTTACTGATCCGGTTGATGGTGTAGCACTAATGAATAGCTATTACACGATGAATGCTGGGGAAACTGCAGCGATGTTTGATGGAATCGAACGTTACCTTGGTCGCCCTGCTAGCCGGGATGATATGGAATTATTAACGTATGCTCTTTGGAAAACTGGTGAGAATGTTTCAGCAGCTCAATACAGTGAAGCACTAAGTCAGTGGGATCAAGCGAGCTCCATTCATGATCAGTTACATGATCAGTATCCATTATTTCTTACGCCAACCAATGCTCAACCGGCGCCCCGAGTCGATCATGACTTAATTACGCCAACCGATCGTAAGCGAATGGAACATATTACTGAACTATCACCGGATGAACAGCGTCAATTGATTTATGATCAATGGCTTCCAGCGCTGACCTATACGCCATTTACCGAACAAGCGAATATGACTGGTGAGCCAGCAATTAGTTTACCAACCCATGTTTGTGCTAATGGGACACCACTAGGGATTCAGTTTATTGCTCGGAAGGGAAATGAAAGCTTGCTTCTCCAAATGGCTAAGTTATTTGAGGATCAGCATCAATTTAAAATGCTTCAGCCGACACTTTTCTCATAAAAGGTATAATGAAAGTATCTAATCAGGAAGAAGTGAGGTCAGATGGCACTATATTTTACGGATGTCTTTTCTGGAAGCGCGGATTGGATAGTAACTGATCCCCATGCTCAGGGGACGATCGTGAAGGTCTCCCAGGGAACAGGCTATGTTAACCCAAAATATGAATACCAGTATTCTTTAGCGAAAACTAACGGTCGTTTATTGGGCCTTTACCACTATGCAGGCGGTAATGACCCGATTGCCGAAGCAACGTATTTTCTCAATCATATCCAAGAAAAGATCGGTGAAGCGGTTTTGGCGATTGATTGGGAACAGTACCAAAATGCAGCTTGGGGTAATACGAATTAGGTCCGAAAGTTTGTTGATGAAGTTCATCGGCAAACAAATGTCTGGCCGTTAATCTATGTTCAGGAGTCGGCAATTTGGCAGGTTGCAAATTGTGCTAATGATTGTGGCCTTTGGGTTGCTAAGTATCCATCAATGAACTGGCACTCTTGGCAGGTACCGGATATGCAGGTTAATACTGCACCATGGTCGGTATATACGTTATGGCAATTTGCGGGGGATGACGAGGATCGCTCGATTGCTACAGTGGATCGGGATGGTTGGCAGCGGTTAGCTAATCCTACTGGTCAGGTAAGTTCACAACCAGTAATCTCTGGAGATCCTTCCGGTAGCAGTATATCTAGTGACGAGACTTGGACTGATAATCTTGGTGATACTTGGCACCGTGAAGTTGGACGGTTCACGAGTAATCGGCCATTAACTTTGCGCTGGGGTGCTTTACCGACCTCAACTGCAATTGCAGAGTTACCAGCAGGTTCAGTGATTGACTACGATGCCTGGTCATGTCATGATGGTGAAGTTTGGATCCGTCAACCACGTAGTAATGGTCAATATGGTTACTTGCCGTGTCGCAATGCCGTTACGAATGAAGCATACGGAACATTTAGTGAATAATGAAATTATGATGCCTCAGGATCTGAATTTATTGTTGATGGCGGATTGACAGCAAAGTAGCATAGAGAACTAAAAAACACCTCACGTCTGAATGATCAAACGTGGGGTGTCCTTAATTTAAAGGTTAATGATTAATTACTATTGATTGTTGCCACCAGCATTCGGGGTAGGTGTTGTTGTAGTTGAAGCAGAACTTGCGCTACTGCTCTGAGTAGTCGATGATGAATTGTTTTCATTCTTTGAGCCACCATTTAAGATACTTTCAATGGAACGACTTTCAGAAATTGATTCACTCCGACTACCGGAAGAAGAACTGGAACTCGAACTAGAACCAGAGTGTGATGATTCATTGTCGTCATCACCGCCATCCCAAGCACCATACATTAAGGCCCACTTGGAATCTTTGATTACGAGTTGGCGTTTACCATTTACCCGAACAGCTTCAACAGTATCAGGCATCTTCCAGTTAGAAGCGTGGTTTTGTTCGTCGAGGTACTGCATGATGCTCTTGTAAAGGAGGACCGCAGTTCGTTCATATTGACTAGAAATTGCACCACCATTCATTGGGTGATCAAAACCAGTCCAAATTCCGATTGAGTAGTTCTTGGTGTAACCAGCCATCCAGGAATCCATTACTCCTGATTGGTTCTGGTTAGGGAAGTCGGTTGTCCCGGTCTTCCCAGCTTGGTGAACACCGCTTAAGTAAGCAGAAGTCCCGGTAGAAGCAGAATTAGTGAAGACACCCTTTAACATATCAGTCATCATGTATGCAGTTGCCTTGCTCATTGCTCGCTTACCGTGAGGAGAATAAGTCTTAGTCTTACCATCCATGGTAGTAATTGAACTAATGTAGTATGGCTTGTAGTACGTCCCACCGTTAGCGAAGGCTGCATAGGCGGCTGACATTTGAAGTGGGGAGATGTAGAGGGCAATCCCGTTTTGGAGGGTATAAGGATCCTTTTGTGAAATTCCTAAGCCACCCAAGAAGGTTGTTGCTCGTTTAATCCCAACTTCTTGCAATGTCCGGATAGCAGGAACGTTTCGTGATTCTACCAGTGCGGAACGCATCGTCATGTTCCCCTTGTACTTGTTATCAAAGTCGTGAAGAACCTTATTTGTTCCTGGCCAGTAGAACTTCGTATCGGAAACGGTCTTGAAGGTTGGCCATTGAAGATATTCAATCGCTGGACCGTAATCCATTAGTGGCTTAGCAGTAGAACCAGAACTCCGGTTTTCCTGAACGGCCCGGTTAAGACCATAAATGACATTAGAATGCCGACCACCAAGCATGGCGATTACTTGACCGTTATGCGGATCGGTAACCGCTGCACCAGCTTGCATTTGGTCGCTTTGGAAAGATACTTCGCTATTAGCAGCGTTGTAGAGCTTCTTTTGAGCGCCAAGATCCATGTTAGTGTGGACTAGCAAGCCGTCAGTGTTTGGATTGTATCCTTCTGCTTGCAATTGGGCAAGAACTTCCTTGACGTATGGATCAACGATCTTTTCCTTAACGTTAGTCTCGCTTGATTCAACGTCACCATGATCGGGGTCAAGGCCATCAGTAACACTTTCACTAGCAGCACTTTGAGCAGCTGACTTAGTGATGTAGCCGGCCCGAACCATTGCGTTCAAAACTTCATTCCGCCGTGCTGTCGCGTACTTAGTATTTGAAGCTAGCGGGTTGTAGTTGGTTGGTGATTGGGGCATTCCGGCAAGCAATGCTAATTGAGAAAGGTCCAAGTCTTTCAACTCTTTACCATAGTAGTATTGAGCGGCGGTTCGCATTCCGTAGACTCCATTACCCATGTAAACCTTGTTGATGTAATACTTAAGAATTTGATCCTTACTGAAGTGCCGTTCAACGTTTAGGGCTAACCAGGCTTCCTGGGCTTTCCGCTTAAATGTCCGGTCAGATTGAGCAGTTGAGAAGACCGATAATTTAACCAGTTGTTGGGTTAAGGTACTCCCACCTTGCATTCCGTCTGAACGACCAATCACATTATTGATCGCTGCACCGAAGATTCGCCGAACATCAACTCCGTGGTGCTTATAGAAGCGCCGGTCTTCGATTGCGACTACTGCGTGCTTCAAAGTGTCAGGAATTTGCGAATCCTTAGCATAATCACGTTTTTGGGCACCAAGACGAGAAATCACCTTATTATTAGCATCATAGATAATCGTTGTGTTCTGACTTGATAGTTCCCGTTGACTAATCTTCGGGGCGCTTGAAGCGTAGTAGAAAAATAGTGCACATCCAGCCACAAACAAGAGGACAATCGCCCCTGCTATCCAGAGGAGGATGCGCTTTAATAATGGCTTCTTTCCGCCATCATAGTAACTACCATCGGCACGATACTGATCTTCGCGTCGTGGTTCATCGTTATTCGACATGATATTCTCCTTTTACTTTGTATTAGCAATAATTCGGTCGACCGCTTCCAAGTATGGAAGACGTGGATTGAGCCGGTAACCAATTTGATAGCCGCACTTCTCAATTGAAGCAAGCGGAATTGATTTCCGACCACCGGATTGCTGATCCCAGAATTCAAACAGGTTGGTAGCTGGTAGTAAATAAATAAGATCTAGTTCGGTAAATTTGATAAATGCAAAACAGATCCCACCCTGTTTGATACATTCACGCATGTGGCGAATTTGGTGGGGATGAAAATTCTTTAACGGGAACGATCGCTTATTCCGCGTTTCCTTCGCGTCAAAGTCAATATAGTAGCCCTTGTAGACACCGTTATAGTCGGTCGTTGATGGTCGACGAAAATATGCTTCCTTAATAACGGCAGCACTCCGCTTCGGATAATCGACCTTTACTAACTGGATTGGTGTTGGCTTCTTATGAATCACAGCAATGTGGTTTGCTAAATAATACTGGTTGCTATGATTAATTTCATCTTCCAGTGACATTCCCCGTTTTGCGTAAATTGATTGATGGGGGGTCGGCAAATCTCGTTGCGGATTATATTCCCGCTTCGGCTGCTGACCATTGGGATAGTGAATATTCACCATTGATCACTCTCCTAACTAGAAGTATTATACCAGAGATACATCAAGATGATTGATACAGAATGATTAAATTTAGAGTGCGAGCCAGCAAAGTGTCTTCGTCCCAAAGAGTTTCCGGAAAGCTAGCAATTTCTCCTGACGAAGGCGACTTGCGCCTAGGAAGGAGGTTGCTAGCTCTAGGAAACTTGGGCGAAGCACGTTTCGACTATGTTGCCTAGAACGCTAGGCGGAAGTTGCGGTCACATCAAACACGTTTGGTCTATGTTGCAGTAGGAAAGTTCCTGGCGAACACTTCCTCTAAAAATAACTTTACCTATATAATAGTAGAAAAGGTGGCGATTAAATGCGTCGATTATGGATCACGGGTTATCGGAGCTATGAATTAAATGTTTTCAAGGATGATGATCCAAAAGTTGCTGTAATCAAAGATGTCCTTTCTCGTGAACTAAAAGCACGACTAGAAGAGAGTGATGAAGAATTTTGGTTGATTACTGGTCCTCAGTTGGGAACTGAGCAATGGGCAATTGAAGTAGCGTTGAAACTAAGGGATGATTATCCACAGTTGAAGATTTCGATGATGCTGCCGTTTACCGAGTTTGGTCAACAATGGAATGAGAATAATCAAGCTAAATTAGCTAACCTTCAATCGGCTGTTGATTTCAGTGCGAGTGTCAGCGATCATCCATATCAGTCACCGCAACAGCTTCGTGCCTTTCAGCAGTTCATGTTAACTCATACCGATGAGGCGCTCTTACTTTACGATCCAGACCATGAAGGAAAGGAAAAGTATGGTTACCAGGCAATTCAAAAGTATCAAGCTAACCATGATTATTCTTATCGCTTAATCGACTTTGATGAACTTCAGGAAGCAGCCATTGAATGGCAAGAACGTCAACGGGAAGCGGGAGAAGCAGATAAATTCTAGGTTTTCGTGAATATCGGACAAAATTGCTTGAATTTGCGGGATGAGTTAGGTATGATAATTAATGTACTTTTGAAGTTTAGCAATTGAGGTGTATAAATTGGATAACATTAAATTTACTCCACAAGATATTTTGCATAAGCAATTTAAAGAACGGAACATCGGAAAAGGCTACGATGAAGCTGATGTTGATTCCTTCTTGGACGATGTTATCAAAGATTACGACACCTTTAATAAGGAAGTTGATCGTTTAAATAGTGAGAATGAACGACTTCGTGCTAAGGTTGATGAACTTAACCGTCAAGTTGAAGTTGGTTCATCAATGAATAATGGAGCTGCTTCTCAACCAGTTTCTAACGCTACTAACATGGATATCCTGAAGCGGTTATCTAATTTGGAACGGCGTGTCTTTGGTTCTCAAATGGGAGCTAATGGTCAAGAGAACGACTCACACTTACTTTAATAATTTCATATGCAAGTCTTGGGTAATTGAGCATAGCTTATGTTATGTTAGGAAGGTCCATGCTCGCACAGACTGCGATGTCTGTAGTGTTTGTGCTCGCTGAAAAAATAAGGCGGGGTACCGATTTATTCGGTAACGGCGGAAGAAACGACTACGGTTTTTACTATGTCCGAGTATTCCTGAAAAGTGCCACAGTGACGATACAATAAGGGAAACTTTATTGGTGGAACGCGGTAAACCCCTCAAGCGGTAAACCCAAACTACGGTAGGGGAGCTTTGGATAACGAATTGAAGTGATTCCAGGGGAGAGCTTAATGCTCTGAGATAGATGATTACCTCGGTATAACTTTTACCTGATAGTTATACTACGACAAAACATGGCCTACAGATTCTTGCATTCAGGTGGTCCGGGTTCGCCCGGGCTTTTTTATTTTTAAATTCCACATTAACAATAAGCAGATATTTACTTTAACTAATATTCAAAATAACAATCTCAATAAAGAAATAATATAATATAGGTGAGGAGATGAACCAAATGAAAACAGTAAAACTTAATAATGGCCTCGAAATGCCAATGATTGGTTTTGGGACATATCAAATTACTCCTAACACAACCTTATTAAATGTTGCTAAGGCACTTCGACTGGGTTACCGAGGCACAATATTATGGTAATGAAGAGGGTGTTGGCGAAGCAATCAAAGAAAGCGGCCTTGATCGTGAGAAGCTTTTTGTAACAACTAAGGTTCAAACAAGTGGCTATGTAGAAACTAAAAAGGGGTTAGATAATTCATTGCTCGACTTCAACCAGGACTACTTTGATCTTGTGTTAATCCACTGGCCGATGGGGAATGATCTAGAAACATACCGAGCATTGGAAGATGCGTATCAGGAAGGCAAGATTCGCGCAATTGGCTTAAGCAACTACAATGAACCACAAGTTCAAGAGATTATTGATCATTCATCAATCAAACCAGTTGTCGACCAAATTGAGACTCATATTCTTTGGCAGCAACAGCGGATGCATGATTATTTAACCGCAAATAACATTGTTCATGAATCATATGCACCTCTAGGAGAAGCAAATCCTGGCTTCTTAGATATTCCTATTTTGAAGGAAATCGGAGACAAGTATCAGAAGACACCAGCTCAAGTTACCTTACGCTACTTAAATCAATGTGGAATTGTTGTAATTCCTAAATCGTTAAATACTAAACATATGGAAGAAAATATTGATATTTTTGATTTTGAACTTAACGGTGAAGAAATGGCAAAACTCCGTGATCTTGATGCTAAAAAGTCAATTGATGGCTGGCCAGCTGCAATGCAAGAAAATAATTACTAAAAAATTTTCAAAAAAGTTTTCACTAATAAATGGATAAGTGAAATTGCAAATTTTAAAGTGGGGGGGGGTAAATGAGCTCTTCTAATTGATCAATTAAGAATCCTTTAAGGACAAGGATTAATGCGTAAAATCACTATTTTTAACTTATCACTACAAAAACGGCTTCAACTCTCTTAATGGACAATTTCTTATAAATATGTGAATTGCTTTATCGTTTTGTTACGAAAACGAGAAGAATTTGTTAAAAATAGTTGAAATTTTGTCACAAGTCTAATATAGTAATGATGATTCAAAGTAATTATTGGATCCAATTAGTACTTTTCTACGCTTAGTCAAGCGAGATTACCGACATTATTTACTTTTATGTTGGTAGTCTCGCTTTTCTTTTGGTTTAAATTAGGTAATTAAGGTCGAAAAGCAGGTTTAAAGCCCACGACAAAAAAGCCCATTGCTTACATCTGTTTAAACAGTGGACTGAACTTAAGACAATGAACTAATTCTGGACTTACCCTTTAGTAGCTAAGATGTAATCATAGAATTGGTTATTTATGACGAGATGATAAATAGTGCGAATTAACCGGTGAATAGCAGCGATCGCAATCTTCTTCGTTCCTTGTTGACCGTTCTCTAATTTCCGGCGTTGGTAATAGTTATTGATGTGGTTTGGGTGATAATGAGCAGCTGAGGCGATGTTTTGAATTGCCTTGAAGAGAATCTTCCTGGCTACCGTATTTCCCCGCTTACTAATATGATCATTAGCGACATAATCGCCGGACTCATAGTGCCGTAAATCGATCCCAATAAAGGCGTTCAAGACATTGCTGTTGCGGAAAAGCCGAATATCACCAAGCTCACCAATCAAGGACACCACGGTTCGGACGCCTAATCCTGGGATACTAAGCAGTTTGTTATATTCAGGTAGTTCCTTGGCGAGTGCAGTCATTTGCTCAATGATGCTAGCTTTAAGTTTGGTTTCTTCCTGAATTTGGTTTACGAGGTGCTTCACTTGAAGATAAACCGGTGAATCATCGTCAACTGCTGAATATGAAAGGCGAGCTGCCGAATAAAGACTGTGGGCAATTTGTTCTGCGCGGGCATGTGAGATCTTCTTTTGGGTCCCCTTAAGGATTAGATCAACGACTTCGTTAAAAGAATATTCTTCAGTTACCTGACTTGCTTGCGAGAACTGACTAACTACCGACCAGTACAATTCATTATTGGTATTGCTCAATACATGTTCAATCTCGGGAAAAACAAGCTGGAGCGACCGATGAAGGCGGTTTTTGTGGGTTGCGACGTCTTTACTGACTTCTTGATAAAACCGGCTAAAATCCATTAACTTCCGGTAGACCGGACTAATCTTATAGGTTACTGCCCGGTTCATAATGAATTGAGTTTCGGCAAGGTGTCGGGCATCATTACGGTCAGTTTTATACGGGCGCAGACCATCAAGCTGTTTTTTCGCAACTAGCGGGTTCAGGCAGGTATAATCTTGGCCGAGATCATCAAGAAATCGCTGAAGCCGTCGTGAGTAAACACCGGTAGCTTCAAAAACGACCTCAGGATTGTTAAAAGACTGCAGGGCTTCTTCTAGTTTCCTGAAGCCATCACGGTTTAGCGGAAGTTTTGTCTCCTTAAACATCGTTTGATCAATGACGATTGGATTGCCACACTAATTGAATCCTTACTGACATCAATTCCAAATACACACCGCATTATCTCCATCTCCTCTTGAAGTTCAATCGTTTCTTCCATTTCTAATTTTCTGTACACGACTTTAAAGCCAACAGACTCAAAACAGATTATGGAAAGAAAAGTGAAGTTGCCACTTTTTATTCCGACATCACGTGTCAAAGTACTTTTCGACATGTCAACTTCGAATAACTACTTTTAAAGCAGAAAAGTAGTGAAACTTTCAATCCGTCGATTAAAAATTTCACTACTAATCTTAGTCTGTTTTCTACCACAAAATATCTCATCCTTTCGTAAACGTCTTTTCGCATACTCATCACTTCCTCAAAAGATTGATAAAGTGAGTATACAAAAAATGTAGGAAAACCAACAATTTTAAACCGCCGATTTCCTACATTTTATAACTACCCTCTACAAATGGTTATAGGAACAATAAACTCTACAGCTTTTTCTTTCCCCAATATTGGAAAAGATCGGTTCTCAATGCTCCATTATATAGCTTCCGCTTTTTGGTTGCTGAGGCACCATAGTACTTTTCAAATTCCAAATCTGCCGTTAGGATATACTTACTCCAGGTTGTCATTGGTCGGTAAAGCTTTCCCATTTGCTGATAAAGCTCATGGACAGTTTCTTTATCACTCAGCCGTTCACCATAAGGAGGGTTGGCAACAATAACACCGTTGATCTTATCAGTATGCCAATCTTTAACTGCTAACTGTTTGAAAGTAATGTCATGAGTTAATCCAGCTGCTCGGCAATTTTCTTGAGCAATGTCAATCATATTTTGATCGATATCATAACCATGAATATCCAATTCAACGTCATAATCTGCTTTACTATCTGCCTCATCACGAACATCATCAGCTAAGCCATCTGGGACCAAGTTAGTCCATTGCTCACAAACAAAGGAACGATTGATTCCTGGTGCAATGTTATGACCATATAGTGCTGCTTCAATTGGAATAGTTCCCGAACCACATACTGGATCGACAAATGGGTTGTCAGGAAACCAGTGAGCGAGCATTACAAGAGCAGCTGCCATGTTTTCTTTTAATGGTGCACCACCTTTTGCTTTTCGATAGCCACGCTTAAATAAACTATCACCAGTAGTATCAAGCGTTAGCATTACATGATCCTTATTAATAGCTACTTCTAACGGGTAGAGAGCGCCAGCTTCCGGAAGACGTGTCCGACGGTGGTAAACATCGCTCAATCGTCGGACAATTGCCTTTTTAACAATTGCTTGGACTGAAGGAACGTTATGTAATTGTGAATGATGACTTTTACCCTCTACCGGGAATTGGGCATCAACTGGTAATAGACATTCCCAAGGCAAGGCTTCGGTTCGGTCGAAAAGCTCTTCAAATGTTTTGGCCTCAAATTCACCAACAATAATTTTGACCCGATCGGCTGTTCGCAACCAAATATTTGTATTTAAAATATCTTTAATTGTCCCAATATAACGTACTCGACCGTTTTCTACTCGGGTATCGTAACCAAGATTTCGTAATTCTTTACCAACCAGTGCTTCAATTCCAGAAGCAGCGGTGGCTATTAGTTGATATTCTTGCAAGGTAAGAACTCCTTAAAAATTATTCTCAACTTTAATTATATTTAATTTAAAAGCAAAAAGAAACCAAGTAAGTCCAATAACTAAAAAAGAGACGTGACCAAACATCACGTCTCTTTTTTCTAGAACTGTAAAATTACTGGATCCCAGAACTTTTTATAACACTTTTATTATAGTGCCTACTCGATAGTATCGCAAGCCCTAAATGGATAATTATTTAAAATCCTGGTTTATCCAAGTTGTTAATGAATTTAAGATAGTTTTCTTGTTCGCCAGTAGGGACTACTTTAGAATTTTGATCCGTAATTGTTGCACTATGTAAGGACTCTTCAGAAACCGCAATACGATGGGTAAATGTTGCATTACCAATCAGCTCAATCCAGTAACGGTGATTTTCATGATGAAGAATTGTCCGGACCATTCCTCCTGGGTTGAAAACAGTAATCGGCTTACCAAAACTAGCTAATTCAGGATGAATGAGGGCAAATGCTAAGGAAGTAGCAGACATTCCCGTACCACATGCATTTGTAAAGCCCACACCACGTTCATAAGTCTTTACAAAAATCTTATTTGGCCCAAGAATATGACCGAAGTTAACGTTTACCCCATCCGAGAAGTAAGGATTTTCACCATTAAGCCATTCACCCAGCGGTCCCAGTTCCTTGAAGCCATTTTCATCGACAAATGAGATCAAGTGTGGGTTAGGGACAGCAATGCCTGAAAAGCGGTAGCCAGGGAGAAGTTCTGGAACAAGGGTATTTAACAAACGATCATGACCTAAGTGATCATAGGGTAAGGCTTCCTTATTAAAACGAACAGGTGAAATCTCAACGGCAAATGCAGGCACACCAGAAGCTAAGTCGGGTTGCTTCCTGACTCTTAGACTGGCATCCATTGTATCAACCTTAAAATCTTCTAGGTTGTCACGTTCAGCGACATAACGGGCAACGGTTCGCAGTCCATTACCGCACATGGATGCTTCACTGCCGTCAGCGTTAATTACTCGCATTTGAGCGGTGGCTCCTTCACGGACAGGCCGATTAACCACTAAAACACCGTCAGCGCCACCCAGGAGGCCATGCTCCTTGCTAGTAATTTGCTGGGCAAGGGCAACTAACTCATCATCGGTTAATTCTCGTTGGAGTTTGGTTTGGTCCAGAATAAAGAAACAATTCTGAGAACCATGAACTTTTAATAATTCAGTCATAAATTTCCTCCTAGTTAACAAAAAAGCGGTGGTAAATTGCACGAACTGCAGCATCTGCGTCTTGGTTATATGTCCCAATCATAATCGCAATTCGGGAAGCCCCCATGTTAATCATTGGTACAGCGATATGCTTTTCGGCAAGGGGATTCAAGATGTCATTGATAACACCGGTCCGATTACGCATCCCTTCGCCAACTACCATTGTAATTGCGTAGTTATCAATCCATTCTAAACGATCAGGATTGATTTCTTCCTGAATTTCGTTGCAAATAATATCAACTAGCTCATCATCGAGTTCCTTCTTATCAAAAATAATTGTAATATCGTCAATCCCTGAAGGCATGTGTTCGTATGAAACATCATGGCGAGCGAGAATTTCAAGAATGCGTAAAGTGAATCCGGATTCTTTATTCAGTAAGTATTTATGTAAGTATAAGGCCGCAAAGTGCTTTCCGCTAACGACTCCCGTAATAATATCAGTTGGTTGGAAAGAGTGGTCAGGAACAATCAGTGTACCCGGTTTTTCAGGGTTATTAGTATTTTTAACGTTGATTGGAACATTTCCTTGGATTGCTGGAATTAACGCTTCATCATGGAATACAGAGAAACCAGCATAGGAAAGTTCCCGCATTTCGCGATAGGTCATCTTTGCAATTGGTTGAGGATCTTTAACTACATTTGGGTTAGCGGAGTAGATTGCATCAACGTCGGTGAAATTCTCATACATTTCAGCATGTAGTCCCCGTGCAAGAATCGCTCCGGTAATATCAGAACCACCCCGCGAGAAGGTTGCAATATGACCAGCAAGCGTAATTCCGTAAAAACCAGGGAAAACGATAATGTCATGCTTGCTAAAAGAAAAGTTGGCTAATCGTGCATAAGTTTCTGGAATCACAGTAGCATTATTTGGCGTCCCAGCGACCTTTAAGCCCACTTCTTCGGGAGTGACAAACCGGGCAGGATGGCCGAGGCGGTTAAGAACCAATGACATTAACTCGGCATTTAGTCGTTCACCATGAGCCTTAAAAGCGGCCAGCAGGTAATTATTATTAGGGTAATTCCCATTAGGTAAATTAGCGAGTCGCTCAACTAGCGGTTGCATTTGCCCGCTTGGAAGATCAAAATAATCCGCGATTGCTTGGTAGCGATCTAGAATAGTTTTGCGAACGACCATGGCTTCCTGATCGTCATTCTTAATAATTGCATGTGCATATTTAATTAAGAGATCGGTTACCTTAATATCATCCGCATTTCTTTTCCCAGGGGCTGAAGTAACCACTACTCGCCGTTCAGGATCACTCGTAATAATCTTAATTGCGTGTTCATAACTGGCCCCATCAGCTAATGAACTACCACCAAATTTAACTACTTTCATTCTCAATTCTCCTTCTTGCATGAGAACCCCACGCAAACTTTTTAATCGAATTTTAACATTGATTGATAAATATGCAAGAGAAAAATAGAGTGTGAGCCCGTTAAAACCTTCCGGTGGCTAACGATTTCTCCACTGAACGATGATTTATCATCGGAAGTGGAGGTCGTTAGCTCGAGGAAGGTTAGGGCGAACCGATCTTGACTATGTAGCAGTAGAAGAAACTCGGACGAAGCATATTTTGACACAGTTGCATTAGAACGTTAACCCCATAAAGAGATCAAAAAAGACTAGGCTGAAATCAACCTAGTCATAACGTGCTTACCGTGACCGCAACTTCCGCCTAGTGATCTCGTCCTTGATTGTTGCCAATCATCGTCCGAGATTTCCTAGTGCTCAGTTGCTAATCCGTCACGGCTCGCACTTCCTTCTACTTCATATTCGTTATTCCAAAGAACAGAATAAAGATAACGAAGAGGGCGTACATCATTGGTGAGACGTCTTTGTGGTGCTTGGAAGCAATCATGGTAATTGGGTAAGCGATCATACCAAGGGCTAAACCATCGGAAATGGAGTAGGTTAATGGCATTCCGACCACAACAAGAAAGGCAGGAAAGGCCACTTCAAAGCGATCCCAGTTAATGTACTTCAGATTATTTGCCATTAGGACCCCGACAATAATTAATGCTGGTGCGGTGACCGTTGTTGGAATTACCGCTAGCAGAGGACTAAAGATCATGGAAATCAAGAATAGAATACCGACAAAGACAGCGGTTAATCCTGTTCGACCACCCATGGCAATTCCGGCACTGGATTCAACGGAAGTTCCTAGCGGTGCGGTACCACAAATTGCCCCTTCAACCATGGCAAGAGAGTCAGAGAGGAAGGCCTTACCGATCCGGGGAATCTTACCATTCTTATCAACCATTCCAGCTTGCTGGGTCATTCCAATTAATGTTCCTGCAGTATCGAAGAAGGTAACTAACAGGAAGGTGAGGACAACCATAAATAGCTGTGGTGTATTAATGTCCTTTAAGTGGAAGATAGCGTGACCAAATGTCGGGGCCATGCTTGGTGCTGTAGAGATGATTCCGTGAGGTAGCGGGATTTGACCGATGCACATCCCGAAAATAGCGGTAACGATCATTCCGATAAAGATTGACCCCGGTACGCGGGCAGCCATTAAAATGACGGTTAGGATTAAACCAAAGAGGGTTAACCAAACATCTGGATTACCAAATGAGCCAAGACCAACCAGGGATGATGAATTGTTAACGATTAGTTTACCGTTTTGTAAACCGATGAATGCGATGAATAACCCAATCCCAGCAGAAATCGCGTATTTAATATCTTGTGGAATCGCATCAACCACTTTTTCCCGCAACTTTAGGATTGTAATTAAAATAAATAGGAATGAGGCTACGAGGACACTGGCTAAGGCTGTCTGCCAGTTAATGTGCATACCGATAACAACATTATAGGTAAAGAAAGCAGCACTTCCTAGCGTTGGCGCTAAGGCAATTGGGTAGTTGGCGATTAATCCCATTAAGAAACATCCGACTGCGGTTGCGACTGCGGTAACCGTAAAGGCGGCACCCTTGTTAATTCCTGCCGCATGCAGGATGTTCGGGTTAACAAATAGAATATATGACAAACTCACGAAGGTCGTCAGGGCAGCAATTAATTCGCCCTTGACGGTGGTATGAGCGTCACTTAAATGAAAGATCCGTTCTAACACGATCAATTCTCCTCTTCTTTAAATAAATTTAAAAACTTATTCCTACTAGAATATCACAGAATGCTGGCTAATGATTGCCAAACTTGAAGATTGACTAAATATGAAAGGAATATACAATTACTAATGAAATTTAATTAAATAAATATGAGAAAATTTAATGATTTCGTTGACATTCTAATCTAATAACTTTATTATATTTATAAATCGAAGAGGCGCGGCCAACACCAGTAATCAATTTTAGCCTGCCAAGCAATGAGGATTGATGAACAGGGCGGTCGCCGAAGTACTTAACTTGGCACGGTTAAGGCACTGGGGCGTGGCTGAATAAGTTACGGACTGTCGTGGGACAATATCAGCCCACGTTGCGCTATCGACAAAACGGATAAAATGCATCCACTGTTTGTCTTCGCGCAGACAGTGGATTTTTTTATCACTTTGTTTTCCCCGAATGAGTAATGGAGGAATGAGTATGAATCAACAAATTACAGCTGACCAGTTGAATGACGCGGGACACCTGATGATAGGTGGTTGTGATTCAATTGAATTAGCTCATGAGTACGGAACGCCATTAGTTGTTTACGATGTTTCCCAAATTCGCCAGCAAATTCGAAGCTTCCGGCGAGTATTTGATGCTAACCACGTTGATTATGCAGTCAGCTATGCAAGTAAGGCTTTTGCCGCAATTGCAATGTACCAGGTTGCTGCCGCTGAAGGAGCTCACGTTGATGTTGTTTCGGCAGGGGAACTTTATACAGCAATTAAGGCTGACTTCCCGATCGAACGAGTAAGTTTCCATGGTAATAACAAGTCGCGTGAAGAACTGGAAATGGCAATCGACCACCATGTTGGGACAATCATGATTGATAACTTCCATGAGATTGAATTATTAGCCACGGTGCTTGAAGAACGCAATGAATCCGTTGACGTAATGCTAAGAATCACTCCCGGAATTTCAGCTCATACAAATAAATACATCCAAACCGGGCAAGTTGATAGCAAGTTTGGCTTCGATCTTCAATCTGGTCAAGCGGATGAAGCATTGCAAAAGGTTTTGGCTAATCCGCGAATGAAGATGCGTGGCCTTCATGCTCATATTGGTTCACAAATCTTTGAATTAGCAGGATTTGAAGGTGTGGCAAAGAAGTTAGTTGAAGTTGCCGCTCATTGGCGAGATGAATTTGGCTATGAAGCACAGGTAATTAACGTTGGTGGTGGCTTTGGGATTCGTTACGTCGCTGCTGATCACCCCCTCAAACCCGAAGAATTTGTCGATGCGATTATCAAAGCAATTAAAAAGGAAACCGCTGAAAAAGGACTCTCGATGCCGGCAATTTGGATTGAACCAGGACGGTCAATTGTTGGACCAGCAGGATATAACCTCTATACAGTTGGTTCCCGCAAGGATGTGCCGGGTCTGAAACCATACGTCACGGTTGACGGGGGGATGGGTGACAATATTCGTCCAGCACTCTATCAAGCTGAATACGAAACCGTTTTGGCAAGCAATCCGCAAGCACCAATCAAGGAACATGTCCGCCTTGCCGGAAAGTACTGTGAATCTGGTGATATTTTAGCCCAGGATCAAGGATTACCGGAAACTCAGCCAGGTGACGTTCTTGCCATGCTTGATACTGGTGCTTATGGTTATTCAATGGCTTCAAATTATAACCGTAATCCCCGTCCAGCAGTTGTCTTTGCAGAAGATGGCAAGGCTCAGCTTGTGATTGAGCGGGAGTCTTTAGCTGACTTGGTTCACTTAGATCGTAAATATCAACAATAATGACTAGTAAATAATAGGAAGAGAGAGGTAACAACAATGGCTGAATTAGATGCGCAAGCGATTATTAACTACATTGGCAATGCTCCGAAGAAAACACCCGTAAAGGTTTATTTAAAGGGAAACTTAAGTGAAATTAACTTTCCAGAAGAAGTGCAATCATTTGTTGACGATCATACCGGTGTAATTTTCGGTGATTGGTCAGTGGTTGAACCATTATTAAAAGAAAACGCTGATTTGATTGCTGATTACCATATTGAAAATGATTGTCGTAATTCTGCAGTTCCCTTGCTTGATTTGAAGGGAATTAATGCCCGGATTGAACCAGGAGCAACCATTCGTGACAAGGTTCTAATTGGGAACAATGCCGTTATTATGATGGGAGCAACAATTAATATTGGTGCTGAAATTGGTGATGACACGATGATTGATATGGGGGTAATCCTTGGTGGCCGAGCAATTGTTGGCAAGCATTGTCATATCGGTGCGGGAACCGTTCTTGCTGGAGTTGTTGAACCAGCATCAGCTCAACCGGTGCGGATTGACGATAACGTGTTAATCGGCGCTAATGCCGTGGTTATTGAAGGAGTTCATGTTGGTGAAGGTGCTGTTGTCGCTGCCGGAGCAATCGTTACCCATGACGTTGAGCCGCATACAATGGTTGCCGGGGTTCCAGCTAAGTTTGTCAAAAAGGTTGATGCCAAGACTGAAAGTAAGACCGGCTTAGAAGACGACTTGCGGAAGTTATAGGAGCGCAAAATGTTAAGCGAAAGTGATTTAATTAAGATTCGTCGTCATCTTCATCAGATTCCGGAATTAGCACTTCAGGAAACTGAAACTCACCAGTTCCTTTTAGAAACGGTAAAGGCGATGGATCAAGAATTCTTAGAAATTCGTAATCCGGATGAGTTGCCAACTTCAATGATGGTGTTAGTTCACGGCTTTGATCCGCAACGGACAATTGGCTATCGCACGGATATTGACGCTTTGCCGGTAGAAGAACAGACTGGTTTGCCATATTCTTCTCAGCACCCGGGAGTGATGCACGCCTGTGGACATGATATTCACATGACTGTGGCTTTAGGCGTCCTTTCCTACTTTAGTGAACACCAGCCCAAGGACAACCTACTCTTTTTCTTCCAACCAGCGGAAGAAAGCGAGAGTGGTGGTAAGCAATCATATGAACTAGGGCTATTTCATGGTCGCTGGTGTCCTGACGAATTTTATGGCTTACACGATAATCCAGATTTGCCTGCTGGGGCAATTGGTTGTCGAATGGGAACCCTATTTGCAGGGACAACTGAAGTGAATATTGACTTGACCGGAAAGGGTGGTCACGCTGCCTACCCGCAAGACGCTAATGATACAATTGTCGCGGCGGCAATGTTGATCAGCCAGGTGCAAACGGTAATTTCACGGAGTATTGACCCAATTCAAAGCGGGGTAGTTACTTTAGGAAAAATTGATGGCGGAACGATTCGGAATGTGATTGCTGGTCATACCCGAATTGAAGGGACAATTCGCGGACTAACCCAAAAGATGATTGAAACGATTGATCAGCGGTTAAAAGATATTTGTGAAGGAATCGGCCGAAGTTATAATATGACGGTTAATTTGGAATTAAACCAGGGTGGTTATTGGCCAGTTGAGAATAATTCTGAATTGACCAAGCGTTTTATCTCATACATGAAATCAACGCCCAGTGTAAACTTTATTGAGACTGAACCAGCAATGACCGGAGAAGACTTTGGCTTCCTTTTGGCAAAGTTTCCGGGAACGATGTTTTGGTTGGGAGTCGATGATGATTCGCAATTGCATTCGGCAACCTTAAAGCCAAAGAAAGAAGCCATTCAGCGCGGTGTTGACGCAATTACAGGTTTCTTGGAATATCGGATGACAGAATAATTGGAGGAAGAGAATATGACAACATTAGCAAATGCAGATTTATTAACAGCGATTGTAACGCCTTTTAATAGTGATAACGAGATCGACTTTAACGCATTAGAAAAGTTAACCAACTCATTGATTGACCGTGGTTGTAACGGCTTTGTCATCGGTGGAACTACTGGTGAAACTCCGGAACTAACCCATGATGAGAAGATTGCTTTATATACCCGGTTTGGGGAAATCGTTGATGGTCGGGTTCCTGTAATCGCTGGTACAGGAAGTAATAATCCTCAAGAAACAATTGCCCTCACTAATGAAGTTGGCCAAATTAACGGGATTGACTACGCTTTAGTAGTAGTACCACCTTACAACAAGCCAAACCAACGGGGGATGCTTGCCCACTTTAAGACGGTAGCAGACAACGTGAACTTGCCAATTATTATCTACAATATTCCAGGACGGACCGGCTCAAAGATGGCTCCAGAAACTGTCGTTGAACTTTCCCAACACCCAAATATCGCTGGAATTAAGCAGTGTGCACCACTAGAAGATATGGAATACATCATTGAACATAAGGCGGATGATTTCCTTGTCTTTACCGGTGAAGATGCCCAGGCATTGACTTCACGAGTATTAGGCGCTAATGGGGTTGTTTCAGTCGCTTCGCATATTTATGTTAAGGAAATGCGGCAAATGTTCGATGCCCTTTACCGTGGCGATTACAAGCTTGCCGGAAAGCTTCAGCGGTGGTTAACTCCACGGATGGCAGCATGCTTCATGTTCCCATCCCCATCTCCAGTCAAGGCCATTCTGAATGCCCAAGGCTTTAATGCTGGTGACTGCCGTCTGCCAATTCTTTCCCTTAATAAGGAAGAGCAGACTCAGCTCGAACAAGCACTCGACTTACCAGCTGACTCCTTAGAAAACAAGACACTTCCGTTAGACTTATAAAATGAAGGGAAGATAGCTAATGGCAAACGTATTAATTGCAGGGGCAACCGGTGCAATGGGGCAAAAGGCTGTTGAACTGGTTAACTCAATGGCAAATATGGAAATTACTGCTGTTTTAGCACCACATCTGGATGCTGCTGACCGTGAGCAATACCATTTAAGTGGGAATGTGAAGGTATTTAATTCATTAACGGATGTTGATCCGACGGTAGCGGATATTTGGCTTGACTTTACAGTTCCAAATGCCGTTTACGAGAACGTAAAGTATGCGTTGAATAATGGCTTATTGCCAGTTGTTGGGACGACCGGGTTGACTGATGAGCAAGAACAAGAATTGATTGAACTGAGTGAAAGTAAGCACCTTGGTGGCCTAATTGCGCCAAACTTCGGGATGTCAGCGGTTCTTTTAATGAAGTTTGCTCAAGAGGCAGCCAAGTACTTCCCAGATGTGGAAGTGATCGAAATGCACCATGCAGATAAAAAGGATGCGCCATCTGGGACTGCCTTGAGTACAGCAAAATTAATTGATCAGGTTCGTGAACCACACGAGAGCAATCCTGATGAAACCGAGTCCTTGGCTGGTGTTCGTGGTGGTGACTACCACGGAATTAAGATTCATTCTGTCCGCCTTCCTGGCTACATTGCTCATGAACAGGTCCTTTTTGGTGGTGCAGGTGAAGCATTGACAATTCGCCAGGACTCATTTGACCGACAATCCTTTATGAGTGGGGTTAAGGTTGCCCTAGAAAAGGTAGGTGACTTAGATCACCTTGTCGTTGGCCTTGAAAAGATCTTGTAGGAGGAATTTGAAATGCCAAAATTAGATCAACACTTAGAACAGGTTGTCAATCAGCGGGTTGCTGAATTACCTCCTGCACAGATTCGGGCATTTGATGATGAAATTTCCGCGATTCCGGGAATTGTTAAGTTAACTCTAGGCGAACCAGACTTTGATGTTCCGAAACACGTTAAGCAAGCAGCAATTGATAGCATTAATGACAATGATTCTCACTATTCAGCAAGTCGGGGAACATTACCGTTGCGTAAAGCAATCAGTGATTATCTAATGAAGACCCGGTCAGTTCATTATGATCCAGAAAAGGAGATCATCGTAACTGTTGGGGCAACTGAAGCGATTACGGCAACAACCTTTGCCCTGCTAAATCCTGGGGATGAGGTGATTATTCCGACACCAATCTTCTCCCTTTACTTTCCGAGTATTTCGCTTACGGGAGCAATACCAGTCAAGGTTGATACTTCAAATGATGGCTTTTTGCTAACTGCGGAACGATTAGAAAAGATCCTAAAGCGTGAGGGCAGCAAGGTTAAAGCAATCATTCTTAACTACCCGAATAATCCTACCGGGCGATGCTATTCCCGAGATGAACTAGTTTCGCTGGCAAAGGTAATTAAGGAGCATCACCTGCTAGCAGTTGTAGATGAGATTTATAGTGAATTGATTTATGATCAACCGTTTACCTCGTTAGCAACACTCCTTCCTGAACAGACGATTCTCATTAGCGGCTTGTCAAAATCCCATGCGATGACGGGCTGGCGATTAGGCTATGTGGCAGCTCCGCAAGACGCAATCAATCAAATCTCAAAGATGCATTCGTTCATGGTAACGGCACCAAACGATACTGCTCAGGCAGCAGCGCTTGAAGCCCTGACTAATGGCGCTGCTGATCCAGTTGAATTTAAGCAGCATTATCAAAAGCGTCGGGATCGCTTAGCAGGGGCAATGAAGAAGATGGGCTTTGAAATTGCGGTACCGGATGGTGCTTTCTATATCTTTGCGAAGATTCCGGAAGCGTTTGATAATGATGATTTCAAGTTTGCTCGGCAGTTAGCCCATGAAGCTAAGGTCGGGGTAATCCCTGGTCAAGCATTTGGCCCTGGTGGTGAAGGACACATTCGTCTTTCCTATGCCGCTTCGGACGACGATATTGAAACAGTAATTAGCCGGTTAGGATCCTTTATGGAACAGTTAAATTAAAGTAAGAAGGAATTTATGATGAGTGAAAAATTAAAAGTGGGTATTATCGGGGCAACGGGAATGGTTGGTCAGCGTTATGTTACCCTGCTTGCCAATCATCCCTGGTTCGAAGTGACAACGGTTGCTGCTAGTAAGCGGAGTGCTGGAAAAACGTATGGTGAAGCTGTCAATGGCCGTTGGAAGATGGGGGAAACGCCAATTCCAGAGGCAGTTAAGGATTTGACAGTACTTGATGCGGAAGACGTTGATGCGGTTGCGTCACAAGTTGACTTTATTTTTTCAGCAATTAACCTGGATAAGGCAGATACCCGGAAGCTGGAAGACGAGTATGCTAAGCACGAAATTCCAGTGGTTTCAAATAACAGTGCGCACCGCTGGACTCCCGACGTTCCGATGGTTGTTCCAGAAATTAATCCCGACCACATTGAAGTCATTAAGGCTCAGCAAGAACGGTTAGGAACCCAGCGTGGATTTGTTGCTGTTAAGCCAAATTGTTCAATTCAAAGCTATACGCCTGCAATCGCTGCTTGGCAGAAGTTTGAACCAACTCAGGTACTGGCTTGTACTTATCAAGCAATTTCCGGTGCTGGAAAAACTCTGGAGACTGCTCCTGAAATTCAAAATAACGTTATCCCATATATTCCTGGTGAAGAAGCTAAGTCTGAAGATGAACCACTAAAGATCTTTGGTCATCTTGATTCGGAAAAGAAAGAAATCGTGAAAGCACAATCTCCAGTAATTACGAGTCAATGCTTACGGGTTCCCGTACTCTATGGGCATACCGTTGCTACCTTTATTAACTTTAAGCAAAATCCAAGTAAGGAAGAATTGGTAGAAGCATTACAAGAATACAGCGGTGTTCCACAAGAGTTAGAATTGCCAAGTGCACCACGTCAATTTATTCAATACTTGAATGATGATGACCGTCCGCAAGTCCGTTATGACGTCAACTTTGAACACGGCATGGGGATTTCGATCGGTCGGCTTCGTCCTGACAAGATCTTTGATTGGAAGTTTGTTGGTTTATCCCATAACACTGCCCGGGGAGCTGCTGGTGGCGCAATTGAGCTTGCCGAACTCCTGGCTGCTAAGGGTTACCTTGAACCCCGTGATTAATAATATTTAAAATAAAAAGCGACTCAGAAGTTCTGAATCGCTTTTCATTTTTAAACGGTCTTATTTACTAACGATTAACCGACTCAAGTGCCTGAATTACGGCATTCTTTTCAGCTTGAATCAGCTTAACCTTACTTTCGATTACGCTAATATCCATGGTGATTTCACGCGTTAATCCTGGAGTATCAATCTTTGGTTCAAAGAACTGCTTGAATTCAGTTAATCGGGTTGGAGTATGGAATACGTTTGCGGTTACAGTGATGTAGGTTGCAAATTCCATATCACCACCAACGGTCTTTTCAAGCCAGTCCCAATCATTACGGATCCAATCCCAAGCAGCTTGTTGACCAGCATTATTTGCAAGAACGTTGCGGTACCAACCACGGAGATCTTGTGGTTTAATCGTATCCGCGTTTTCAAATTCACTAATTAGTTCGGTGATTAATGAATTATCTGGGGTACTGGTAATCGCACTGTTTAAGTCACCCTTATAACTAGCATCTGTCGTTTCGCGGTAATCTTCAAGAAATTCATTGAAGAGATCTTTGCTTCCGTAATGCTTAACCTCATTGCGCAATACTAGTGGCCGAATGTCGGCAGAGAGCTTTTCCAAACGCTGATGGTTATTAGTGAAGATTTCATGCGCAGCCCTAATTGCTTCTGAATTTTCTGCATAGAGAGCAGCTCCCAAGACGATTGGTCGTGTTAATTGATCGTCATTTGATTCACCAGCACGTGGTTCCCAACCGAGTCGACTAACTTGTTTAGCACTCAGTTGGTTAACGAACTTCTTGAGTGCCTTTTCTTCGGCACTGTCAGGGGTTACGAATTGCTTTAGCTTATTCACGATTGCATAGAGGGCAGTATTGACGATTTCTGAATGGCTATCAGCAAACTGCGGCAAGAGCGGAATAATGTCCGCGTAGTATAATTGCTGACCGTCAGCAAGGAGACGGAAATCTTGAAGAAGTTGCCGCTGATCAATCGCATTTAACTCATCAAGGTGATCGAGCAAATCATTCATTAAGGTTTGATCATACTTAACGATAAAGTGTGAATTATTACCAACATTGAGTCTGAATGGTTTGCCATTTTGTTGCCGTAATTCCTGGTAATTACCAAGGTTAATGGCCTTTTCCTTCATGATTTGCGGTGCTTCCTTGTAGTTAGCGTTTAATGGAATTTGCCATAAACGACCAGTGCCATGACCATCACCAATAAAGAATTGTTGCTGACTCAATTGAAGCTGCCCATCAACCGCTTTTGCCTCAACAACTGGGTAACCAGGTTGTTCAAGCCATGACTTCATGATGGCACCAATATCAAGGTTGGCAGCTTTACCGAGAGCATCCCAGAGATCCGCTCCAGTTGCATTATGGTACTTATGAGCTTCAAAGTAGTTCTTCAGCCCTTCACGTAAAGCATCATCGCCAATTAATGCCCGAACCATTACGAGCATCCGTGCACCCTTGGCATAGACAATTGCACCGTCAAATAAGGCATCAATCTCAGCAGGATTGTTAACTTGAACGTGGACCGGTTGAACACCATCAGTAGCGTCACGTTGCAAAGCCATTGGTGCTTCAGAAGTTTGGAATAGTTCCCAAATCTTCCATTCAGGATGGATTGCGTCTACTGCAACGTACTCCATCATGTTAGCAAAGCTTTCGTTAAGCCACAGATCATCCCACCACTTCATTGTGACCAGATCACCAAACCATTGGTGAGCCAGTTCGTGAGTAATAACGGTAGCAACAAGGCGCTTCATATCTAATGAAGTGTTGTCTGGATCGAGAAGGAGGTATGCTTCCCGGTATGTTACCAAGCCCCAGTTTTCCATTGCTCCCGCGGAAAAGTCAGGAAGCGCTAGTTGCCATGAGTGAGGCAGCGGGTATGGTGTTTGGTAGAACTTTTCATAGAATTCAATTGCCTGCTTTGCAATTCCAAGGGCAAAGTCCAGTTCTTTTGGTTGGTGAGCTTTGGTAGCAAAGACACCGACCTCAACACCGCTATCAGTAGTTGTCTTCTTGGATTGAAGTTCACCAAAAGCGAAGGCAACTAGGTAGGTGGACATCCGAACGGTTTGTTGGAAGTAGTGTACCCCAGCTGAAACGTGATCTTCTGGCATGTTAGCGATAATTGTTTCTCCCGGATGTTCATCGAATTTAATTGCTAAACTAAAAGTAGCCTTAGCTTCAGGCTCATCAACACAAGGGAATGCTTGACGAGCAAAGGTAGTTTCAAATTGAGTTCCAATAATTTGTTTCTTTTCACCGTCAACCTTGTAGTATGAAGGATAAATACCCATCATTGTGTCTGTTAATGGGGCGGAGTAATTAATTGTTAGGGTAACTTCTCCGGTTTCAGGTACGGTAATATTTACCGTTTCATTATCGTTATTCACAGTGAAGGGGACATCTTCACCGGTAATTTGAACAGCTGAGATCGTGAGGAATTTTTGGTTAACACTAATTTGACGGTCACTTGCATTTCCTGTAATGGTAGTGTTCCCAGTGATAGTTTTCTTTTCCCGATTGATATCAATAAAGACATCATAATGGGAAGGTTGAAATTTTTCATAAAGACGTTTAATTGTTGACATAAATTCACCAGTCCTTTACTTAACTGCTTTAACAAGTTCTTTTACCATTATACCGTAACTTGGTTCTTAGCTGAATAAGACAGCATTCTAACCTAAAATTTGCTATAATAGTGGGCGATTTCATTCAAGTTGTTGGAGAGCTTGATTGGCTAAATTATGGGCACCATGATTCTCCCGTTCGCTGACCCACTGGGTAACCACCGTTGTAAATTGACTAAGAAGCTGATTTAACTGTTTTAATTGTGATTGGTAATGTTTAGTATAATTTTTACCAATAGCATCGCTTAATAACCGACTATCGGTATAGAATAAAACTGTTTCCTGATGGTCATAATGGTCAACCAAGTACTGAAAACCAGCAATCGCCGCTGCAAACTCGCCTTCATGGTTTGTCGCAGATTCAAGAGTCTGCGAGAGCTGGTGTTGCTGGTGTTGATTAATAATTAGGATTCCCAATCCTGTTGGTCCGGGATTACCCTTAGTTGCAGCATCCGTATAAATTTTTAGCATAGAATTAATTCACCCCAATTGAAAGGAAAACTTTACTTTATGGAAGAAGAAACTCGTTATTTTTATCAACCCAACCTTACCACGACAATCATTAGCTGGTGCTGGACATTCTTGATTTTCATTGCTGGCCTAGTGGTTTGGCTTGAAATTACTCACTTTCAGTGGGTAACGGCCCTTCTCTTTTTGCTTTTTATTATTGTAACGCTTTTGGGAATTTTTCGGCGAACCGTGCTAATTACTCCAAGTAAAATGGTTTTTAGCAGAGTTTTGCAAAAAGACTACTTAGTAATCCCGTTAGCTGATATTCGTCAGCCACGCTTCACTAAGCATACGGTTAGTTTGACCGTCAATGGGGAAGTATTTAACTTTGCCTTTTCCAATAAGGCTATTCGACGCTTAAAACTGGCATTGAACAACTTAAAGGGGGAACAACAGGGATGATCTTTTTTAGCTACCTCTTATTGGTCCTCGCTTTAATCTGCCTTGATCAATGGCTGAAGATTTGGGTAAGTACTAATATTGCGTTGAGTCACAGCCAACACTTCATTCCCGGAGTCATGGATTTAACCAACCTTCATAACTATGGGGCTGCCTGGAGTATGTTTCAGGGGCAGCAACTGTTTTTCAGTATTGTAACGGTTGTTGTGATTGCGGGAATTGGCTATTGCTTTTGGCGATTTCGTCACCGTCACCCGATTTTACTGTGCCTGAGTTTAATTCTGGCAGGGGCAATTGGTAATTTTATTGACCGCTTGCTTCAGGGCTATGTCGTTGATATGTTTGAATTCTTACCAGTTAATTTCCCGGTGTTTAATATTGCGGATATGTGCCTAACGCTTGGGGTAATTATGCTGATTATTATTGTGCTTCGTGAGGATGATGAAAAGTGACAGATGAGTTGAAGTTAACGATTGACTCAGCGATGACTGGACGAATTGATAAAGAACTTGCCCACCATTTAACGGATATTTCGCGATCCCAATTGCAAAAATGGATTGAAGACGGTAACGTTACCGTAAATGGAGAGAAAGTTAAGCCCAAATATAAGCTTGTAGTTGGCGATAGGGTTGTTGTTCAACCTAAAAAACCACAAAAAATAGATTTAGAGCCAGAAAATATTCCTTTAGATATTGTGTATGAGGATGATGACGTGATTGTTGTTAATAAGCCACAAGGAATGGTAGTACACCCGGCTCCAGGGCACCCCAACCATACCCTGGTTAACGCTCTTCTATATCATTCACCCTTATCTACAATTAATGGTGAATTTCGTCCGGGAATTGTTCATCGGATCGATAAAGATACTTCTGGATTATTAATGATTGCTAAAAATGATCTTGCTCATCGGTCATTGGCTGCGCAATTAAAGGCAAAGACTAATGAGCGGGAATACGTTGCCCTAGTTCATGGGGTAATTAAAGAAGAGCGGGGGACGATTGACGCGCCACTTGGTCGATCAAAGAAGGATCGGAAAAAGCAGGCAGTGGTTGAGGATGGTCGTCATGCGGTGACCCATTTTAAAGTTTTGGAACTTTTCCAGCATTATACGCTAGTTAGCTGTCGGTTAGAAACCGGACGGACGCACCAGATTCGTGTTCACATGAAGTATATTGGGCACCCGCTAGCAGGTGATCCACTATATGGGCCACGGAAGACCCTTCCTGGTAATGGTCAATACCTTCATGCACGGTTGTTAGGGTTTAAACACCCCCGGACAGGTAAGCAGATGACTTTTACGTCACCGCTACCGGAGTATTTTCAAAAAATGATTGATCATTTAGAAAAAACGGATCGACCTTCATAGTGAATTATTGAACGCTTAGCAGACGATTTTTAAAATTTGCTAGGATTTTTTATTTAATAGCTCTTTGAAACGCTTCCGATCATTTATATAATGGTTAAGGAAACAAATGCGTTGAAAAAGGAGTGAGCGCTATGGCAGCACGCTACCTAATTTTTGAAGACGGAACCATCTTTGAGGGAGATGGATTTGGCTCACCAGCAGTAACCTTTGGCGAAGTGGTTTTTAATACCAGCATGACGGGTTACCAGGAAATTATTACTAATCAGATTTACGATAACCAAATCGTAACCTTTACCCAACCCAATATTGGCGGTTACGGAATCCAACGGAACATTTATGAATCAATTGTCCCCACTATTAAAGGGGTAATCGTTCGCTCATTATCAAATGTAGCAACCGATAATATTCGTCGATTAACCCTGGATCAATATTTAAAACAAATGAATATTCCCGGAATTACTAACATTGATACTCGGGCAATTACCCATAAGCTTCGTGATGCTGGCAAACCATTAAAAGGGAGTATCGTTCCGGTTCCTGATGACCATGCCTTTGATCAGCTGCACGCGACTGTTTTGACCAACCAGCAAGTAGCTCAGGTTTCGACACCTAAGCCATACCCTAATCCTGGAGTTGGGATGAGCGTGGTTGTAGTCGATTTTGGATTAAAGAACGGGATCCTTCGAGAGTTGAGTCGGCGAAAGTGCAACGTCACTGTTCTGCCATATAATGCGACTGCTGACGAAATTTTACGGCTTGATCCTGACGGCGTAGTTCTTTCAAGTGGCCCTGGCGATCCGCATTATGTAAAATCAGCGGTTCTCGAAATGATCCGAAAAGTTCAGGAACAAGTACCGCTCTTTGGAATTGGCCTTGGTCACGAATTATTTGCATTAGCTAATGGTGCTCAAGTAATTCCGCTTGGTGTTGAGCATCACGGGATGAACCACCCAATTAAGGAAATTATTACCGATCACATCGTTTATGCGAACCAATCAGAAGGGTATACCGTTGATTGGAGTACAGTAGACCGGTCAAAATTACTCGTTACGTATACTGATATGATTGATAGCAGTGTTCAGGGATTACGTCACCGGCAGTTTCCGGCCTTCTCTGTCCAGTTCTTCCCGGATGGCGCACCAGGCCCAGATGAAACAGATGGCTTGTTTGACGAGTTTATTGATACAATGAAGCGGAAGGAGGAACGGCGGTAGTGACAAATAAGAAATCAATTTTGATTATCGGTGCTGGACCGAATAATATTCAGCATGGGGATGAAGTTGATTCCGCAACTTACCAGGTAGCAACCTACCTTCGTCGAGCTGGCGTTACCACGATCTTAGCGGACAACAACCCATTTTCTTATAGCCTGAATGATTCTTCCGTGATCGATCACTCATCAATTGGACCATTAACCGTTAATCATCTGATCGAATTGATCGAAAAATACCAACCACGGGCAATCCTGCCGACATTAGGTAATCGGCAAGCATTTCTTCTTACACAGGAATTACTTGAAAAGGGAATCTTGCGAAAAAAGGAGATTGAACTTCTCGGGGTACCGGAAGCAACCGTGCGCCAAGTTAATAATCCAGTGTTGCTTGAACGAACTCTTCGTCAAATGGGTGCACCGATGAAGAAGATCGTCACGGTTAATAATTATCCTGATGCGCTAGAAGAAGCTCAGCGACTTGGTTATCCGGTAATTATTCGCTCCGTCTTACCTAAGATTACAAGTACCAGGCAGATCGTCCACGATCAAAGCGAGTTAGCAGCTGCTGTTAGCAAGTGTCTTAGTCAATCGCGAGCAGAACAGGTTTACGTTCAGCAAAGTCTTGGTGGCTATAAGGAAATTGAAGTGGTTGTTCAGCGTGATCAATCCGGAACAATGATGATGCTCGGGATGGTCGAAGATATGGATCCAATTGGGATTCATGCTGGTGATTCGATTGCCTTTAATCCAGCACAGACGCTTCTTGATCGGCAAATCCAAGATATGCGGGATACTGCATTTGCAATTACCCGGAAGTTACGAATTGTTGGGGTTAATCATGTTCAATTTGCCTTGGATCCAGTTAATGATAATTTTTATGTCATTAAGAGCAGCCCATACTTTGACCGAATGGTTTCCTTCGTTGCCCAGTCGACTGGCTACCCGGTTGCGATGGTGAGCTCCCAATTATATTTAGGTAAAACCTTGCGTGAGATTGACTTAGGACCGGGATTCGCTAAACATGCGGCCTTAATTGAGCCAGCAATGGATCATATTGCGGCACGGGTACCAGTTTGGGGATTTAGTCCAGAACAAGCGCAAAAGCAATTATTGGGTACTGAAAAGAAGTCTGTTGGAACGGTCTTCGGTATTGGTAGAAGTCCAGCCGAAGCATTATTTAAGGCGATTGAGTCACGTTACCATGAACCGACTGACTTCCACATCCAATCACAGGCAAAGTTGTCCGATGATGAGTTGGTGGATCGACTGGTCCATCCGCATGCTGAACGGCTATTTTCTCTTTTGGAAGCAATGCAGCGGGGCTATACCGCCTATGAACTGGTTGAAATGACCAAGATTGATCCCTTCTACTTTGATCAACTAGCAAAAATGAAGGAGCTTATAACCGAATTAGTTGAACATCCGGGGAAAGAGCCGGTTTTGGCTAAGGCAAAGCATAACGGGTTAAGCAACCAGCTAATTGCTAAGCTCTGGAAAACAACTCCTAAGCAGATTTACCAAATGATGCAGGACCATAACCTTACAGTAAAGTATAAGGAAGTTGAACCGTCTGCTGGTGAATTTGATCAGCACACCCAGACGTTCTATTCAGCCTATGAAGATGAAAATGAAGCATTAACGTTGCCTCAACCAAGTGCCTTATTTATCGGAACAGGGGGGCTACGACTGGGACTTAGTAATGCCGGAGACTTCTTTGTTGCTTCCATGATGATGCAGCTTCACCGGCAGAAGTTTCATACAATTATCATGAATTGTAATCCCAGTTCTGTCACCCTTAATACGCTGATTGCTGATAAGCGGTATATTGAGCCTGCATCAGCAGAGAATGTTCTTTCGGTTGTTGAAATCGATCAACCACAGTTAATTTTTATTCCTGCTAGCTACACTAATCTCTTAGAAACGTTAAAGAAATACGACTTGCAAAGCAAAGTTATTACCTTGCCAGATGACCGTTTAGGTAATTTGAAACCACGCTCTAACCAGTTGGTAGCACTTGATTATCTCTGGGACGGTGAAAATGAAAAGTTTCTTGCTTCAACCGCGGCTTTACAATCTGCCACTAATTTTGATTATGAGATGATTAATCTACAGCTACCAGCCGCAGTCAATGATGTGGAACTAAAGAAAATGCAGGCTACTGCTCGTGAGGTAGTTGAGCAGCAGTCGAATCCAGGTTTTTATCAGGTAATTTTTGAGCAAGACGGACTAGAATATAAGGCACTAACCGTTCAATCAATTAGTCTTCCAGAAGTAGCATTCCTTTCAAAATCACTAGGGATTAACCTCCCAGCGCTTCTGGGGAAGATTGTTAGTGATCAGGACTTTAACCTTGCTGATACTGAAATCACGCAACCAAAGGGAACTGTAACCTACCGTGCAACTTTTCCCTTTGAGTCGCTCCGGATGAAGCCCCAAGGAATTCTTGGCCCAAATAAGATTATCGGTGCAGAAATCCAATTTATGAACTAGTAAGTAATTACAAAAAACAGAGACTCGGAAAAACGGCTTAACCGTACTCCAAGTCTCTGTTTTGTTTAATTTTTCAGTTTATGTGGCGTGACATACAATGTTTTCTGGCCGGTAAAAGTTACAAAACCGGGCTTAGCACCATTTGGCTTATGGAGACGCTTAGCGGGCAGGTAATCAACAGGGACGTTATCAGAATTCCGTCCCTTTGAGAAGTAGGCAGCGAGTTGGGCAGCCTCAAGCAGGGTTTGTTCATCCGGATCACTATCACGAATGATAACGTGTGAACCAGGAATATCCTTAACGTGAAGCCAAATATCATTTTTGTTGGCAATCTTAAAGCTAAGGCGATCGTTTTGCAGGTTATTTTTACCAACAAGAACAGTTGTCCCGTTGCTGGTATGAAATTCTTCTGGCTTACTTACCCTAACTTTTCGCCGTTTCTTACTTTTTTGTCGTTTTTGCTTAATGTAACCTTGTTGCTGAAGCTCTAAGCGAATTTCCTGAATATCAGCTGGTGAAGCAAGATCGATTTGACTCTCGATATTTGCAAGGTAGTTAATTTCGTCATTGGCTAGTTTCAGTTGCTCCTTAACGTAATCGACCGACGTCTTTAACTTGTCATACTTTGTAAAGTATTTTTGAGCATTGCGAGAAGGGGAGAGCTCTGGATCGAGTTTGATCTTGAGTGGCTTATTATCATCATAAAAGTTTGGCAGGGTAATTTCCGTCATCCCCGCAGTCAGCTTCCCTAAATAAGTCGTCAAGATTTCACCACGAATCCGGTAATAATCTGCTTTTGCCGCATCCTCAAGTTGTTGCTTTAGTTTCTTAACTTTACGGCGGTCCTTCTTTAGTTCGTTATGAAGTACTTTAAGAACCTGACCAGCTAACTCTTTAGACCGATCCCGTTCGGCTTTTTGGGCATAGAAAGCATCAAGCATTACAGAAAGGGTATCATAATGGGTCAGCTGTTCTTCTTTAATATTGCTTGGCAGAAATGCTGCAAATTGCCGTTTTCCATTATTGTCGTCATAAATCACGGGATCTGGATTTTCAAACTGCTTTAAAAAAGTGTGATAAGTCGTTGGTAAATCAGAACTTGCTTGAAGTTCGCGTGCTAGTTCTTGAGCAGATTGGCGTCCCAATCCCTGATAACGTGCTTGAAGTTGTTTAGCTAGTTCGTTTTCATCGAGATCCTTACGAACTAGATCCGTATAGATTTGATTAGGCAGGTACGGGTTAACTTTATCTTGCTTTGGCGGCATTACAAAGGTTGCGCCAGGGAGAAGCAGGCGGACACGGTTTTGATCGGATCCCACGTGTTTAATCGTATCAATAATTTTATGATTTTTTTCGTTAACTAATGAAACGTTACTATGACGGGCCATTATTTCGATTACGAGGACAAGCCGTTGTTGATCTCCCAATTCATCCCGCGTCTTAAAGTTCATCTTAATAATCCGGTCGTTATCAACCTGTTCAATTGATTCTAAAATTGCTCCCTCAAGGTATTTACGCATAGTCATTGCAAAATTGCTGGGAACTGCTGGATTTTGGTAGGCAATTTGCGTAATTTGCATTCGCGGATATGTCGGGTTGGCTGAAAGAAGCAGAGAATAATTATGCCGGTGTGCGCGGATGGTCATAATTAGTTCTGCAGGGTAAGGCTGGTTAACCTTGGCCACTCGTCCAGTCGACAGAGTCTGATCTAATTCATGGACGACTGCATGGGTAAAGAAACCATCAAATGCCATTAGTTAGTTCCTCCTTTAATTTCATTAAACGATTTTTTATAGCGATTACTATTATACCGTTTGTTTTGCCAAATAAACAATTCAAAGGATTAGGATTATTGGTTTCTGTACAGCGATGTGGTATTCTATATCTATTACGATGTTGTTAGAATACCTTTACTATGCAATTATTCTTTAATCATTAATAACAACATTCCAATGGAGGTAGTATTAATGAAAATAGCTGTTGTAACTGACAGTACCTGCTATCTTTCTAAAGAAGAGATCGCAGCCAATAATATTCATGTGGTACCAATCCCGTTTATCCTCAATGGTAAGACTTACCATGAAGGTGTTGATATCACCACCGAGGAATTTTATGATCAATTAAAGACGGCTAGTACTTTCCCCAGTACGTCTCAGCCCTCAATTGGTGAGATGATGGAGCTTTACCAGAAACTTGCTGATGATGGCTATGATGCTGTGATTAGTATCCACCTTACAAAGACTATTTCAGGATTTCTCAACAATATTACCCAGCTTTCAGAACAAATGAAGGATACGATTAAGATTGTTCCCTTTGATTCTGGAATCACGGTTAAGTTAATGGGGTATCTTGCAATTGAAGCTTCACAATTAGCTAAGCAAGGAGCAGACGTTGACGAGATCGTAAAGAAATTAACTGAGTTACGAGATACGTTCCGTGATGTCTTTGTTGTTGATGACTTGCAAAACTTAGTGCGTGGGGGACGACTATCAAACGCATCCGCCTTTGTTGGATCAATTTTAAGGATTAAGCCATTGCTTTCTTTTGATAATCCTAATCATGATATCGAAGCTTTTGAAAAGGTCCGGTCAATGAAGAAGGCAAAGGCCCGGTGTGAACAGCTTTTTAACGAGTCAATTGAAAAGCTGGATTATCCAGTACGTGCAATTGTTCTCCATGCTAACGATAAGGAAGCAGGAGAGAAGTGGCTAACTAAGCTACAAGCGGATCATCCTGACATTAAATTTGAATTATCTTACTTTGGTCCGGTCGTTGGTGTTCACTTGGGACAGGGGGCACTGGCTCTTGCTTGGTTGCAAGATACGGAAAAGAAGCCTTTGCCATGATGAAGAGAATTCGTTTATTTCACGTTATTGTTTGGTTAATTATCCTATTAGCTATTTGTCTGCTATCACCGCTAAACCTGCATGGCGTCTTACCTAGCGGAACAATTATTGCTCCGGTGACTTCTCTACTAGCAATCGCAACGATTCCATTGTTAGGAATGTTGAATTCTGCGTTATTAATTGTTGCTTCCCAATTGATTTTATTAGGGTTTAGCCAAAGCGATTGGTTAACCGTGGTGGTAACTGCTTTAGCCACACTTTTCAGTGGCTGGGTAGTTAGGTGGCAGCAAGCAACTTCACAAGAGTTACGTCATCAACAAATGATTACTATTGGAATTAGTAGTGGATTGATCATTCTTGTGCTGCTCGAACTTGCCTACTTAATTGTCGGCTGGCGATTAACTGGCAGTAGCAACGGGATGATTGAAATTGCCCGGTTAGCATTGCCTACTTCTTTATTAACAGGCCTTTGCTACGCATTATTAGTTCCGCCACTTAGTATTCTATTGTTACATCTTGGTAAAAAATTGTTACCTGATTCAACAAACCACGATACTTCAAACGATTCGGTAATTATTGATATGGGTAATAATCAGAAGAAAAAAGATCAGGATAAGCAAAAATAAAAACATCTCTGTAATTAACAATTGTGTTAACTACAGAGATGTTTTTATGCTTTAGCGTCCCATTCTTGATGAAATTCATGAAGAAAATCAAGCATTACTTGTTGTCGATATTCAGCAATTGCGCGTGCGGTTGGCGTAAAAAGTTTGTCTTTTAGCCCAAGAAGCTTTTCGTCAAAATGGTTAATGATTGTCTCATCGTCAAGATTACGGTATTCTTGTTTGCTCATTTTTTTCCGTGGCTTAATTTTCGGGTCATAAATAACTTCGCCATGAGCACCACCATAGTAGATTGCACGGGTGATTCCAATTGCCCCAATTGCATCTAACCAGTCAGCGTCTCGCACAATCTGGGCTGTTTTGCTAAGCTGAATCTGATGTCCCTCTAGGGTATGAGCAAACGAGATGTTATCAATTGTTTCCATCACGGTGTTCACGTGCTCGGTGGTCATTCCGATTTTTTGAAGAAATCCTTTGACCTCATTTTGAGCAGCAGTAACACTATCAACAATCTTTTCGTCTACTGTGTCGTGAAGATAGGCCGCTACTTGGGGCAGGAAGGGATCATAACCCTCACCGATCGCAATCCGGGCGGCATTCTTCACAACTCGATTAATATGGTCCATCCCGTGACCAGTCCGATCATTGGCGAGTTTATTAACCGTAAATTGCTTAACTGTCGCTAGTTGTTGTTCTTGATTCATCAAATCAATCCTTTCAAGTATTTTAGTTAGTACAATTGATATAATTAGTAGTGTTTGGAGGAAATTTATAATGAACTTATTATTTGCGATTGATGATAATTTTGTTCAACAGTTAGAAACCGTCTTACTGTCGATTCATTTAAACACCAAGTCTCAGGAATTCAATATTTATGTTTTGCAGAAAAATCGGCTGACAAAGGAAGCGGAATTAGCTGCTTTTTGCAAGCACTTAAAGATGGCGTACCATCCAGTAATGGTTAAGCAATCGTTATTTGAAAATGCTCCGGTAACCGATCGCTACCCAACCACGATTTATTACCGACTACTAGCTCACCAAATGCTTCCTCAGGATCTCCATAAAATCCTTTATCTGGATGCTGACATACTTTGTATTAATGACCTTTCACCCTTATATAGTACTGCATTGGGCAATAACCTTTTCGCTTCAGCAATCCATGCCAGCTTAACGAATACTACTGACGTAATTAATAAGATTCGTTTACAGAACTTCGGAGCAGATGGCTATTATAACTCAGGGGTGCTCTTAATGAATCTTGATTTGATGCGTCAAGAGGTTGATGCTGATCAAATTTTTGATTACATTCGCCGCCACATTTTGCTTCTTCCCGATCAGGATGTATTAAATGCGCTCTATAGTGAGCGGATCAAAACAATTCCTGACCAATTATATAACTTTGATACCCGCAACGGAAAAATTTATGAAACGATTTCGCTTGGCGAGTGGGACCTTGATTGGGTAATCAAAAATACGGTGATTTTACATTACTGTGGTCGTGAAAAGCCGTGGTTGCCAACGAAAAACTCAGGGAGACTGACGGCTCTATATAAGCAGTATTTCCACATGACAGCAAAACTTCAGTCAAGTTTACAGAATTAGCTGATCACCAGCAAGAAAACTTTCTTGAAATTTTGTCAGTGGATGAAAATAGATTTTGCCAAACTCGTCAATTAAACCATGAAAGTCTTGAGCAGCTGTACTAGTGAAGTCAGCAGGCAGTTTAACTTGCTTTGCGAGACTTTGGTAATTAGTAAGGTTGGGAACGCCTAGTTGGGTGAACAATACCCGGGCATATTTATCGCTGATAAACGTTGGCTGTTCAAAAATATAGGTGAGCAGGACATCAGCGGTTTCATCACCAATTCCGTGAAGTTTGAGCAGTTCTTGTCGTAATTTTGGGCCTAGAACTTGGCAAACTTGTTGGTAGTCGTTGTCATATTGCAATAGCCAGGTAAAAATAGCCGCAACTGCTCGACTTTTATTCTTATAAAATCCTGCTGGTCGAACGAGAGCCTGTAATTCCTCAGTAGTTAGTTGGCGAATTTTATTGAGATCAAAATTAGTTTGCTTTCGAAACCCAGCAACAGCTTTATCGGCATTTCGCCAATTGGTATTCTGAATCATGATTGCACCAACGATGATTTCGGCTTTTGATTCAGCAGGCCACCAACCGGAATTTCCCATATTTTGGTGCATTTTCTCATATAATTCCGTAATGGTAAGATTCATGCTTCCTTTTCCTCCTCGTAATGATACCCTTAATTTATCATTAAACCGGGCTTTGCGGTAGGATTAAGGGAAGCAAAACTTTTGGCTTGCACATGTCATTGTTAATATGGTAAGTTAGTATGGTTGTTAATTTGTGAAAATTAAATTTCAATTTATCAGAAGGGAAGGTAATACGAATGCAATTACGCAAAGCTACCATGGAAGACTTGGATACAGTGATGGATATTCTTCGCGATGGTCGTAACCAATTAGCAGAACGGGGAATTGATCAATGGCAGGGTGATTACCCGAACGAAGAACACATTAAGGAAGATATTCAGCACGGTTGGGCATACCTAGTTGAGTCAGACGATGACCAAACTGTAGGTGCCTTAGCCATTGTGGATGCACCAGACCACTCATACGATGCTCTGGATGGCAAGTGGTTGGTAGATACTGATAAGTACCAAGTTATTCACCGGGTTGCGATCCATTCAAAGCATGCCGGTCACGGTTACGCTTCACGACTTTTTGAAAGTGTGATTGATTATATCAAAGAAAATCGGAAGGATATTAAGTCTCTTCGGATTGATACCCATGAAAACAACGAAATCATGCAACACTTAATCACCAAGAATGGCTTCACTAAAGTTGGTGAACTTCACGGTGTATATCGTCCTGAAGAAGAATCCTACGTTTACGAACTAGTAACACAAAAGGATTAAACAAATTGTAATCTTGGGCATGGTACCGATGGTTAATCGGTATCATGTCTTTTTTTGCGGTCGCACTGTAATGCATACAATTTAGTTCTTGTATGCATCAAGGTCGTTCGCTAAAATAAAAGTCAATTGATTTTTTATTCCGAGGGGGAGTAAGTAATGAAAAAGCTGGATGGTGAATTCCGCTTTGCATTGGGAAAGTCGATGCCAGTCCTGTTTGGTTATGTGACACTGGGTCTGGGGTACGGCCTTTACATGCACAACCTGGGGTTTTCTTTTTGGTATCCGACATTGATGGCGCTAACGATTTATGGAGGATCAGTTGAATTTGTGATTGCCAATATGCTAGTCCAACATTTTAATCCCTTGAACGTCCTTTTAATTACCTTGGTGGTCGGTTTTCGTCAGTCATTCTATGCCCTATCAATGCTCAAACAGTACCGACATGCTGGATGGCGAAAGTGGCTGTTAATCTTTGGCCTAACTGATGAGACCTTTGTTATTAACCACTACACCAAAGTTCCACAAGAAATGAGTCAAGTAAAGGTTAATACATGGATCACGGTCTTGGATTGGGGTTATTGGGTTCTTGGGGCCTTCTTAGGCGGCTTCTTGGGAAGTGTCTTCCAGCTCCAAGTTAAGGGACTTGATTTTGTTATGACGGCCCTATTCATTGTTTTGGCATTGGATCAATTCTTACAAGAAAAGAGTCATGTTAGTTCCATTAGTGGGGTCTTAATTACCATCATTAGCTTGCTGGCTGTTGGCAAGACGTACTTTTTGATTGTTACCTTACTCTTGCTGGTTGCGGAATATTACTATTTAACAAGGCGTCATGCAAAGGGGGATGATTAAGAAATGACAGTTGTTCAACAAGTGATTTCAATAGCGATCGCTGCAGTCGCTAACTTCTTTACCCGTGTCGTTCCATTCCTTGTTTTTGGCCGCCAACGAAATGGTAAAGAAGAATTGAGTCCCTTTATTGAAGGACTAGGTGATTTTCTTCCACCAGCAATTATGGGGATGCTCGTGGTCTATTGCTTTAGAAATGTTCACTTCCTTAGTGGCGATTTTGGCTTACCAGAAATTATTGCTAGTATTATTACAATCCTCGTCCACTTACGAAAACGAAGCATGTGTTTGTCGCTATTGGTGGGGACGGTTAGCTACATTATTTTAGTGAATTTTGTTTTCTAAAAAGAAATCTTGATCTTGTTAAAAAGCCGGGCAATGAACCATTTTCGGTCCATTGTCCGACTTTATTTTTATATTCTAACTTTTTATTTGGTGATAAAGCTTCCTGCTGAGAATGAGAGAAATCAAGAGAAGAACTAGGCAAAAAGCAAATCCTGATTGGATTCCTAAATGGGAGGTTGAGTTATGGATAAGGTGGTTTACGATCCCGACAACAGAGACGATTAGTGCGGTCCCAAATGCTGCTGCAATTTGTCGCAAGGTATTAAAACAGGCCACCGCATCGGGAACAATTTCGTTGGGTAAGAGTGAAAGCGCCTGTGTCTGAAGTGGAATTAACATTGTTACTAGTCCAAATTGGCGTACCGTTTGAAAAACCGTAATGATAACCACTGAACTCCGGGCACCGATCATTGCCTGTCCGGTTGTCCCGAAAATATCAATTAGTAGTCCAGCACCAACAAGCCATTGAATAGGGTAGTGATCATAGAATCGACCGCTAGTTGTTGACAATAGCCCTGTAAGGATTGCCCCTGGAAGAACAGCGATTGCGGAGATCACGGTACTTTCTTCAAGAACAATCTGAACAAGCAACGGAATCAAAATAGCATTGCCGTACATTGTCGCGGTAATTAGCATATTAATGACGGTTGCCAGGAGAAATTGTCGATGTTCAAACACACTGAGGTTAATCAATGGGTGGGTACTTCTTCGTTGATTGAGATAAAAAATAACAATGAATACTAGCCCAATAATTGCCATTCCACCAACATTAAACGATAATAGCGGATAATTAGAAACATTTGAAAGGCCCATTAATAAGGACCATAAGCCGAGGGTAATTACCGTAAAACCTAAACCGTTAAATTGGGGGAATTCGTTATGGGGAATATAAGGGAGCATCCAAAGTGATAAAAGTAATGTAATCACTGCAAAGGGGATAATCAAAATAAATAGGTATCGCCACGAGAGGTAATCAAGCATAAAACCTGATACCGCGGGTCCAAGGATTGGTGCACAGTTAAATGCAAGACCAATAATTCCCATTATTCGGCCCTTCTTCCCTGGGAGAGCATAACGAATTGCAAGAACATTGACAAGGGGCATCATCATTCCGGCACCGATTGCTTGGATCATCCGAGCAATTACTAGGAGGTTAAAGGAATTCGCTAACCCGCCGATTAAGGTTCCGCAAAGAAAAATTCCCGTAAAGAAGATAAATAGCCATTTAAATGAGAATCGTTTAATAAGGTAGGAACTAACCGGAATCATTAACGCATTGACTAACATATAGCCGTTCGTTACCCATTGAACGTGGGCTTCACTAATATGAAAAACGTCCATAAATGTTGGCAATGCAATATTCATTAAGGTTGAACAAAGAATCCCGAAGAAAGTTCCAAAAACCATTATAATTAGGGCACGCCTAATTCGCTGGTCGCTCAAGAACATCGACTCCTTTTTAGAAAAATTAGCATAACTAATGCAGTAGTTTAGCAGATCTTGATCTAGGTCACAATAAGTATTTGGATTAAACCAGAAATTGTTTGACGCTTTTTATCGACAGGTGTAGATTTTAAATTGAGGTGAGGACATGGAAGAAAAAACAGATATTACGCCAGCAGAATGGCAAGTAATGCGAATTATCTGGACCCTCAGTAAAGCAACTAGTACCCAAGTAATTGAAATCCTTCAACAAAAAGTTGATTGGAAACCCGCAACAATTAAGACATTACTCCGGCGTCTAGTGGAAAAAGGAGCATTAAAGACAACCCGTCAAGGCCGTGGCTTTATCTACTCCCCATTAATTAAGGAGCAGATTACCATGAACGAAGCCGCAGATCATTTGTTTAACAGCATTTGCGAGATGCATGTTGGTGCTACGCTTAGCCATGTAATAGATGATGCCGTTCTTAGTCGAAAGGATATTGAACAACTTCAAAAATTGTTAGCTGAAAAGAAGAAAAATGCCCCAGAGAAGGTTGAATGCAACTGTGTTCCGGGGATGCCCATGGATTGTGAGTAAGGAGGATCTTATTAATGGCTGAAGAAACAGTACCATCCCCAAGAAAACGTCTTCGGCGGATCATGCAGGTAATGCGTCAATATCACTTTTTGAGCAATTTTTATCATCAAAAAAATCCGGAAGAAGTTTGTCAGGCATTAGAAGAACTCGGCCCAACCTTTATTAAAATGGGGCAAATCCTTTCTACTCGTGCAGACCTGGTAAGCCCAGAATATATAAAGGCCTTACGAAAGCTTCAGGATGATGTTCCGGCTGATAGCTTCGCAAGTGTTAAAAAGACTTTTGAGACGGAAACTGGAAAAAAGATCAGTGAAGTTTTTAAGACATTTGATCAAGAACCATTTGCCTCAGCCTCGATCGGTCAAGTTCATCATGCTGAGTTAAAGGATGGGACGTCGGTAGTTGTTAAAATTCAGCATCCTGATGTTACTAAATTGGTAGATACAGATTTGGCGCTTTTAAAACGGGCGGTTGAACTACTGAAATACGTTCCAACTGGGATTACTGTTGTTGATCCCGTAAAAATCTTCAACGCTTTAAGTGACTCGCTAAGGAGTGAAATTGACACAATTCAAGAAGCCAAAAACGGGGTTGAATTTTACCGCCTTAATAATGGCCAGTCAATTATTCGGGTTCCTAAGGTTTACTTCAAATACTGCGCCCCTAAAATTTTGGTTAATGAATATATGCCGGGGAAGAGTATTAAGTACCTGGCTAACGCTTCATTAAGTACGAACCCTGAACAAGCAAAAACGCAACGACAGGTTCGCCATGAGATTGCCCAAGTATTAGTTAAGAACTTCCTTAGGCAAGTCTTTGTCGATCACTTCTTTCAGGCTGATCCGCATCCAGGGAATATCTTAATTCGTCACCTGTCTCAGGATGAAGCTCAAACGGACCAGGTTGAGGTAGAAAAGAAATTAGAGAAGCAGATTGGCCCTACTAAAATCAGCTATCAGCAAGAGAAGAGCCTTCCACCATACCGGGTTATCTGGATTGACTTTGGGATGATGGGAAGAATTTCGCCAGCAACAGCGGACGGAATTGCCAAAATAGTATTGGCCGTTAATTCACAGGATATTCATGAGATCGGTCAATCAATTATTCCAATGTGTGAGCAAGTGGGACCGCTTGACGAGCAGAAATTCTATCGGGAACTTGGTAAATTCCTGCGGCCGTACTTGAATGCTGGCCTTGCTGAAATTAATTTCACTAAGATGCTCTATCAGATCGTTCAATTATGTCAAAATAATAATCTCCAGATTCATTCCCAAGTGACGATGCTGGTACGGGCATTTGGGATCCTAGAAACAATTATTGCTAAGCTTGATCCTTCACTTTCAATGTTGGAGGTTGCCCGACCATTTGGTAAGCAGTACTTGAAGCAGCATTTCGATTTGCGTACTCAATTAGATAATAGCTTGTGGGGAAGTTATCGTGCTGTGAAGAATATTACCCAAATGCCAGGGAAGCTGAACACCTTTTTTGATGCAATTAGTGATGGGGATGCTCGAATTAATTTTCATTACGCTGACCAGGAAAATCTAATGAAGTGGCTTAGTCGGATTGTTAACCGGATAATTATTGCAATTATTTTAGCAGCAATTATTGTTGGCTCATCGTTGTTAGTAGAGGGCAGTACTGACCATCCGCACATCTACCGTCTTGGTGTCTTTGGCTATTCGTTAGCAATCATTATAATTGTCACAATGGCGGTTAGTGAATTGATTCGTCGCTACCGAAAATATCGTCGGCAGAAAAAGGAGTACGGGAAGAAATGATTATTTTAACTCTTTCTTTGTTGATCATTCTCCTGTGGTGGCCGTTACCCAAAAAGAATGAGTGGGCGTTGTGCTGGACTGGCTTGCTATTAATTTTGATCGGCGGACAAATTGGCTACCCGAAAACATTTACTGCGGTTAGCTTAGGAGTTGCAAGTCTCTTGAGCTGGCTGGAATCAATTAGGGCAATTTTGGTTCGTCACTTTTCAACAGACGCGCAGCTGATTAAGTATAATCAGAAGACATTTGGCTTAATGTTCTTAAACCTATTTATCTGCTTACCGCTACTATTTAAGTATCAAGGATATTTTACCTGGTTTAACCACCAGGTAATTTTGACTGCACTAATAGTTAATGGGATTACCACTCTTGGATTAGTAATTTTCTGGGGTGCAATTATTACTGCACAACTCCTTTCAAGACCTGTTAAGGCTGATTATTTAATTGCCCTCGGTGCTGGCCTGCGTCAGGGCAAAGTGCCGCCTGTTCTGACAGCGCGACTGCAACAAGCCATTGCCTGCTGGAAGTTAAATCATAACGCTACAATTATTGTTACTGGTGGTATTTTGCATGGTGAGCAATTATCTGAAGCCCAAGCAATGGCAAAATATTTGATTAATCACGGAATCCCTCAAGACCGGATTATTTTAGAGGAGCAGGCGATGAATACCTGGGATAATTTACGCAACTGCCAAAGGTTATTGCAAAAGCAAGCTGATCCTAAGCAAAAAATTGTCGTTATAACTAGCTCATTCCACATCTTCAGAACCTTTAATTATTTACGAAAGCTGAAGTTATCCTGGCCGCTTGTTTCTAGCAAGACTCCGTGGAAGCTGCAGCCTTTAACCGTTGTTCGAGACTATTTAGGAATTATTCGTGATCATTATCGTAGTTGGTTAGCCATCCTGCTTGTTATCCTGGTTATTGCTGAGTTGCTTGGATGAAAATAAGTAGAGACCTGGAAAGACAAAATTTTTCCAGGTCTCTACTTATTTGTTAATGCTTTCGAACTTACCGCGTCTAAGTGTCTAAATCAAGGCTTTCTTTATTTATTTGCATAAACCGAAACTTCAATTAGGTTCTTGTCGGGATCATGAACGTAGATTGAAGTCATTGCTCCTTCAGAACCCTGCTTTTCTACAGGCCCTTCAACAACATCGACGTAATAACTATTAAAGTGGTGAAGAATATCGTCGACCTTATCTCCAGCAACTAAACAAAGGTCAGCTGATCCGACGGTTGGATGATTAGCCACCAATTTAGTTGGTCGGTCAACCTTTTGCAGCCGTATAAGCTGGTGACCACACCGGAGAGTAATTACATCATCATTACTTTGCTGGTCAATTACTGGCATGTCAAAGACTTCATGGTAAAAGCGCATGGACTCTTCAAGATTGCTAACGGTCAATACAATATGATCGATTCTTCGCATTTTCATAACTGATTCCTCTTTTCTCGGCTATTATTATACGATGTTCCGTTTTAGATTGGCAAACAGGAATTCAAAGCGTAAAATCAGTTGGTGGAAATGGAGGATAAAAATGAAAATAAAAAATTTGGTTGCGGTTGCTGCTTTCGCTTTCTTTGGTGGTATTTTTCGCTATCTATTCAGTTTTAATTTAGGTGAATGGGGGATCCTGATCGCTAATTTTGTAGGGTGCTTTTTGTTATCATTTCTTACCTATTATGTAATTGAACGGGATCTTTTAGCCGGTTGGTTGAACTTAGGATTAGGAACGGGATTGATTGGGGCCTTTACAACGTTTTCGTCATTTATTACTAGTGTCTTAAAACTTAGTGAAAGCAATTTTTGGGTTGGCAGTGGTTACTTTCTGGTTAGTCTTCTAGGAGGGTTCTTTGCAGCCATTATTGGTTTTATTTTGGCGCAATTATTGGTAAGAATGGAGGAAGATAAATGATTTTAGTTGGTTTTGGTGCATCATGCGGTGCCCTCCTTCGTTACCTATTTACTTATTTGTGGAAGCAATTGCAAGTCGACTGGCCAGGAGCAACATTACTCATTAACCTTACTGGTGCGTTTTGTTTAGGAATATTAATTCACCGCTTTCCCACTAGTCAGTTTACGATCCTTTTTTGGGAAACCGGATTTTTAGGCGGCTACACAACTTTTTCAACGTTAAACACTGAATTAATTGCAATGTATAATGAGCATCAGTGGCGCAGTTTAATAATCTATGGCACTTTATCATATCTTGGTGGACTTAGCCTTGCTTGGCTTGGAATGCAGCTTTAAGCTTTTAAAGAAAAGGGGAAGAGCTTTTGAATAAGGCAGTGCAATCAACGATTCCTGCAGAAATTGAAGTGCGGGGTGGTCGGGTTCATAATTTGAAAAATATTAACGTTAATATTCCGCTACATAAATTTGTCGCAATTTCTGGTTTATCTGGTTCTGGGAAAAGCTCGTTAGCAATGGGAATCCTGTATGAAGAAGGTTCCCGGCGGTACTTGGAAGCTTTATCTACGTATACGCGACGGCGGATCAAATTGGGTGCCCAGGCACAGGTTGATAGCGTTAAACAAATCCCGTCAGCACTAGCACTTCATCAACGTCCAGCAGTTCCGTCTGAGCGAGCAACTGTTGGAACAATGAGTGAGATCTTTAATGTAATTCGACTAATTTTTTCTCGCTTAGGTTCACCTGTCTGTCCAAATGGCCACCGATTAAAGCCAAGTCTTGAGGTAGCACAGGCGATGAGCAAGTCTGGAGACGAAATGGGCGTTTTAACCTGCCCTGAATGCGGCGTGAAGTTTAATGCCTTTTCCGCTGAAGACTTTGCCTTTAATTCTGATGGGGCCTGCAAACGATGCCAAGGAACTGGCCGAGTTCGTGAACTAGACGAAGAAAAACTAATTGGCGATGAGAATCTGACGCTGGATGAAGGTGCAGTGGCTTCATGGCACCTTCCTGGTCGGAATTTTATGCCTCAAGTTGCTGAGCAGGCTGGCGTCCGAATTAACGTCCCCTATAAGGATCTTTCACCTAAGGAAAAGAACTTTGTCTTGAATGGACCAAGCAAGAAATACAAGATGGATTTTGTCTCGGGAACTGGTCGAGTCTTTCATGATTTTAATGCCTTGTATGAAAATGCTCATGAAGCAGTTCTTGAGTCGGCAAAGACAAGTAAAAGTGCTCGGGCACAGCAACGAATTAATGAGTTCTTTCATTCATCCGTTTGTCCTGTTTGCCATGGGACCCGCTTACGACCGGAACTTCTAACTCAACTAGCTGGCGGAAAAAACATTGCAGAAGTCACTGATTTAACTCTTGGCGAACTTGAACAATGGAAGCAAAAGGTTCTAAGCGAATTGCCAACGAACATGGGTAAAATGGCAACTGCAATCTTTAAGCAATTTGATGACAATCTTCGCCCATTGTTAGAGCTTGGTTTAGATTACCTTTCCCTTTCACGGAACGGTAATACCTTATCAACTGGTGAGTTACAGCGAATTCAATTATCCCGGACATTACGGACACAGACAACAGGCGTTTTGTATGTTCTGGATGAACCGTCGATTGGTCTCCATCCCGATAACATTAACGGTCTCCTTCATGTATTTCATGAACTGGTTGAACAAGGTAATTCACTGGTGGTGGTTGACCATAATATTGATATTATTAGTGCTGCAGATTGGGTGATTGAGATTGGTCCTGGTTCTGGTGCCGAAGGAGGAAAGGTAATTGATCAGGGGACTCCTGCTGAATTAAAGCGGAAGAAAAGTTCACTAATTGGTCCATTTTTGAACGGTAAAGCCCGGATCAAAGTTCGCAAAACATCAAGTAAACGGGCAGCTTCTGAAACTAATTTTACAGTTAGTGACTACTTTAACCTAAAAAATGTTACTGCCACGATTCCAACAAATCGAATTACCGCAGTCACTGGATTTTCGGGTGCGGGGAAAACTAGTCTAATTCTTGATAGCTTAGTTCCGGCTTTAAAAGCTCAAGAGAAAGGGGAACCACTTCCCAAACAGGTCGACAACTTAGATACTCCACTCAAAAGTGTTGTCAGTGTTGATGCTGTTCCGGTGGGAAAGAGTACCCGTTCAACAGTTGCGACGTATACAAGTATCATGGATAATCTCCGGCGGCTTTTTGCGGCTCAACCAGCTGCAAAGGAGAAGCACTGGACTGCAAGTTACTTCTCTTACAATAATAAACAGGGCGCTTGTCCAAACTGTGGTGGGACAGGGATCGTAACCCTTGATATACAATACTTACCGGACATGCAGCAGGTTTGTCCCGTTTGTAACGGTGATCGGTATAATAAGAAAATTCAACAAATTAAGTGGCATGATTATTCAATCGTTGATTTGTTAAACCTCGATGTTCGCCATGCAATTCCGATCTTTAAGGATATACCGAAAATTCAGCGTGAATTAAAGCTTCTTGACGAGGTCGGCCTTGGCTATCTTCATCTTGGTGAAAGTACGCCAACATTATCTGGTGGAGAAGCTCAGCGGTTGAAACTCGTTAAGCATTTGAATCGTCAACAAAAAACAACTCTTTTTGTCTTCGATGAGCCATCGGTTGGTCTCCATCCCCTTGACGTCCAAGTCTTGCTTCAGGTAATGCAACGGTTAATTGATCGGGGAGCAACGATTATTATCATTACTCATGATGTCAACTTAATGGTAAACGCTGATTATTTAATTGATTTGGGACCACGTGGGGGTAGAAATGGTGGACGGATTGTTGCCCAAGGTCATCCAACTAGCCTCATTCATAACCCGAAGAGCTTAACCACTCAGTATCTTGCAGAATTCGTTAGCCGTTTCCAAAATTAAAACAACTCTCCAAGGAGGATTCCCTGACTTGGAGAGTTGTTTTAGTTATTCAGTTTCTAACCGTTTTTTATGTTCGTCATCGATCTTTTTTACAATCAGGTAGATACCAATAAGGATTAGGATGCAAATGGCGGCACTAATAATTCGTTTGAGACTACCCCGGAAGATCGCATCCCCACCAAAGGCATAGAGAAATGATGTTGGTGCCATTCCTACCAGAACCATTGCCATATATTGTCGGCGGTTGACGTTTAACTGAGCACCAGCGTAATTAACAAGGATACTGGGAATAACTGGGATCATAAAACCAATTGTCAGACCAATAAGGGGATGTTTTTGGTGCATTAATGATTTAATTAGTTTGTGTTGTTTAACCCTTTTTGAAAAATTAATTTTTCTGATCAAACTCATTACAATACAGTTTCCAAGAACATTTCCCATCCAGTTAATAATAAAGCCAAAGAAGGGGCCGTAACAAAGCCCCGAAAGGATACAAATAACTGAATTTGAAAGGCCGGGAATAGAGTTTAAGACAGCGATTAAGCCAAGGAGAAGTAGAGAATTAGCGATCCCGTGGGCTCTAATCATGTGAAGGAGAATTTCTTTTTCGTGTGGTACGGGGTGGATTAGGACATCAATTTCTGGTTTATAGTTTTGATAAACAAAAATCACAATAATAATTGCTAAGAGAACTCCTAGGGCAATTAGCAATTTTTTGTTAAGAGTCTTTTTTTTCATTGTGTACTCTACTTTCTTAATAATTAAGGCCAGCATCTTTGAAGAGCTGAACGAGCGAATTACGCAAAAGCGGATCATGAGCGTAAATGTATGTGCCATACACGCCCCGCTTAAAAAGAACATTAAGAGAATTCATAATCATTCGTTCTTCAAGAGCTTTAATTTCTTGCGGATCCGTTAGATCATCGCGCTTTTTAAATGCTTCTGAATCGGTATATTTATCGAGATTAATTTGCAGCTTCTTGGTTCCGGGAAGTTGACTAATTGGCGGACCAATGATAATTCCCGTATAGTTTAAATCAAAGCCTTGACAGGTATAAATCGAGCCAACCTCATTAATTGTTTGGGGGAGTTCAGCCCAAGGAGTGACCGTATAGTTATATTGATCCCAGGGTAACCTGAATTGTCCCTCTTTAATATAGTGCTTACCGCCGTCAAGGGTTGAAGGGTATCCGGAAGTCGATAAGATTCGTGAAAGGCCAACCTCATCATTTCGCTTAACAATTGCCTGACGCATTTTTTCCGCATCGTTATAAATCCGAAAGTCATAATTTTGACGACTATTCTTTGGAATTGCTGCAAGTTCATATTGATCTGTAAAGTGATTAAACCAGTCGATCAGCTGATCACTAGCGGTCATCCTGAATTGATGATGGAGATGGTACTCTTTATGAGGGTATTGGTGAGTGATTTTTTCAAGCCGTTCAGGAGTCCATAAACTCTTCATCCTTAAAACTTGATATTGATCGAAAACTAAAACAACGACTTTAGCCCGTTTTATAATCTCGACTAACTGATTATCGTGATAAAAATTATTGTAGTGATCAGCTTTCGATAATAGGAGATGAGCTTCGTCAATTACGGCAATATCAATATTTTGCTGTTTCTTATCTAACTGGTTAATTAGCGAAGTGGGACGGGTGAAGTCCTTTTTATAAAGTCCCTTAATTGGGCCGGCAATTTCGCGATAAACTTTTAGAATTTCTGGATGATTAACCAGGAAGTAATTTTTAGTTTTAAAAAATGGCGAAGCTGGATCCTGACGAGCTGCTAATTGGAATCGTTCGAAGAGGTTTGATAAAACAACACTTTTTCCCGTTCCGGCATCACCATAAATCGTATAGATTGCAGGAAAGTCGTTTTTTAAATGCTTTGCTGTAAATTCAGTAATGGAATTAACTAATGTTTCCTGCTCAGTTGTTAAGGTTTTAAATGGCGATAATTTTTCGGTAGCTTTATTGGTAAGCTGGTTCAACACACTCATCCCTCTTTTGATAATCATGCTTAATTTTAAATGAGGAAGCGGTATTCGTCAATTTTAGTAATGACGAATTTCTGTAGCGAACTTTAAAAAGTGTTAAAAT
>NZ_GG693413.1:315856-331899 GCF_000159435.1 Limosilactobacillus vaginalis DSM 5837 = ATCC 49540 | reverse complement strand
GTTTTAAATTATCTTTACAAAAAAATATTAAATATCTAAATAAGCAACAAACGATTAGAAAGGGTGGCACAGATGAATCGACATCCAGATTACCTTCTAAACCGGGTTAATGAACCGGCTGATATTAAATCAATGTCTCTTGAACAGCTAAAGCAGTTAGCAACTGAAATGCGTCAGCTGGTTCTTGAGCGGGATGCAGCAATTGGGGGACACGTTGGCCCAAACCTTGGAATTATGGAAACAACGATTGCATATCATTATGTTTTTGATTCTCCTCACGACAAGGTTGTTTGGGATGTTTCTCACCAATGTTATCCGCATAAAATGTTAACCGGTAGAAAGATCGGCTTTATGGATCCAGATCATTATGAGGACATTTCTGGATATACTTCTCCTGAAGAAAGTGTCCATGACTTTTTTGAAATTGGACACACTTCGACGTCCGTTTCATTGGCAGTTGGCCTGGCACAAGCACGTGATTTAATGCATCCTGACTCCACTGATAATATCGTTGCGGTAATTGGTGATGGCTCGCTAAGCGGTGGGTTAGCCTTTGAAGGATTGAATAATGCGGCTAAGCTCCATTCTAATTTGATTATTGTTGTTAACGATAATCAAATGGCAATCGATAAGGATCAGGGTGGTCTTTATCAAGGGCTGAAGGAATTACGTGATACTAATGGTAAGGCAGAGAATAACATTTTCAAATTCATGGGCCTAGACTATAAGTATGTTGCTGATGGTAATGACCTTCAGACAATGATCGATGCCTTTAAGGAAGTTAAAGATATTGATCACCCAATTGTCCTTCATGTTAATACTTTAAAGGGTAAGGGATATAAGCCAGCCGTTGAAGATAAGATGGATTGGCACTGGCAGCCACCATTTGATATTAAAACTGGTGAGGTTAAGAAGCAGGAAAGCACTGAAAACTATAGTGACGCAATCTTGACTGAGTTAGGACATCAAATTGATGACGGAGTACCGGTAGTTGCTCTAAATGCGGCTATTCCTGGTGTCTTTAACCTCAAGAAGTTCCAAGCTAAGTACCCTGATCACTATTTTGATGTGGGCATCGCTGAACAAGACTCCATCACTACTGCAGTCGCCATGGCAACTGCTGGTGCACGCCCAGTTGTCTTTCAAAATAGTACGTTCCTTCAACGGGCATACGATCAATTGATCCATGATATGGCTCTTAATGATGCACCAGTAGTAATGATTGTCAGAGGTGGGACAATTGCAACGAATTCTGCTACTCACCAGGGAACGTTTGATATTTCAATGATTTCCAACTTGCCAAACATTGAATATCTTGCCCCAACGAACGTTGAAGAATTGATTTCAATGTTAAAGTGGGCCCTTAGCCAAACCGAACAACCAGTGATAATTCGGGAACCCGAAAAGAAACTCCTTCACGGAAAAGTTAGTCAAGATGATTACAGTGTTATTCATTATGACGTAGCGCGTGAAGGTAGTGAAGTTGCTATTATGGCTGTTGGTGACTTTTGGCAATTAGGACTTGATGTCTGTGATCAACTGCAAAAGAAGTTAAATATTAACGCAACTTTGATTAACCCGAAGTCCTTAACCGGAATTGATCAAAGTTATCTGCACCACCTTTCAGAAAATCATGATGTTGTTGTTACCTTGGAAGATGGTAACGTTAGCGGGGGCTTTGGTGAGACTATTTCTCGTTATTATGGACCTAAAGCAATGAAAGTCTTGAACTTCGGTGCTCCTCGTGAATTTGCTGATAACGTTCCACTAGAAGTCCTTTATGAGTGGTATCATTTAACACCAGATCAAATTGTTGATGACATTGAAAAGGTTATTCACGCCCTTTAAAATAAAATTTTTTTCGTGCAAAAAGAGATTCCTTCCGTATTGGTATTATGTAAGCCAATTTGGGAGGAATTTTTTAATGAGTAATAAAAAATCAATTATTAAGCAATGTGTTGGGATTACTTCCGCAACAGTTCTAATGACAATGGCAGTTTCGGTTGGCACTGGTCACGGTGCAAGTCAGAAACCAAGTCAAATCACCAGTAGCCAGCAGCTAGACAATCAGAATGAGATTCGTCAAATTACGAGGATCATTAAAATTGGTGATCCTTATAAGGGGATGCAGACGGTTAAGCAGACGGTCACTTTTAAAAGGATTGCTAATAATTGGCAACCACAGGCACCTAGTATTTGGCCGTCATTTTTTACACCAAATTATGACGATTTTGAACCAAGTATTCTGCAGGTGCAAGCACAGCCAGTATCAGCAGATGATTCTGATCAAACCATTTCAGTAACATATCATCAATATAAGATTACAGATCGGGAACGGTTAGTTGAAGCTCGACCATCATTTTATGGCTATGATGAAAACTTTAAATTTACGGGAAAGGTTTTGAATACTACGACACTTAAGGTTGGTCAATGGTATGATGTTCCTCCTGCACCAAAGGGATTTGAATATTGTTTTCCTGAGTCAGTGCCAAAGCGCCTTAAGCTATACCAAAGTAGACAAGAACCATTTAAACTTGTAATTCGGCCGCTTCAAAAGCTTAACGAACAACCAGGAGGAAAAAAGGACGATCAGGAAGCAACAAACAATGAACAACTAATCACTCAGCCAGAAGAAAAGAAGTTGGTAACCACTGGAAGCCAAACGGAATTACTAACTAGTAATGATAGTGAAACGCAAACAACCGTAGCTCAACAACAAGATCAGGGACAGCAGACAGCTCCTCCAAGCAGTAAGGATGAAGAGACTCAAAGTAAGCAGTTGGGAAAAGATACTGAAAGCCAAACGGATAACCATGAAATTAGTACCAGTGATACTCAAACTGAGGAAGTTAACGTTGAACAGCAAGAAAGTCAAACTAATGAAGTGCAAAAAAATGATCATGCTACCCAAACAGAGTTAGTGGATGAAAAACAACCGAACCAGAGTAGAATTGAGGAAAAGGTTGATCCGGTGTCACAAGTTGCCTTAATGGGGGATGACCATCGCCCTAATCATGCTAAACATGAAAGTAAAAATAATGCTAATAAGGTAGCCAAAGAAACCCAGACAGAAGCAGTTCTGCGTCCTAATTCAGAATCCCAGAAAGAACAAGAAACCCAAACAACAGAAGCCAAACCGGAAACTGATAACCAGCAAGTGGCAGAATCGACGCAACATGATGTCCAAACACCTCGCAACCAGCAATCTGACAATGAAGAAACGTCAATGAGAGATGCGGATATTCAAAAAATTCTTGATCAAGATTCAGCTTCTTTAAGAGAATTAGGCAGTAGCAAGAATAAGGATAAACGACAAAAAACAAGTCTGCCACAAACCGGGAACCAGACAGATAATCGAACAACATTTGTTGGGTTAGTAATCACTGGACTAGTTACCATTATTACAATGCTTTTCTGGAAGCAACGAAGGAAAGAATAAAAAAATATTAAAAAAGACTTGCATTTTTAATTTTCTAATAGTATTCTAATGACATTGAAAGAAATGAATTGGAGGAATTAATTATGTCAAGTCAAAAAGCAATTATTCAACGTCTAACCTCCACCTCAACCACAACAACTACCGTGGTTGAGTACCTTTAATATTTAATAAATTCTGTAAGTTAACAGCTATCCAGAAGTTACTCAACCGCCTATCAAATGATTTGAACCTGGTTGAGAGGGACTTTTTGGGTAGCTTTTTTAGTTGAAGGAAATGAGGAGTTAGACATGAGTGAAAATAAAGCAAAACTAAATCGGACGATGACGCCTGGACAGATGGAAATGATTGCGATTGGTGGAACAATCGGTAGTGGTCTTTTCATGGGGGCTACTTCCACTATTAAGTGGACTGGTCCTTCCGTTCTGCTGGCATATGCCTTTGTTGGCTTAGTTCTTTATGGTGTTATGCGGGCTCTTGGAGAATTAATTTATATTAGTCCAGGAACTGGTTCCTTTGCGGATTACGGTTCAAAGTATATTCATCCAGTTGCTGGATATTTAACGAAGTGGAGTAACGTCTTCCAATTTATTATTGTTGGGATCTCTGACATTATCGCAATGAGTCAATACCTAAATTATTGGTGGCCAAACCTTCCAGACTGGATTTCTGGATTAATAATGATTATTATTTTGACGTTAGCAAACCTAGCATCAGCAAAAGCATATGGCCGACTGGAATTCTGGTTTGCGATGATTAAGGTTGTCACGATTATTGCCATGATCATCCTAGGCTTATTGGTTATCGTTCTTGGGTTGGGTAATAACTGGCATCCAGTTGGAATCTCTAATCTGTGGTCCCACGGTGGTTTCTTCACTGGTGGCTTTATGGGCTTTATGTTCTCACTATCAGTAATTGCAGGTTCTTACCAGGGAATTGAGTTATTAGGGATCACTGCTGGTGAAGCTGAATCACCGCGGCATGCGATTGTAAAATCAGTTAAGTCTGTTATCTGGCGGATTTTAATCTTCTATATCGGTGCAATTTTCGTAATTGTTTCTATTTACCCATGGAATCAATTGAAGTCAGTTGGTTCACCATTCGTTGAAACCTTTACGAAAGTTGGGATCACTGGGGCAGCCGGAATCATTAACTTTGTTGTTTTAACGGCAGCTCTTTCTGGTGCTAACTCTGGTATTTACAGTGCTAGTCGGATGCTGTTCAAGCTTTCTGTTGATGGGGAAGTACCAAAGTTCTTTAGTAAGCTTTCTAAACGGGTTGTTCCTAATGTCGCAATCCTCACGATTTCTTTCTGGATCTTCCTTGGCTTTGTTGTTAATGAATTAATGTCAATCTTTAGTTCTGCTGCTCAAAATATTTTCGTTATTGTATATAGTTCTAGTGTTCTTCCGGGGATGGTACCATGGTTTATCATTCTCTTGTCTGAGCTTCACTTCAGAAAAGAACATCCTGAACAACTTAAGGATCACCCATTTAAGATGCCGCTTTATCCGGCTTACAACTACTTTAGTCTGATCGCTCTAACGGTTATTCTCCTCTTCATGTTCTTTAACCCCGACACTCGGGTTTCAGTATCAGTTGGTGTTATCTTCCTGATCATCATGAGTATTATCTACCGTGTTCGAGTGCACGAAGGAAAAGAAAAGTAAAAAGATTAATTAAGGCAGCTTTTGTAAGTCCCCTTAAACAGGATTTACAAAGCTGCCTTTTAATTTTGCTTTACTGCGCCAGTTGAATAGTTAATCGTAATATTTCTTTGGACATTTGGCACGAAAACATTATATTCTAAAGAGCCATCGCTAGACTTAGCTTCGATGTGAACACCAGCCGGAACAATATTATTACCGTCATAAATATTTGTGACCCGGTAGCGAACTTGTTTATTTTGATCTAGTGCTTTTCGGACCAGACCTTCATAGTAGTTTTGTCCTGTTGAATTTTTATTTCGTGCTTCATTTGCCCAGGCAGTTTGCGTGGCAATATTAGATGGATTTGATTCGGATGCATCAAATCCATGAATACCGCCAACTAGCGCATAACCAAGAAGGTGTCCCCGATCGTATGCGTGATTGTACCCACCCTTAAGATTATGAGCCTGAAGAAAACCAGCTGGTCGCCAATTCGTAGCACCATTCCCAGTAGCAGTTCGATTTTTATATTGACGAGTTGTTCTGTTTAACCAGGCATCACCTTGCCAGGCTCTTCCTTGGCGGTCAAGATGATTTACAGCATAGGGAGCACTTGCAATCTTAGCGTTAAGATTAGTTTGGTTATTATTAATAATAAATGCACCAGCTTTATTCCAAGTAATTGCAGTACCAAGTTGTTGGCGAACAGCCGGAGTCAAAACTGAACTAGCCTGTTCCTGAGTTGGTGGCAATGTTTTTTGATAGCTGTGACTAGTTTTCTTCCAGTATGCAATTTTACTAATATGGTTTAATGAAGCACTCGTTAGCTTAGGCTGCTGGATAACTCCAGTAACTATTAATAAACCAACAAGAGCAAATAAAAGGTGATAGAGTCGTTTTCTAAATTTCATAAATTTACTCCATTTCTCATGATTTCAATATCTATTTTACTAGTTTGAACATACGTTTGGAATGATTATTTAGAATTAATTTATAAGTTCATTTTGCTTAATAAAATTGACACTTTCAACCGCTTTCACTAAAATTAAGGTAGTTATGATGCACTTGTTTACTGAGAAGGGAGTCGTCAAAATGTATTATTCAAACGGGAATTATGAGGCCTTTGCTCGGCCAAAGAAGCCTGCTGGCGTCGATAAGAAACACGCCTACATTATTGGTGGTGGGTTAGCTGGCTTATCAGCAGCCGTGTTTTTAATTCGTGATGCTCAAATGCCGGGTGAGAATATTCATATTTTAGAGGAATTACCAGTTGCCGGTGGTTCACTTGATGGTGAAGATCGTCCTGGAATTGGTTTTGTTACTCGTGGGGGACGGGAAATGGAGAACCACTTCGAGTGTATGTGGGACATGTACCGTTCAATCCCATCACTTGAAATTCCAGGTGCTTCCTACCTTGATGAATATTACTGGTTGGATAAGGAAGATCCAAACAGCTCTAACTGTCGTTTAACCTATAACCGGGGGAATGAAGTTCCGTCGGACGGTAAATATGGCCTAAGTAAGAAGGCAATTAAAGAGTTGACTAAGCTTATTATGACTCCTGAGGAAAAGCTGGGAAGGGAGACCATTGGCGAATACTTCTCTGATGATTTCTTTGAAAGCAACTTCTGGGTTTATTGGTCAACAATGTTTGCGTTTGAACGGTGGCACTCCTTAGCCGAAATGCGTCGTTACATGATGCGGTTTATTCACCATATTGATGGTTTACCGGACTTCACTGCACTGAAATTTAATAAGTATAACCAATATGAATCAATGACCAAGCCGCTATTAGCCTACCTGAAAGATCATCATGTCAAGATTGAATATGATACCCAGGTAAAGAACGTTATTGTTGATACTCAGGGCCATCAAAAGCACGCTAAGCGGATCTTATTAACTCAAGCGGGTAAAGATAAAGTCATTGAATTAACGGATGATGATCTAGTCTTCGCCACAAATGGTTCAATTACGGAAAGTTCTACCTACGGAAGTCACCATCAGGCAGCTCGACCAACACAAGCACTTGGTGGCAGTTGGAAATTATGGGAAAATCTAGCTCGACAGTCAGCTGATTTTGGTCATCCTGACGTCTTTTGTAAGAATCTTCCGGGAAGAAGTTGGTTCATTTCCGCTACCGCAACCGTTAAGAATCCGCAAGTTGAACCGTATATTGAACGGTTAACTAAACGGGATCTCCATGATGGCAAAGTTAATACTGGTGGGATCATTACGGTTACGGACTCTAATTGGATGCTTTCCTGGACGATTCACCGTCAACCACACTTCAAGAAACAAAAGGAAAACGAAACCATTGTTTGGATTTATGGCCTGTACTCTAATACAAAGGGGAACTATATTAAGAAACGGATCGTTGATTGTACCGGTGAGGAGATTACCAAGGAATGGCTATACCATCTTGGGGTTCCTGAAGCATTAATTGATGATTTGGCTAAGGAAAGTTCAATTAATACTGTTCCGGTATATATGCCATTCGTCACTAGTTACTTCATGCCACGGGTTAAGGGCGACCGTCCAGATGTTGTTCCGGAGGGTTCTGCTAACCTGGCATTCATTGGTAACTTTGCCGAGTCACCTAGTCGTGATACCGTATTTACCACGGAATACTCCGTACGGACTGCAATGGAAGCTGTTTACACTCTATTAGATGTTGACCGTGGTGTCCCAGAAGTCTTCAACTCCATTTATGATCTTCGGGAACTAATGCGGGCAATGTATTACATGAACGATAAGAAACCGTTAAAGGACATGGATTTGCCAATTCCAAAGATTGTTGAAAAGCCGCTACTAAAGAAGCTCCAGGGAACGTGGATTGGTGAATTAATGGAGCAACAGCACTTACTATAAAGATGAAAGAAGCTGGAAATTTCCGGCTCCTTTTTTATATAGCTTATCGGGGAACCACTTGCAAAAAGGGATTAAATAGTCGAAAATAAAACTAATATATTTATTGATAGTAAAGGATTATGGTCATGACAGAAACTGCTGATATAAGAAAAATTCATATTGTTTTTGATGGTCAAGAAACACCACCGTTAAAGATCCACCAATTATTTGATTCACAAAAATACGATCAATTAATTGCGGTAACTGGGGAGATTACTGCTGACTTTATTAATAAGTACCTTAGTAAGTTTATCAGTATTGATGTGGCGTTAAGCTCTCATTCAACAAGTGAATTAAGTGCTGATGAGATGGTAACGAAGGTTGCACTTACCAACGCTCTCCTTAGTTCAGCTAATAAAGAAGCTGCCAAACTCTTTTCAGCGCTAACAAGTGATAATCAAACCAATGTCCTCAATAATCTTTTTCGCGTATCAATCGCGCCAACTCAGGTTATTCATTCTAAGTTTTACTTGTTAAGCAATTCAACCACTCATGATACCCGTGTGATTCTTGGAAGTGTGGATTTAGATGAGGCTTCATTTGATGCTCACCGAAATCAATTTGAAGAAGTATTGGTATTTGATAATGATGTCCGCTTATACCAAAACCTTGCTGACCATTTTAAGAAGGATTTAAGGCCAGTCTTGAAGCCTTTCTTTACTTCAAATTTGGTAAAAGCAGCTCAAAAGCAGGTTGAAGAGGGAAAAAAGGATCAGGATAGCGGTAAGCAGTCAGTCAAGGGACCGGTTATCCTTGATAATGAGACGACAGATAAGATCGCCGAAACAGACATGGTGGATCTATTGAAGCATGATCTTCAGCATGACATTGACCATAATCTTGTTCCTGAAATGATCACAAAGTCAATGCGTGATATTACCATGGATCGATCTCAAGCAAAGGAAAAAATTGCCAAGCAGGTTAAGCAGCATGATACGATCTATACTTTACAAAAAGAAGCGGTCTCTCCTCGGGCTGCTAAGCCAAAACTAAAGACTCGAGAAAAAATTACCAAGCAGGTTCAGGATGCTTTGATCAGTGGAATGTCACCACAACAACGGGATGCCGAGAAAAAATACACAACTTTCCTGTATGATCGGCCAATGGAACGGAACATTGCAAATAACAATAGTGGCCTTTATGTTCCTAACGATACAGGAACACACCCAATTCCGTTCGGCAAAATCGCGACTATTTCTGAAATTCGTGACGGTTTAAAGAGTATTGATGCTGTTATGAAAGGTTACCAGCAGTTTGTCGTTGATTATGATGCTGATTATGGGAAACGGTTCTTTGAAGCAATTTTGTATAGCTTTACTGCACCATTTTTATGGGAAATTCGTTCTAAAACTAGTTTGAATCCAGAAGATGGAAATGACGTTCCTAATTTCTTAATTTTAGGGGCAACAGCTGGTTCAGGGAAGTCAACCCTTCTCCGGATTATTAATCAGCTTACGTGGAATACCGATCGCTCATTAATTGACTTTGGAACAATTTACCCGTCCCAAACCCCGCAAAAGAAGGCAAAGACTGTTGAAGCGATGGAACATTATGTGAAACTCGGCAGTTCATACCCGGTTTTGTTAGATGAAATTGAACCATACTTCTTCCAACAAGATCAATATAGTCGGCACTTGATTGTTGACATTATGAATGAACTTGTAAACCATCCCCACCCAATTGCTCCATTAATTGGAACAACTAATTATGACTCAGGCTTTACCATGCTTCGGGAAACCGCTCGGCGTACTTATTACCTGCAAATTGATAAGGTCATTGATGAATCACAAAAAGGAGCAGCTAACCAGTATATCTTTAATGTTCGAAAGACGTTGAATAACACGCTTTTTAAGGATTTTGTAATGCGGATGGCTAACCTTCTTGAAGATGATGAAACACCATGGCGAGACTTCAATTCAGCTACGGGAAGACTCGATTTTCTTGCTATGACTAGGCAGTTATTTAAGAACTATTATGAAATGGCTAATCTTCCATTGCCCGATTACTTCTCCGAGACAATCTGTGATGACTTTAAGGAAAGTTCGCGAAATCGGTGGGCTAAACTTTACCTGACCCAGCAAGATGATTTCCAGTATCGTCAGGGGGATGATAGTTTACTATTCGATATTTCAAAGCTGAACACGTTTAACGGGTTTACGGCTGATAGTATTGAAAAATACCGGAATGCTTTGCCGATCGAACTATGCGTAGACGGAATTAATGGTAAACGGGGGAAGTTTGTTGAAATCAAGGCTCCGGAATTCTTCCGTTGGATTGGTGAACATAATCCTTACGAGAAAGAAACCACGGTTGTGAATAATGATGAGCAATCAACTGCTACTGTTGAAGAAGAAAAGCCAAAGAAGAAAGGGTTCTGGGCCCGTTTGTTTGGTTAAAACGAACCGAGATGATAATGAATGCGACGGCTAGTAAAGAGCTTTGCTGCAATTATTAGTATTTTATTAATACTAGTATTAATTATTCAATTTATCGTACTTTTGCCGTTACCTAATCATTCATTACGAACTAGCAACGAGAGATCAACTATTCGTTATAGTGAAACGCCAACAGTAATGATTCCCGGCTGGGGAGGCAATACAACCACTTATCGTCGAATGACCCGATACTTTGAAAAACATAATTATGCGCAAAAGGTAATGACAGTTTGGGCTTCGCCAACTGGAACTGTTAAGACTGGTGGCGATTTCCATCAGCAGAAAAATTCCCTTATTCAAGTGCTATATAATTGGAATTATAATGCTTCCTACCATCCTCAGGTTCACCAACTAATTAGAGTACTCCAACTTCTTCATGATCGTTACCACATTAAACGAATGAATGTGATTGCTCACTCCTATGGGGGAACTGAATTTATTCATGCCTATATGGGTTCAAAACAACTGCAAAAAGATATTCAACTCCGCAAAGTTGTTTTTCTCGGCGTACCGGTTGAGGAAAGCTTTGGGGTTAAAGTTAAATTTGTTCCTAATTTAAACCGTAAATCAAAGGATCGTAATTTCCGGCAGTTAGAGTGCCAAATGAGGAAGTGGCGTCCTAATTCTACCGTTAAGATTCTTAATATAATGGGTGGGAACGACGAGGAAGTCCCACGGATCCAATCTGAAATGCTTCAATCACTTGTTAAAATTCATCCAGAGATCCGGTATCAGCAAGTAGTTGTTCCGAAAACTAACCATTTTCAGCTTCATGACCGAAAAATAATTTTACAACGAGTTGGCCAGATGCTATGGGGGAAAGATTAATATAAGGACGTGATTTAATGCAAAAAGAGCATGGTCAAGTGACCGGAATCATTTGGTGCGGTCCAGAAGATTTAGCGGTTTATCAACTAGTTAAACAATATGCAGAAAAGCAATCATTAACGGTTTCTGCAGCGGCTAAAGAATTGGTAAAAATTGGTCTTAAAGACGTAATGACAAAATAAAACAGAGCATTGCTACTTCTTTCTCTTAGTTAGGGGACAGAATAGCAAAGCTCTGTTTTTATTTTTACTTATTTTTTAGGTAAAATGCCAAGCATATTAATAGTAGTAAGACAATAATTGCCAAACGCGGGTTTAATTTGAACAGCTCATGCATTGCATGGACTTCACCGATACCAACAGGCAATGAAGGTAACAATAATACCAACTCCTTATAGTTAATAGGTGGTTGGTATTATTATCAGCATTTTGCTAAGAAATTGCAACTGATAGCTACTAGTTAATATCTTACGTTTCCTTAGCCCGATCTTGAAGCCTAAAAGAAAGGATTAGGGCAATTATGACCAAGACAAGTGTAAAGTAAATTCCATAATGGAACCCATTAGTAAATTTAACGGCTGCAGTACCATTAATATTTTTTTGACCAAGTTCGAGGAAACTAGTCGCAAATGCGGTTGCCAATGCGCCAACAATTTGCTGGAGAGTATTGAGAATTGTACTTCCGTCTGCAGATTCGAGGCCATTTAGGGAATTTAGCGAACTAGTTTGTGCAGGAGACATTGCAAGGGGACAACCAATCATTAGAATGACATGAGCCGCAATGATATAGCCAACTGATGAATGTTCCGAGGTGCAAGCGAACATAATGGCTCCGATTAACGCAATAACTAAGCCAAACATTACTGGTTTCCTAGCACCGATATTATCGTAAAGTCGTCCGGCAAGGGCAGATGTAACGGCATTAATCACTCCCCCAGGAAGCATAATCATACCAGTAAGAGCGACCGGAATTAACAAACCATTTTGCAGGTAATTTGGTAATAAGTACATTGCAGAAAGGATGATCCCGAAATCGAGCATCACTAATAAAGCTCCTGTTCTAAAGGCAGGAATCTTAAATAACCTTAAATTAAGAATCGGTTCCGTTAAGTGGAGTTGGCCGTGAACATAGAATCCTAGAACAACTACCCCGACTATTAGTGCTGAGAGAACAGGGACTGATAACCAGCCATCACGACTAGAAAGACTAGCGCCAATAACTAAACCGGAGAAGCCAATTGCGGATTCAATAATGGAAAGCCAATCAACGTGTGGCTTTGTAATGTTATTGACGTTCTCTAATGAAGTCATCGCGAAAATTAACGCTAAGGCTAAGAAAGGAATAAATAACCAGAAGATCCAACGCCAGGAGAGTTTAGCAAGAATTAGTCCGGTAAGTGTTGGACCAATTGCTGGTGCAAACATAATCACTAATGCACAAATTCCTAGAACAGCACCAAGTTTTTGGGGCGGAAAGATTTGCATTGCTACGGCAAACATTAACGGGAGAATCAAACCAGTTCCAATCCCCTGTACCATTCGGCCAATTAGCACTCCCGGGAAATTATTTGCACAAGCAGAGATAACCGCTCCGATAATAAAGCTCGCTAAACCAAAGATAATGATCTGACGAGTTGTAAACCATTTTGAAATTAGGCTTGATAAGGGAAGAATAATTCCAATAACAAGCATATATCCAGTAACTAACCACTGAATTGTTGCCATATTTACACGTAAGGACAACATTAACTTGGGGAGTGCAATATTAAGTGAGGTTTCACTTAGCATCCCCACAAAAGCCCCTAATAGCATCGCTACCATTGCTAGTTTAGGATGCGAAAGCTGCTTTCGTGCAGTATTATTTTGAGTATTATCCATTATATCTCTTCACTCCTTTACTCAACGATTGATTAGTCTACCAGATTTAAAATTTTTTCGTAAGCACTTTTTTCATTCATATGCTAAAATATGATCTGATTGTTTTAATTAGAGGAGGAAATTTCGTGGGTCAAAAGACAAAGACTGTTTACTTCTGCGCCGGTTGGTTTACAGATAATCAAAACAAGGCTTATAAGGATGCAATGGAAGCAATTAAGGAAAATCCAACGGTTGATGTAGAAAATTCATATGTTCCATTAGAGCATCAATATAAGGGGCTTAGGGTTGATGAACATCCTGAGTTGTTAGAGGACCGTGAATGGGCAACAGCCACCTATAATGGTGACCGAGTTGGTGTTTCAACCAGTGATTTATTATTAGCTGTTTATATTCCTAAAGAAGAAGATGTCGGAATGGGTGTTGAACTGGGGATGGCTTCCGCACTTGGTAAGCACATCCTGGTTGTTATTCCAGATGAAGATTGGGGAAAGCCGATTAACCTGATGAGTTGGGGAATTGCTGACCAATTCATTAAAATGTCTGAATTAGCGTCTTTTGATTTTAACAAACCAGCCTTTAACTTCTATGATGGGGCTGTTTACTAATTTAACGAGCCAAGACTAAAAAAACAGTGTCCACGATATAAGAATTGGTGAGACACTGTTTTTTATTTTTTAAGTTTACATAATATATTTTCAATTGTTAACGTAAGAATTGATTCTCAATTTCATAAAGTAAACCATCATGATTGTTATCACGTTGAGTAATCTGGTCAGCAACTCGCTTTAAGTCAGGGGTAGCGTTTTTCATTGCGAAGCCGGTACCACTTTCTTGGATCATTTCAAGATCATTGCTAGTATCCCCAAATGCAATCACGTCAGCAAGACTTCTACCAGGAAAATGACTAATCAGTTCTTTTAGTCCAGCTGCCTTGTTCACCCCATATGGTAAAATATCGATTCCACAGGCACCGCTATAAGTAGCCTGGACCATTTTAGGGAAAGCGTTGTTGATAGATTGAATTACTCTTTCAATTGCTGATAATTGCGGATGACTTTTAAACCAATTCAGGTTAACGTTATATATCGGTTCGTTAACCTGGGCGAGTGATGAGAAGTAGTGGTGATGGGGGTAGAATGGTACGGGAACATCTTTGAATTTGCTGCCAATAAAGGTATTTGAAGCCCCCGAAAGTGAAAAGAGATCCGGATGATAATTTTGCTGAACAAGAAACTCAATTAAATCTTTTAGTAGAGGTTGTGGATGGACATGGCTGATTACATCTTGCTCATTGATGACTATCCGGCCACCGTTTTCGGCAACAAATGTATCCACTGGGCATCCCTGGAAAATTGATTGAACAGCATCGTAGCTATTTCCCGTCGCAACGATTAGAAGAATTCTCTTGTTGAGAAGTTCCTGATAGTCACGGTTAAAGCGTTGCCGATCAAAATGATCATGGTCGTCGTATAAGGTGCCATCAATATCAATTGCGATGAATTTTTGTGGTAACATGGTATCCTCCTTTTTACTAGAGATTAAATTCTCTAGTTTTATCAATTACTACTTACTATTTTACTAGAAAAGGATTAAAATAAATTATGTAAGGCGCCCTTAGTGTAATGGATAGCACATGAGATTTCGGTCCTCATGATCCGAGTTCGACTCTCGGGGGGCGCATTGTTAATAAAACTTGATAAATCTTGAAGAGTCTATAATCGTTGATAATTAAATGGTTGTAGACCTATTGTTTTTTTAGGAATTCCCAAAAAACATCAAAAAATTTAATTTCTGCATATATATGTGAGCAGAATTATAGTTTATTTAAGCAAAAAAAGTCGATCATTTATTTGATCGACTCTTTTCATAAATACCTGACTTTGGCGCAAGGCCTCCATCAGTTAACGGTCTTACCGTTAATTCAATACATATATAATACTATTTTATATTTAAGTGGTCAATCATATGAGTAAGTATTGTGAAAAAGGTGTTCAGCTTAGTATTGTCAGCGTACCACTCTTTGTGACGGTGAAATCGTTTAATAAGCCTTTTTCCTTGTCTGATACGGTGTTCGCTCATTTTTTTACTTTCGATAATCTTGTGTAAGTAAAATAGCGAAATTAAATCATTTACTTTCAAATCTTGTAAATATCCATTTGAAACACCCATTAATCTTGTAAGAGGCAAGTTTAAAATAATAATTTACATTGTCTAGCATATATCGTGCGTCTTTAGTAGTTGTAATTTCAAACTTAATCCCTTTTTCTTGCATATGCTTAACAAGTTGAGCACTGTTTAACATTGGCTTATCCATTGGTGATATTACCTCACTTTTGTATTAATTAGTTTTTTAACGTCGATCATTTTGTTAGGCATAGGACGTAAATTGAATATATTTTTCAATAGAATAAAAGCATTTTTCTCGACATTAATCTATTAAGTATGGTTATCTTATAAGTGTAAAACAATCATGACTTTAAGGGGGGGGCGAAATCTCATGAATCAAGAACAGAAAAAAGAAGCATTAGCAAAATTAACGCCAACACAATATGCAGTTACCCAAGAAGCGGCAACGGAACGGCCATTTACAGGAAAGTACGATCATTTTGATCAACCTGGAATTTATGTAGATGTTGTCAGTGGTGAACCGTTGTTTTCTTCCTTAGATAAATATGATGCGGGATGTGGCTGGCCATCTTTCACGCAACCAATTAAGCACCGGGCAGTTAAAGAAAAACGTGATCAATCATTTGGAATGGAAAGAACTGAGGTCCGCAGTAAAGATAGTGATTCTCATTTAGGACATGTCTTCACCGATGGTCCGCAAGATCGTGGTGGATTACGATATTGCATCAATTCTGCCGCATTGCGATTTATCCCGGTTGACCAATTAGTTGCTCAAGGATATGGT
>NZ_GG693413.1:310508-314909 GCF_000159435.1 Limosilactobacillus vaginalis DSM 5837 = ATCC 49540 | reverse complement strand
TCAAGGATATGGTGAATATCAATCACTTTTTAAATGAAATCTATTATAATTTAAATAGTAACATTAAGGAGTGTGATGACGATGGAATTAACCGGGATTAAAGAGATTGCAAATATTGGTGCTGGGACAATGGGTCACGCAATTGCTCTTCAATTTGCAATGAACGGTTATAATGTCAAAGTTTATGATCGTGAACAAACGGGACTTCAGCGTGGCAAAGAGCTAATTAGTCATGATTTGAAAACATTTGTTGACGCTGGAATGGTTACAGAAAAGCCGGAAAAAATTTTAAGCCGATTAACTTATACAACTAATCTTACTGATGCTTGTCAGAATGCGGATTTTGTAATTGAATCAATTGTCGAGAACGAGGAGATTAAGAAGTCGGTTTGGACGGAAATTGAGAAGATCGTTAAAGAGTCAGCAATTTTGGCAACTAACACTTCGGGATTAAGTCCAACTGCCTTACAAAGTGTCCTTCAGCATCCAGAACGGTTTGTCGTTGCTCACTTTTGGAATCCTGCCCAATTGATGCCGTTAGTTGAAGTTGTTCCTGGTAAGAACACTAGTCAAGAAACGGTTAATGTGACGGTCGAACTCATGAATAAGATTGGTAAACACGCAGTACCACTTAAGAAAGAAGCACTTGGCTTTGTCGGTAACCGAATTCAGTTAGCGGTCTTACGTGAGGCCTTCCATATTATTGACCAAGGAATTGCTAGTTCAGAGGCAGTTGATGACATTGTTAAATATAGTTTGGGACGCCGCTGGAATTTAGTTGGTCCAGTTGCCAGTGCTGATCTCGGCGGGTTAGATGTTTTTAAGAATATTAGTTCATACTTATATGCAGACTTAGCTAACGAAACCGGAACGGATCCAGCACTTGCTAAAAAAGTCTCTCAAAATGAATTAGGATTAAAGACAGGGAAAGGATTCTTTGATTGGCAAGGGGATGCCAGCAAGAAAATTGTTGAGCAACGTGACCAAGCTCTCCTTAACCAGCTTAAAGATGATCAAAAATAATTGCTGAAATAAAATTAGCTCTCAGAGGAAATTAAATGGACAACTACATGTCTAACTGATTTTCATTGCGTCTGAGAGCTAATTTTAGTTTTAAATGGAATTATAGACAAAGAGCGATTCTAAAGGCATAAATTTCTGAGGTGGAAGTGTTATTTGTATATAATAACACTTCATAAATACTGATATAATAGGATTGTGTTTTAAAGAAAATAGGAGATGTGTTATTATTATGAATAACGGAATAATAACATTACTAATGTTAGGTGGAGAAAATGAAACAATTAGTACTACCAATTAAGGATTCGAATATTCTTGCTGATGTTCAAGACACACTCCTTCACAATTTTAAGGCTGGTCGACGGAACTACACCATTTTTCAAGTTGGTAAGGCGACCTTGCTACGGGTTAGCGACGTTTTACGTTTAAAACAATCAGATGTCTTTGAAGAAAATGGTCTGTTGCGAGAACACGCCTTTATTAAGGATAAGAAAACCGGTAAACAGAATACGCTATATTTACGACCGGTGAATAACGATTTACTAATGTATCAGCAATGGTTAAAAAAGATGCACCTTGAAGGGACAACCGAATGGCTCTTTCCATCAACTACAAGACCAACGAAGCACATTGATGAGCGACAATTCTATAACATAATGCATGAAGTCGGCGAATTATTAGATATTAATTATTTAGGGACACATACAATGCGCAAAACCGGTGCTTATCGGGTTTACGTTCAAAGTAATTACAATATTGGCTTAGTGATGAGCCTACTTAATCATTCTAGTGAAGCAATGACGTTAAAATACTTAGGACTGGACCAAACCAGTCGAGAACAGATGCTAAATAAGATTGATTTTGGCTAGTTTACATAATATTAATTAGTTATCAAAAGAGGATGAGAAAAGACGTTTAGCTTTTTCTCATCCTCTATCCATATTTAGCGATCTCCGAACTTATAGAGTCTAATCGCGGGAATTAACTGAGGGACTCGAGCCTAACTACGAACGATTCTGATGAGTTCATCATCATTCATCGTTCTAGGTTAGTCAACCGTCCCTCCAAGAAAGTTAATTCCCAGCTTCTTACTTAACAATGATTACTTCCGAATTATGTCTTGCCTTATCGCTTAGTTCTACACCAAGCCCGGCATTCGTTGAAACTTCGTAGACACCATTTTTAGCTATTAACGGTTTGGTTAATGTTTCTCGGTACGCTTGCTTTAGTGTGATTTCATGATTTTCGTGGATGAGAAAATTGGGCATTGCTGCTTCAAACTGGAGTGCCGCAGCTGTCGCGATTGGACTACCGCAAACATGAAGCTGAAGATTAATATCATTAACGAGAGCAAGGCTATTGATTTGACGAGCCATGCTAAAGCCACCGCAAGTTCCTAAATCAGGTTGAACAATTCCAATATTGCGTTGACGAATGTATGGAGCAAATGACTTAGCTATTGTAAGGTGTTCACCGACAGCCAACGGTATTGAAGTTTGATCAGCAATAGTATCGTAGTCATGGGGATCGATTGTTGGTACCGGTTCTTCAAAGTAATAAATTTTTAGCGGTAAGAGTCTATGTGCCAGTTGAATTGCAGATTCAACCCTTAAATTGGCATGGCAATCAAGAATTAATTGTTTATTTGGACCTAATGCCTGACGAACAGCAGCAGTTCGCTCATATGCTCGGTTTAATTGTTCTTGAGTTAGTAATCCACGTGATGAAAGGGTGGTATTATCCGTTTCTTGGTCTATGGGATCAAGCTTAATTGTCTGGTAACCATCATCAACCGCTCGCTTTGCAATCCGATAAAAGTCATGGGGAGTTTTAACATAGCGCGAAAAAGGTCCCCAGCCGTATTCAATATGACTAGCATAAGAGTGAATATGTGAAGTGATCTTTCCGCCAAGGAGTTGGTAAATTGGCATGTTAGCTGTTTTCCCTTTAATGTCCCATAGAGCAATATCAATTGCGCTGATGGCCGAATAAAAAAGGGTTCCACCGCCTTTAGCCCAAAAGGTATGTTCATAAAAGTCTTGCCAAATTTGATTGATTAATAAGGGGTTCTTCCCAATAATTCTTTGGCCTAGTTCCTGAATAAGGTGAGCAACTGCGCTAACTCCTGCACTATACGCAACACCTGCTTCACCATAGCCAACTATTTTCTGGTCCGTTTCAATTTCAATCACTAATGGATGCCAGATCGGTGATAGTTGTCCCCAATTTAACTGAAGAATCTTAATTTGTTGTATTTTCATTTGCTGCCTCGTTAATTATTTCAGTTGCTAATTGTGATGCCGTCCCGGATTTGATACTACCATCAAGATTATATTTAATAAGAATTTGTTTGATTTCGTCTTGAACTATGGGACAGCCATCAAGTTCTTCTTGTAATTGTTCAGCAACTTTTTGACTAATAACCATAAGATCACCATAAATTTTAACATCAGCAAGTTGGTGTTCTTTTACGTTAAAGGCAATCCCGATACTACCAATTCCGTGAAAGTACGAGTCAACATAATAATGGGCTAAATTGCTGCCATAAATCCATTCTTTAGTCCCGAACTTACGATGGCCAAGTTCGATAATATCAGCCCATTCTTGTTCTGAAAGCCTTGTTGCTTTGAAGTCTTTGTTTTCCTCTTTTACATGTTTTAAAATCAAATCACGAAGGTCATTGGTCGTAAAAGATGGGATATTAATGTAATCCTTAAGGTTGGTAACGCGACTTCTAACTGATTCGATTCCTTTATCTTCAAGCTTAGATTTTGACGGTGTTAGTACTCGATTTGCTTCTTCTAAGTTAACGTTTAGCATTAGTGTACCGCCATACAAAACCCGGTCTTTAATTTGAGAGAATGACATTCCAGAAAATTTCTTCCCATCAACTGTTAAATCATTTCGTCCAGTTTGTTCCGCATTAATACCAAGTTCTTTTAATGCGAGTAAAATAGGCGAAATGTATGAATTGAATTTTGGTGTTTTCACTTTTGGTGCTGTGTCTATGTAAACATAGGTTAAATCGCCCGGATCAATAAAAACAGCGCCACCACCGGAATTTCGACGAACTAAGCCAATCTGCTTTTCTCTTAAATACGAGAAATTAACTTCATGATAAACATCTTGGTAGTGGCCGATTATTATGGTCGGCACCTCAGGATGATAAAAATAAAGTAATTCTTTTCCTTTGTATTGAGGAGCAGTTTGCAAGTATTCAGCCAGTGCTTCTGGAACAACCGGATCTTGGAAACGCTGTCGATCATGACTCATATCTATATAAAGCATTAATAATCATCTCCATAAATAAATTATATGCCTGAAAAGATAAGTGAAGTCATTAATCTTTTGTTATTGTTAATTAGATGGATGGGAAAGAAG
>NZ_GG693413.1:306855-309451 GCF_000159435.1 Limosilactobacillus vaginalis DSM 5837 = ATCC 49540 | reverse complement strand
AGCGGGAAAGAAGAAAATAAGTTTTTATCTAAAATTTAGAAAGAATGTTAATTAAGTACAGAGCTTGATATGGTAGCCAATTTTATTAATCGGTAGCATTAAAACTATAATTTTAATGACAGGTTGCTAAAGCAAAATGCTTTAACCCTCTTTAAATTAACTAGTCTTAATTTGTCTACTTTTTATCTATATTCTTGTTTCATTAACTTAGTTTTTATTTATTAACTGGTCTGAGTCAATTAATTCCAATTAAATGTTAAATAATATTTGACCATTCCAGTAAATGCAAGGCTTTGAGGATTAGTTCTGGATATTTCTGCCAACCAGATTCTTAATGTGTGACCTTTGACGAAATTAATAGTTTCCAGTTTAAAAAATAATTCTTTAACGGAAATTGTGACATAAATCCGATTACTTTAAAAAACTAATAACACAGTACACGAATAAATGAGCTCCAGAGTTGCTTTATCAGTATCTGGAGCTTTATTTGTACTTTCTAAAGATTGCTGCGCGTCTTCACTTATATTCCTAAAATTTAGATCAAAGGGGAATTCTAGCAGATGTTTATGTGGTAATCCTCAGGTCATAAAAAAGGGCCATACTAATTAACGGTTCTCTTAAGTTAAACTAATAATTCTCCCCTGCTCTCCCCTCACCTGATTTAACGTTCATGATGTCTAACATTCGTTGGCCAGTTTCGGGGTGACGATAGTGGTAGCAATTACGTAGTGACGGTTCTTGCCATAATTGTTTAAGAATTTTTTCTACATTCATATTTTCGGCAATAATATTTAAGAACAAAGCTAAATTCTTAATTTTTCGTCGCTTCAATCGCGTTTGCTGAAGCTGATTGGTAAATTCATTTGCATTAAACCGACTAAGGTCTGCTAGTTCTATCGTATGTAAATAATCTTGAAGTAATTCCTTATCGTAGCATTTTAATGCTTTGTCAATCAGAGGTTTTTGCACTATGACTCTTACTATATAACTAAGTGCTATAAATGTTTCTTTAGCATTATACCTTTCAAAGTCAATTTGGGGAATTTCAATTGGATCCTCAATTGTATTCATGGGTTGTTGGTTAATTGAACTGAAATGTTCCTGCAGTTGGGTATCTAATTGTTCTAACATCATTAAAAGAAATGCTGAATTTGTGGTTCCATAGTTACTTTCAAATGAGGCAGGAAAAAAACTATTCAACTCTTTATTGGGCCACACAATCGCACCGGTTTTAAGATTAATTACATAATTACTCAGCGGGTTCCAATCTGGGTACTTATTCCAAATTTTCTTATTAACCCGGATCGTATTGGCAGTAGCAGCGGCCTTATCGAATTCACGCCACCGTCGAACCTCATCATTAACGGTTTTAAGAAAGACTCCCTTACTCGTATTAAAGTAATATCGTCCATCTGGTGCATCAATTGCGATTGCATAGTACTTACTATCGGTTATTTTTAGCGGACAGGTATAGTTGTCTTGGGGAATTCCATCAGGAGTCAAAGCAGCCTTAATCTCTTCTTGATCAGGTGACAGTTTAATTAATTTACTTGACTTAACATCTAAATAATAAAAACGTTCTGTCTTCTTTTTTGCAAATAATGTCGGATATTTGGCCTTCAATTGTGGGAAAATTTGGTTGATCTCAATAGCTGAGCTCCATTGAAAATGCCCCGTTTCTTTCCTGGTGAATCGTTCATTAACTGACCAATAGTTATTATTTCCCTTACTCGAACGGTATACTAATTCGTAAGTCATTAGGTTTCCCTCCTTGAACATTAGTTCGATAACAATATTTTATCAAATATTACTGCATTTTTCGAACAAATATTCGTAGAAATGCTAATTATTTCCGTTTAAATAACCGTGACAATAGCCCTGGCTTAGACTGTTGGTTTTGTTCTTGCTGCTTAGCAATTGTTTTCATCATTTCTGTCATCATTTTGTTTTGCTGCTCATCGTGTTGCTTCTGAGCTTTTAGATATTCTTGCATTGCATCAGTTTGCTTATCTTTTTGATGAAGGCTATTATAATGCTGCCTAATTAACGGCTCTCCAATGAACTCGTCAAATTTATCAATATCAAGAATCATCCCATTATTGTATTGCTCAATTGCAACTCCCAATTCACGAGGGAACATATTGAAATAGTTATCCAAAGTCTGGTTAATATTCTCATAGGTACTCCCCTTAAGATTATTGAAGATTGCTTTTGATACCGTAAAATGTTGCTTATCCTCACTGTTAAATGACACATGCTTAAAGTCATCGTCTTTAATTAACATTTTCCAGGTAAGACGGTTTCGATCAACCTTATAATCATAGTTATGGTCAATAATTCCCTTTAATTCGTCTTGAAGACCAAACTTAGCAAGTAATTCTTTGACGATTTTTCGGGTGAGACTTAAGTAATCATCAACTAAGTCCTGTTCATCTAATCCTGACAGGTTAACCAATCGTTGATTTAATTCATAAACAACTGCTTTATAGATATGATCGTTAATATTATTTTGGAGGATACCGTAATTATATTTTTGCTTTTCTGGTGGTAACCATCCGGCTTCGAATGATAAATAATAAACCCGCTTAGTAATTTC
>NZ_GG693413.1:297031-304497 GCF_000159435.1 Limosilactobacillus vaginalis DSM 5837 = ATCC 49540 | reverse complement strand
ATTATCATTTTCAACAATATAATATTTGCTATGAAAAAGATGCTCCTTAGTGAACCGTAATTTTAAGCTTTCGTCAGCAACTCGGGAAATGAATTGTTCATTAGCCGATGTAATTTCTTTTACCCGACGCGTAAGATCAAAAAATTGATTCAAATTTTGCCCTGTTCGCTGATCTTCCATCCCCAAAATTAAATTAACCTGCTTAAATTGTGGAAGAAGATGCTTTTCAATGATCTGAAAACTCCCGACAAACGTAACTCCAGAAAATTGTTCATATCCTGATACTAATTTCCAAAAATTAGGCTGAGTTAGCATTCGTTGATTTTTAAGATCATATACCGTTAGCATAGTTTGGTCCCTCCCTACTAGTCTTTAAGTATAGGTTATCATCTTTATTCTTGATTTTCTTTCTTAATTTTCTTGCCAAATAGTTATGCTTCTGGTAATATAATTCATGTTGTGCGATACAACCTGTCAACGGGAAATAGCTCAGCTTGGTAGAGCACCTGGTTTGGGACCAGGGGGTCGCAGGTTCGAATCCTGTTTTCCCGATTAATCTAAGAGTCATTCCTCCCGGGGATGGCTCTTTTTATATATAATAGTAGATAAAGTATATATCAGGTGGAATGTAAAATAATGGAATCAGATAAATACCTAAGTTTAATTCAACAGGAGCTCGCACAGCTTCCTGATTATGTAAATGATTACTATTTAGGAACTAACCATGCAGTTACCACTACTTACCAGTATTTAACGGAGATTCGGCGCTTCTTTAACTGGCTTCGAGCCAGTGGCCTTTCTGAGGCAAATAACAATACCGAGATTCAAACTGATGAGCTTGCTAAACTGCGGCGAAATGACATTATGCTGTATATCGATCATCTTAGCCATACCACTAATGCACAGGGGCATTTAAACTCCCCCACTTCTATTAATCGCTCAATTAATGCCTTACGCTCATTATTTAAGTATTTAACAGTGACAGCTGATGTTAATGATGGCGAACCATATTTTTATCGAAATGTGATGCTCAAGATCGATTCATTAAACGATACCAAGACATTAAACTATCGTGCGCATACTCTAGCGTCTCATATGTATCGTGGAGAAATGAAATTCGATTTTATTGATTTTATCAGTAATCAATATCCTCAAATGTGTGATAAGCGTGCCTTGCCAGCATATAAAGTTAATAAAGAACGGGATATTGCAATTATTACGCTAATTCTTGGCACTGGGGTTCGTGTTTCAGAAGCGGCTAATGTTAATCTGGCTGATTTAAACTTGAAACAAAGCTTGCTTGACGTTGTTCGTAAAGGTGGGCAAAAGGATTCCGTGCCAATTGCACCCTGGGCAGTGCAATATATCAAAGCATATTTAGAAATTCGTGCTAAACGTTACCATGCTCTAAAAAAGGATACCGCCCTCTTCCTAACCCTCTATCATGGGGAAACACGGCGAATGACGGCAAACGCGATTGAGAAAATGGTGAAGAAGTATTCAACTGCCTTTGGTCACCCGTTGACGCCACATAAGCTTCGTCACACCCTTGCTTCTGAAATGTATAATGTTACTAAGGATCAAGTGCTGGTTGCTCAACAGCTTGGTCAAAAGGGAACTTCCGCAACTGATCTTTACACCCACGTTGATCAAAAGAAGCAGCGTCAGGCCCTTGATGAAATTAGCGAGCACCCCGAGAAATAAGTTAAAACAATGTTGGCGCTCGGTTAAAAGACTGTTAAAATAGTATTTGAATTATATATCAATAAAAGTATAGGTGATATTTATAAAATGAATGGATTAATGAATTCATATTGGTTTCAACTGATTGTAATTATCTTAATTCTTTTACTGGCGGCATTGTTTACTCTTTTGGAGTATTCAGTTGTTAAAGTCCGTCCTAGTGAATTAAAAGAGTTAAAGCAGACTAAAAAGGTTAAACGTGCTGAACACATGGTTAACAACCTAAACGAGTATCTCTCTACTGCTCAGGTCGGTGTTACCATGACTTCCCTGATTTTAGGGTGGATTGGTGATCAATTTATTACCAATTTATTGCTAAAGATCACGGTAGTTCCAGCAAACATTCGGGAAGTTATTTCGCCAATTTGCGGTGTGCTGATTTTTACTTTCTTCCACGCCGTCTTTACTGATTTGGTACCAAAGAACATGGCGATCGATAAGCCGGTACCAATCTTAATGGCAATTGTTCACCCTATCCAATTCTTCCATACGATCTTCTACCCATTCGTTTGGTTGTTTGCTGTTGTAGCTGCCTGGGTTACCAAGCTTCTCGGTTACAACGTTCAGCCTGAAGAAGATACCTATTCACAAAACGAAATTATGACCCTTTCACAGCAGTCAGAAAAAGCTGGTGAAATGGATAAAGAAGACGTTATCTTTATGCAACGGGCATTTGAAATGAACGATAAAGTTGCTGAAGATATTATGATTGACCGGACCCAATTAGCGGTGATTGACATTACTGCTTCAATTGCTGATGCAGCCCAGTTATACTTTGAAAAGAAGTTTACCCGATTCCCGGTTGTCGCTAATAACGATAAGGATCATATTCTTGGTTATATCTTTGCCTATGATATTATGCGGCAAAACCAAATTAATCCTCAACAATCAATTCGGACGATCATGCGAAAGATTCCAATCGTTTATGAAAACGAACCAATTACTAAGGTTCTCCAAGAAATGATTAAGAAGCAAGTTCCAATTGTTGTTGTTCAAGACGAATATGGTGGTACATCAGGGATTATTACCGATAAGGATATCTATGAAGAACTCTTTGGGACCGTTGGTGAGGAAATTGACCACGCCACATCAGATATGATTGAAAAGAAGGAACCGGATAGCAAGGGAAACCCTACTTATGAAGTTTCCGGTAAAATGCCGCTTGATGATTTTGAACGGTACTTCAATACTAAGATTGATCAATTTGAAAACTCAGAAGTAACAACTCTTACGGGATTCTTCCTTGAACGGCAATATGACTTAAAGGTTGGTCAGCCAATTAGAGTTGACAGTTTCTCCTTTATTCCGTTAGACTTACAAAATGCTTATGTAAATAAGTTTAAAGTAATCTACATTAAACCAAAGAAGAACACCCAATCAAAGAAAAAAGATAAGTAAAATAGTAAAATCTCCTTAGCTAGGCTTTGACCCGGCTAAGGAGATTTGTTTTATGGTGTTTAATTAAGTTTCTTCGTTGCCAAAGAAACTTAATTAACGCTTGATCAACTTGCTTATTATCATGAAGTTTAGAGTGCTGGGCATTTTTACCAGTTACCTTTAATTCGGTATATGACTTTGCTCGAGACGCAACTAGGTACTGAAGTGAACGTGATGAAGCGTTAGTAACCCGGCCATCAGTATGGTTACCAATATCGCCATAGATATTCAGGACGGCTACTTGTCCCTTAGGATAGGCCTTACGAGCAGCAGTCATTTGTTTATAGGTAGTGTTCATGTAATTAGGCTTTCCATTAGAATCCAATTTCATCCCAGCAGGTTACTTTAGTGCATCTGGAATACCATTAAACGTTAATCCACCAAAATGACCAGCAATATCAACCTGCTTTTCCAATCGAGGCATGTTCTTATTTTGACCATTACGAAGCATGTAGTAGATAATCGAAATATTACCTAATGAGTGACCAACCATGTTGATCTTATTAATTCCGTAACGTTTTTTGAGCATTTTAACAACATTCGTTGCATACTCGCCATGCTTATTAAAGTCTAGTTGTCGATTATTTTCGTAGTTAACTTCTACGATTGGGTTAACCGCGCCCCGATACATATTACCATGAAGAGTAACTTTTCCGTTGTTTGTAACGTCTGCTCTAATGACGGTATTTGTAACGCCAGCTTTCTTTGCGGCGTTAACCATTCCCGTCTCTGCGTGATAACTGCTTCCTCCACCATGGAAGAAGAGAGTTGCCGTAGTTGAATGAACGAAGCGATTATTCTTCTGCGTATGGTAAACCGCACCACCAATGATTGCTACCAAAACGGCAATAATCGCAATCGAAATTCCAACTGAACTTTTCTTCATTAATCAATACTACCTTTCTTTGTGAACGCTGAACTTAAAAGGCTGGCTTGGACTTCTTCGAGTTCAGCTGCGTTATTGTTTATATACTTGTTAACGAGTCGTTCATTAGCATGAATATCAAGTACAAGGAAGTCATGGATTGTTGTTACCTTAACTCCGGCATGGCGAAGGTGCTGAATAGTCATTGTAATCGCTAATTCTTCCACCTTGGCTGCTGATAATGATGCTGGAGCAACTTCAACAACGCCTTGATAATAACCGCTCATAAAAATTTTATTCATTTGATAATCCCCTCCCAATTATTTATAATTTTAATTATATGCTTAGTTGTAAAGGGAGACAAGAAAAGCATCAGTTAACACTGAATGATAATTATGTAAACTAAATACTTATTAAAACGGCCTCGTTAGCATTAAATTACGAAACCGCATAAATAGATACCTAATAGAAAGCATTACTTTTCCCACAAAAATTTAATTAAAGCGTGATTTACCTGATTGTTATTATGTAACTTGCTATGCTGGGCGTTCTTACCACGAATTTCAATCTCTTAGTAGGATTTTGCTCGGCTAGCTACAAGATACTTCAATGATTTAGCAGAATTGACTGGCACATCTTCGTCAGAATGGCTACCATCTTCGACATCCCCATAAATATTTAGAACCGCGGTATTCTTAGGAAAAGTTTGGCGCAAACCTAATAATTCACGGTATGCGGACTCCTTCTGCTCCGGTTCACCGGTTTGCGCATCTACTTTAGCATCAGCATCGCTCTCCCCAACTAACCCATTATAATGACCAGCAGATGATAGCGCTTAGCATAATTATTTTGGTAGTTAGCTAGCTTATTGTCTTCTAAATTTACTTCAACAATCGGGTTAACCGTATTTGCCAGAATCCGGCGATTAAAAGTTACCTTGCCATTTTTATCAACATTTGCCCGCACGATTATTTTGGTAACTCCCGCATCACGAGCAGCATTAGCCATCTTTTCTTCCGCGTGTGAACTATTCCCCCAGCCATGGACGAAGATTGTCGGTGTTGAGAACTGTACATAGTGAGTGACTGCATGAGCCTTAGAAGTTAAACCGACAATTGTAAGCAAACTGATAGCTAAACTTAGAAACAACTTTACTTTTTTCATTTTCTTTCCTTACCTTAAATTTGTTATTTTATATGAATCAGTTATCGATGTTAAATACTTATATTTAACCCGTGGTGCTAGTTAATTTTTTCCTAGAGGAAAATGTCTAAACATGTTGGTAAATCAACAAAAAACGCATATAGTAGTCTCAAAACTCCCAAGAAATGAGGACTATTTAACAAACTACGATGGTTACGTCGTGACAACTGAACATTTTGACTTAGCCAATCCTGTTACTAAAGTCGATGATATCCCCGATTATGAAATGTACAGTCAAACAATCGATAGCTTAAATAAGCGTTTTGGCAATCGTGTTTTAAAAGGCATCGAAATCGGTTACATCGCTTCTGAAAAGGATCGGATCATCGACTATTTAGCCGATAAAGATTACGATTTAAAATTACTCAGTGTGCATCATAATGGTCAATTTGATTATTTAGATGACGAAGTCAAAGATATGGATCCTGCTATTGTGATTCCTCAGTATTTTGCACAACTTTCAGAAGCACTAGTTGTTATAGAAGCAGATGTCTTTGCTCATTTTGACTATAGTTTTCGGGTATTTGGTCTATCCGTTGCTGAATTTAAACAATATGAAGCGCAGTTTTTACCGATTCTAGATCAAGTAATCAAAAATAAATTGGCATTCGAATTAAATGCTAAGAGCGCTTACTTGTATGACAATTTAGCGCTATATGAATATATCATCGATTTATATCTTTCACGTGGTGGTACCTTGTTTAGTGTTGGATCAGATGGGCATTACCTTGGACATTTCCATTTCGATGATCTTTTTGCTCTGTTAAAAGTAAAAGGTGTGACGGAATTAGCGTTTTATCAAAAAGGAAAGCGAATTATGGTTCCATTACCAGCCTAAAAAAACGTCCTCACTTTTGATGCTGAGGACGTTTTTTTAGATTTCTTTTTCTAAAATCGGACAAATACGATCTTGTTTTCCTAAAAGAAAATGTTTGATCCCGATTTTTTTAAATCCATAACGTTCATAAAAACGAATAGCTGCATGATTTTTTTCATAAACAGCCAAACGTAAATAACGTTTTTGTTTCGTTTTAGCATAACGATTCGCTTCATCGAGTAACCGTTGCCCTAACCCTTTGTTTTGATAATCTTTGAGCAGATAGATCCGTTGAATCTCTATAGCATCTTTTTCATCATTGACTTTCATATAACCAATGAGTATTTGATGATCCTTAATACCAATAAATTTACTGGTTGACTGTGCCAATTCTACTGCCAATATTTCAGTTGTCAATTGTGTCTGTAAATATTCTTGCATATCAAGTGGATCTGCGCCATCGATAAACGATTCATAAAAACTGACAACACTTACAACTTGTAAAGCATCTAGATCATCATAATCTAAATACGTTAGTGTGATTTGATTGTTCATCTAACTCCTCCTTTTGACATAGTATACTATAAATCACCCACCCGTGGTGCTAGTTAATTTTAATATCCTAAAGAATATCTCAAAGTTCCTTCAAAACGTCGTTGTGCTCGACTTAATAGAACACTGTAAGCCAGTAATATGCCTTCAAATCTACTCTCTAACCCTTTATCAGAACGTGAGTTGAAATTTTGACAACCTAATTTTTCTAAGGAAGAAAAAACAGGCTCAACTGTTTTTCTTTTTTTTCCAAGTAAGCTGTGGTCTAGTTTTTCTGATTTATCCATTTTTTTACGTGGCGGAACGGATATAGTAATGCCCTTAAGGGCAAGCTTTTCATGGATTTTATGGCTAGTATATCCTTTGTCCCCTAGGATATTGGGAAGATTCGCTTCTTCCGATAAAGTCTCTAACACTTTCACGTCATGGACACCTGGATTCGTGATTGAGTAAGTAATCGGAAAGCCAGTCTTAGTAACGACCATATGAATTTTAAGACCATAAAAATAAGATTTCTTTGTTGAGTTATAGCCAACTTTGGCTATTTGATTCAATAGTTTTGCTTGTCTATTTCTAACTGGTTTACATAATGGACTAGGAAAACTATCTATAATTCCGACTAGTTCACCTTTGGTGAGCTTCTTGATGAAAAAGTATCGAATAATCTTGATAGTGTAAGCTAAGTTTGAACTTAAGCGAGTGAATCGACTCCTACTAGGAAAGTCACCATTAGGAAATAAGACGGAACAAACCGCTCTATACGTGGCTCTTTGGCTAGTATAGCCATTAATTATGCCCCATATAACACAAGTAATAATCACTGTATCGCGTTGCTTCAGTTGATCAGTG
>NZ_GG693413.1:288813-295689 GCF_000159435.1 Limosilactobacillus vaginalis DSM 5837 = ATCC 49540 | reverse complement strand
ATTTTATCTGGTATACAATTGTGGTATATGTTAGAAACAGTTCTCATAATTTCCTTGAATGTTATAAAAGTATCTGTATAATGTTCAGTATATTTTGATGAACGCATATAGTAGTCCTCATTTCTTGGGAGTTTTGAGACTACTATATGCGTTTTTTGTTGATTTACCAACATGTTTAGACATTTTCCTCTAGGAAAAAGTTAACTAGCACCACGGGTTTATATTTAATAGCAATCCATAGCTTTTACTCATACCATTGGAACTAATGATGAGCAAGCAGAATTACATGAGATAAATAAATTACTTAATTAGCTTCAAAAATCAGTTTACAAAAAATGACACCACTATTTACGTGATGCCATGAAGAAAATTTATTTAATTTAGTTTACACTATAAATCCGTACTTCCGGATCCGCAGTCCAAGTTGGTTTCAAACCGGGGAAAACATGTTGAGTAAACATTTCACTGTCGAGGTATGCCTTGGCATGTTCAACACTATCAAAGCCATGAAGAACTTGAACATCTTCGTCCCGAATTAAAAGATCCTTGGTTTCTGCACCGGGGATGGTTTTTAAGAATGGTTCACGGTAATCGGTATAAACCTTTGCTGCCGCTGCCCGATTCTTTTCAGGAATTACCATCGTTACTTGTAAATAAGCTTTAACTGCCATTTTACTTCCTCCTCAAATCAATTAGTTTACAATTCTGATAGTAGTCGTTTACAATCAAAATTAATACGAATTTAAAGACGATTAAGCTACTAAATAATTTTTGAGGAAGGTTAGCTATGTATCAACAGAAACTACCAAAAGAATACTATTGTACTGTTGACTATGGGTTAGATATTTTCGGTGGCAAGTGGAAGCCACGGATTCTCTGTATCCTGGGGCATGTTAATTCAATGCGTTACGGTGAACTGAAAGCACAAATGGAAAATATTTCAGATGCCGCCCTAGCTGATAGTCTCCATGAATTACAGCAGGCAGGAATCATTGAGCGTCAACAATTTAATGAAATGCCAATCAGGGTTGAATACTCATTAACTGCTGAAGGCAAAAGTTTAATTCCGGTGCTCGATACAATTTCTAATTGGGCGATTAAGCATAGTGATGCGGAAATTTATACGGGAAAACACTTTGAAAAAGTGCACCGGGCAAAATTTGAGAATTAAAAATGACGGTACGGTTTTAATGCTGTATCGTCATTTTCTATCTTCAATTAATCATTAGTATGCACATCGTATTGACTGAGCATTTCTTCAACGCCTGGTGCATCTGGATCGTGCATCCCCTTACCCTTATCTAAGGCTCGCATTTGATCCATTTCAGCGGAGTTCAATTCAAAGTCAAAAATTTTCATGTTGCTCTTGATTCGTGCTTCATGAACGGACTTCGGAAAGGCCGTTACCCCTTCTTGGTGTTCAAAGCGGAGGATAATTTACCCAGCATCCTTACCATACTTTTTTGCCATTTTGGTAATGACTGGTTTGTGAAAGAGCTCAGCGTTACCTTGACCAAGCGGTGCCCAAGCTTCAAGGGCAACCCCATTTTTAGCCATGATTTGACGCAATTCTTTTTGTTGGAAGTAGGGGTTAAATTCAACTTGGTTAACTGCTGGCATGACATCAAAATCGGGAACAAACTTCTTCCATAATTTTGGTGTCATGTTAGAAACACCAATTGATCGAATCTTTCCCGCTTCTTGAGCTTCTTCCATTGCTTGCCAGGCTTCATCAACTTTGCCGTACGGTTGGTGAACTAGGTAAAGGTCCACATAATCCAGGCCAAGTTTCTTTAATGAAAGATCAATGGCCTTCTTGGCCTCTTCATAAGCGTAGTCTTGGAGCCAAAGCTTAGAAGTTACCCAGATTTGATCACGCGGAATGTCGCTATCCTTAATTGGCTTACCAACCGCCTCCTCATTTTGGTAAGCTACAGCGGTATCAATCAAGCGGTAGCCAGTTTCAAGAGCATCCGTAACTGCTTGTTCAGCTTGAGATAAATCAGGAACTTGGAAAACGCCAAAGCCAAGCGTTGGCATTTCGACACCGTTATTTAATTTTACTGTTGGAACATTGTTTGATATTAGATTAACTTCCCTTCGTTTTGTGATTGTCTATATCTTAACCACATACTCCCTGATTGAAAATTACTTAAAGAACATGCTAGCATACATACAACGTATACTAGCTGGAGGGATGATAATGATTGATAATTACCTATTAGAAGAACTTATCACGTTTGCCAAATATAAAACCCTCGCGAAAACAGCGGCCTAATTAAATATCACTCAGCCAACTGTTACGCGGGGGATGCAAAAATTAGAAGATGAATTGGGGGTCCAACTGTTTGATCGGCACCCCCAATCGGATCACGCTAACTAAGACCGGCAAGCTGGCTGCTGAAAAAGCCACTGCACTCCTCCAAGCTAATCAGCAATTTATCACTGAAATCAAAAACTACGCGCAAAATCAGCAAGTACTCAAAATTGCTAGTGTCGCCCCTGGTCCGCAAATTGTACTAGAACAGAATCTACAAAAATTTAACGCCAACATTGATATCGATGAAGCACTTCTTGACCAGAATAACGTCGAAAAGAACCTACTGAACCGCAAGTATTCAGCGATTATTACCAATCGTGAAATCCAGACAACGCAGATTGAGTCTCGCTTCATCGGCGAGGAAAACCTTTATGTTAATCTCGATCAATTTATGTACCTTGCTAATCAGCGTCAGGTCACTTTTAAGGAATTAGTTGGTTTGAGCTTTGTGGTTTTAAATGATATTGGACCATGGAAAACGATCATTCAGGAGAACATCCCTGATGCTAAATTTTTGTATCAAACAGAATATGATGCGCTTAGTGAATTAACAAAATATACCAGTTTCCCCTTCTTTACTACTAATGTCACACAACCAAACAATACATATGACACAACTGATACTGTTGCATTACCAATTACTGATCGTTCAGCAACAATGACTTTTTACGTAACCTATTTAAAAAGCCAACGGAAGACGATTGCTCCACTGGCAAAAAGGTTAACTAGGATTTGGTCTGAAGGTAAAAAATGATTTTTATGAATGTGAAAATACTTTTACATTCAACTGAATTTTCAAAAAGTGTAAAAGTAATTTCAAACTAATGATATAATAATCATAAGTATAAAACTAAATTCAAACTAATAAGAGGTTAACCAAATGATCCAACGAGATAGCTATATGCAACGATTAGATCTAGTTCGCGACAAGCAAATCATTAAAGTATTAACAGGAGTTCGCCGGTCAGGAAAATCTACCATCTTAGAAATGTACAAACAACGATTAAAAGAAAGATTTGACGTTGCTGACGACCAAATCCACCATCTTAACTTTGAAGATCTTGGCATTTCTAATCTCCAAGATTATCACAAACTATATGACTACTTAAATAATCATCTAGTTGCAAATAAAATGAATTATATTTTCCTGGATGAAATCCAAAATGTTGCACACTTTGAGAAAGTACTTGATAGCTTATTCATTAAAAAGAATGTTGACTTGTATGTGACCGGTTCAAACGCATTTATGCTTTCTGGAGAATTATCAACACTGTTGTCCGGGCGTTATATCGAAATTCATGTTTTTCCATTGTCATTTGCAGAGTTTTTACCAACAATGAAGAACACTTCTAAAACTCAAGCATTCGATCGTTATTCAGAAAGAGGTGGCTTCCCGTTTGCTATCGAATTGAATGATAGCCAAACTTATCACGACTATATTGATGGCATTATTAATACGGTGTTAATTAAAGATATTCTTGCTCGTCGTGAACGTGGTAATGCTTCCTTTGTTGAAGAATTGGCTAAGTACTTAACAGATACGACCGGAAATTTGATTACACCCAGAAAAATAGCGGGGTTAATGACTTCTAAGGGTGTCAAAACCAGTCCAGCAACCGTTACTTCATACTTAAAAAATTTTACTGATGCCTATCTTTTCTATAAATGTGACCGCTATGATATTAGTGGTAAGAGATATTTAACGATCAATTCAAAATATTATCCAGTTGATCCAGCGTTGAAGATTGACTTATTAGGGACAAAACGACCCAACTTTGGTAGCCGCCTAGAAAGCATCGTATACCTAGAACTACTGCGGCGAGGATATGAGGTTTATGTTGGTTCATTAGGCAATTTAGAAATTGATTTTGTAGCGATTAAGGATGGTATCAAAGAGTATTATCAGGTTTCCCTTTCTGTTAAGGATGAACATACCTATCAACGTGAAATACGAGGATTTCAACAGATTCACGATAACTTTCCCAAAAAATTATTAACTGAAGATAGTGGTTATTATAACGACAATGGAATTGAGCAAATTAACGTGATCGACTGGCTACTATCTTAATAATTTTCAGACAGTAATTGAAAACGCAACAAATTCAGCCACCTAAAAAGGTCATTATCGACTAATTAGGTGGCTTGATTAATTTATTCAGTTCTTTCGCTTGCTAACCGGGTAGAATGGAGCGGTTCGTTATGCTGACTTAAATCCAGGCCAAGTATTTCATCATCGCTGGAAACTCGGATTTGCATCCAGTAACTAATTAACTTAATTAAGAGCATTGAAATGATAAAAGTCCAAGCAATCACAATAACAGTTGTTAATAATTGAATATTAAATAAATGCCAACCGCCACCAACAAATAGGCCATCACTAGTAACATGACTGTTAATTGCATGACTGGCAAATAATCCAGTTGCAATACTACCCCAGATTCCACTAACCCCATGACAACCAAAAGCATCAAGGGTATCATCCAGATGAATTTTGGGCTTAATCAGTGTAACAAATAGGAAACTAACGACTGACCCGATCAGTCCGATCCAAAGAGCACTGTCGATAGCAACATAACCGGCAGCTGGCGTAATTGCTACTAAACCACATAAAGCACCTGAACAAGTCCCAACCAGGGTAATATGACCAACTCGCCAAACTTCTAATAACTGCCAAGCAACCATTGAAGCGGCCGTAGCGATAGTTGTTGTAATCATCGCTTGCATTGCAACATCATTAATTGCTAAGGCCGAGCCAGCGTTAAATCCATACCAGCCAATCCATAAAATTGCGGTACCTAATAAAATCCAGGAATGGTTGGCGTGTTCGTCTTCGGGATGAGAACGTGGTCCAACCATTATAGAAAGGACCAGCGCGGTAATCCCAGCATTAATATGAACTACTGTCCCACCTGCAAAATCTAATGCTCCTAGTTTTGAGAGCAGTCCATTACCCCAAATCATATGGACGAGTGGATAATAGACACAGACTGACCAACAAATTATAAAGACCATTAAAAACTTAAACCGGACCCTTCCAACAATCGCACCAACGAATAAAGCCGGGGTAATGATAGCAAACATCATTTGGAATAGTGAATACAGCCCTAATGGGATTTTCCCCGTAGTTAACTGGTCGAGCCGGACATTACTCATCATCATGGCATGAAGATTGCCTACTAATCCAAAGACGTTGCCGTTGAATGATAATGAATATCCTAAGACAACCCATAAAATAATGGCGAGTCCCGAAATAAAGAATACCGAGAGCAGCGTATTGACTGAATTACGGCGTGACACCATTCCACCATAGAAAAAAGCTAATCCTGGCGTCATAAAAAACACCAGGATACTAGCGACCATTACAAATAATGTGTTTGTCGTACTCATCTCAACTCACTCCTCATCGCTATAAGATAATAGTTAGACTATACAGAAGTAGGTGGTCTAATTCAATACGATAGCAAAAGATTCGTTTAATATTAAGCAAATCCAGATGGGCTCGAAATGATAATAACCAGATTGGTCTAAATAGCGAATAATATTAAGAGGAAAAATATAACTTTCCAAACCATTAATTCACTAAATTCTTTGGCTTTTCACCCTTAGCAAATCTAGTCAGATTCTCCTTAAAGAATTCGTAACGACGACGGTGAAATTTAACACTGTCGGGAAGGCCTGCTGTATGCGGTGTTAGGATGACATTACTTAAATGCCGCAACGGACTATCCATGGGCAATGGTTCTTGTTCAAAGACATCTAAGCAGGCTCCGGCAATTTCATGGGTTTGCAATGCTGAAATAAGAGCAGCCTCATCAACAATACTTCCTCGTGATGTGTTTACTAGGAGTGCTGATGATTTCATTTGTTGAAACGCCTGAGAATTAATTAAATGGTGAGTTGCAGGAGTTGCAGCAATATGAAGGCTAATAATATCACTATTTTTATACAAGGTTGGTAAGTCAACCATCCTAACTCCTGAAATATGCCGTGGATGATGATTATACGCAAGGACGTTCATATTGAGCGCCAACCCAATATGCGCCATTCTCGCACCAACATTTCCCAAGCCAACAATTCCTAAAGTTTTCCCAGCAATTTCCGCTCCATTATACGTAAGTTGACTTGCCGGTTGCTGGTCTTTCATAAAGCAGTCTAAGTAAGGAATATTTTTAAACCAACTTAAAATTAACGCAAGGGTGTGTTCAACTACGGCATTCGCATTAACTCCTGCAGCATTACAAACCTTAATCCCTCGATGAGTACATTCGGCCACGTCAACATTATCATAACCGGCCCCGGTTTGAATTATTTTTAACTGCGGCGCTTGTTTTAGTAGAGATGAATTAACTGGTATATGCTCAGGAATAATTGCTTCCGCAGATGATAAATACAACGGTGCTGAACGTAAATTTGTAATGTGAACTTGCCATTCTTGAGGAAAAACTTTATAAATTTTTTGCTTTGTGCTAACAGGAAAATCCCCAATAATAAGAACGTTCATCCTAATCTTTGACTCCTTTTTGATAACTTGATCGAAGATTTTTCACTTTCACAGA
>NZ_GG693413.1:271116-287889 GCF_000159435.1 Limosilactobacillus vaginalis DSM 5837 = ATCC 49540 | reverse complement strand
AACTTTCATTTCTGCAGTATTAAAGATTGCGCCAATAATAATTTGATTATTAGCCTGGTCTAATCGGTAAAAGATACCGTAACTATGACCAATTAAGATACGGTAAGTCTGTTTCTCAAAGCCATACAGCTCAGTAACATCGGTTCCTATTCCAGGATAAGCACCAATTAATTTGATTTTCTTATCAATATGTGACGTAAATTGATGAATTTTGACGGTGGATAATTTTAGCTCGTTCTGCCAATATAAAATCGTATGTTCTAGGGAATCAGCAAAGCTTGGCGTATATTTAATCTTCATCTTGTCCCCAGCCATACTTTCCAAAACGTTTTTCCATATCTTCTTCGGTAAGTAGCTGATCATATTTGAAAGACTGTTCAATCATTTTACGATCATGTTCAATATCAGCATCACTCACAATTGGAGAATACTGAATTGTTCCGTTATCTAATAGTTTTGGTTCAAATAATGCATTTTCACAGACCTTAAATTGCGCTGGAATAGTCAGGGTCATTGAAGTTCCCTGCTTTCGCGCCTTAACTGTTTTATATTTCATCACGGTCACCTCGAATATAATTATATCATAATTATATAATGTTAATTCCTTTTTGCGTAAACTTTTGTAGGAGACGATGAAAAATAGTTTGAAAATTTGCTTCTTTATTATCGTTGCCCATTGAAGTATTAAATTGAATTCCCTTAAATTCGATTTTTAAATCGACCTCACTAAATAATTTAAGAGTAACCAGTTTCTCTCGTAATTGCGTAGTTAGCGAATCAAGAAAATCATCGTCTAACATTTAATTAACTACTTTTTTCTAGTCCATTGGCAACATCAGTCATTAGTGTTGTCTTCCCTGCTCCACATTGTCCATAAATCAAGGATATTTGGAATGGAGAATTACCGCTGTTTAATTCAGTAATTACCCGCTGCGAAAGAGAGTCCCGATCAAGAAAAACACTTGGAACAGTTCCAAAGCTCGTAGTAAATGGATTATTTATTACTATGACTCCTCATTTTATAACTCTTTATAACTTCATTCAATTTACCCCCCCTTTGTTATTTAAAATTCAGTTTTTGCATAGATAATTACTTAATATGAGTATTTCTTATTTTATTTGATCTAGTTTATATTAAAGATAACTAAAAAGAACTTTGAAACGAGTCTTTATCATGGCTAAGAAACAAACTGCTGGACGCGATCAATTAGGTGATTTTGCACCAAAATTTGCTGAATTAAACGATGATGTATTATTCGGACAAGTTTGGTCCCGAGAAAAGGAATTAAGTCCTCGTGATCGGAGTTTCTTGACTGTTACGGCATTAATTACTAAGGGAGCCTTTGAGCAACTTCCTTACCATATGGAAACTGCTAAAAAGAATGGAATTACTAAAGATGAAATTGCAGAAATAATTACCCAACTTGCCTTTTACGTTGGTTGGCCGAATGCTTGGTCTGCATTTAACGTTGCTAAGAAAGTTTGGGATGATTAATGTTTAGAGACTGAGAATTAACTCAACAGAAAACACCGAAAATCAGCTTGCCAGCCGATTTTCGGTGTTTTTCTCACTATGAAGTTACTGCTGTTTTGATTTCAACCAAAATGATAAAACAAAACCAATTAAAGCAAAAATAAAGGAAGCTAAAAATGCGTATCGATAGCCATAGTTAAGCTGCTCAGCCAGCAGCATTTTGTTACCTGCTACATGCTTACTACCAAAGGCGATAATCATCATTAATACTGCTGTTCCAAGTGAACCGGCAATCTAGCGAACAGTCGATGCTGCAGCATTTCCATGAACGTATAAGTTAATTGGTAACGCATTAAGTCCTTCTGTGAACGTTGGCATCATTACAGTAGCAATTCCAATAATTCGGAAAGCATATGCCCCTGCAACAAGTAGCAAATTAGTCTCTGGAGTAAAAAACATCATTGGCATAGTCCCCAAAATAATAATAGCGTAGCCAATTAATGAGAGTTTCTTAATACCGAATTTATCATATAGTCTTCCAGCAATCGGACTCGTTATCCCTTCCAAAATTGCTCCAGGTAAGAGCATCAGTCCAGCCTGAAATACGGAAAGGCCATGAACTCGCTGTAAATATAGTGGTAAGACTAACTCAACACTAAGTAATGCGATATTACTAATTGCACTTAAAATAGTTGTTAAATTAAAAGTATAATTTTTAAAAACCCTTAAATTCACTAATGGCTTTTCTAACTTTAATTGTCGCCAGCAGAAAAATATTAATACGACAAACCCCATTATTGTGATAAAGCCATTTGTAAAATTAATTGTTCCCATATTACTGATATCAGAGAAGCCATATAATAGCGCCCCAAAGCCAAGACAAGATTCTACTACAGATAGCCAGTCAACTCTTTGTGTTCGGTCAATCTTATGAACATTTTTAGCATTAAAAAGACTGATAGCTAGTAAGATAATGATTAGGGGAACTAAAATTCCAAATAACCATTTTAAACCTAGGTTATCAATGATCCATCCACCAACCGTTGGACCTAGCGCTGGGCCAAATGCAATCACCAAACCAATTATTCCCATAATAAAGCCTCGTTTTTCTTGAGGATAGAGTACGAGAACTACATTTTGAATTAAAGGAATCATTGCCCCGGCAGCGATCGCTTGAATTAATCGGCCAAATAATAATAGCCAGAAATTACTTGCTAAGAAGCCACAAATTGAACCCAGTAAAAAATCAGTAACAAGCTAATGAAAGTATGTTTAGTATTAAAACGGTGAAAAAACCATGCAGATAAAGGAATCATTAATCCTGTCACAAGTTGGTAGCCCGTGCTGACCCATTGCGCGATTGACTGGCTAACACTGTATTGATTAATAATTGTTGGTAAAGCATTGTTGAAAAATGTTTCGGTAAGCATCATTATAAATGCTCCAAAGATTAATACTGCTATCATTTTTACTTTTTGCTTATTAGGTGTATCAATTGTAATCATAAATTTCCCTCCTTAGAAACGTAGCTAGCTACACTTTTAACTAAAATAAGGCAGGTTATTGCAAATTATTAATCATCTGATGCAAAACCTGCTGAAAAATTTCGTAATCTGACTCTCTAATATTATCTCGTAATCTTGATTCCATCTTCTTAGCTGGATCCTGAATTATCTTCAGATTTTCTTTCATAAATTTTTGCCCTTGAGTCGACAACATTAAAAGAATTTGACGTCTGTCCTGATCGCTTGTAGTTGTTTCAACTACATTCAATGCAACCAATCGCCGAATTATTTCTCGCACGGTAGGGTGACTAATTTTGAACTTTAATTCAATTTCTTTTTGGGTTACCGTCTTTTGATGATCATATAAAAAGGCTAAAATTGAAATTTGGGTCCCCGTTAAGTTAATTCCATTGGCAACTAATTGAGCATTCATCTTTTTTTCAATCAAAATACTCAGAGTTTTGATTTGAGGTCCAATATAATCTTGTGTAGGTAGTCTTTTTGACTTCATTTTTGAGCATCCCCTCTCTCAATATGTGTAGCTTGCTACAGATTATTAAATAATACAAGAAAAAGCACAGGATAATGATAATTTATCATTATTCCGTGCTTTGTTTTCAAGTTCAATTTACCAAACTGAAGCCCATTTGTGGACTGCGTCGTTTGTATTTTATTTAGGTAATATAACTTATGTCAGTGACCTAAAATTAACAATTAATCATTTGCTAACGCTGTTTTCTTCCTTTCTTTTAATACATAACTAGCAAGTCCTAAAATTAATCCCACAATTCCAAAACTCAGCCAGCCAAACCCTAAGCTGAAAAATGGGAAGAACCGTTGAGCAAATTCAAGTAGCGTTTGCAATAATTGACTTTCATGCAAATTAGCAGGTAACGCATTTAACATATCAAAGAATGCCGGAATCAGAGTTAATCCAGTTGTAATTCGGTAAACTAACGGATCCTTTTTAAATAGTGGCGAAAGCAAGCCTAAAATAATTAAAGTAATTGCTAACGGATAAAGGAACATTAGGATTGGCGTTGACCATGCAATGATTTGATTAAGACCTAGATTAGCGAATAAGAATGACAGCCCGCAGTTAAATCGCAAAAATGTTCGATAAGAAATTTTGGGGAATCGACGATGGAAGTCTTGCGAAAAGGCAATTACGAGCCCCATTGCAGAAGTCATGCAAGTAACAGTAGCTAATGTTGCTAAGATCGCATCTCCAGCTGTTCCTAAGTAATAATGAGAAATTTGGGCAAGCGTAATCCCACCATTTAATGCAGGTTTAAATTGGTGTAAGCTAGTCGCTCCTAACCAAATTAAAGCTAAGTAGATAATTGCAACTCCACTGATTCCCCAAAAACCACTTTTAGCCGTTGCAAGCGATATTTGTCGCAATTTTTTAATTCCTAATTCTTTAATTGCAGTAATAATTGTAATTCCAAAAGCTAATGCGGCTAAACCATCCATAGTATTATATCCTTGTAAAAAGCCATTAGAAAAAGCATGATTTGTATATGCCGCGGTTATATTAGCAGTACTACCAGCGCCTAACGGATTACTGAATGCTAGTAAGAAAATCAGAAATAGTAATCCTAGAAATAAGGGATTTAAGATTTTACCGATTAAAGTAGCAATTTTACCCTCATGATTGGAAAAAAGATAAACCAAACTAAAGAAAATTGATGAGTAGATTAATAGTCCCCAAGAATTAGCTGCCTTAGATAAATAAGGAGCAATCCCAATTTCATAAGGAACGGTTGCCGTCCGGGGCGTTGCAAATAATGGTCCCAAAGTTGCATGAACGAGGATTAAAAAGATTAGTGCATAAGTCCGACCGTTCGGCAGTGCAAGGTCATAAATGCCGTTTGACTTGGTAATGCTAATTGCTAGCAAGGCCATCAAGGGAATCAATACTCCAGAAATAAGAAAGCCACTACTCGCTATTAACCAGTGACTACCAGCTAGCTGACCCAAGTGAACTGGGAAAATTAGATTTCCTGCTCCAAATAACATTCCAAAAATCAATGATGCAATAATTATCGACTGTCTAATACTCGCTTTAGTTGTTTTCATTTTAAACATCCCTCTCAGTAATAATTAATTAAACTGGTATAAAAAAACGTCCTCATAAGCTAACTGCTTACAAGGACGCTATCACGCGTGTTACCACCTTATCTTCAGAGTAATATCACTACTACTCCCTTACCCCGTACATAGCAAAAAAACTAGATACGTTGACGCTATAACGGGCGCACCCGGCTAAGGCTACGATTGCTCTCACCTGAGCCACTCCTAGGCTACTTTCACTATCCTTTACTATTCCCACTCTCACTAATTTGGGTTCGCTGACTAGTTAAAGAAAAGCTAATTTCCTATTCTCAGTGGTTATTCATACCGTTTATTTGCTAAATACTTTACATGATTGATTATAAAATGTCAAGATTTTTCTAATGTTTTTTTAATATTTCGTTGAGCGCTCATTAAGTCAAATATGATATTAAACTATTGTACTCGCTAAAAATAAGGTTAGTAGTGCCATTACTTTCTAAGTAAGCGTATTTGACATAGATCATCAGACTTTGTTAGCTTGAATATTAAGAAGGAAACTAATTATGACAGAAATCAAACTTATTAAATCACCATTTAAAATTAGCAATCATCCTTTTAACGATGCTGAAATCGTGAAACAAGTTGCAAATTTTTATCAATCAGTACCATTTTATCAGCCAACACCATTAATTAATTTGAAGCAGTATGCTAAAAAGAATAATATCGGTAGCCTTTATGTAAAAGATGAATCTCAACGATTTAGCAAAGCCCTAAAAGCCTTTAAAGCTACCGGTGGTTTATACGCAATGGCATATTGTATTGCTAAGCAAACCGGATTAGCAACAAAGTATTTGAAATATTCTCAATTAATGACACCGTTGATAAGAAAAGTCGCTGACCAAATCACTTTTTATACTGCTACTGATGGTAATCATGGGCGCGGTGTGGCTTGGGCGGCCGAAAAATTAGGCATTCACGCAATAGTTAAGATGCCTGCAGGTTCAACTAAGATACGTGCAGAACATATTGCTGCGTTTAATAATGTGAATGTAGAAATAACAGATAAAAACTACGACGATACTGTTCAGCTTGCTAAACAGCTTGCTGACAAAGATCCAAACGGGATTTTAATTCAAGATATGGCTTGGGAAGGCTATACAGAAATTCCACAAGCGATTTCTGCAGGATATTCTATTATCGTCATCGAAATTCTTAGACAAATAGACACCGACAATTATCCTACACATATCTTCTTACAAGCAGGAGTCGGTCAATTATCATCTGGAATTATCGATGCCTTATATAGTTTATTGCCAAAAGATAAACGCCCAGTAATTACAATTGTTGAACCAGCAACTGTTGCCTGTTACTATCTATCCGCACAGGTAGCGGATAATAACTTGCACACCGTTCCTGGATCACCTCGCACGATTATGGCTGGGCTAAATTGTCAGACACCAAGTTTAATTTCATTTCCAGTAATTCGTGATACTGCCAGCTTTTATGGAACACTGACAGATAACGTTGCACGAATTGGAATGCGCACCCTATCAACCCCCATTGGAACTGATTCAAAAATTATTTCCGGTGAATCTGGAGTTGCAGCCTTTGCCCACGTTAATGCCGTTCTCCAGGATCAACACCTCCGTAAAAAAATAGGATTAGACGCCAAAGCGCGAGTACTAGTCATTAATACCGAAGGCGATACAGACGAGCAGGTATATCAAGAAATAATTAAAAACAATTAGCTAAAAAGTAGTTATTTCAATTTCATATTTATGTCTTGAAATAAGTAGATCTTTTTTACCGAAAACGGGATAGAGAATTCGCCTTTATCAAATTCTCCATCCCGTTCTTCAGTCTTTAACTATTTCCTTACTCGGCTTATCTTTAATAACCATAGAAATTCACTAATGCCACAAAGGGCAAACCCAATCATTAAGCCACAGTTACTTTGCATCCCATAAAATGAAATTCCCGCGCTGATTAGGAAGATCAGCAACATTACGCAATAATCAGTTAACTGTAATTTAACATCACGATGGTTATAAACGCCATTTGCCACAAGACATAGATAGTATCCCAAAATGCTGATCGACAATAATAGCCATAAATTAAGCCGTGATACTCCCGATTCTGCAAGATAATCGAGTCCTGCCGTCATTGAGAGAAGGGAAATCACCATGAATACGTGAGAGTACATGAGGACGAACCCACGTGAACGCTGGTGGTGATTAATAAGTAGTTCGTCCTGAATAATATATGCACCAAACATTGTCACCAGTAGTACAAAAATTAATGCAGGAAATAGCTGAATTATCGAACCATTGAAATAGCGCGTAATATTAACTAACGATTCACCAAAAGTAATGATAATAATTAAGCCGAGTCGTTCTACTAAGTGCGGAAAGTTCACGTTCTTTGGAACAAATTGTTGATACACAGCTAATGGCATTAAAAAGCCAATCAAGCCACCTAATACACACAGGAAAATGCCATAGTGATAACCTATTAGTAAGCCGCTTAACACAGCAATCAATTCTAATATTAAGGTTACTGCAAAGGCCCGGACATCATGATCACGCATCGGGTGTTTTCCCGAACCACAGAGGTACTGCCAAATTAAACCAGCGACTATTAGTACCACTGCCGAATTAAAAGTTCTAAATGTGACCGACCATTCAGTGTTGATATTATTAGCAAGATAAGTCATTGCATACATACTGATTAGCAAACCAATTGTATCAATGATGCGACTTTTGCCGAAGCGATTAATATATAATGCCTGATAAAGCCAAATCTGCATTACCATAATAACAACAAAAACAAATTCAATATAATTAAATAGCGGAATACCACCTGCAACGGGATGATGAATCATTGCGGTGATTTTAGAAATTGCATAGACAAAAATCAGGTCATAAAATAGTTCCAACATTGAAACTCGTTTAGCGATGATTTTTTGCAAAACGCTCCCCTCCCTTTATACTTGGTAAGTTTCTATTTATCCATTATAAAAGATTTTAATTAACGATTTAAGCGATCAAGAGCTAATCATGAAATTTAAATGTTTTCCGGTTAGACTATCATAATTTTCTTTTAAAAAGTCTTTAAATTGCCACGACTTATGATAAAATGCTAACGTTAATAAATACTAACCAGTTATATTGTTCGTAAATATCGAACATTATAAGGGAGAATTAGAATGGATAACGACATTGAAAAAGTTTTGTATTCTCAAGCACAAATTGATCACAGAATCGACGAATTGGCAACTACCATTTCTGCTAAATACCACGATGAATTTCCAGTAGTTGTGCCAGTGATGACTGGAGCAATGATGTTTGCGGCTGAATTAATGAAGAGACTTGATTTTAAGCTGAATATCGATTATGTCGATGTTTCCAGCTATGAAGATAGTTCTAAATCGTCAGGTAAAGTACGTTTGTTACGTGACCTTTCCCATGACGTTAGTGGTAGACCAGTTTTAATGGTTGAAGACATTATCGATACCGGACATACTTTAGAGTTTTTGAACAAACTGTTCGCTAGTCGTGGCGCAAAGAGTGTTGAAATTTGTTCACTTCTGGATAAACCTGAACGTCGTGAAACACCTGTAAAAATTGATTACCTTGGTTTTACAGTTCCTAATGAATTTATCGTTGGCTATGGTCTTGATTATAATGGCCTTTACCGTAATCTTCCCTATGTCGGTGTGTTAAAACGATCAGTTTATGAAAAATAATAAAAGAGAATAACCCGTAACTATTAGCTCAGGGAGATCCCTTCGAAGTAAATTACTGGTTATTCTCTTTTATTATTTTCTGAATAGTTATCACTATCAAGCCCAAAAGGATAGCCTCTTTGAAAACTATAATTTACTGATCGTCGACGACCACACCATTACGATCTGGATGTAAAACTTCAATGCGATCAGATAATCCTTTTTTACGGAGTGCTTCAATAAATGCTGCCGTTTTGTCTGGGATAATCATTGTCATAACCGTGGGACCGGCTCCACTTAAGTATGTCGCTGCACCATAAACATGACCTACTTGCCGAATTGGCATTAACTCCGGTACTAATTGTGCCCGATACTGTTCATGGAAGTTATCATCCTCCATAAGTTCACTTACCAATGAGTAATCTTGTTTAAATAAAGCTGCTACTAATGTATTAGCAACTGCACTAGCATGGATGGCAGAATGGTAGTCTAACTGACGTGGTAAAACTGCCCGAGCTTTTTTGGTTGCTAAGCTATACGCTGGAATATAAGCAACAAAATCATATGGTGGTAAAGGAGCTTCCACAGCATCGAAATGCTGGTCAATGTTAGTCCCAATCACTAAGCCACCAAGGATTGCTGGAGCAACATTATCAGGATGGCCCTCTATTTGACTGGCAATTTCTACCTTAGCTGCCTTGGTTAATTTGAGATTTGCTAGTTGGTTTGCTAATTCAATCCCAGCAACAATTGCGCTGGAACTGCTTCCTAACCCATGAGTAAGCGGAATATCACTGCTGACTTCAAGATGTTGGGGCGAGAGTTGGGGCGCAACCTGGAGAGCCGTTTGAACGATCATATTATGCTCATCATGCGGTAAATCTCCTAACTGGTGATCGACTTGCCATTCTTTAGCAGATTCCTTAACCGCTACATTTAAGTATAGTGAAACCGCAAGTCCAATTGAATCAAAACCTGGGCCAAGATTGGCACTGGAAGCAGGAACCTTAATTTTCATTTACTCATCCCCCATTATTTTAAAACCTTATAAGCAGCATCAAGATTAATGGTTGGTTCACTAGCAATCTGTACCTTAAATTCATGTAACTGCGACCCGCTCATTGCATGAGTAATAATTACTATCCGAGCTATTCCATTTGCTTCTGTTTGGGTAATTTGGCTAAAACTGGCATTAATCTCTGTCATAATTTGCGTTAACTTAAGCATTTGACCAGTTATATCCGGCATCGTAATGGATAAAAAGTATGGATATGCAACTTGATCAGTAGTAGCTGGGATATAACGCTGCTGATAATTATTAAAGAAGTTACCGTTAGTTTTTAACACAAGATTCTTAGTAACTGAAGTGATATCACTTAAAACACTATTTGCTGTCGGCAATCCACCTGCACCACGCCCATAAAACAGGGTGTCTCCTACCGCTTGACCAGTGACCATTACTGCATTGTATTCATTATTGATGGTAGCTAACGGATGATCTACTGGGACCAAAACCGGAGCTACTTCGACAAAGACGCCATCATTAATTACCCGCGAAATCCCTACTAGCTTAATTACATAACCAAATTTCCCCGCTTGTTGAACATCGAAGGCGCTCAATCGGTCAATTCCAGTTACGTTAAAATCATTAATCGTTAATTGAATACCGAATGCAAACTGACTAAGGATTACCATTTTAAATGCAGCATCTTTTCCAGTAACGTCATTCGTTGGATCTGCCTCAGCAAAACCTAATTTTTGTGCTTCGCGTAATGCCTTTTCGTACGACCACCCTTGCTGACTCATCTGTGTCAAAATGTAGTTAGTGGTTCCGTTAACAATTCCCTTGACCTCCGTTATTTTGTCAGCAGAGAAACTATTATTAATTGTCCGTAAAATTGGAATTCCCCCAGCGACACTTGCTTCATACATTAGATCGCAATCATTATCATGGGCTAGTCGGCTTAATTCTGGTCCATATGTTGCAATCAAGTCCTTATTTGCCGTTACAACGTTTTTTCGGGAGCGTAATGCCATTTCAATATAGTCTTTTGCAGGGTGGATTCCACCAATCAGCTCTACCACAATTTGAATTTCTTGATCATTGATAATTTCCTGAATATCAGTCGTTAACTCGATTCCTCCCTGGACTTTCTGATGACGCTCGGGATGTTTTACTAATACTTTTTTAACATTAAGTTGCCGACCGGTGACATTAGCCACCTTATCTTCATTATTCTGAATCATTTGTAGTACGCCAGATCCAACTGTTCCAAGACCTAGCATTCCTATCTGAACGGTTTCCATAATGCCACCTCATTTTCTCATTATTTTTTCATTTTCCGATTGTAACATACCGTTAAGACAGGTACAATATCAAACAAAGAGTTACGATTTTAGTCATAATTGGAGGTAATGATATGCAATACCGTAGTACACGCGGCCCACTAGATAAAAACTTAAACGCACCCCAAGCCATTATTAAGGGGCTAGCAGATGACGGTGGTTTGCTAGTCCCCACCAAATTTCCTTCTTCATCTTTACCGATCGAAAACTTACCTAAGATGACTTATCAGCAAATTGTACACCTGATTCTAACCCTGTTTTTCAACGATTTTACCCCTGATCAGCTACAAAAAAGTATCGAGCAGGCTTATGGCGACCAATGGGATAGTCAACAAATTACCCCTATTTCTAATAGTCATTCAAATAATTACTACCTAGAACTTTTTCATGGACCGACTTTAGCCTTTAAAGATGTTGCACTGCAAATTCTTCCCTATCTAATGACCTCAGCAGTTACTATTGAACAAATCAGTAATAAAATTATTATTTTAACTGCTACTTCTGGTGATACTGGAACAGCAGCTATGCGGGGATTTAGTAATCAGTCTGGTACACAAGTAATTGTCTTTTATCCTCATGGGGGAGTTAGTCCCGTTCAATTGAAACAAATGTTAGGTCAACGAGGGAATAACCTTACTGCTATTGCGATTGAAGGTAATTTTGACGATGCCCAAACTGAAGTTAAACGAATTTTTAACGACACCACATTTAATCAGCAACTACAACAAAACAGCTATCAATTCTCCTCAGCTAATTCAATGAATATTGGGCGCTTAATTCCACAGATTGCCTATTACTTTAGTGCCTATGGTCAACTGGTAAATAAAGGTAAAATTCAGGTCGGTGATGTCCTCAATTTTGCGGTCCCTACTGGTAATTTTGGCGATATTCTAGCTGGCTATTACGCTAAAAAGTTAGGATTACCAATTAATAAATTGATTTGTGCCTCTGATGAAAATAATGTCCTGACCGACTTTTTCAAAACCGGGGAATACAACCGTCAGCGTCAGTTTTACTTAACCAATTCACCTGCAATGGACATCTTAGTATCCAGCAATCTAGAGCGATTATTATTTGATTTAGCTGGTAATAATGCTGAACTAATTAGTAAATATATGGATCAATTAGTACAAGAAGGTCATTATCAAGTCAACTCGGTTATTAAGGCGCAGTTAGATCGTCAGTTTGCTGCCGGATTTGCAACTCAGGATCAAGTCGTCCAAGAGATCCACCGGGTTTATAAAGCAGATGGTTACCTAATCGATCCGCATACGGCTGTTGCTTCATTCGTTACTAATCAATACCAAGCCAGCCATAATGATAAGACACCAACGGTCATTGTATCAACGGCTAGTCCGTATAAATTCCCCGAAACAGTTTACAAGGCTATTACAGGACAAGTTGTTTCGACACCAGGACTAGCAGCCATTCATGACTTGCAGAAAGTTGTCCAACAACCGCTAAGTAACAATGTTCAAGACTTATTCAATCAGTCAATCCGAGCTGAGCAAGTAATCCAGCCAACCAAAATGGAAGAAACAATTAGCAAGTTACTTACTTCAACGTATTAATAATTTTGATCATTTTAAATTAACCGAAGCACCCTAGAAATATTCGCAATTCTAGGATGCTTCGGTTTTTGCTAATTGTTACTATAAGTTCTTCTTAAAGAAACTATCAATCTTATCAAACGGAATGTAGCTATGATTGCCACCATCGTATAAATCAGTATGGGTTGCGCTAGGCACAATCACTAATTCCTTGTTGTCACCCTTTAATTTCTTAAAGGTATCTTCACCCATGTAACGTGAGTGGGCTTTTTCACCATGAACAATCAAAACTGCATTCTTAAGGTCTTCAGGATGAACTAAGATCTTAGTATTCATCCAAGCTGGCTGACTCTGCAAGACCCAACCTTCATTGGAGTTGACGGAACGCTTGTGATAGCCACGTTTAGTCTTGTAGTATGCACTGTATTGCTTAACAAAATCTGGTTGATCATCAGGAGCTGGGTAATCATAGCAACCACCGGCTTTAGCTAAATCCTTTTTACCATATTCTTTGGTCCGTTGCTCAGCAATTTGTTTTTTGCTTGCATAACGTTCTTCCGCGGTTCCCTGATCGAAGTAGCCCCATGAGCCGACACGTGGCATATCATACATTGTTACCGCAGTAGTCGCCTTAATCCGGGGATCAATGGCGGCAGCATTTAGAGAAATTCCTCCCCAACCACAAATCCCGATAATGCCAATCTTTTCTGGATCAACATTATCTAAGTTACTCAAATAGTCGACTGCTGCTTGATAGTCTTCAGTGTTGATATCTAGTGAGAAGACATCACGCACATCTCCACCACTTTCACCAGTAAAGGAAGGATCGAAGGCAATTGTCAAGTATCCCCGTTCCGCCATCGTTTGAGCGTACAAGCCACTAGACTGTTCCTTGACTGCCCCAAAAGGTCCTGCCACCGCTAATGCTGGCAACTTACCTTCGTAGTTCTTTGGTGTGTATTGGTCCGCTACCAAAGTGGTTAGTAAAAGTTACTTTTTTGTGATCAACTTGATCACTTTTAGGAAATACCTTATCCCATTCTTGAGTTAAATGTAATTCTTGCATTATTGTTTCTCCTCGTATACGTATAAAATATTTTCTCCTGCTGGAATATCGTGAATAATAATTGACCCAGCACCAATTACCGCATCAGTTCCAATATGAACATTCGGCAAAATAATTACGTTTCCACCAATTTTTATATAGTTAACTGTCATTATTATATTTTCTCTTTGCTATGATGTGAAATACTTATATAATATGGTTAAAAATAGCTTTTAGTTATGGGAGAGAATCATATGGAACTTCGGGTTTTACGTTACTTTCTCGCTGTCGCCCAACAACGAAATATCACCAAAGCTGCTCAAGAACTACTAGTATCTCAACCGACATTATCAAGGCAGCTTGCAGATTTAGAAAGTGAACTTGGTGTCAAGTTATTTATCCGCGGGCATCGGTAAATTACCTTAACAGACGAAGCCGAGTATCTCCAAGCCCGGGCAAAAGAAATTATTCAACTTGCGGACCAAACAGCCACTAATATTCAAAAAGAACAAGTTGTTACTGGGACACTCTCAATTGGTGCTGGCGAAAGTATTGGAATGCAGCGGATCATGGAAGTACTTAGCGAGATTATTCAGGACTATCCTGATGTTGAAATTCGGCTAGTTAGCGGTAATGCTGATGAAATGGAAACTGCATTAAAACACGGTACCATTGATTTTGCGGTCTTAATGGCTCATCGTAGTCTCGACAGTTACCATCATCTTCAATTACCGGAAACTGATCGGTGGGGATTAGCCATGCAAAAAGACAATCCCCTTGCTCAAAAAAACGCTATTAAACCTGCTGATCTTATTGGCCTCCCGCTTCTGGTATCCGAACAAGCTCTTGATGAACACCGCTTCCAAGATTGGTGGGGTAACGTAGGAAACAACCTAAGATTAGTTCAGAACGAAAATAATCGTTCTGGACTTTTTTGTTACCCTAAAAGCTAAGGTTGCACATAGCTTCTGGGACTGCGAGTCCGTATTAAAAAATAATCTCCGCTATCTTTGCTTTGATATTTTGCTTTCAGGTTGTGGAACTACGAGTTCGAGTATAGGAAATGAATTACAAAACGTTGATAACGGCTTAGCCTAGCTCAAGAAAGGAAGTCTTACAATGGCAGATATTATTGCCCTGGACGTTTCAATGGGGAAAAGTAATGTTGCTTGGTATCATCAAAAGAACTGTCGCGGTGAGTTCGTCTTTAGACACACTCAATCGGGTTTTAATCAGTTACTGTCAACGGTTCAAGCAGCTGATCACCCAATTATTTTCTTTGAAGCTACTGGAATATATTCAAGCCCGGTAGAACACTTTTGTATTAGTCATCAACTAAAATATTGCCGGTTAAATCCGTTAGAATTACATCTCAAATCAGAAAATCTTCGTCGGGTTAAGACCGATCGTCAAGATGCGCGGAAGATTGCTTTAACCGTTCAGGGTAATCTTTTTCGATTGACGGTACCCAAGTCACCACGCTTCGCTCGGCTCCACGAGTTAAGTCGTTTCTATAACCAATTAAACAATGACTGGGACCATCGCCTAGTTCAACTTCATATCGCTCTGGAACAGACTTTTCCGGAACTAAAGCAGCTGTTTAAAAATAAAACTTCTAAATTAGCCTTAAATATCGTTGAACTATTTCCACATCCAGATTTCGTAAAGCTACTCTCACGAACTAAGCTTAAGAACCGGCTAATTAAGTCCACCGACAAAAAGCTCTCTAACATGAAAGGGTTCAAGTATGCCGACCAACTATTAAAGTTAGCTCAGGATGCTTACCCGGCTGCTAGTCAGGATTCAGTTCAGGTGGACGAAGTTCGCTATTATTGCCGATTATTAATTGAATTAACCAAGCAGAAAGAAAAAATTGTTAAGCAAATGATCACGACAGCGCAAGAAGATGAGACTTTTCAGTATTACGTTTCATTTCTAGGTATAGGGCCGCAGACCGCGGCCCAATTAATGGCTGAACTAGGTGATATTAGTCGTTTTGATAATGCCAACCAGCTAAATGCTTATGTGGGAATTGATATTCAGCGGTATCAATCTGGTCAAGGCGGTCATCAAGATCATATCAATAAGCGCGGTAATCCCATTGCCCGCAAACTACTTTATTTTGCGATCGGAAATATGATTCGCCAACAACATGCCGCGCCAAATCATATTGTCGATTACTATTATCATTTAAAGCAAAAACGGCCTTATCCAAAACTGAATAAGGTCGCGATGGTTGCTTGTATGAATAAAACCCTGAAATGCCTTTTATCCATGATTAAGCACCATACTAAATACCGTTATCGGTATACGGACTCGAGGTCCCTTGTGAAGAACTAATTACTTCACTCTTTCAATATACCACGATTACCTGATTTTTAAATTGTCTTTTTAATCAGGTTAGTTTAGTGTACGCTTATTTTTGATAATTTATCCTTGACTAATCGTAGGAAAAGAAGGGAAGCAAAATTATAGGTCAATAATTTCCGGATCATACCCTTGTTCTTTAATAAACTTCATTAAATCAGTAGTCTTAATAAAGATGGTATGAGTATTAACATTCGGATGGAAAGTCAAAATTGGATCTTCCGCTAACATATCCTGATCAAAATATACTTTGATATTATGTTCCTCACTGTTCATCAAGCCAAATGGTGAAACCACCCCAGCATGGGATCCTAGTTGTTCTTGTAAATCATCTGGACGCGCCATTGATACCCGCTTGGCGCCTGTTAATTCTTGGAACTCCTTAAAATCCATTGGCTTCTGATCATCCATAATTACTAGGTAAAAATGCTTCTTCTTTCCCTTCAGAAACATCGTCTTTGTCCGAACACCCTCATGACCTTCAATATATTTGTCTGCCTGCTCAGTTGTTTCAGCAGCTGGGTGATCGACCATTCCATATTTAATTCCTAGTCGATCAAGTTCATTAATTACCTGTTCATACGTTCCTTCAGTCATAACTATCACCACCATTTTAATAATTATATTATATCATTTCATGGTCAAAGAATACCTTCTTAAATACAAAGGTTATTTTCAAATTAAAACAAAAAATATATTTTATA
>NZ_GG693413.1:258258-270229 GCF_000159435.1 Limosilactobacillus vaginalis DSM 5837 = ATCC 49540 | reverse complement strand
TTAATTAAATCCTGTAATTTAGATGGTTTTCTCATATTAAAACTGCTAAAATCATCTTTAGAAAGCGCTTTATTAGGCATAATAGAAAGTGTTGGCTATTTTGAAGAGCTTTACGCTAAATATAAAAAGGATAGTGATAGTTATGACAGAACCATTATTTTTAAAACCAGTCTTTCACGAAAAGATTTGGGGTGGTCGTCGGTTAGCTGAAGATTTTAATTACGATATTCCAGACGGGACAATTGGCGAATGCTGGGCAATTTCTGGACATCCCCACGGCCCTAATGTAATTGAAAATGGTGAATTCAAGGGACAACTGCTTCCAGATGTTTACGCCAACCATCCAGAAGTATTTGGTAATCCAAAGTCAAAAGTTTTTCCGCTGTTAACTAAGATTCTCGATGCTGAAGCTAGCCTATCAGTTCAAGTCCACCCAGATAATGCGTATGCCGAAGAACACGAGCATGAACTAGGCAAGACCGAATGCTGGTACGTTATCCATGCAGATGAAGGAGCCTACCTGACTTATGGTCATACTGCTAAGACTCGTGAAGAACTTAAAGAAATGATTAACAACCATGAATGGCAAAAGCTCTTCGATAAAAAGCCTGTTAAGACTGGTGACTTTGTTTACGTTCCATCAGGCACTCTCCACGCCCTTAATAAGGGAATCGTTGTCCTTGAAACTCAACAAAGTTCGGACACTACTTATCGCATTTATGATTATGATCGAGTTGACAAAAAGACTGGCAAGAAACGTGATCTACACTTGAAGCAATCAATTGATGTTACTACTGTTCCATTCAAAGAACCTGAACTACATATTACCTCTGAAAAAATTGGCAATTCTGAAGTAACGACTTTAATTACCCAACCTGATTCACCATTCTTTAGTGTTTATAAGTGGGATGTAAATGGTAAATTAACAAGAAAGCATGAACATGGGTCATACACCTTAATGTCAGTTATTGATGGTGAAGGGACTCTAACCGCTGATGGTAAGACATACCCATTAAAGAAAGGTGTTCATCTTCTAATGCCGGCAACTATTGATGAATGGCAATTGGATGGTAAGATGCTAATTATCGCCTCTGAGTCGGTAGAATAGTATTAACTAATATTTAATAAAATATGGGCTAGCAAAAATGAGAAAAACAATCTCTAGTTCTGTTAGCCCATGTTTTTATTGCGAATTATAATTTCAAACTTAAATTTATATTAATATTCCCTAGTCAGCCAGTTGCTCATAGTAGCTGTCATCGACCTTTTCCAACCACTCACTAGTGCCCTTGGTAATCGTAATGTGGGAGAACCAGGAGTCCTTAGTGGCGCCATGCCAGTGCTTAACGCCTTCGTGAATTGCAACCACGTCACCGGGATGCAACTTCCGAGCGGACTTACCTTCTTCTTGGTACCAGCCTTCCCCGGCAGTTACCAGGAGAATCTGGAAACCATCATGGTGGATGTGCCAGTCGTTCCGGCAGCCGGGTTCAAAGTTAACGTTGGAGACATTGATATCGATATTATCATCAGGAGAAACCAAGCCATTGAGATAGCTTGTTCCAATAAAGTATTTCGCGAAAGCAACATTTTTGTCACCAAAGCCAAACATATCATTTTTTACAGTTTCTTCATTCTTCGTCATAAAAACGTCCTCCTTAATAAGTCAAAATTCAATTTCTTGGTTACTCTTAGCTTATAAGAAAAGTATCGCTATGTATAATACTTATTATAGGTGACTAATCATTCAAAAATCGAATTATAATTTTCGAAGCCATGACGCTAACGAACTTGGACTGTATTTAGGGGTTGTATGAGTTAAAACGTGATAGCCATCAGCAATCTTTAACTTACCAGCATGAGCAACAAAATTAGCTTGATAATTGCCCGTATCACTCCAACCGGTACTAAATGGAACCACCTTCCCCTGATAATCCCTTATCATTCTCAAAAGGCCAACAATCGGTGAGGACACCTTACCATCCCAAACTGGTCCGCCAACTAGAATCGTATCGTAGTAGTGCAGTTCTGGTAACTCAGTGATAATCTGCGGAAGCCGACCATTCTGGTTATCAGATTTAAAGATTCTATCTGTTTCTTCCATATCGTCAGGAAAATATCCTTGGGAAACTTGAAGGCGAAGAATATCGGCTCCTGTTTGCCGGTGAATCGCACTAGCCAGCTTAGCAGTATTGCCAAACTGTGAATAGTAAAGAATTAAGACATTTCGTACCATGTTTATCTTCCTTTCCGGAAAACTAATCAATTTACGTTATTCAAATTTTAGCTTAAAATAGTACTATCTATTCACTATCTGAATCGAGGAATCCCCATTATGGATACAAGAGTAATTAAATACTTCTTAACTGTAGCACAAACTAATAATATTACCCATGCAGCACAACAACTTCACATTACCCAGCCAACCCTGTCGCGACAAATGATTGATCTTGAAAAAGAACTCGGGGTCACTTTATTTGACCGAAAGCAGCGACGAATGGCTCTAACTAGTGAAGGAGTTCTTTTTCAACAGCGTGCCAGCACGATTCTTTCGTTACTTGACCAAACAAAGCAGGAACTTCAAAATACCGCGGAAGAATTAACTGGTGTTCTTAACATTGGCTGTGTTGTCTCAAGGGTCTCCAAATTTGTAATGCAGATCGTTAGCAGCTTTCAGAAAAAGTACCCGAACGTTAGCTTTAACCTTTACGATGGCAATGGCGACCTGCTCCGTCAACGGTTGGATTCGGGTTTAGAGGACTTTGCTGTGTTAATCGAGCCGGTTGAAGCAGCTAAGTATAACTTTATTGAGTTACCGGTTCATGAACAATGGGGATTAATCGTTAAAAGCGCTGACCCATTAGCAAAAAAGCAAGCAATTACTAAGAGTGATCTCTACAAAATACCACTAATCGCCCCTACCCGGAATATTGTCCGTGATGAAATCAGTGATGTATTAAAATTAGACCAAACAAAGCTGAATATCATGGCAACAAATAACCTGCCAAGCAACGCCTACGAACTGCTAAAAGCCGGTAACTATTATATGTTGGGAATTGAAGGAATTGTTAACTCATTCCACGATCCTGAATTAACGTTTATCCCCTTCTCACCGCACAAAGAGACTGGTCACGTTCTTGCATGGCGAAAAAACACGGTCGTTACTCCCGTAATGGAAAAGTTTCTTCAAGAATTTGCTGATCTAACAGAAAAATTTTGAAAGATTGAATTTATAAAATAAACGACTTACAATAAATTATCATTATCCTAAGGAGTGAAATCAATGCTATATAACGCAGCACTAGTTCTTGAAGGTGGCGCTTTTCGGGGACAGTATACCGCTGGTGTCTGTGACACGTTCCTCGCTAACCACATTGAGTTTAGCAGTGTCATTGGAGTTTCCGCGGGTTCGCTGAACGGTGTTAATTTTGTGGCTAAACAGTACGGTCGAGCAGCTAATATTAATATTGATCACCGTCATGACCGAGATTACATTTCCATGACCCGGCTCTTCAAACGTCAAGTAATCAACATGAACTACTTGTTTGAAGATCATGGACTTTCATGGCAAAACTTCGATGAACGAGCCTATATAAGATCTGCTTCACACTTCACTGCCGTCGCAACTAAACTCCAAGACGGTAAAAAAGCACTCTTTACAGACTTAACGGGGGAAAAGTTAAAACAAGTTTTGATCGCTTCTTGTTCAATGCCGTTTATGATGGATCCAGCACCCACTCCTGATGGGCTTTGCCTGGATGGTGGAATTGCGGATTCAATTCCCTTTGATGTTGCTCAAGAACAAGGCTATGATAAAATTATCGTTGTCCGGACGCGTGATATTAGTTACCGAAAGAAGCCATCAAGTCGACCAGTTTGTCAGTTATATCGCCGTTATTTTAAGGATTATCCCCAGTTTGCTGAAGCAGGGATCCTTCGTCCAGAGGTTTATAACCAACAAGTAGCACAAATTGAACACCTCAGAAGGACAGGCCAAATCTTTAATATTGCACCTCAACATCCCATCAAGGTTGGTCGAGTTGAAAGTAACGTTAAAAAGATCCGTAAATTATACGAAACCGGTCAACAAGAAGCCCGGCAACTATTGCCAAGCTTGATTGACTATCTTAATGCTTAAAACCGCTTTCTATGTTATTATAATAGTATGTTAATAAACAGCATTAGGGGTGTCTGTTTGCCAGACTGAGATGTATTAAGATATATGGACCCTTGAGAACCTGTTAAGCTAGTACTTGCGAAGGAAAATGCTAACTCAATATTTAAAAACTAGAGCTGTTAGTTAACTATAAAAACTAGCAGCTCATTTTTTCTAGGAAGTGAGATTTTGACCAAGTTACAACTAGAATTACTAGAGCGAGTTCGTCAGCAAAACCCGGTTGTTCTAACAATCCCTAACATGGTAACGCCAGACAAGGTAGCTGATGGACTGAGTACGATTGGTGCTTCACCCATTATGTCCCTAGCACCACAAGAAGCAGCAGAAATGGTGAAATTAGCTGATGCAATTACGATTAATCTAGGAACCATTCACGAAGAACAGGCTAACGAGATTACAACGATCCTCAAAAATAACCAAGATCAAAAGCCAATGGTGCTTGATCCGGTTGCGATCGGTGCTAGTCATTACCGGTTAGCTTTTGCAAAACAATTATTACAAGATCACCACTTTACTGTTATTCGAGGAAACGCTGGTGAAATTGCTGCTTTAGCGAATGTTAACTGGCATTCACGAGGAATTGACGGTGGAAGCGGACAAGCTGATCTTCACGAGATCGCTAAAGTAGTTGCTCATCAATATCATTGTATTGTCGCCCTTACTGGTAAATCAGATATTGTAACGGATGGCAATAATACTTTTGTTAATCTGCTTTCTACTAGTTATTTCGTAACTAATGTGGGAAGCGGTGATGTTCTTTCTAGTGTTATTGCTGCTTATCTCGGTGTCAGCAAGGATTATTATGCAGCTGCCTGCACAGCAACTAAAGTTTTTACTGCCACGGGAGTCAAGGCGGCTAGAGAGTCAACCGGCTTTGGTCAATGGCAAACCAAATTCCGGGATGAACTAGCAACAATTAATTCCAGCGAAGTTCTTTCAGTATTGTAATAAATAAAGGAGTTAATAATAATGACGAATGATTTTCCTCAAGCTCTAACGATTGCTGGTACTGATTCTGGCGGTGGTGCCGGAATCTCTGCTGATTTTAAAACAATACAAATGCGTGGTGTCTTTGCCACAATGGTTGTTGTTGCGGTAACAGCTCAAAATACCCTTGGCGTTCAGGATGCCCTAGCAATGCCACCAAAATTAATTGATGAACAGTTTTCCTCCCTAGCTGCTGATTTTAAGATCCGGGCTTGCAAAACGGGAATGTTAGCTGATCCTCTCCGCGTTAAAACCGTTGTCAACAACCTCAAGCGATATGATTTTGGTCCATTAACGGTAGATCCCGTGATGATTGCTAAAGGTGGTGCTAAACTTTTAAGTGATGATGCAATTAGTGTGGTTCGTGAACAACTATTACCACTTGCTGATTTGATCACACCTAACCTTCCAGAAGCTGAAGAATTAGCTCAAATGCAGATCACAAAAGAAGCTGAAATGGAAGCTGCCGGACAACGTCTTCAATCGATGGGAGCCAAGAACGTTCTGGTTAAGGGTGGTCATTTTTCAAGTGATGATGAAGCAAACGACTTTGTATTATTAGCTGATGGTCACTCATTTTGGATGACTGCCAAGCGGAAGCAAACTCGGAATACTCATGGTACTGGTGATACTATTTCTTCTTGTATCACTGCTGAACTCGCTAAGGGCAAATCAATGGAAGACGCCCTCAAAATTGGAAAGGCCTATGTTGAAGCTACGATTAAGCAAGGCATTAATGTTGGTCACGGTCATGGCCCGCTAAACCATTGGGCAAAAATAAGGAGCGATAATAATGAACTTTAATCCAAAAATGTTACAAATATACCTTGTCGGCGGAACTCAAGATACCCACCACGATTCCTACGAATTCCTCGCTAAAGTAGAAGAAGCAATGCAAGGTGGAATTACCGCATTTCAATATCGAGAAAAAGACAGTTCAACCATGACTGCTGATGCACAACTAGTTATGGCAAGGCGCCTAGTCGAAATGGGAAACCGCTACTCAATCCCTGTTTTGATTGATGATGATGTTCAAATGGCATTGCGTGTCGGTGCTGATGGTGTTCATGTTGGTCAGGATGATGAAAAGATTGAGCAGGTAATTAAAGAAGCAGCCGACAAGTTAATTATTGGCTATTCATGCAACACGGCTGCTGAAGTTGAAAAAGCAAATCAATTATCTGCCATTGACTACCTCGGTTGTGGTCCGGTCTTTGAAACCACGTCAAAGGTCGATGCGGATCCTGTCTTGGGCCTCACTAAACTTAAAGAACTAAATAAATTGAGTACCCATCCCCTAGTTGCAATTGGCGGCCTTTCTTTAGAGAACATTCCAGAAGTTTTAAAAACTGGTGTAGCTGGTTTATCAATGATCTCCCTCGTTTTGAATAGTAAAAACATTACGGAAACCATCGAAAAAATTAAGACATTGGTAAAGTAATTAGTATTTTATCGTAAAATTAACGACTATTAATTAAGACTAGTAGCGCCTATAATGAAAGCGTAACCATTTAAAAGAAGGTGTTTGCAATGTTTTTCATCGATACCAGCAGAAACGGCAAACCAGTTCATGATGCTCTGGTAAACCAATCATTAGACAACTATCTAATTAATGATCTGAGGCTAAAGGGTCATGGCTTAATTTGTTATATTAACCAGCCATCCGTCATTATTGGCGTTAACCAAAACGCTTATGCCGAAATTGACTTACCCTATCTCAAAGAGCACCAAATCGAATTAGTTCGTCGGTCAAGTGGTGGCGGTGCCGTTTACCATGATTTTGGCAATTTAGTATTCGAAAATATTGTTGTTGGCGATACTAGTAAATTCGGTGACTTTCACGCAATTGGCGATCCGATTGTTGACGCTTTGCATGATCTCGGTATTAGTTCAGCTGAAGTCAGTGGTCGGAATGATATGACAATTGATGGCAAAAAATTTTCAGGAATGGCGATCGTTAAGGGCGACAATTCGTATGCTGCTGGTGGGACCGTAATGTTTGACCTTAATATGCAGAATGCTAATGAAGTACTTACCCCAGAACAAGATAAATTAGCTTCTAAGGGCGTTAAATCAGTGAATGCTCGAGTTACTAACATCAAGCCCTACCTGCCTGAGAAGTACCAGCATTGGACAACCGAAGACTTTAAGGAATACTTGCTTTGTCACATGTTTGGGGTCGATTCGATGGATCAGGTAGAAACCTACCACCTTACTGATCACGATTGGTCAATTATTGACTCTCGACTAGATAAGCAATACCGAACTGACTTATGGAATTACGGTCATAATCCTGGATTTGATAACTATGTTTCTAAACATTTCCCAATTGGGACAGTTTCTTTTAATTTTAATGAAAGCAATGGTGTTATTACTTCCATTAAAATTTATGGCGATTTCTTTACGACCGGAGACCCGGCTATTATTGAACATAATTTAAACGGAACTAAGTTAGATTCTTCGTCCTTAATTTCATCGCTAAAACAATCCAACCTTGAAGCTAACCTTGGTCAAATTTCACCCGAGGAACTAGCAGACTTAATTCTGAGTAGGAAGTGAGTTAAAATGTTACAACAATTTTTTGCCTGGATAAAGTCCTTGTTTAGCAAATCATCACCTATTCACCATGAAGATAATGGCTTATGGTGGCAACAAACTGGTACCATTGTTAAAGTTGGCTTAAGTACAGAGATAATCAAGGAGCTTGCTACCATTACCTTTTTAGATACGCCGCGAATTGGCGAAAAAGTTACTACTGACTCACAGCTGGTTGACATCGAAGGCGGTAAAGCAGTCGAAACGTTCAAATCGCCAGTTAACGGGATCATTAGCCGAATTGCAAGTAATTATCAAAGCGATCCTGCTAGTCTTACTGGAAAAGCAAACCCCACCCTATTAGAAATTAAAATCAAATAATAACTCGTAGCTCAAAAAGGGTGTAATAGAAGCAGAAATTTCATTCTGCCTTTATTACACCCTTCTATATTAATGCTTTATTTATTTTCATTAATTGACGCTGATGAAACACCATCAACGACTTGTCCTTCTACGACCCCGTGCTCGAAGACATGTTGCTCACAAAGCTGACAGATATGTTCAACATTTTCTGTCACTTGTAATGCTCCTAAATAATGACCATTAGGCTTACGGATCGCATAATAGCGAATTAAAGTTCGTTGGCCATCCATTATCTGAGGTGACTCAACCATATCCTTTTCCTCTGTCTTCAACATTTTTAAGACCTGCTTAACCATTGGGATAACTCGTTGGGGATGACAACCAAGAACATTATGACTAAGGCGCTGATGAAGACGCTGATCATCACGCCAGCTATTTGGCGAATACCAAACATACTCATCGTCCGCATTAATATAATCTAATTCATATGGCATTGTCCGAAATAAGGCATCAACCTCAGCTAAAGTTAATTTACCACTGAAAAAATTAATCGTGGCATCATCCATAAATGGTAAATTCATCTTTTAACGCTCCCATTCATCATTATTTTGGTTTAATTTTTGAACTGCAGTAATCAGTCGTTGACAAATTTGTGCTCGCCTGTTTTGCCAAAAATCATTCTCTAGTAGTAAATTTTGCTGTTTATCAAATTGATAGCCACCCCACATATGCTGGTTAATTGGGCTAGTCATCATCGAATCAATCACCCGGAGTAATCCAATCGTATGTTCCATATCGATATACCCTAATGCAACCACATCAAGCGGATCAATATAGTTAAATATTTGACAGCGAAGAAGGGTTGTTGTTTGCCGTTGCTTGGCATCTAGTAACCAGTAAAGATTAGGCCCTTCATAAAGATACGCTGCACTAATCCGCTCAGGGTAATGACAGTTAGCTAAAGCAAATTGTGCATTGATTGAGCCTAACGAGTGTCCATAAAGGAAGAAGGTCATTTGCGGGTAACTAGCTAATAAATGATTAAATTCTTTGCTTGCCGTCCATAACTCCTGAGGAACATCAGGAACCTGGTTAATAATTGCGTTACCAATTGGGAGGTTAACCCGAAGCCACTCGTTAGTCCACGTTGTCGGATCACCTTTCCGAACGCCAGATGATCCACGAAAGAGAACTATTATTTGAGGATAAGCGGCTGAACGAATTACTGTCGCCCGAAATCCATCGGCCGTCCAAATCACCTTGATCACTTCACCAATTAACTGGCCATCTGGCAACAAAACATCTTCTCCCAAGTGCCAGTCATGATATTCAAGCTGAGCTAACTGGACCCGCTGCCAATCAGTTAGTGACTGCTTCCTACTAACTAAATGCGTCATCTCGCCACCTACTTACCTAACTGCGCACAAATTCCCTGGATGGTTACCACAGCGAGGGCAACAATAATTAACATAATTGCATCCTTTTTAGTCGGTTGTTTGTCCATTTCAGCTCACCTAGATCTACCTTTTTCTTTTATCATACACCTAAATTACTTGATTCTCTTGAGAGACTTTATTTCTGCTTTCTGGTGTTATAAACTAACGAGGTATAAATATTCATGGGAGAGAGAAGAATGAAGTCGATTTCAAAAAATGTTCCTTTAGTCATTGCTACGATTGTACTTGGGGTGATCGTGGGGACTAGTTCTTTACTATTAAGTATTCTTCTTGATTTATCAGAAAAATACTTTCTTAACTTTGAAGAGAGCAATCGGATCCCGGTTGATATTTTTGTTGGTCCAGGGCACCGATTTATCTCCGTTTTTGTTGGTTCTGCGATTGCTGCAATCGTCTGGTACTATCTTCAAAAGAATTACCGCCCAGTCGGTATCAGTAAAGCAATTACTGGTAAAACAATGCCGTTAGTCAAAACACTAATTCATGTTGTTACACAGATCTTTTACGTGGGAACGGGAAATTCCATTGGTCGTGAATTAGCACCACGGGAAGCCGGTGCCGCAATTGCTCAGAAATGGGAACGACACTTTGCTAATAACCGTTACTTAAAGCTTGACCCAGAAGACCAAAAAATGCTAATTGCGTGTGCTGCCGGTGCTGGTTTCTCGGGGGTATATATTGCGCCAATCACAGGTGCGGTTTTTGCTATTGAGTTACTTTACAAGAAAGTTAACGCTCGAGTAGTCGCTGTTAGTTTAACAATGTCCGTAATCGCAACTTTAATTGGATCAATTGTTAAGGGATATAAGCCCTATTACTTGGTTGGCTCCAAAAATTTTCCTTCACTACGGATCCTTCCAATCGTAATCATCCTGGCACCACTTCTTGGAATTATAGGTGCTTACTTCAAGCTGGGAGTTAAAAAGGCAAGTGCTCACCGGGCGGTTACCAAAAACGTCCTCTACCAGCTACCGTTAATGGGGATCATCACCGGGATTGTGGCTGCTTTCTACCCGCAAATAATGGGAAATGGTCGTGGGTTAGCTCAATTGGCGATGAGCACCACTACTATCAATAAAAACGTTATTTTAGCCCTTCTTTTCGGTTTCATTGCTAAAGCAGTGGTAACCCTCCTTAGCATCAAGAGCGGGGCTTATGGTGGGATCCTGACACCTTCAATTTCACTTGGTGCTGTTATCGGTGTTTTCTTGGGGATGCTCTATGTCCAAATTATGCCAGGAGTAACAATTACCCAGTGTGCTGTACTTGGAGCGGCCTATTTTCTAACTGCTTCTCAACAAGCACCTCTCATGGCGATGTTCATGTTATTTGAAGTCTGTCATTTGAACTTTACAGCCTTTATCCCCCTTGCCCTAGGAGTTGCATTATCGATTGCTGTCTCGCGGTGGGTTAATGCAAGACTCGCAAAGTAGTATGATGTTTGCTTATTAACTATGAAACAGCTAAACTTAACCTTGCATCATGCTTAAAGGAGTTTAAAAACATGGCACATATTTACCTAATGACGTTGATCATTATTTTTATGATTGAGAGTTTCTTTGAAGTTAAATGGTTTGCCCAAATTCGTGATATTTTTCAACGTTCAGGAAGGATTACCCCAACCAAACGGGTTCAACGAGTAATTAAGATTGAAACCCAGTGGAGTTGGTTTTCATGGATCCTGTTAATCCTCCTCTTCGTTCTTCCTGAGGTATATACATTTCTCTTAATCTGCATTATTACTCTAATTGAAACCATTATTGTTTACGAACTATATAACGCTCGAAATTACGCTCAACAAATTAATAAATAAAATGAAGGAGACTAGTGAGAATTTTTTTATTCTCTTACTAGTCTCCTTTGATTTTTAATCTGAATATTAGCCAGCTAACGCGTGAGTCTTTGTTAACAACTCATAAACGTAAGAAAGTTCTTCAGGACGGTATGCTCCTGGCATCGTTCCTACCTTTTGGAAGCCGTTCTTTTCGGCAATGTGTTGCATTACCAAATTATTTTCGTTCGTACTAAGGCGAATTGATTCCACATCAGGACGATGTTTTTCTAAGTAGTCAATCACGCTAATGAATAGCTTTGATGCGTATCCTTTTCCTGCATGACTTGAGTGAATTGCTACCCGATGAATAGTAACATAGTTCGTCGTATTAATTAGCCATTCACCATTAATATGATCATAAACATGATCTGGTGAATTGACGATTGCAACTGCCCCGACAGTCATCCCATCATCAGATTTGACGAGATATGAGTAGCCATTATCAATATCTTCCTGAATGTGCTGAGCGTTTGGATAGTCGCCCTGCCATTGATCAACACCACGTTCAGCCAATTGATTGCGTCCATCACGAAGTATTTCTAGAATAGTGTCTAAGTCTTTTTGTGTTGCTTTCCGAATTTGCATTTTATCATCTCCAATTAGAATTAAATCACTCCC
>NZ_GG693413.1:241783-257167 GCF_000159435.1 Limosilactobacillus vaginalis DSM 5837 = ATCC 49540 | reverse complement strand
TCACTCTAATCATAGCAGATTATTAATCAAAAATGGTCTTTTTTGCTAATTTATACCCCATTTGTAAACACCTGTGAAGAATTAATGATCACCCGTATAAGAAAGCCTTATGTCCATTAATAATCTACTGTAAAGCCCTTTCATCCATGTTAAAGTTAAGACATTAAAACAGAAGCCTGCAGACATAGAAAGGAGTGATTCTTTAATGGCTAATTGGAAAAAATGGTGGATTACAATAGCAATGCTAATTCAGGGACTAATCGGCGGTATTGTAATCCTTCTCTGGATCTTCCGTCACGAACCCTGGATACTAGGAATCAGCCAATGGCTATTAACCCGCCCCGGACAATACACAATTATTGGTTTAGCAAGCTATATCATTCTGATGGCGATAATCGTAATTGGGAGTTCGATCTTCCGACCAACAACGAGTAAACAATTAGTAATTGCTCGTGATGGTGCTCGTCATATCTCAGTTGATAAAACAGCAGTGGAAAATAGTATTCGCCTTAACCTATCAAGTTTTGGTCTCTATAATCCCACAACAAAGGTTAAAATGCTCAAGAATCGTCAAGAAGCAGATGTTACCGTTACCGGAATGCTTTCTGGACAATCCGATCCAGAACTGCTGAAGAATTCTTTAACTGATGCAATCGAAAATAATTTACAAACAAACTTTGCTATCGGGCTTCGTAAATTACGAGTTCGCCTTCAACCTTATAGTCACAAAAAATCAGTCACAGTCGTTTAACAAGGAGGGATAACAATGAAACTTGCTCTCATTGGTGCGATTACGGGATTAGTTCTCAGTATTAGTTGGACCGTTTGGGGATTCTGGACAGCAATTGGCATTCTTCTAACTACTGCGATCTTCGCTTTAATCGGTCTTGTCTTAGACCTCATTGGATTCTCTTTTAAGGGAATCGTTAATAAATTAAGTGCTAAACTTGCCGAATAATTTCTAAGGAGGAATTAATCATGACAACTACAAACACAAACCAAGCTACTAAAACTAACGTTGACCAACACCTAACTTTTGACGACAGTGTAATTGAAAAGATTGCCGGGATCACAGCTACCCGAGTTCCAGGAATCATCTCTCTTGATGGCAACATGTTCTCTGAATTTGCGGATAAAGTTTCATCCGGCAATAATATGACCAAAGGGATCAATGCCGATGTGGGTGAAAAACAAGTTGCAATTAAAATGGACGCGACAATCGAATACGGTAAGAGCGCACCAGAAATTTTTGAAGCAGTCTGTAAAGAGATTGACAGTGCCTTAGATAAAATGACTGGCTTGAAATTGGTCAAGTTCGAATTACATGTTAATGACGTTAAGACTCGTGAAGAGTTGAAGAAGGACGACGATAAGCAAGTAAGCTAATGGTTTAACCTAAATTAAAAGTTCCTAGTATTCGTAAATTGAGTACCAGGAACTTTTTTATTCCTCTTTTAGCGTTAACTGAGCGTTGGAAATCATTTTTAGGAAATTATCCAGGTCCAAACTTGCCCGACCGATTAACGCACCATCAATATCGGGTTTATCAATAATATCCTTAATGTTATTAGGATTAACACTGCCACCGTAGAGGATGCGGATCTTATCCGCAATTTCATAGCTATAATATTCAGCAATTGTTTGCCGAATTAGCCGGCATCCTTCTTCGGCTAAAGTGGGATTAGCGTGTTGACCAGCCCCAACTGCCCAGCTTGGTTCGTAAGAAATAACTACTCGCTTAATCTGATCCAACGAAACACCATGAAGGACCGTCATTAACTGGTGAAAAACATAATGAATTTCGTTATTTACTACTTGTTGGACCATTGTTTCATCGGTACAAATAATTGGGGTAACACCACGTTGCAGAGCTGCTTGAACCTTTTTGTGCACACTGGCATTAGTTTCACCAAATAATCGACGGCGCTCAATATGGCCTAACATTACATATGATACACCAGCATCTGCTAAGCCACGAAGACTTACTTCACCTGTATATGGCCCAGAATATTCAGCAGCAGCATTTTGAGCAATAATCCTCAGTCCTGAATTACCTGCTGCTTCGACCATACTTGGCAACGCAAAAGCTTGTGCTGCAATTCCAACCTCCATTTTATTAGGATCAGGAAGCTTTGATTTAATTTGTTTAACAAAGTCAACTGATTCCTGGACGTTTTTGTGCATCTTCCAGTTAGCTACAATAAATGGTTTACGCATAATTCTAACCCTTTCTAATACTTCTTCCGTTTATCTAGTTATCTTATATTTTACAATTATCTGCCAAACAAAGAAAGATGGGGCTTTTAAACGCAAATAGTTCTTAAAGATCACTATTAGCAAACTTTAAGAACTATTTGATAATTATGCTTCAAGAACTTGTGAAAGTGCTTCGCCAAGTCGCTTCAATCCGACTTCAATCTGGTCTTCCTGCATGTTGGAGTAGTTCAACCGGAATGTTCCTGGTTGTGGCTTCCCAGCAAAGAACGGGTCACCAGGGACAAAGGCAACATTGTGTTCAAGACACTGTTTAAAGAGTTCAACAGTATCAGTGACACCAGGGACTTCAACCCAGAGGAACATTCCACCTTCTGGATCGGTATACTTAACATCCTTCGGGAAGTATTTCTTAATTCCGTCAATCATTAGTTGCTTCCGCTTCCCATAAAGGTCACTAATTTCCTTAACATGGGCATCAACATCATTTTCCTTAAAGAATTCAGTAACTACATACTGAACAAGGTTATCCGTATGGAGATCAGCAGATTGCTTTAGCACGGTTAATTTTTCAATTACTTTTGGATCCGCTACTAACCAGCCAAGACGGAACCCAGGAGCAAGAATCTTTGAGAACGTACTCATGTAAAAGACTTTTCCGGCATGATCAAATGACTTAACAGAAGGAACATGTTCTCCTGCAAAGCGAATATCACCGTATGGATTATCTTCAAGAACCGGAACATCGTATTTTGCTGCCAACTCTGCAAACTTTTTTCGTCGTTCTGCTGGCATTGTCCGCCCAGTTGGGTTTTGGAAGTTTGGCACTGTATAGACCAGTGCTGTTTCTGGATGAGCCTTCAGAGCTTCTTCCAGGGCATCCATCTTCATCCCGTCATCATCCATTGGCACACTAACAAAATTAGCACTGTATGAACGGAAAACGTCAAGCGCACAAAGGTAAGTTGGTTCTTCGACAAGAACTGTATCTCCCGGATTTACAAATGCCTTTCCGACCAAATCAATTGCTTGTTCAGAACCTGTTGTTACCATGACGTTCTCTAGTTTGGCATCAACATTCTCCTTTTCCTTTACTCGTTTAAGGATTAATTCACGGAGTTCAGTTACTCCCTTAGCAGCACCGTATTGCAAAGCTTGCTGGCCATGCTCAGCGTAAACCTTATCCGTTGCTTCTTTCATCCCCTCAACTGGAAATAGTTCAGGAGCCGGTAATCCACCCGCAAATGAAATGATTTTCGGGTCAGCCGCCGCTTTTAAGATTGCACCAACAGCATCTGTCCCGTCAGCAGGAACTCTTTTTGAAAATTTAAACATAGTTACCACTCCTCTTTCTCATCATTTTGTAATTGTTGAGTAGTTTACAATACAAAAGTCGACTTGTGAACCCCCTAATTAAGTTTCATAAGTTCCTGAATAATCTATAAATTTAATTTCTTCATATAAGGGATTACCAAAACAATAAAAAATTAAATTTTATGGTTGACAGATTAAAATTTAATGAGTAGAATACGAAGCATCAAATGTAAACACGTTAAAGATACCGAACAGGAAGTAACTTGATTAACTGGTTCAGAGACTTAGTGGCTGGTGTGAACTAAGCAACGTTAATCAATGTTAAATCCCCTGTGAATTGGCTCCTGAACTAAGTAAGGTTGCCTGGCTGCCGACCATTATCCTGGCTCCAGATAAATTTGTCTGGTTCAAGATGTGGACTCTTTCCATAAATGAAGGTGGTACCGCGGCAACGTCGCCCTTCAAGCATATTCAAATGTGCTTGATGGGTTTTTGTTTACTTTGAAATTTATTTTAAGTGAGGTGAGGATCATGAAAGATAGTGATATTAGCGACATTAGCGACATTAGCAACATTCAAGGAATAATTAAGAATAATGATTCTCATCAGTGTTGGCATTTTTGATGGTGATGATAATCATAAATAACTAAAATTGGAGGAATCAATTATGACAACATTAAACGCTAACCAAAAAGAATTCGCAATGGCCCTTTACGATGCAACCCTAACTGGCAAACCACTAGAAGAAAAAGACTGGAAAAGTGTTGTAGAAGATGATGAAACTGCATATGCTGTCCAAGATGAGGTGATGCGTCTTAAGGGTGTTCCCGTTGGCGGATACAAAGTTTCACTGACAAGTAAACAAACCCAAGATATGTTTGACGCTGATTCACCCTTATATGGTCAACAAGTTAATCGTCGTTTTCTCCCTGCACCAGCAAACGTCAGCTTAAATGACTTAATGGAACCATTGGTCGAAGTTGAATTAGCCTTTCGTGCAACTACAGACTTAACGAGCAATGATTCACTAGAGGATCTCTTAAACAAGACAACGGTTGCGGGTGCACTAGAAGTACCGGATTCTCGGTTTAAGGATTGGTTCCCGAGTCTCGGTAAATACAATGTCATGTCAGATTGTGCTGTTGGCGGATTAGTTGTTTATGGGAAAGAGGTTCCTTCAACAAAAGTTTTCAAGGATGTCGCTGATGTTGCAACGGTCCATGCCGAACTCTTCCTTGATGATCAAAAGCTCGATGAAGGTGATTCAAAAGAGGTTCTTGGTAATCCGCTTAAATCCCTTCAATGGCTTGTCAAAAAGCTTGAAGAACAAGGTAAGCAATTTAAGGAAGGTCAACTGGTTTCTTCCGGAACGTTCGTTTTACCACCCCATCTCAAGGAAGGACATTGGGCTGTCAATTTTGATCACCAACTTGGTAATGTTAATTTAAATGTCGACTAGGGGATGACTAAATGAAATTAAATGATAATCAACAAAACTAATAAGCATCATAATCTTGTTAAATTTATCTATCCAGCTAGATAAAGAAAACTCTCGTGACTTCACACTGTAAAAAGTCACGAGAGTTTTTTTATTAATCCTTGTTATTCCAATGTTGCTGCTTAAATTGTTCCCTACCGCCGGCTTCTTGAAGAGCGTACCGTTCTGGATTCTTCTTGTAGAAGTCCTGATGATAATCCTCTGCTGGATAAAAAGGTTTAGCATCTTCAATTTGAGTAACAATTTTATCATTTCCAAATTGTCCACTAGCTTGAAGAGCAGCCTTTGATTTTTCAGCAATTTCACGTTGTTGAGGACTATTAACAAAGATTACTGGCCGGTAATTATCCCCACGATCCTGAAATTGTCCCATAGCATCAGTTGGGTCAGTTTGATGCCAATAAATAGTTACCAGATCATCATATGAAATCACATCAGGATCAAAGGTGATTTTGACCGCCTCAGTATGTCCGGTCTTTCCTGAACAAACTTCTTCATAGGTTGGATTAGGGACATGTCCTCCAGTATATCCAGAAATGACTGATTTAATTCCCGGATAAGTATCAAATGGCTGGACCATGCACCAGAAGCATCCGCCCGCAAAGATTGCTGTGTCTAAACTCATCTATATCAACCTCTTTCGTAGCCTACCAACATCAAAATTTTATTGGTACAGATTATAAATTGTAGGTATTCTAACATATATTTATTAAAATTAAAAACAAATGAGAAAACTAACCTACCCTATTCTGCAAAAGCGGCTAACTTAATAGGATCAGTTCACTTCATGCGGTGACTTTTTTCCTGCAAGAACTGTTAAAACATCTTCAAGGGCAAAATCAACCATATTCTTTACGGCTAAATTCGTAAAGAAAGCTATATGCGGAGTCAGAATTACATTATCCATTGAATGAAGTTCAGCAACCAACGGTACATCGCCAAGGCCGGTTTGCCGACGATCAGTCATAACAACCTCATTTTCACCCTCAAAGGTATCCAAGGCAGCTGCGGCTATTTGTTTTGCTTTCAGTGCAGCTACTAAATCAGCCGTATTAACTACTGGCCCCCGACTAGCATTTACTAAACCAGCACTCGGTTTCATCAAAGCAAAATCCTTAGCAGTGAGTAAACCAACCGAGGTCGGATTAAGGTCAACGTGCAATGATACCACATCTGACCGCTGTAAAAGTTCTTCTTTTGTAACGTATTCAATGGTCCCTTTCATTTCTCCTCGCGGGTTAGTATCAAACCCTAGAACCGTTGCTCCTAAAGCTTTTAATAGTTTAGCTAACGTTCCGCCAATTCGACCAACACCAATAATTCCAATGGTTGCTGTATGGATTTCCATCGCTTGTTCATCGCTAAACCACCGGTAATCATTAGCCGCTACCTGAGCATCAAACCGGTAAGCTTTCCTTAATAACCGAAAGATCTGCATTAGCGCGTGTTCGGCAACACTTCTTGGCGAATAGGCTGGGACATTCGTTACCGTTAAATTGTTGGCCTGCGCTTCAGCAAGATCAATCATATCAAAGCCCGCAGTTCGGGTGGCAATTTGTTTCAAGCCATTCTCACGTAGTTTAGCGTAGATTGATGTGGGCAGCTTACTTCGTTGTTGAATAACCAGGCCATCAACATCCTTGGTCAGGTCAACGGCATCATCAATTAATTTTTCGGTAGTAATAATTTCAACATCGTTCTCCCCGGCAAATTCCTTGATTGCCGCTTGCTCATCATCCCGTACACTAGTCATTAAAATTTCGGTCATTGGCTAGTCCTCCTTTACAAATTGGCTAATTCGTCTAATTGCTTCCTCAATATCCGCCATGCTTGTTGCGTAACTAATTCTTAGGTAGCCACTACCACCAGCCCCAAAGTATGATCCAGGAATTACAGCGACTTTTCCTTGCTCAGCCAGTTCAGTAGCAAATTTCACATCATCGGTTCCAAAACGTTCTGGTAATTTAGCAAAGACATAAAAAGCTCCATTAGGGTTAGTAATTTCAAAGCCGAGCTCGCGTAATGCCGGAACTAAGGTATCACGGCGCTGCTTGTAAGCTGCCTTCATTTCTAGGGTAGCTTGCTTACCTTCTTCACTGGTAAAGCCTTTAGCTGCCGCTGCCATCATTGGATCTGCAGCAGCGGTAACCATCATGGCATGAATGGCAGAGACCAGCTTCATCAATTCTTGTGGTCCTGCAATAAAGCCAACCCGGTACCCAGTCATTGCTTGTGACTTTGAAGCTCCATTTAAGACTAAGGTTTGTCCCGGGATAAATTCCGCAATCGAAGTATGATGTCCACTGTAAACTAATTCTGAGTATATTTCATCCGCAATGACAACTAAATTGGTTTTGTCAATTGCAGTTGCCAACTGTTGAATCTGCTCACGAGTATAGGTTACTCCGGTTGGGTTTGACGGGTAATTTAAGATAATTGCTTTGGCATTGGGATGTTCAGCAATTACTTGACGGAGCCTTTCAGGTGTTAGAACAAACTGGTCATTACTAGTGTTGATTTCAACGGGTTTTCCGCCAAGAATAGTCGTTACTGCCATGTATAACGGGAAAGTTGGGGTAGTAATTAAAACTTCATCCCCCGGATTGACTAAGGCTGATAGTGAAGCATAAATTCCTTCAGTTGCCCCAACCGTTACAGCAATTTCATTTGTTGGATCATAAGTTAGTCCATACCGATCTGCCATAAATTTGGCGATTGCTTTCCGTAATTGAATGGATCCGCTACCTGGTGCATAGTGAGAATCATTGTTTTCAATACTATCAATTGCTGCCTTTTTCATCACCTCAGGAACGTTAAAATCAGGTTCTCCAAGCGTTAATTTAATGATCCCAGGAATTGCACTAGCCTTGTAATCAAACTCCCGGATTCCCACTGGCTTTAATAGACCGAAATTCGTATTCAAGTTATTTAATAATTGTGACTTAGTAGTTGGCATAATTTTCCCTCCAAAATAAAAAGTCCTCGATGGTTATAATCCATCCAGGACTTTAATGACTAAGTCAGAATTAGTAGAGCCCCGGATAGTTTAAGATTAACAACTATCCGGGAACGCACAATGAAGAGCACTGCTGGTTAGCGGATAATTAATCGCTAAACCAGAAGGCATACGCTTTAATATTTGATTGAATCAAAGCATTCATCATTGTGTTCCTCCTTTCAGTAATTACTAATTATTTTAATCATATTCTAATATTTGTCAACCAGTATTTTAGATTAAGTTAGTAGATATTTAAAGCTACTTCTAGTCAAACCTTCTCCCCATTATTATGAGGTCCCGCTGAACGCCATCAAGTTCTGCTACTCGAGGTAGTCTTCCCCATTCTGTAAAATGAAATGATTTGAATAATCCTAAACTTGGCAAATTATGACCAAAAATATAGGCTACAATTGCTGTGATTCCTAGTTGAGGTAATTGACTGATCACAAAATTAATTGCTTGTGTTCCAAGGCCATGATGTCGAACACTCTTATCAATATAAATTGCTATTTCACAGGTATGCTCATAGGCCGCCCGACCATAAAATGGTTCAAGCCCTACCCAGCCTACCACCTTTTGCTCGTTATTTTTAATAACCCATAATGGATGGGTCTTGGTAAATGAGTGATACCATGCTTCTCGCTCCGCAACAGTTACTGGCTCTAGATCAGCAGTAGCAAGGCGAGATGGGATGATCTGATTATAAATATCGACAATTCTTGGCAGGTCCTTCTCGTTTGCAAGTGAAAATTCAAACTCCATAAATAAAACTCCCATAATAAGAATAATTTAATACCTTATTATAGGAGTTTTTCACTTTATTGCATTATTAAATTAAATGCTAACGATTAAAGAAATAAAGTTATTATCCTTCAAAAGCGTCTGTCAATGGAGGAACAACTTGCTTCTTCCGGGAAACAACACCTGGTAAGTTCATCCGCTTGTTATCAAGCTTCTTACCAAAGGCCTTTTCAACTGTATCAGTGTGATCACCAACAACAAAGAGGTCAGTATCGCTGTTCAAAATGTTAGTAACCATTAATACAAAGGTCTCGTAACCATTTTGATCCATTAAATTGTGCATTTCCTTTTCAAGATCAGCTTGACGGGAGAAGACGTCATCTAAGTCAACAGTATTAACTTGGCCGATCCGTAACTTAGTACCGCCAAGTTCAAATGTCTTAGCATCACCATCAACGATTTCGTTATCTGTCTTCTTAGCAATGTTAGTGCCGGCCTTCAACATGTCGATCCCGTACTTTTCATAGTCTTCAACACCAGCGATCTTTGCCAAGTACTTAACAGCTTCACGGTCATGATCGGTTGTGGTTGGTGACTTCAAAAGCAATGTGTCTGAAATAATTGCTGAAAGCATCATCCCGGCAAGGTTTGCTGGAATATTAATGTGCTTTTCTTGGAATAATTCAGTAATAATCGTGCTTACACAACCATATGGACGAGCAGTAATCCAAAGTGGTTGAGCAGTGTTAAAGTTAGCAATTCGGTGGTGATCAACCAAGTGAGTAACTGTAACCTTATCAAGATCACTAACACTTTGTTGTGGTTCGTTATGGTCAACAAGCATAACCTTGTCAACTTCATTTGCAACGGTCTTAACAACTCGAGGTGCCTTCATCCCAAAGTGATCTAAAGCATACTTTGTTTCGTCGTTAGGTTCACCAAGAGCAACAGCTTCGGTTTCGTAACCTAATTGATTTTGAAAGTATGAGAAAGCCATTGCAGCTGTAATCGCATCAGTATCTGGATTCTGATGACCAAAAACTAATTCTTTGTTACTCATTTAAAATTCCTCCTGTTTGTTTCGATATTGTCCGCAAATACTAAGACATGAAACAATCTACGCTTTCTATTCTATCATGGAAGTCCTAACTTGGTGAGATAATTATAAAATATCTCACAGAAAACAAATAAAAGTATAGAAAGATTATTAATTCTCCTGGTTTACTGGCTCTTCATTTAGGACATTAATCTTTTTACGCCTTAATTTTACAGGTGTCCCTTGTGTGTCAGTATCAACAACAAATGTTCCGTTTGATTTAGCGGTTCCAAGGTGGTGATCATCTACTGCAACATCCTGGAAAGCAGGTCGATCAGTAATAATTTCAAGAACATCATGCTTATCTGGATCATAAGCCAAGAAGTCAACAATTTTATGAGGGTGATTCTTAATTCTATGGATTACTAATTCTCCACGACGAGCACGCGCTCCTGTTTCAATTTCAGAACTTGCCATTTCCTTAAAGGCACCACGTTGGGTAATCATTGCCAAGTTTTGACCTTCAGAAACAAGAGTATAGTCGGTGGCATAGTCATCATCTTTCAAGTTTATTGCCCGAACCCCACCAGTTCTTAAACCAGTAACAGGAACATCAGCGACATCAAACCGAACCGCATATCCTTCATGACTAATGACTAGGAGTGACCGGTTTTCATTTGTTGGTTCATAATAATCAACACTTACTAATCTAGCTTCATCGCTCTTCAACTTAATTCCAGTTGTTGTTCGACTCTTATAACGACTTCCCGGCTTATAGTCTGTAAATGCCGATTGCTTAATTTGACCGTCACTAGTTCCCATAATGATGGTTCCTGGCTGATCCAGCTTATCAAAGACCATTGCTTTTATAATATGCTCATTTTCTGCTAAACCAATTGTCTGTGAAATATGTTCTCCAGTGTCTTTCCACCGAGCATCAGTAATTTCATGGACAGGTCGGTAAATGACATTCCCAAGATTGGTAAACATAAATAAGTGCGCTAAAGTATTTGTTTGCTGGATTAGAATCGGATAATCATCTTCACGAAGACCGTTTTCGTCTATTGGTGATGCCTTAAATGAGCGCACGCTTGACCGCTTAATATATCCCGCGTGAGAAACCAAGAGGATAACATCTTCTTTTGCTACCGTTACTTTAGTATCAACCCTTAACTTCTCTACATGGCTTTCAATCTTTGTCCGCCGTGGATTACCAAATTCCTTTTTAATTGCTAACATTTCTCTCCGTAAAACATTAGCCAATTCTTGGTCATTCGTTAAGATCAATTGGAATTCTTCAATTTGCTGGTTTAACTTTTTCTGCTCATCCTTGAGCTCAGTAACATCGGTATTCGTTAACCGATAAAGCTGCAGGGTAACAATTGCTTCTGCTTGTTCCGCGGAGAATGCATATTGGTTAATCAGGTTCTCCTTGGCATCTTTGCGATTTTTACTTCCACGAATAGTCTTAATTACTTGATCCAAGATTGATAAAGCTTTAATCAATCCTTCAACAATGTGGAGACGATGTTGAGCATTATTTAGGTTAAATTGTGTTCGCCGACGAATAATCTGTTTCTGGAAGGAAAGATACGAGATCAAAATTCGTTTTAACCCTACTCGCATTGGCCGCTGCTCATCAATTGCAACCATATTGAAATTGTAGTTGATTTGCAAATCAGTATTTTTGAGAAGATAATTAAGGATTCCCTGGGCATTAGCTCCGCGTTTCAACTCGATGGCAATCCGTAGACCGCTACGATCAGTTTCATCACGTGCTTCAGCAATTCCTTCCACCTTTTTAGCTAGACGGAGATCATTGATCCGCTTAACTAATTGGGCTTTATTAACCTCATAAGGAATTTCAGTTACGTTAATTTGTTGGCGGCCACCTCGAAGAGTTTCAATCTCAGTTCTAGCACGGACAACGATTCGTCCCCGCCCTGTTTGATAAGCCTTTCGAATACCGTCAATTCCCTGAATAATTCCCCCAGTTGGAAAATCGGGGCCCGGAATAAATTCCATTAGTTTCTCCAAACTTGCATCTGGATTATTTAGGAGATAAACCAAAGCGTCCAATACTTCCCCGAGGTTATGTGTTGGTATTTCCGTTGCGTATCCTGCTGAAATACCGGTAGCACCATTAACAAGAAGGTTAGGAATCCGCGCTGGTAAAACTGTTGGTTCCTTTTCGGTATCATCAAAGTTTAACGTCATTTCAACGGTATCTTTGTCAATGTCCTGAAGCATCAACCCAGCAATTTTGCTTAACCGCGCTTCCGTATATCTCATTGCTGCAGCTGGATCACCATCCATTGAACCATTATTCCCGTGCATTTCAATTAATGGTTCTCGAAGCTTCCAATCTTGACTTAGACGAACTAGAGCTTCGTAAATTGAACTATCTCCGTGGGGGTGAAAATTCCCCATAACGTTACCAACGGACTTTGCTGATTTCCGAAATCCCTTATCGTAGGTATTTCCATCCTTATTCATTGCAAATAAGATCCGTCGTTGAACTGGCTTCAAGCCATCCCGAATATCAGGCAATGCCCGTTCTTGAATAATTGACTTTGAATAACGACCAAAACGATCCCCCATCAATTGTTCCAAAGTCATTTTTTCAATTTTACCGTCTCTCACTATAATGTTCCTTTCTGCTTACCTAAAAAAGTGCTTCTTGGTTAAAAGTCTTTTTAGTTTTTGGTGGTTGCTCATTATGGTTTGACAAGTGCCCCTTATTCTCCACTAATTCATCCGATTCTTTATCGTCACTAAGAGTAAAGTGAACATTATCTTCAATCCACTCCCGTCGCGGCTCAACCTTATTTCCCATTAAAGTTGTTACCCGACGTTCAGCTAATTCGGCATCCTCAATTCGTACCTGAATCAACGTCCGTGTTTCAGGATTCATTGTTGTTTCCCATAATTGATCGGCATTCATTTCACCAAGTCCCTTAAACCGTTGCAGTTGGGCACTTTTTCCAGCCTTCTTGGTTAGCTCTGTTAATTCATCATTGGTCCATGCATAGGTGATCTTGGTTTTTGCACCCCGACCTGTTTGTAAGCGATATAACGGCGGTAATGCAATATAAATTTTTCCCGCCTCAATCATTGGCCGCATGTACTTATAGAAGAATGTCAATAATAAGATTTGAATATGTGCTCCATCATCATCGGCATCCGTCATAATGATAATTTTGTCGTAATTTGAATCTTCAACATTAAACTCAGAACCAGCACCTGCACCAACCGTATAGATAATTGTGTTCAGTTCTTCATTCTTTAACACATCATCAAGTTTGGCCTTTTCAGTATTTAAGACCTTTCCTCGTAACGGTAAAATGGCTTGGTATTTTCGGTCACGCCCCTGCTTTGCAGAACCACCAGCAGAATCCCCTTCGACCAAGAATAATTCATTCTTTTTAGCATTCTTTGATTGTGCTGGGGTTAGTTTCCCAGAAAGGTTTCGTTCTTTTCGACTCTTACGTTTGCCACCACGAGCCTGGTTTCTTGCCTTTCGTGCTGCTTCACGAGCTTCACGGGCCTTAATTGACTTTCGAATCAGCATCTGGGCAAAATCGCCATTCTCCATTAGCGCATAACCGAGCTGCTCGCTAACAATGGAATCCACAATTTTTCGCGCTTCTGGAGTCCCTAGCTTATCCTTTGTCTGTCCTTCAAATTGCAAAATCCGTTCAGGAATCCGAACAGAAACAACAGCAGTCAGTCCCTCACGAACATCGCTTCCTTCAAGGTTCTTGTCCTTATCTTTCAACAATCCAACCTTATGGGCGTACTCATTAAAAGTCTTGGTCCAAGCACTCCTAAATCCAGCTTCATGCGTTCCGCCATCTGGTGTGCGAACATTATTAACAAAGGAAAGTAATGATTCAGAGTAACCATCATTATACTGGGCAGCAACCTCAACTTCAACGCCATCCTGGCTACCATCAAAGTATAAAACCTTTCCTAAAGTATCTTTACCTTCATTCAGATAGGCAACAAATTCTTGAATACCTTCCTTGTATTGAAAGATATCTTGTTTCTCGTGATCCTTCCGCTTATCAGTTAGAACAATTTTAATCCCCTTTAACAAAAAGGCAGACTCCCGCAACCTATTTGCTAAGGTATTGTAATCATAGACAGTTGTCGTAAAAATACTCGGATCAGGCTTAAAAGATACCGTTGTCCCATTTCCGGCATTTGTATGACCGAGTTTTTTTAAGGTACCAATCGGCTGGCCACCATCCTTAAATTTTTCTTGGTAGCGTTCATGATCACGAACAATTGTTAGAGTTAGGTTGGTCGATAAGGCGTTAACTACTGAAGCACCAACCCCATGAAGTCCACCAGAAGTCTTATAACCGTCCGATTGACCAAACTTACCACCAGCATGAAGAACCGTCATAATTACTTCAGGTGTCGGTTTCCCGGAAGCGTGCATTCCTACAGGCATTCCCCGACCATGATCCTGAACCGTAATTGAATTGTCTTCTTCAATCGTAACGTTAATTTCGTCACCGTAACCAGATAATGCTTCATCCACTGCATTATCAACAATTTCGTATACGAGGTGGTGCAATCCTCGTGAATCTGTAGATCCAATATACATCCCTGGTCGTTTCCGAACGGCCTCAAGTCCTTTTAAAACTTGAATTGACGATGCATCATACGTTTCTTTTTTTGTGGCCACAAAATGACCTCCCTCTTCATTTTGAACATCCGTTCGATTTATATATTATACCTTAGTTCGAACGGGATTGTAATAGTAATACTACAATCTTTAACAATAACGATAATACTTCATTTAATCCTTATTTTGCAAACCACAATTTTAAAAATAGGTTCTCTAGTGGTTTCTAACATGATTTCGTGCTATCTTTAGTGGGTAGTTATTTTTAAGGAGTAAATTGAATGACAATTAAAATAATTGGGATGGTAATCGTTGCCTATCTTTTGGGAGCTATTCCATCAGGCTTGTGGATTGGTCAAACCTTTTACCACAAAGATATTCGAAAGCTTGGCAGTGGTAATATTGGAACCACGAATACTTTCCGTGAATTAGGACCTAAAGCTGGAGTGGTAGTTCTCTTAATGGATGTTCTAAAAGGAACGCTCGCAGCTAGTCAGCCATATCTTTTAGGCGTTTCTCATTCGGTAAATCCATTATTAATTGGGATTTTTGCCTCATTAGGACATACTTTTTCAGTTTTTGACCATTTTCATGGCGGTAAAGCAGTGGCAACTAGTGCAGGGATTTTACTGGCTTACAATCCGCCACTATTTGCCCTTGCCTGTGCAATCTTTATCACCACTTTGTTACTAACAAGTATGGCCAGCTGTGCCAGTATCGTTGGAATTACCTCAATATTTATCATTGCGCTTTGTGAGCACGATCTAATCCTTAGCTGCGTTGCTGGAATTTTAACTGCACTGGTTCTTTGGCGACATAAAAGTAATATTATTCGAATTATTACTGGCAATGAGTCACTGGTAAGTTTTGGCCTCGTTTATTATCTAAAACAAAAACACCATAAGTAAAAGAAGTTCGAGAACTCAAAACTTAAATTCTCGAACTTC
>NZ_GG693413.1:226081-241006 GCF_000159435.1 Limosilactobacillus vaginalis DSM 5837 = ATCC 49540 | reverse complement strand
CTTCTTTTTTTAGGCTATAACCTTAAAATGGTTGAATACTAAACTCATACTTAGCATTATCTTGTGGTGCTAAACGATGCATTCCCTGTTTATGCAATAGTTTACCATCTGCGTTAACATTATCGGCAATTCCCCACCATGGTTCTACACAAACTAAATTAGCTTTAGTTGGGTATGGTGACCAAACACCAACATGCTGGGTCCCAAGAGTATGAACATGAACACCGTGATTATTAATTGGATCAGTTAAGGTTGCGGTAAACCTTGTACCACCTGTTTCAAAAATTACTGCATCGTTGTCAAATAGTTCATGACTAATTGTCATTGGCTTTTGCATGTCAATCATGATTGGGTTCTGTGAATCATTATAAGGGCCATCTAATACAACACGTGAATACTTTTCAGCGGGAGAAACACTAAGTTGAACTTGTTCGAAGGAACCCTGAGCGCTCAGTGGCATATTAAAGCCAGGATGAGCACCAATTGCATAAACTAGTGAATGATTACTATCAGGATTAGTAACCGAGTAGCAAACCTTTAATTGATCATCAACTAATTTATAAATGACACGGAGGCTAAAGGCAAATGGAAAGACCTTTAACGTTTCTTCACTATCGGTTTGTTCAAGAGTAACCTGAGAAGAAGTCTGATCAATAACCTTAAATTCACGATCCCGGGCAAAACCATGCTGGGTTTGGTGGTATGTTTTTCCAGCAAATTCATATTGATCATCCTTTAACCGACCAACAAAAGGGAAAAGAATTGGTGCTTGACGTTTCCATGAAGCTGGATCTCCCTGCCAAAGATATTCAATTTGGTTATCATTCCGCCGAATACTATGTAATTGGGCTCCTAGCTCAGCAATCTCAACAGTCAAATCATTGTTTTCTAGCTTAATCATAGTACCATTTCTCCTTAGTAAAAAAGCTCTCTAACCGCATAATAGCAAATTAGGGAGTTCTTTTAAATTAGTAAAATAGTAAAATTTAGTAAAAATCATGAAAACGGTTTTACTATACTATTTTTGCGGGGTTTCCTCGTAATCGCCATTTGGACAAACGACTTGAGTACCACCCTTGATCTTCTTTTCAACTAGGAAGTGACCATCTTTTGGGCAATTTCGTCCGATTGGCTTATCCCAGGAAACAAAGTCACAATCAGGATAACGTGAACAACCATAGAACACACGATTCTTTTTTGACTTCCGTTCAACAACCGTTCCTTGGCCACATTTTGGACAAGTAATCCCGGTATCCTTAACAATTGCTTTTGTATTTCGACATTCAGGAAACCGTGAGCAAGCATAAAACTTACCATAACGGCCCATTTTAACTACCATTGGAGCACCACAAATGTCACAATCCATCCCAGCAAGTTCGTCTTTCATTTCAATCTTAGCGACTTCGCTCTCAGCGGTACTAACTTCCTTAGAAAATGGTTGATAGAAACTATCGACAACTCGAACCCAATTTTGCTTTCCCTCTTCAATTTGATCGAGTTTATCTTCAACATCGGCAGTAAATTTGGCATTAACAATATCTGGAAACTGCTTTTCAATAATGGTATTAACAATTTCTCCTAATTCCGTTGGCTCAAAATGCCGTGAAACTAGTCGAACATAATAACGACGCTGAATCGTATCAAGTGTTGGTGCATAGGTTGAAGGACGACCAACCCCGTCTTCTTCAAGCGTCTTAATTAAGGCAGCTTCAGTATACCGTGCAGGAGGTTGTGTAAAGTGTTGGGCAGGATCATCACTGATCATTTGAGCATTATCGCCCTCTTTTAGTTCAGGAAGCAGGTTATCCTTTTCCTTCCCCCGCTTATATACCTTCGTAAACCCAGCAAACTTTACCTTTGAACCGGATGCGCGAAAATCAACGTTATTCTGCTGCAGGTTGACATTCATCGTATCAATAACTTCCGGTGTCATCTGACTAGCAACAAACCGTGACCAGATCAAACTATACAGCTTATATTGATCATTAGTCAGGTATGGCTTCATTTTAGCAGGTGTCCGAAAAACAGACGTTGGACGGATAGCTTCGTGAGCATCTTGGGCGCCCTCAGGCAACTTGCCCTTAATTGGCTTAACTGCAGCGTATTCACCACCATATTCCTCATGAATAAACTTAGAGGCCTCATGTTTGGCAATTGAGGCAATTCGGGTAGAGTCAGTCCGCATATAAGTGATCAAGCCGACAGGTGCTCCTTGCTTAATATCAATCCCTTCATACAACATTTGAGCAGTCATCATTGTTTTCCGTGTACGGAAGTTCAAACGACGGTTAGCATCTTGTTGCATCGTGGAGGTGGTAAACGGTGGTTGCGGTTGACGCTTACGCTCCCGTTTAGTCACTTTGGTAATTGCAAATTCTTTATTCTTATCAAGTTTGCCTAAAATTCGTTGAACATCATCATTATTTTTTAAGCTAACTTTCTTCCCGTTTTCGCCAAAAAAGGCTGCTTTAAACTTTTCACGATTATGTTTAAATTCGGCATCAATCGTCCAGTACTCTTCAGGCTTAAAATTCCTAATTTCGTTTTCTCGCTGGATAATTAAATTCAGGGCAACTGATTGAACACGACCGGCACTTAACCCCTTCTTAACCTTTTTCCATAGGATCGGACTGATGGAATAACCCACCAACCGATCAAGAACCCGTCGTGCTTGTTGGGCATCGACAAGATCCATGTTAATAGTTCGTGGTTCATTGAAGGCTTCCTTAACCGCATCTTTAGTAATTTCGTTAAACGTTACCCGATTCTTTTCAGAGTCATCAAGCTTAAGAATATTTGAAACGTGCCAAGCAATCGCTTCCCCTTCACGATCGGGATCAGATGCAAGATAGACTGCTTTTGCATTTTTAGCGTCTTTCCGTAATTCCTTAATTACGTCGCCCTTACCCCGGATTGAAATATAATCAGGTTGATAATCATTCTCAATATCAACCCCCATCCGGCTCTTAGGTAAATCGCGCACGTGACCTAAACTTGCCACTACCTTATAAGAACGGCCCAAAAACTTCCCAATTGTTTTGGCCTTTGATGGTGATTCAACAATCACTAATTTCTTTTTTGGCTTTGCACGACGAGTCGTTTTTCGCTTACTCGTTGTCTTTTTCTTTGTAGTACTAGTTGCCATTATATTGGCTCCTTACTTCTATTACTTTTAAATATCTTGCTTACCGATACTACTATTATTAATGCATTTAGATAGTATCTGTCAAACTATATCCAATCGAATGTTGATTTTAATTAAAAAGGAGCCGAAATGCAAGGATTAATTCGTTAAAAGAAATTCATCAAGGAGATCTTTAGCCTCTGTAATTGGTTTAGCCCCTGCTGCAATTAGCTGGTTGCACCCCAATGATAGCGGAGCATCAATTCGTCCAGGAATTGCGCAAACATTCCGATTTTCTTCTAAGGCAATATTTGCCGTGATTAAACTACCACTACGCTTTTTTGCTTCTACAACCAAAAGCGTCTCAGCAAGGCCAGCGATAATTCTGTTACGCTCCGGAAAATGCCAGGCTATTGGCTCCTCACCTAACCCGTACTCAGAAATCACTAGTCCCTGTTCAGCAACCGCTCGCTGAAGATACTGATGATTTCGGGGATATACCTGGTCTATTCCGGAACCGATGACCCCAATTGTCTTTCCTTGATTCTTTAATGTAATCTCATGACTTAGGCCATCAACCCCAGCTGCCAGGCCACTTATGACCGTAATTCCCCGTTTTATAATTACCGGCAGGATTCCCTTTAATGTTGCTTCACCATAACTCGTCATTTGGCGAGCACCCACAACGGCCAAGCTTTGAGTATTCAAAAGGCTAAGGTCACCCTGATAAAACAGCACTAGTGGCGGGCAGAAAATTTCGCTTAGTTGTCGCGGATATTCACTATCCACAATCGTAATATAGGATTGCTTCATATTTAATTGAATTTTTTCGCGTAACTCAATACTGTCCCACTTTGTTAAAAGAGCATTTTGTGCACGAATACTAATGCCAGAACGCTCAATTAACAGGCTAAGGTTATTAAAGGACCGTGCTCTTTCCGCAGTTTGCCATAGTCGCCATCGGGAAATTGGACTTAACCCCGGACAAAGACTTAATTTTAACAAAAATTCTCGAACTTGTAACATAAAAATTCCCCCTACTATTACAGTACGGAGAATTTTTAATTTGCTATTATTTTAAATATTCTGGAACAGGATTAAATGAACGACGGTGAATTGGAGTCGCACCTAATTTACGTAAGCCAGCTAAATGTTTTTTTGTTCCGTACCCCATATTTTCAGCAAAGTCATATCCAGGGTAGATCCGATCATAATCACGCATTAGATGATCCCGATACTCCTTAGCCACAATACTGGCTGCTGCTACACTAATTGATTTTTGGTCTCCCTTAATCAAAGTAGTTTGGGGAATATCAAGTGCCGGTAAAGGAACAGCATCAACAATTAAGCTTTCGGGCTGATGATGCAATTGACGAACGCTTGTCATCATCGCATTTTGTGTTGCCGCATAAATATTTAACTGATCGATTTTCTGCGAATCATTGACCGCAATGCTAACCTCAATTGCTTCATTAACAATTTGCAGGTAAAGATTTTCTCGTTCATGACGGGTTAGCTGTTTCGAGTCAGTAACCCCGATCAAATCAAACTCTGGGCTCAAAATAACAGCACACGTTACAACTGGTCCCGCTAATGGGCCACGACCAACCTCATCCATTCCAGCAACATATTGACATCCTTGCTGCCAATATTGTTTTTCAAATTTAAATCGCTGATGAAATGCGACTAACGCTTTTTGATAACGTTCTTCACGTCGTTGCCACTGTTGAAGGGCATTTTGTACTCCCTTTCGCGGATCATGAGATAACTCTAGTAATAACGGTGAATTTGGATCATGCAGTGTTTGAAGTGCTTGTTTAATCTCTGCAATTGTTTGCTTACTCATTGATTCCATCCTCATTTAAGTCAGCTGGAACCTCCATTGTAATGGGGCCTAATTTGCCCTTACGTAATTCGAAAATTAACCGTTCGCTAGCCCGGTCGTAGTCATCACGAAAGCCCATTTTCTCCGTAATCCTCAATAACAAGTCTGGATTAGAAACACTTTCATCTAAGTCAGCATCTGTTAATCGGTACCGCTTTTTTAATTCTTCAGGTTGTTGACGACGTAGATAATCAAGGGCGAATAAGGCAACATCATCTTTAGCGTAAAGACTATCTTTAATTGCCCCTGACAAGGCAAGCATCGTTCCTTGCTTCTGACTAGCAAATTTATGCCAAAGGACCCCTGGTGTATCCAGCAATTCCAACTCAGCTGATGAACGTAGCCACTGTTGACCGGTTGTAACTCCTGGACGATTTCCCGTTACGGCAACGTTTTTCTTTACTAGGTGGTTCAATAGGGTCGATTTCCCAACATTTGGAACCCCCACGCACATTGCCCGAATAGGTCGCTTCTTTAGACCCTTGGCCGCTTCCTCTGCTAGCTTATCATGAAGAATTTCCTTGCTCTTAGCAGTAACAATTTTACTAACATTTTGTTGCCGAGAATCAAGTGCTAGCACTGGTTGGTTGTGTTCCTTAAAGTAAGTTAACCATTCGCCTAATCGTTTGGAATCCGCAAGATCCGTTTTAGTCATAATTAATAAACGTGGCTTGTCACCTGCTGCTAACGCTATTTCTGGATTTTGTGAAGAATAAGGAACCCGAGCATCAACTAATTCAAAGACAATATCAACTAAGGGCATTTGTTCGCGAATTTGTCGAAGCGCTTTTGCCATATGTCCCGGGAACCATTGAATTGTAGCCATTTATTTCCACCTCCTAATTCATTGCATCGCGGTATTGTTGCCATGCAGTATCAAAAATTGTCATTGATGGTAAATAATCCGTATTTTCTTCCAAGTATTTCGATATTTCATCAAAATCTGTTGACTGCTTAGGAAAGGCAGAATCAAAGAATGCATTATTAGCAAATTGTTCAACTTCATTTGCATCTGTAGGCTTTCTCTGAGTCATTAAATAGTGATAAAAACTTTCACGAACTGCCATTTAGCATCCTCCTCTTATTTTTCAGGAACAGTAATTAAAAATTTAAACTGACCATCCTGCATATTAATTTCTTGTGCCGAATACTTTAATTGCCGGTTTTTACTATAACGATTTAAATCCAGCAAAACAGTTTTCTTTTTTGGGTTTATGGAAACCCACTCAGGAATATTATAATTTTTGGCGATATATCCCATCACAAACTTAATCGGAATATTGAGTCGCCCAACACTTAATCCTTTAGCACGTAAAAGGACATTGCCCTGACTTGTCCGTTCAGGAATAAAATTAATTGCAAACCGAACCTTAGTACCGAGGAACTTGGTATCACCGACTAGGGTTGCGTATTTTTCACCAACGATAAACTTATATTTAATTTTATTATCCTTCAAGAAATTATCTAAATAGTTTGCTGATAAGGCATTTACTTGTTTCCGGTTTAACTCGACCATTAACGATGAATCATTAGCTTTGGTGGTTTGCGACATTTCTGCTTGTGGTGCTGGTGCGGTTGCCCGATGAAGAACAACACCGCAGCCAACCACAATTACTAAGATTAAAGTAATAAATGCCCATTTCCACCAGTTAACTTGTTTTTTACTATTCATTAATTATTCTCTCACAAATTCCCAACTATCATACTTAACCATACTCTTAAACAATCGACTTGCCATGTGCTGGTATCCTAAATTGTTCGGATGAAAATTATCTTCAGTCGAAATATATTCGTTTAAATTATGGTTCTTATTACTCATAATCGACAACAGTTGTGATTGCTGGACCTTTCCATGGTTTACCTTTTCTTCTTGTTGAATCAATTGTTGCCGTTGAGCTTTTGTTTGGTATTGGCCATATGACATTACTTTATAAATGCTGACAAAATGCATTTTTGAATATTTCTTTGTAACACTTTGGGTTGCCTGGTTCCACTGGTTAATTGAGTCATTAATTGCAGCTACATCTGGAAAGTATGTATAGACCGGATTATAAATGCTCATCACAAAGATTGGTGCATGCTTGTTCTCTTTTCTTACAGCCGTAAATAATTGGTTTAACTTATTCTCATACGTTCCTTGCGCTTGGTTAACGCTTGACTGAATCTTGGCCTGGGATTGCATCATAATGTCTTTCTCCAGTGTTTGCATTAAGTCATTACCACCGACCGTCATTACGATTACATCAGCATCTCTTAAATCTTTACGCATTTCTGCCTGCTTATTTAGCCGTGCAAGGATCTGATCAGAACGATCGCCGCTTACACCGTAATTAACGGTTGAAACACTGGTCTTCTTATACTTATCCTGAATTTTCTGCTTTATAATGCCTACATAGCCGCCGTTTTTCTTCTCATCACCCTGTCCATAGGTAAGCGAATCGCCAACTGCTACCAGCTTTATGTGACGCTTTTCTACACGTTTAACTTGTTGTTGCTGACTTATTGATGGCCGAATAAAGCGTTGATAGCCATACCAGCCACCAACCATAAGCAGAACCAACAGTAAAGCGCCCCATAACCACTTTATACTTTTTTTCATTATTTTCACCTTTTACCAAAAAAGCGGCATAGTAACTATGACCGCTTTCCAAATGTTTAAATTTAAACTATTCAGTATAGTAAAGCAAACAACATGCCCCTAAGCCAGTGTGGGTGGCAATAATCGGTACAGTTTCCCGGACTACGATGTCGAGGTTAGGTTCAAATTCTTTAATCTTAGTTAAGAGACGATTAACTTCACTATCCCCTTCAACATGAGAAATACCAACGCTCATGACTTTAGGACCATTTTTCATCTCATTCAAGATTTGATCCCACTCTTTATGAAGGGCCTTCTTTCCCCGACCTTTCATAATAATATGGATCTGACCATCATAAACCTGAAGCATTACCTTAATGTTCAATAAGTTAGAGAGGGCCCCAGCAAATTTGCTAACACGACCACCAGCAACTAAATTATCTAAGTTGTCAATTGCCAAGTAGAGCTTGGAATGCGCAAGAACATACTTCATTCGTTCGATCGCATCCTCAACGGAGCCACCTTTTTCAATTACTTTAGCTGCTTCGATGATCTGGAAAGCCATTCCCCGATCAGTTGTTTGCGAGTCGTAAACAGTAACCTTAGTCTTCGTCATCCCAGCAGCTTGTTCAGCCGCGTGGACAGTTCCGCTAATGGATTCCATCATGTCAACACATAAAACCTCGCTGCCATCCTCACCAAGCTTATTAAACGCATCAACAAACCGACCAATTGGTGGTTGTGATGTCTTAGGTAATGATTTAGCATTTTTCATTAATTCTGGAAACTGGTCATTAGTAATTGTTTCCCGTTCCACATATACGGTTCCATTAATCATTACCGTTAATGGAATCACTGTAATGTCATACTTTTTTATTTCTTCTTCTGTTAATCCTGCAGAGGAATCACAGACGATCTTAATCTTTCCCATGAAAATTCACTCTTCCTAGAAAATGTTATGTTATAATAATCTAGTCTTCAAAACTAGATGACAAAGTTTCATAAACCATTATGCGATATAAATTTGCGATGGTCAACTTATTTATTTATTATTTAAGTATAGCAAAAGTAGCGGTAAAATTCATTGCTACATTACACGAAAGGGGTAGAAAAATGGAAAAAAGCAGAGAAACAAAGCATTCAGTAATTATTGAAATTGGGAATGCAATCACCCACGGAATCGGGCTGGCCCTTGCAATTGCTGGTTTAGTATTATTAATCATTAAAGCTGCTAAGACTGGTAGCCCAATGAGAATTGTTACATTTACAATATACGGAAGCACCCTCGTCTTATTTTATCTTTTCTCTACACTGTATCATTCACTCTACTTCACTAAAGCACGGCGAATTTTCCAAATTTTTGACCATGATTTTATTTACATCCTAATTGCTGGTACGTATACTCCTTATTGCCTCGTAAGTATTAAGGGCTGGCAAGGCTGGTCCTTATTTGGGGTCATTTGGGCACTTGCGGTTATGGGCGTTGTCTACAAAAGTATTTGGTTAAAGAAAAAGAGTAACTGGTCAACCCTCTTATACGTCCTGATGGGCTGGTTATGCATTGTCGCCTTTTGGCCGCTTTGGGATGCTCTCGGTCCTGTTGGCTTTGGTTTACTCTTTGCGGGTGGCCTAACCTTTACAATTGGCGCACTATTTTATAGCCGGCCTACTCAGTATACTCACCTCATCTGGCATATTTTTGTATTAGGAGGAACTGCCTTTATGTTCTTCTCAATCCTCTTATTTGTTTAACTCCCAAGTTTCAAACCAACAACTAGTCTGGTCATCTTCATTAACTTCATCACGTTTAAGCAAATGCCATTGATCATAATTGATCGGTGGCATTTTTACGTCGCCATTATAATGACCATTAATGATTGTTCGTTCAAGCTTATTTACTAACGGCATCATTAAAGAGAAAATCCGTGCTCCGCCAATTACGTATACCTGATTATCCGGTAACACATCAATCAGCTGATCAAGGGTTTCAACATCATGCACAACCGTAATCTGATCATTAGCAATTGATTGATGAGTTAACACAATATTCTGCCGGTGCGGTAATGGCTGACCAATCGAATTATAAGTTTTCCTTCCCATAATGACTGGGTGATTTGCAGTCAATTTGCGAAAATGTTTTAGGTCAGCAGAAACATGCCAAGGTAATTGGTTGTCCTTTCCAATCCAACCATCAAGATCCTCAGCCCAAATAAAATTAACTTCACTCATTTTTCTTTCTCTCCTTAATTAAACCGCGACTGGTGCCTTAATAGCAGGTTCGTGGGTGTATCCTTCCAACTTAATATCACTCATCTCGTATTCATCAATCGGCTTCGGTTCATCCGGTAAGATTAACTTAGGAGCCTTATGCGGAGTTCGTGACAATTGTTCCTTAATCTGCGAAAGATGGTTCAAGTAAATATGAGCATCCCCTAACGTATGAACAAAGTCGCCCACTTGCAGCCCACATTGATGAGCAATCATATGCGTTAACAATGCATAACTAGCGATATTAAATGGCACTCCAAGAAAGATATCGGCACTTCGCTGGTAAAGTTGACAACTTAACTTCCCATCATTTACATAGAACTGGAACATTGTATGGCAAGGAGGCAAGGCCATTGATGAAATGTCTTCAGGATTCCAGGCAGAAACAATCATTCGGCGTGAATCTGGGGTTGTCTTTATCTGGTCAATCACATTAGCAATCTGGTCAATTGTCTGACCATTACTAGTTTTCCAGTGACGCCATTGACTCCCATAAACTAACCCCAGGTCACCATATTTTTTGGCAAACTCATCATCGTTAACAATCCGCTCACAAAAATCACGTTTCTCTTTTAAATAAGCCTTTTTAAACTCAGGATCCTTGAGCCAACGATGACCGAAGTCTGTCATATCCGGGCCATGATATTCATCACTCTCTACCCACTTCTTAAATGCCCATTCATCCCAAATATGGTTTTTATGTTTTAAAAGGAATTGAATGTTAGTGTCTCCCCGAAGAAACCATAACAATTCACTTTTAATTAAGCCAAATGGAACCTTCTTGGTTGTGAGTAGCGGAAAACCTTCTTCAAGATTAAACCGCATCTGATAACCAAAAACAGATTTTGTTCCCGTACCGGTACGATCGCTTTTAGTGTGCCCATGATCCAAAACATATTGCGCTAAACTTAAATATTGTTGCTCATTTTCATTGATTGTCATTACGTATCCTCACTGTTAGTCAATGTAGTTACTTAAATATTCCCACCGCGCTGTTTTATCGTCAATTTCTTTTTTGACCTGATCTAGCTTTTTTTGCAATTCGGCCAGTTTTTGGTAATTGGCAGACTGCTCGGTCATCTGTTCTTCAATTGACTTGCGCTTATTATCAAGTTGATCAAGATCATCGTCAATATGATCCCATTCTAGCTTCTCTGCATAAGTTAGCTTAGTCTTCTTCTTTTGACTTGAACTTGGTACTGATTGTTGACTCTTGGCAGTTTGCTGTTTTTTTACAGCGCGTTTTTGCTGCTGCTCTTCTTCAGCCTGTTTTTTAGCATCAGCAAGATAATCAGTAAAGCGTCCAGTGTAACGTTGAATATCACCGTTACCGTGGAAAATTAACAAATCATCAGCTACTTTGTCCAAGAAATAGCGATCATGAGAAACTGTAATAACCGTTCCCGCAAAGTTATCCAGATAATCTTCTAGAACCGTTAATGTTCCAATATCAAGATCGTTAGTTGGTTCGTCAAGAAGAAGGACGTTTGGCTGTTGCATAAGAATTTTCAGCAAGTACAGACGGCGTTTCTCACCACCTGAAAGCTTTCTAATCAGTGTCCCGTGCATGAAGCGGGGGAATAAGAATCGCTCAAGAAGCTGGGTAACACTAAGCTTATTACCGTCCTTATCGGTAACATTTTCAGCAATTTCACTCAGAAAACTAATCATTCGTTTATCATCGTCAATTCCCTCAGTTTGCTGAGTGTAATAACCAAGCTTTACCGTTTCACCAATTTTGAGTACCCCACTGTCTAATGGTACCCGTTGTGCAATCACATTCAACAGGCTGGTCTTCCCTGCACCGTTCTCACCAGTAATTCCAATTCGGTCGCCCGCTTGAACTAACCAATCAAAATTATGGAGAATCCGATGATCACCCAGAGTCAAATCGGCATTCTTAAATTTAATTACATCTTTACCAAGTCGTTGCGAGCCTAAATTGATTGAAATATCTTCGTCAGTTTTTAGATTACCAACCTTATCTTCAAGCTCATGGAAACGATTAATCCGTCCCTTTTGCTTGGTTGATCGGGCCTTAGCACCGGTTCGCATCCACACTAATTCCTTCTTGTATAGCTGCTGATTCTTTTTCTCGGTATCCTTAGCTAATTCTACCCGTTCTGCTTTTTGCCGAACAAAGTCTTGATAATTACCATCATAATGATAAAGGTGACCAAATGACAATTCCCAGATGTGGTTAGTAACTTGGTCGAGGAAGTACCGATCATGAGTTACCAAAAGGACTGCTCCCTTATAAGAAGCAAGAAAGTCTTGAAGCCAGACTACTGAATCAAGGTCTAAATGGTTAGTTGGTTCATCTAAAAGCAATAAATCTGGGTGTTGAATTAATACCTGTGCTAGCCCTACACGCTTCTGCTGACCACCAGATAATTCACTAACCTTTTGACTAACGTTCTTAATTTTTAATTGAGTAAGGATCGTTTTAACCCGGCTATCAGCTTCCCATGCATCCTCCTGATCCATCTTTGCTTGCAATTTAGTGTATTGATCCATTGCTTGAGGATCCTCGGGATGATTACTAAAACGATCAAGTGCAAGCTCATATTCCCGAATAGTTTTAAACACAGGCTGATCGCCTTCAAAGATTGCATCCATAATCGTTTTGGTTGGGTCAAGCGCTGGCTGCTGTTGCAGATACCCAATCGTGTAGTCATTTGGTGTAGTGATCGAGCCGCTTTCCGGACTTGTCCGCTTACTGATGACGTTAAGGAGACTGGTCTTTCCACTCCCGTTAACACCGATTAAACCGATTCGATCGTTTTCGTTGATTGTAAAGGAGACATTATCAAACAGGGTTTTCTCACCATAAGTACTGGTTAATCCCTCAGCTTGCATTGTTTGCATCTCGTTTTATCCCTCTTTTTTTATTTTTTCTGCTTCATTAATTAAGGTTTCCCTATCATTAGGCAATTCACCGTTAACAACTTGTACTGTTAGCTTTTTAATGATCTTTCCTAGTAATGGACCAGGCTTTACCCCTGCATCGTTAATGAGAACTCCCCCATTAACAGCCAGTTCTTTACCGCTTTTAATGGGTAATGAGTCGTACTGCTTCATTAATTGTTCATCAGGAATTGCCCAGCCATATAATTTGGCAACTTGATTAGCATCCTGAACAGCATTTCTACCAGCCGTAAAGAAAGTCAACGGTGATAACTTTTTACTCCTTAGCCCCTGAATTACTGGGATCATCTTTTTAACGTTAGTAATCAGCTCATTTGAGGTCTTCCAGCTGCGAAGAAACTTACTTGCATCACGTGAGTCAAGTCCTAACTGAGTTACAATAACTGCCCACGCCTGTTCTGCATTCCGTAATTGCCAATTATTTAGCAATAATAGTCCGCTTAATTCAGTTTGCTTTCCTACTAACCCTGGACAATATTGATAAAGACCCGTTTGCAGAAACTCATTCAGGCCTGCTACCGGGTTTTGCCCCATTAATAGTTTTTCAAATTCTACCCGAATTCTTTCAACCGCTATTTTCTCCAATAAAGCAGCATTTTGTTTAATCCCTGCTAATGTTTCCGCCGCAATTACAAAATCCAGTTTACTAGCGAAGCGAACAGCCCGCATCATCCGCAAGGCATCTTCATGGAACCGCTCATTAGGATCACCGACAGCCTTGATTAAATGGTGTTTTAAGTCATCCAGGCCATTAAAAAGGTCAATCACCTCACCATTTTCCTTCAACGCGAGTGCATTAATCGTAAAGTCACGCCGTTTCAAATCCTCGCTTAACGACCGAACAAAGGTTACCTTATCAGGACGGCGAAAATCTTGGTAGCCAGATTCGGTTCGAAATGTTGTGGTTTCGTATCCCGTCCCATGATCAAGAATCATCACTGTGCCATGTTCGATCCCGGTATCAACAGTGCGGTTAAAAATCGCTTTAATTTCACTTGGATAAGCACTAGTAGCAATATCAATATCGTGGATTGAATCCCCTAAGATCGTATCACGAACGCAACCACCCACAAAATAGGCTTCGAATCCCGCGTCCTCAATTTTTTGGAGTACCGGACGAGCGGGTTCAAAGATTGGCGGTAAGTGTTTGATGATCATTTAATCAAGTCCTTCATTTTTTAGTCAACCTCGATTATAGCAAATCTAGCAAGGGCGTGTGAACTGTTGTGGGTTCTTTTCTTTTGAGCGATTTTGGTTTAAAATGTTAGTTAAAGTAAATATCTGCTTATTAAGGAGACGCAAAATGAATTACCCATACCAAGATCGTTTTCAATTATTTTTGAATCAACAGGGACTGGCACCACTAACAATTAAGACCTACGACGCTACCCTAACCCATTTTTTTACTTTTCTCATGGACAATCGACCAGAATTCGCTGCCGAACCAAAATTAAAGAACCTAACTGAAACGGATGTGCGGGCCTTCCTAACTGCCCTAAAAGAAGATGAAAAGATTACCCTTAGTACTTACAATAAGAACCTTTCTCACCTGAATCGCTATTTTCGTTACCTCTTCACCCATCAGCTAATTAAGATTTACCCAACCCTGACAATTCACGGGAAAGCTACTAGTACCAATAAACGATTAACAACTAAGTGGCTTGAAAAGATTCCTGAAATTCTCCAGGATGAGCATCTCCACTTCTATACTCGGTTAACCATTTTCTTATCAAGTCGTGGTTATACCGTGAGTGAATTTCTTACTCCCGGTTTTGAAGATGTTTGGGATAAACTCTCACCAACAAATTCGACAGAAAAACTGTTTATCACAAACTTCAATCAATTTATTCGGCCACTTCAAGAACTTCAGCACTCTTCACAGATCTTTCTTAAGCAGCGCTTCTCACCGGATAATCCCGGGCTCTCAAACGCTGGTCTACATAAATACCTGCGTCAAGATGAAGATTATCTCGGCTTTAGTCTAGCACCCAAATTTCTCCACCAATCATTCATCCTCTACGAACTTGGCCACCATCCAGAACTTTCTGATGCCCAATTGATGGAAAAACTAAGGCTCGATCCTGCTTCACTATTGTATTATCAGAAACAATTGATTAGTAAAAAATAAACAACCTAAGATCG
>NZ_GG693413.1:188009-224862 GCF_000159435.1 Limosilactobacillus vaginalis DSM 5837 = ATCC 49540 | reverse complement strand
AGTTATTACTGTTTTTAACGAAATTACAGTAAAGTTCATAACTCAATCTTGGGTTGTTTGCTTTATTCATTTATTTTAATACTCTTCATACTCATCCAGCAGTTCTTGCATTTCATCATCTGTTGGCACGAGCTTAAGGTAATGCTTTAATTCTTCAACCATTTGCTCGGTATCACCGGACTCCCGATAGAAGTTGACTAACTCCTTTAAGAAAGTTGGGTTTTCACTATAAGTAACTGCTGCTTCACGATAGTACTTGCCAGCAAGATCAAATTTTTCCAAGCGCTGGTATGAACGAGCGAGGTTCCAGTAAATCTGCGGATCAACCTCGTCTTCCTCAATTAATGGTTCTAGTAGTTTGATATTCCCCTCGTCATCATGGGTGTGAAGAAGAAAGTTACTATAATCTAAGTTAATCGTTAAGTTATCTGGATCAAGCTCATGGGCCTTCTTGAGGTACTCATCCATGAGTTTATTATTACCCAAATGGCTGGTTACTTCGGCTGCTTGAGCGTATAGGCGAGCATTATACTGATCAACCGCTAGCCCTTCTTGGAGAGTCTTGAGGGCTTGCTGATACTTATTCTCCTTAACATAAGCCTTGGCAAGCTCAGGATAAACAGAAGCATATTGAGAATCATCCTGAATTAGTTCGTCAAATGTCTTAATTGCAGTGGCTGTTTCTCCCAGCTGTAATTCAGTTAAACCGGTTTGGAATCGAATATCACTTGTCCGGTATTCCGGGCTCACCTGCTTTAAGTACCCTAACGCTTGCTTAAACTGACCACTTTGGGCGTAACAAATTCCCAACCGTCCAGCAATGTTAACCTTGGCAAACTCAGTATACCCATTCCGGATCAGTTCAAAGTAATATTGAATAGCTTCATCAAAACGACTGGTCATAAAGTAAAATTCACCAAGGGCAAACTGGACCGCTGGCTCATCAGGGGCGATTCGGTAAGCCTCCTTCAGCTTTTCTTCCGTAACCTCATACTCATTTTCTGTTTGGTACAAATCGGCTGCAACTAGTAACGATTGCAAATAAGCATCTGAATCAGGCTGGACTTGAGCTAAGTAAGATAAAGCTTCGTCATTATGGCCCTCACTAACTGCGATTTCCGCTAAATTAACCCGTAGTTCATCCTCATTCGGATATTTAGCCAATAAGTGCAGGTAAGCCTGGCGAGCTTGGTGTAGGAAGCCCATTCCATATAGTTCCTCAGCTAAACTAAAGATCATATCATCACTATCTTTAGCCAGGGCCTCGGTAAAGGATTGTTGAGCTGCTGGCATCTGGCCGGCTTGGATTTGTTCTAACACTTTTTCAGAATAAGTCATTATTTTCCTCCTCTAGCATTACCCATCATACTAATTATCTTAGCATAGTTAAGCTAAAAACAGTTGTTAGCCACATCAAAAAAGGACCATGAGCAATAATGTTCACAGTCCTTTAGATATTTATCAAGTAATTTGGAATTACTTAACAGCATCCTTTAAAGCTTTACCAGGCTTAAATGCTGGTACCTTGCTTGCAGGGATTTGGATTTCTTGACCAGTTTGTGGGTTGCGACCCTTACGAGCAGCACGTTGACGTACTTCGAAGTTACCGAAGCCGATCAATTGAACCTTTTCACCCTTAGCTAATGATGCTTGGATTGAGCTAAATACCGCATCAACAGCAGCAGTAGCATCCTTCTTAGTTAAACCAGTTGCGGTTGCAACATTACTTACTAATTCTGCTTTGTTAGCCATTTAATTTCACCTCCAACATCTAATGCAACTACCAAATAGTTACACCAATGAATAAATGTTAATTTTGAGTGGTCCAAAATTAACGAAACATACGAAGTACTCGTATAATTTCATTGTTAAGATTAGCATAGTGAAACATTGATGACAAGCGGTTTATAGGCTTTTTCACCCTTTTTTCAGAAATTTATAACTAAATTGAATGATTTACTGACGCTTTCGCTTAATAATCCGGATTGGTGTCCCCGTAAAATCAAACGCCCGGCGAATTTGGTTCTCTAAATAACGCTGGTACGAAAAATGCATTAGGTCAGGATCATTGACGAAAATGACGAATGTTGGTGGCTGAATAGCAACCTGGGTTCCGTAGTATACCCGCAACCGACGCCCATTTTGTGTTGGCGTTGGGTTGGCAGCTAGTGCATCCATCAAGACATCGTTAAGGACAGCTGATTGAATCCGTCGACGACTATGATCGTAAACATCTTCAATCATTGTTGGCAGTTGATTTAGTCGTTGTTGAGTCTTTGCAGAAACAAAAATAATTGGTGCATAGCTTAAGTATTGAAATTCATTCCGAATTAAAGTTGTAAAATCAGTCATTGTTCGGTGGTCTTTATTCTTGATTGTATCCCACTTATTAACAACAATAATGACTCCACAGCCTGCTTCGTGAGCATAGCCGGCAATATGCTTATCAAGCTCACGAATTCCTTCTTCAGCATTTAATACCACTAAAACAACGTCACTATCATCAATTGCTCGCATTGACCGCATTAATGAATAACGTTCAGTGTTTTCATAAATTTTTCCTTTTTTCCGGATCCCGGCTGTATCAATCATCGTAAATTCACGACCATCCTTAGCCGTAAAGCGAGTATTGATAGCATCCCGCGTTGTTCCGGCAACATTTGAGACGATTACCCGATTTTCACCTAAAATAGCATTCACTAACGAGGACTTACCAACATTAGGCCGGCCAATTAAGCTAAAGTGAATAGTACCATCATCTTCATTATCAGCCGTTTCAGGGAAATGGTTAATCACCGCATCAAGTAAATCACCGACCCCAACACCGTGAACTCCAGAAACTGGGTAAGGTTCTCCCAAACCTAATGAGTAAAAATCGTAAATATCACTCCGCCGTTCTGGATTATCAACTTTATTGACAGCTAAGACAATTGGTTTGTCTGAACGATATAAAATCTTAGCAACCTGCTCATCAGCATCAGTAACACCGTTTTGAATATCAACAACCAAAACGATGACATCTGCTTCATCAATTGCCACTTCTGCCTGTTGACGGATTTGGGTAAGGAGAGGTTGATCAGAAATTTCAATCCCACCAGTATCAATTAGGTTAAAATTCTTGCCTAGCCACTCAGCATGGGCATAAATTCGGTCTCGGGTAACTCCCGGTGTATCTTCAACAATAGAAATCCGTTCACCAGCGATTCGGTTAAATAATGTCGACTTTCCGACATTTGGACGACCAACAATCGCAACAACTGGATTTGCCATTTTTACACCTTCCTTCTTTTATTTGAAATAAAAAGAGTATGACAAAATGCCATACCCCTTTCTAAATTAATTATGTGGTCTCGATTACTTCAAGCCCTTTAATTGATCACCAATTAAATCACCCATTGAGAAGCCACTTTCTTCTTCAGGGGCGTTGTTCATGAAGTTACGGTTATTGTTACGACGAGGACGACGGCCACGGTTTTCGTTACCGTTGTTTTCTTCATCCTTTGGACGTTCTTCAAGAGCCTTCATGGATAAACCAAGACGTTGATGTTCAGGATCAACATTTAAGACCTTAACCTTAACTTCTTGACCAGGCTTCAATACATCAGCTGGTGTAGCAATGTGCTTGTGAGAGATTTGAGAAATGTGTACCAAACCTTCAACACCAGGGAAAACTTCAACGAAAGCACCAAAACTGGTTAACCGCTTTACAGTACCAGTAAGAACACTGCCTTCTGGAGCCTTTTCTTCAATATCATCCCATGGTCCAGGTAATGTTTGCTTGATTGAAAGTGAAATCCGTTCACGTTCAGGGTCAACATTTAAGACCTTAACCTTAACTTCTTGACCTGCTTCCAATACATCTGAAGGCTTGTCAACATGATCATAAGAAATTTCAGAAACGTGAACCAAACCATCAACACCACCGAGGTCGATGAAGGCACCGAAGTTAGTCATCCGAGCAACTTTACCTTCTACAACATCGCCTGGTTGAAGCTTAGCAAAGATTTCCTTAGCTGCTTCTTCGTGTTGAGCTTGAACAATTTCCTTGTGAGAAAGGATAAGACGGTTTTCACTAGGTTCGATTTCGATAATCTTGAATTCAAGTTCTTGACCCTTAAATTGGTTCAAGTCTTCTACGTAGTGATCAGTAATCATTGAAGCAGGGACAAAGCCACGTACTCCGGCATCAACTACTAAGCCACCCTTAACAGCTTGGGTAACCTTAGCGGTAATGTGTTCACCAGCATCGAACTTCTTTTGAACGTCATCCCAAACCTTACGTGCTTCAAGACGACGGTGTGAAAGTAAGTAGCTACCATTTTCCTTGTCGTTACCGATCTTAGAAATAACTACTAAGTCAAGTTCGTCACCGACTTTAACTGCGTCATTGATGTCTTCAACTGGCTTGGTTGATAATTCCTTAGCAGGGACGACACCTTCAACCCCTGCATCTTTAATACCAACGATAGCTTGGCGATCATCATCAATTGCCAATACTTCACCCTTAACAACATCACCCACTTTTACAGTTTCAATGCTATCAAGAGCTTCTAACATATCGTTTTTGTTTTCGTTGTTTTCAGCCATTAAAAAAAATCCTCCTTGCGACAATCAACTCTAAAAAACATTTTACTAGATGAGCGCTCACATTTCCAGTAATTATGCTAAATGTTTTTCAGTTTTTTTAATTATTTTACTAATCTCTGCAACAACCTCATCAATTGTCAAATTAGTTGTATCTAATCGAATAGCGTCACTAGCTTGAGTTAGCGGGGAAACCTTCCGCGTTGAATCTTTTTGATCACGTAACTCGATTGCCCGCTGTAGCTCTTCTAGGCTTGTAGTCGTAATCCCTTTTTGTTTGTTTTCTAAATAACGGCGCCGTGCCCGTTCATGGGCAGTTGCCACCATAAAAATTTTGACTGGAGCATGAGGCAAAACAGTCGTTCCAATGTCACGACCATCCATTACGATTCCGCCTTCAGCTGCAATTTGCCGTTGCTGTTTTGTCATTTCCTGACGCACGGTTGGGATCGCAGCAACTGCCGAAACATTTTTTGCAACTTTAGGAAGCCGGATGTCTCGTGTTACTTCCTGACCATTAATAAACACTCGCTGCTCTGGCTCTGCTGGTTGAAAGGTAATCTTTATTTGTTTTGCTAGTTCACTAATCTTTTCGGTATCAGTCATTGACAGTCCTTGCTGTAAAGCGGCAAGAGTAACTGCTCGATACATTGCGCCCGTATCACAATAAACATACCCAAACTTCTTAGCAACCCGCTTAGCAACGGTGCTTTTACCCGCTGAAGCTGGTCCATCAATTGCAACCTGTAATCCCATCGTCATTCAATTCACTCCTCATTTACCGAACTCTTAACTGTTGCCCCGGTCTTAAATGTGCATTTGGGGTTAAACCATTTAACCGCATTAATTCATTAACAGAAATTCCGTTCTGTGTTGCAACACGATATAAGCTACCGTTACGAGGAACAGTAGCATAGCGAACCATACTTGATGATTGGCTCACCGATGAGGAAGAACTTGTACTAAGCGATGAAGAACTACTCATACTTGTTGCCGAGCTCTCATTAGCCTTACTAGACGAACTCAGAGAATTGTGCTTTTTTGAACTGGCTTCCCGTTTCTTTGGCTGGGCTTTTTTTTTAGTTGATTGTGACTGTGCTAACCGTTCAGTTCTTACCGGATGATTCATCGTTTGCTTATGGTTAACCCAGTATATCAGCGGAATAGCCGCCAAAATAATTATTAAAACGATCAAGACAGTGGTAATAGTAGAATTATGTTCTCTTTGTCGCCGATGTTCGGTTCGTGACAGGTGACCATCACTACCTAAATCTTCACTATCAGCAAACTTTTTATCCCATAGCTTGTCATTAGCCTCACGACTTTCTTCCCGTCGTTCACTCATGGTTGCCCCTCCTTTTATAAAATTAACATTCTGATTGTAGCGCAAATAATCATAAAATGTCTAGTTTTCTTTATTATGATTAATATTAAATAACTGATAAAGTCGTTCTTGCCAATTTAGTTTTATTATTGAATGTATGTGCTTGGTTTGACTATCATCGTTTTTTTCAAACCGCTGAAGCAACGTTTCATCAGTAATATCACAACATGGTACTTGGGGCTTAGCCAGCCGTTCACCGAAGTATTCTAAAATCATCTGTCGTCGACATAATTTAGTATTATTAACGTATCTTGCCATCCAATTCAAATGATTTTTCAGACTTATTTGCCTGTTTTTAAATGCTTTTATAATTGTTTCACCATTATAGCCGTGTTCTAAGTAAAAGGTAAATAATTCTCGATTATCCCCCAATACACTACTGGGCTGGCGCTTTTCCCTTACAGCATTTAATAATTCCTTATCAGGAAGTTCAATATGGTTTAGCGTTTGTTGAATCTGTTCATCACCTGGAGAATACAGAAGCAATGCTAGACTTGGCTTGCCATCACGACCTGCCCGTCCGACCTCCTGAACATAGCTTTCCAAATTTGCCGGTTCATGAAAATGAATGACAAAGCGAATATCATCCTTATCAATTCCCATCCCAAAAGCACTTGTGGCACAAATTAATTGTACCTGGTTATCCATGAACTGTTGCTGTAAGCGGTAGCGATCTATTGGAGCAATTCCCGCATGATAAGCAGCCACGGTCTTCTTTGTTTTCTGGTTCAGCGTTTCAGCAAATTGCGTAGCTAATTTACGGCTTGCAAAATAAATAATTCCAGAACCTGCTAATCGATTAACTAGGTCAATTAGATACTGCTCCTTCTCATTAACGGATATGAAACGTTCTACTGCATAATAAATATTGGGACGATTTACAGAACGAATTACTTGAGTAACTGCATCCCCCTGTAGTCCCATCTTTTGAATAATATCCTGACGTACTTCCGGAGTTGCCGTAGCCGTTAGCAAAAGTGTCGTTGGTGAACCAAGCTGCTTCAGCACCGAACTAAGCAAGAGGTATTCTGGGCGAAAGTCAGGCCCCCACTGCGAAATGCAATGAGCTTCATCAACAACAAACAACGTTATCTGAATTTTCTTTAACTTATTAATAATCTCAGGATTAGCGAGTGATTCTGGTGAAGTAAAGATAAATTTGAACGAAGAAAGACGCTGTAAGGCCTGGTGACGACTTTTACCAGTTAGTTGACCATTAATCATTAGGACTCGTTTTTCTCCAGAACGGTGAAGACGATCAACCTGATCCTGCATCAAAGAAATTAACGGTGACACAATCAAAACTGTCCCGGGCAATAAGTATCCCGGCATTTGGTAAAGTAATGATTTCCCACCACCAGTTGGTAGAATTGCCAGAGTATCCTGATGATTAAGGATCGCCTTAATGGTTTCCTGCTGACCGTCACGAAAAGCGGTAAAGCCAAATTGCTCATTTAATTTTATTAACAGTTGTCGATCACTTATCATTTAATCTCTCCTCATATAATTGATAGAGACGGAAGTAATAGAACGCTGCTGGTCCTCCTGGGACGATTTCTGGATCAAATTGCCAGTCTTTCATTTTTCCTTGATAATGTTTAGCTAATTGGCTCCGAATGCTTACTGGCAAGGATCGCTCCCAATCAATCGAATCAGGATGAACGATTGCAGCTTCTAACAAGTGTTCGCGAACAGTATTAGCCTTGATTCTCCTTTTCTTGGCGATTTGACTAATTGAAATTCCTTGTTGATACAACAGTAACGTTTGATTAGCACTTTGACTTAATGGACTTTTTGCCAGCAGATCCACTAATAAACGATTTAAAACTCCTTGATAGCTATTCGCAAATGCAGCAATAGCTAGTAAGGCATCCTGCTTAATAACTGGTAATTGATAACCAGGAAGTTCCAATTGCTCACTGAGCTGCATAGCATTTTTGCCAGTAATTCGGTGACCAATGAGTGAATAAAAGAAATAATTAGCCAATCGCTCATCAGCACTTTCCAACGAGTCGCCAAATAGTTTAAGTTCCTGCACCAGATCGTTAATTATGTTTCCACGCCAGCTAAGAACCCATCGTTTTACAATTTGTTGTTCATGGTATTCGTTAACTACCGGAGCATAATAACGATTATGGTATGACAATTCCGAGACCACTTGTATACCAAGCAGTAACCGTTGCTCAATCCGTCGCGTGTTAGCTAACCAGTACCAATCAAAGAAATAGGGCTGATACTGTTCACCTGCTAACTCCTCTTGTCTCAAAACTCCTAAAGTAGTTAACAGCACTTGTCCATCAGGATTTCGCTGAATTAAGTTAGCCTTAACTAATTCTGCAATGGAATTTTCAACCTGCTTTCGTTCTAATGAACGCTCTGCCCCCGTCCATTTAAGGATGCCGTACTGTTTAGCCCAAAAGAGGGTTGATACTGTTCGGCGATTCTTTAACGTATTTTCAATCACCCTAATCCGTCGTGGCTGATGTTCATCAAAGAAGCTTAACAAGAAATCATTCATTTTTTCACTCTCCACTCTAATTAATTATAACGAAAAGCAGTGGAAATGATCTGAAATAAAATTAGATTATCTTTAAATAAGCAAAAAGACCAGTCTCTAATGCCCGTATTTAATGAGACACTAAATTCTGATCTTAATAATCTTTAATTACTATTGTTCAAGCTGCTTTTGATTAAGCCATGACTTTAAACGAATAGCCACTAGTGCAAAGACAGCTGAAACAAGAACCCCCTTAATCAAATTAAACGGAATAACAGCTACCGCAATTAGTTCCGGAATCGGCAGGGTTGATTTCCAATTCCACAGTGCCATGTATAGCGGTGTTAGTACCCACCAATTTAATAGGGCCATCACTACAACTAAAGTAACCGTTGCCGAAATACTCCCTAACCATAATTGACGCTTGAATGACCACGACTTGTGCTTCCACGTCCAACAGAATGGTAGCAGCAATGCTAATGATGATAGAAAGTTACCAAGAATTCCAACCAATTCGCCAGCAGAAAAGCCTCGTGTCATTGCGTGGATTAAGCATTTCAAGAAAGCAATCATCACCCCGGCAGCAGGGCCATAGATAAAGCCGCCAATCAATACCGGTAAGTCAGAAAAATCCATTTTAAGATAAGGAGCAACCGGTAAAATGGGAAATTCAAACAACATTAAAATAAACGCCAACGCGCTTAGTGAACAAACACCCACCATTTGGTGAACTTTTTGATGAGACGTAACCATCAATAACAACCTCCTATTGAGATTGTCTTCAAAATTATCTAAACATAAAATAAATGCACGCCACCTAACTTGTCCGTCGGCAACGTGCATTTTATAATTCGTGTTTAAATAAGTGTAGTAGAATCTTCTGCATACCAGACTATACTGTCGGCTCTGGAATTTAACCAGATCAACCATTGAAATGGGTTGCGGGCTATACCGCCGGTCGGGAATTTCACCCCGCCTTGAAGACAATTTCTATTAAATTTTACACTTATATTTTACAAGTAATTTTTCAAGCTGTCAACGCTTGACATTCTACTTACTGATCCTCTTTAAGAGTTTAACCTCATCTTGTTTCAGTTCTCTAAATTCACCAGACTGCAAGCCGTTGAGATCCAATGGACCATAGGTTTCGCGATGAAGCTTTATTACGGGATGGTGAATTGCATCAAACATTAGCTTAACTTGGTGGTAACGCCCCTCATGGATTGTTAGCTTGACTAAACTAGTCTGCTTTTTGTGATCAGTTTCAATTAACCGGCTCTTCGCCTTTTTGGTTAACCGTCCATTGACCTCAACCCCAATTCTTAATTGCTTCAGATCATTATTATTAACAATCCCCCGAACCTTTGCGATATATGTTTTCTCCACTTCAAATTTGGGATGCATTAGTCGATTGGCAAGCTCTCCATCATTAGTCAATAGTAGAATACCAGTTGTATCATAGTCCAACCTTCCTACTGGGTAGACTCGTTCCGCTACTCCTTCTTCCTTCAAAATATCCACAACGGTTCGCCGGCCCTTATCATCGTGAGCACTCGTAATGACAGAACGGGGCTTATTCAGCAAGTAGTAAACATGGGCCTCCCGGTGTAACGGAACACCATCAACCACAACTTCATCATGTTCACTAACCTTAATTCCCATTTCTGTCACGGTCTTTCCATTAACTTGAACGTGACCGCTAGCAATTAACTTTTCTGAAGCCCGTCGCGATGCTACTCCTGCTTCAGCCATTACTTTTTGTAGACGTTCCATTTTCTTCCTCCTGCTGTTTCTGTCGTGCCTGTAACGCTTCCAAGAATAAGTCACCATTCATATCATCTAAATCAAGATCTTCTTGTTTAGCTAATGGTGGTAAGTCCTTCAACGAAGATAAGCCAAAATAATCTAAAAAGCTATCCGTTGTTACATATAAAAATGGTCTTCCGGGAGCATCCAATCGTCCATGAGTATCAATCAGTCCCCGAACCATTAATTTCTGAAGTGAACCTGAACTTTGAACACCGCGAATATCATCAATCTCCAAACGAGTGATTGGCTGGCGGTAAGCAATAATCGCTAAAACCTCCAACAGTGCTCGTGTTAGCGGGATCGTCAACGGCACTTCAAAATAATGCTTAATAACCGGAGACAACTCGTGTTTAGTTGCTAGCCGATACGTATCGCCACTATTTAATAACACCAATGCCGAATCAGGATCGTTTTCATATCTTGTTTTTAGCTGTTGAAGCAATCCAAGCACAGCCGGCTTCATAAAACTAGTAATTTTTGCTAAGTCGCCTAACGTAATCCCTTCATCCCCACTAATGAAAAGAAGTCCCTCAATCTTGGCTAGGTTTGTTGGCTCGATATTGTTCACTCTTTGATCCCTCCACTAAAATAATCGGTCCGAATAGCTCGTCTTGATGAACAGAGATCGCCTGATGCTTAGTTAACTCTAAAACTGCTAAAAAAGTTGTTACTAGCTCATCACGGGTACATTGACCAGCAAATAGATCATTAAACCTCGTTGCTGCTTGCTTAACAGTTGTAAAGACCTGGTTCATCCGTTGAGCAACACTAATTTTTTCCGCTGCTACCGTCTCATGAACCGGTGCGGTTAACTGACGTCGCCTAAGAACATCTGCAAATGCTCGTTGAAGCTGTCCAAGGGTAACCCCAGGTTCAACGTGCTGAGCAATCATTTCAGTAGGAACATGCATTGCCGGCCTGGTATATTCAGCTTGTCGAAAATCAGCTTTATCTTTTAAATGAGCGGCTGCTTTTTGGTATCGTTGGTATTCTAATAGCTGTTCGACCAGTTCTTGCCGCGGGTCCGCTACTTCTTCATCTGATTCCTCTACCTCTTCTTCCGGTTGTGGTAACAATAAACGACTTTTTATATTCATTAATGTTGCCGCCATCACAAAATAATCACCAGCTACTTCAAGTTGGTGACTCTTCATTGCCCGTAAATAATCAAAGTATTGTTGAGTAATCTGCTCAATTTGAATATCATAAATATCCATTTTTGACTGACGAATTAAGTGTAACAAAAGATCGAGCGGTCCTTCAAAGCCACCAATCTTTAAGGTAGGCTGAAAAGGATACCGTGGGATCACTTCTTGATCATTTTTCATTATTTCGCTCCCAATTTGATATTAGTGGTTGTGTTTTTAACGTTCCCATTAAACGGCAATCTTGATATTGCTCATGAATTGCAGTTAATAACGCATAAACATTTTTTCCGGAGCGATCAGTTGGTGTAAAAGAAAGATGACGAACCAAGACATACTTTTCTCCTACTTCTATAACAATAATCCCAATGAAGTGATTATCTTCAGTGTCTTTCCATAAGTATATCTGGTAATTCTTATCTAAAGAAAACTTAATTGCGCTTGCTAGCTGATCGTAATCCCGTAACTCTGGAAGAAAAGATAGGAGACCCATTGCAATTTTTTCATAATCTTTCCGATATTTAACTAGCATACTTTCCCCCTTTGATTAATTCAAGCTCGTGGATGACAGCGACGATAAATTGTCACAAGTTCTTGGGTATTAAAACGAATATATGACTCAAAGCTTTCACGACCGGTTTCTCGACCAAGTAGCGTCTGAACTGCTTGCCAACTGGCACCATTTTTTAATAAATCTGCAGTAAAAGTATGGCGAAGAGTTTGCAATGTGATTTTCTTTGATAGGCCGGATTTTCTAACAATCTCCTTAAAGTTTTTCCAAACCCCCTGGCGCGTCATTTGACCACCACGAGCATTTAAAAAGACATAATCACTTGAATCACCTGCTGTTGCCCTAAGGTATCTTGCCAACCATTCCTTAGCTATTTTACCAAGAGGAACAATGCGTTGATGACGAGGATTATCTTGAAGCTGAAGAATTTGTAAATCAAAATGGACCTGCGAACGCTTTAAGTTTATTAGTTCACTAACCAGCATTCCCGTTCCATACATTAATTCTAACAATGTTCGGTCACGCAAACCATTAACTGTAGTTGTATCAGGGATCGCAAATAATTGCTCAATCTCCTGCTGGGATAATGTTACGGGGGCCTTCCTTGTTGCTACCTCTTCAAGATCAATATAGTCCATTGGATTTACCTGAACCTCATGCCGGCGTAAAAGATAGCGATAGAGTTGGCGAAGGCTTGAAATCGTCCTATTGATTGTGGTGCTAGCACGATCTTCACGTTTCATTTCAGCAATAACATTAATTACCGCATACTGATCTACTTCCTGCCAAGTATTAATCCCGCTAGCGGTAAAAAAGGCTGCACATCGTTCTAAATCGTGGCGGTAACTTTCCCTCGTATTTTGTGAACGCCCCTTTTGAGTCATTAAATAGTCAATAAAGTGATCAATTGTTTCCTGCATTGTCATTCTTCTTTTCTCGGAGAACTAATTGCCCTTCTTCTTCAGTTACTAAGTTGGCTTTCAAGAGGTGCCCGATTGCTCGCTTAAATTGTCCCTTACTAATCCCAAAGACTTCCCGAATTACGCCTGGATCGGTCTTATCAGTATATGGTAAGCGATGGTTTGGATTATGCTCTAGCATTGCAAGGAGCATTTTAGCATCCTCGCTAATTGCTTGATAAGCTCGTGGCTTAAGAGAAAGGTTCAACCCACCATGAGAAGAAAGGCCAATCACCCGTGCTTTTACTCGTTGACCAAGCCGTGGTTCCTGATCACGTTCACTTGGATGAATGTAACCAAGATGATAACCATCAGTTAATACAAAGGTGCCACTCATTTTTAGCCGATAAACCGTTGCATAAGCATCCCGATTCAACAACCGTTTATTAGGAGCAGTCGAAATAGCCTGATAAATTTGCTCATCTGCTAATTTGCCCCAAATCCGGTCCTTATCATCCACTTGAAGTGCAAGGAGAAGCCGATCGCCCGGTTGTGGCCACAGATGCTTTAATGATGGCAGATCATCTAATGAAACTGCAATATCCTTATTTGGCAAACCAATATCAACAAACACCCCTAAATCCCGGCGAACACTAACAACAGTCCCGTAATCATAATGATCTACCTGAACAGTTGGGATATGCTTACACGTCATTTGTAGTTGGTGATCTTCATTTTCGTAGACAAACCCCCGAACTTGCCCACCAATATGGAGAACTTGGGGACTCTCATCTTTCGGTAAGCGATATGTTTGCCCGTTACGGTCTGGTTGGATAAAGTAATCCTTTTCGTTTTCATCAATCATTACTGCTGTAACAACTTTTCCTAATGCTGAATTCATCAACTAATCCCACTTTCATTAATCCGATTTCATTTTACTAATAAATAATTTTACACGGCTCTAACTAATTTTACTAGTATTATAGGAAACAAAAAAAGAAGCTGAGAGTTTCTCTCAACTTCTTTTATTATTCTGATAGCTTTATAAGACTTAATTAGTCAATAGTCTTAATCCGCATCATGTTAGTAGCACCCTTAACACCCAAAGGTACACCGGCAACAACGATAATCTTGTCACCCTTCTTAGCAAAACCAAGTTCTACAGCCTTCTTGGCAGCCAAGTCGAACATCTTATCAGTATTGCTCATTTCATCAACAACGTATGGTTGAACACCCCAGTTGATCATAAGACCGCGTTCTACCCGTTCGTTAGGTGTAAGTGCAACGATGTCAGCGTTAGGACGGTACTTAGAAATCATCTTAGCAGTGTAACCTGAAGCAGTGTAGGCAACAATAGTGTGGATGTCTAAGTCCTTAGCTGCATTAGCAACGGCTGAACCGATTGTTTCAGTAACATCTGACTTGTCCCAATCAAATGTTTCAGTACCAAATTCCCAAAGGTGGTTTTCAGCCTTGATGTCAATAGCGTTCATCATTGCAACTGACTTAACAGGGTAGTCACCGTTAGCACTTTCACCAGAAAGCATGGTTGCGTCAGTACCGTCAAAGACAGCGTTAGCAACGTCAGAAACTTCGGCACGAGTTGGACGAGGGTTTTCTTGCATTGAGTCAAGCATTTGGGTAGCAGTAATAACTGGCTTACCTAATTCGTTACAACGCTTGATCATGTGCTTTTGAACAATTGGCACATTTTCAGCAGGAATTTCAACACCCATGTCACCACGAGGAACCATCAAACCATCAGAAACTTCAATGATTTCTTCAAAGTTGTCGATACCTTCTTGTGATTCAATCTTAGGGAAGATTTGAACGTCTTCCATGTTCTTTTCCTTAAGGAGTTCACGGATATCAAGAACATCTTGAGCCTTACGAACGAATGAAGCTGAAATGTAGTTAATCTTGTTATCCAAACCGAAGCGGATATCACTGCTATCCTTTTCAGTAATTCCTGGTAAGTTGATGGAAACACCAGGAGCGTTAACACCTTTCCGAGAACCAAGTACACCATGGTTAAGAACATGGCAAACAAGTTCCTTGTGTTCTTCATCCTTTTCGTCGATCAACATGTCAATCAAACCATCATCGAAGAGGACGTGGCCACCAACATGAGTATCATCGTAAAGGCCTGGGTAAGTAACGGCAATCTTGTCATGAGTACCTTCGATTGAAGGATCCATGGAAATACGAACCTTGTCGCCGATTTCGTAGTTAATCTTACCTTCCTTTTGAACAGTGGTCCGAATTTCAGCACCCTTGGTATCAAGCATTAAACCAACGTGCTTACCAGTAATTTCTTCGGCCTTCTTAACGTTTTCCATCCGACCCAAGTGTTCTGGGTGGTCACCGTGTGAGAAGTTAAACCGGAAAATATTTGCACCAGCATTAATCAACTTAACAATGGTGTCAACATCTGTACTTGCAGGACCAAGTGTACTTACAATCTTGGTTTTCTTCATAAATGAATCTCTCCTTTGCATTTATGCATCAACTGCGGTTTGCAATCGCATACCTCATTTGCACAGCCTTATGATAGCACTTTTTAAAATCCGTGTCTGTACTTTTTTGTGAAAAGATATCAAGAAAACGCTATCATTTAATAAATCTCATTAACTCTTAATTTTATTAACTTATTGAGGACTTTTCTGAAGGACAACATTGTCCTTGCCTAAAATTTTTATCAATCCCTGACGCGTTTCAGTTTGCGAATTCAGCCACCGTGATTGCGGTTGAATCTTTTTTTGGTCATTTTCAGGGTAGTAGATAATAACTGGAATAGGGCCCCGATGAGACGTCATAAACTGATAAAGCCGTTGCAGAACTTGCTGGTTGTCATTTTCTGGCAAAATCCGCAAGAACCACCGCTGTTGGGTATGGTGTTGGCGTTGACGCAATTCATTAGCGTCACGAATCTGATCAACAATTACCTGAAGTCCATGGCCCTCTCGTTGCTCCGTATGTCCATTAATCATTACTACCTGATTACTCTTCAATAATGATTGATATCGGGTATATTGTCGCGGAAAGACCGTGGCCTCAATTTCACCAGTTTGATCTGTTCCTGATAGGAACGCCATTTGACGATGATCCTTTTTAGTGTGAATTGTTTTCACCCGGTTAATTAACATTAATATCGTAACGGTTTGACCAGGACGGAGCTGACTTGCTGGTTGGACTCGATACTTAATTGCTAGATCTTGATACTGGGTCACCGGATGTCCTGAAAGATAAACTCCTAAATATTCATTTTCCTTTGCTAAGCGCTCCGTTAACGGATACTCTTGGCGAGCAGCGATTGTGGACTGCAATTCCGGATCTGCTTCCAGCTCATTAGTACTGCTAAATAATTGAATTCCGGAGATCAGCATTGGTAACGCATCAATCATTTCAGCACGGTTATAGCCGAGATCATCAAACGCACCTGCATAAATCAACGGCGCAATTAATTCCGGCTTTTGCCATTTACTAGCTAAGCGAGAAATGAAATTGCGAATGTCCTTATAGGGACCATTTTGCTGTCGTTCTTGAAGAATTTCACGAATAAAGTCACGACGAAGCCCCTTTATAGCAGTCAAGCCGAAGAATAATTGATTCTGGGATAGTGAAAACTGCTGTTGGCTTTCGTTAATCCGGGGGCCCACTAGCTTCACGCCTGAACGACGGGCATCCTGAACATGCATCTTTAATTTATCAACATTCGGTTCGGCATTCATCAACGCGGTAAAGAATTCTGCAGGATAATTAGCTTTTAGGTAAGCCATTTGGAAAGCCATCTTTGAGTAGGCAACCGCGTGTGATCGATTAAAGCCATAGTTAGCAAACTGGTCAATGTAGTTAAAAACCCGTTTTGCCAATTCTGCCGAATAACCATTTGCTTGGGCGCCATTCATGAATTTAGCCCGCATCCCCTCCATTGTCGCACGCTTCTTCTTACTCATCGCACGACGCAAAAGATCGGCTTCACCCAAACTAAATCCTGCCATTACCGATGCCAGCTGCATTACCTGTTCCTGGTAGACTAAGATGCCATACGTTGCCCCCAAGATTGGTTCTAGTGATGGATCAGGCAACTGGTAATGCTCTTTTCCCTGTTTACGAGCAATAAAGTGAGGAATATTCTCAAGCGGACCTGGTCGATAAAGTGCATTGACCGCAACAATATCTTCAAAACTATCAGGATGAAGATTAACTAATACTTCCCTAATTCCCGCTGACTCAAATTGGAATACACCATCAGTCAACCCTTTTTGGAAAAGAGCTAACGTTTTAGAATCCGCTAATGAGATCTTTGAAAGATCAAACTGTGGATTTCGCTGACGAATTAATTTTAGGCTATTGTCCATTATTGAAAGATTTCGCAAGCCAAGGAAATCCATCTTTAATAGCCCCAATGCCTCTACGGTATCCTTTGGGAACTGAGTCATCAATAACCCTTCACTCCCGTTCTGCAGAGGAACAATTTCATGAAGCGGCTTCTCGGATAAAACAATCCCCGCTGCATGGATTGAGTAATGGCGAGGAAGTCCTTCCAATTTTTGTGCCACTCGGTATAGTAATCGGTATTCTGGGTGATCATTCAGAAGGTTGCGTAACCGCTGGGATTCTTTCAAGCTCCCTGCCAGACTAATGTGCAAGCCATGGGGGAGTGCTCCTGTTAATTCATTAATTGCGTAACGATTTAATCCAAAGACCCGACTTACATCACGAATAACCTGTTTGGCTGCTAGTGTCCCAAAAGTAATAATTTGGGCAACTCGATTATGTCCATACTTCTGGTGGACGTATTCAAGAACCTCACTTCGCCGATTATCAGGAATATCAAGGTCAATATCCGGCATTTGAGCTCGTTCAGGATTAAGAAACCGTTCAAATAAAAGATTATATTGCAGCGGATCAATATCAGTGATTGCTAAAGCATACGCTACTAATGATCCTGCGGCTGATCCCCTTCCCGGATCTGTTGTAATTTTTGTCCGGTGAGCAAAACGCATTACGTCCCAAACAATCAGGAAATAGTCATCAAATCCCATTTCATGGATTACTTTTAGTTCCTTAGCTAACCTTTTTTGGTAGTCAACTAGTTTTAAGCCTGGCGCAATCTGCCGTTTTTTTAGCCCTTCAATACATAAGTAACGAAGATATTCAGCAGAAGATTTCCCCGTTGGCGTATCAAAGTGCGGGAGAATTGGCTGCTTAAATTCAAAGTCAATATTACATTTTACTGCAATTTCAACCGTCTTGTCAGCCGCTTGCTCAAGATTAACTGCTTGGTAGGCCCTTAAAATATCTGCCTGGGGTTGAAGGTAGTCCTTTCCAAGTTCTTTAGCTTTTTCTTCAACTTTTTCTAACTGAGTATTAGCATCAATTGCCTGAAGGACCTTACTGGCAAACAAATCATCTGCATTCAAATATTCGACTGGACTGACCCCTACTAGTGGCAGGGAATGACTCGCTGCTAGCTGGGTCAATGTTGAGCGTTGAATTTGGTCTAACTGGGGATTAATTCCTAAAAGGAGACTATCCTGATCAGTGCTTTCGTGAAGAAGATTAACAACTGTATCCTCGGCCTTTAACCAACTAAAAACTGTCGATTGTGGTGGAATAATAACGTATAGCGACGAAAGAAACGGCTTAATCTGTTCAAAAGTTAACGGAAGCGTATCACGATCACTCGTTTGTTGACGAGTGGAAAGCTCCATTAAATTTTGGTACCCTGCGCGATCTTTAGCCAAAAACAGCAATTCCAGGTTAGTCCCGTCAACATTGTTTAACGCAATTGTTAATTGCAAGCCGATTACTGGTTTAATACCTGCTTTTTTAGCGGCGTTGTAAAAATCAATTGCCCCATATAAGACGTTCTTATCAGTCAATGCAATTGCAGAGTAGCCGCGTTCTTTTGCAGTTGTGACCAATTCATTAATGCGAATTGGACTTCTTAACAGAGAAAAGCTACTTTTTACTTGGAGCGGTACAAAATCCACCTTGATTCATCCCCCTTTCATTAAGAAATTATAACAAATGTCGTTAAATAATGCTGTGAAAGGCTAGCGAGATTATTTAGTAAGTGTTAAAATTATTTTAATTGAGATGGATAAGGAGATGTTCCGAGTGAAACTATTAGAAGCAAACATCGGTGCTGGTGTCATTGCTCTCATTTTAGGTGAGATCTTAGCTTACATTGATAGCCAACTAGAAACAATGACCCCAGATTACCTACTGACTGGTATTTTGGCCGTTGTATTCGGTTTAGTTGCCGCTAACTGTGTATACTTCATCACACGAAAAGCTGATCCATCAAAAAACTAATTTCTAAAAGAACTAATAAAAAGAACCAGGAAGGCTAGCTTTCCTGGTTCTTTTTATTATGCCGCCCCGCTAAGTTTTTGTTTAACTAGAGCACAGCAATAAATTCCAACTTCAATCACCGCAATAAAGAAACTAACTGGCCAATTAGTTAAGTAACCAAGAAATAGCCCCAACCAGGTTCCTAAAAGAGAAAAGAGGATCGCTAAACCGATCATCTTAGCAACTCCATGAGTGAAATATTTCGCACTAGCTGCCGGTAGGGTTAATAAGATAAAAATTAACAACGAACCAACTATTTGTGCTGCCACACTCACGCTCAGCGCTAAAACAATTAAGAAAATAACTGAATATAGTGCAGCATTAAGTCCGCTTACTCGTGCACCAATAGCGTCAAACGAAGTGAACTTTAACTGGCGGTAAACTGCAAAGATTATTAAGATAACAACGATAGATAGGTATATTAATTGCCAAACCTCAGTTAGGTTAATCCCGACAACACTTCCAAATAAGATATTAGTTGCTGAACTAGCATTCGCACTACTTAAAGAAAGAAAAAGGATTCCCAAGCCGATAAAAAGAGCGGAGACTGCACTCGTTACTGCTTCACGGCGGGATTCTTTAATACTCATTTGACCAACAAGAATCGAACTAAGCATTGTGAAAAGGATCATTCCGTTTAAGACCGGCCAGCCAATAAAGACGGCAAATGCTCCTCCGGCAAAGCCAATTTCCGACAAGGTATGAGTTAAAAAGGAAAGGTTTCTGGCAACAACAAAAACACCAACAAAGCCGCTAACTATTGCAATAAAGGTACTAGCAACAAAGGCATGCCGCATAAAACTAAGCGTTAACATTACTCAGCCTCCTTTTCTGGGCGAGGAAGTTCATTAATTGGACCGGTCAAATAACCATCCCCGGTCATTTGAAGAAAACGGGTTCCATAATGCTGGGCCAGGTCCCAATCATGAGTAACAAACATTACGCTTAACCCCTGCTGTTGAAAGCGGGTAACAAGGTCCAACAATTCATACTTCATTTCATTATCCAAGCTTGCAGTTGACTCATCAAGGATTAGTAAGCTAGGGTTGGGAAGCAGTGCCTGAGCTAAGTATGCCCGCTGCTTTTCACCACCTGACGCTAACCCTAGCGGCCGGTCAGCAATCTTTTGCAAGTTAGTTTGGCTAATTATTTCGTCCACACGCTGGCGTTCACTCGTTCTCAACCACGGGAGAAAGCTATGTTGAACATTCAACGCAATAAAATCGCGAATTGAAAGCGGATATTCCTGATCAATATTCCGGAATTGCGGAACATAGCCAATTTTGGTTTGCGGACTAATTATTATTTCACCCTTTTGCGGCTTAATAAAACCCAACATTGAGCGAACAAGGGTTGTTTTACCAACCCCATTTTCACCGATAACTACAAGAAAATCTCCCAGATTAATATTAAAGCTTAAGTTATCAATTACTTGATGATTACCATAGGCAACCGTTAAATCATTAACTGTAACAATTGACATTTTTACTTTTCTCCCTGCTGAATTCGTGAAAGATTCCGATATTGCGAAAGCATCCATTCCTGATAATTTTTAGCATTATTTGGCTTAGTTTCTGTTACCTTAAGCACCGGAACATGATTTTTGCGGGCTAACTTTACTAATCCATTAACGACATGATCACTAGTTTGAGAATTTTCGACAAAAAAGGCGATCTCATGATTTTTTATTACAGATTGTAGTTGTTGAATATCGTGTGGCGATGGATCATTACCATCTTCAATTACTTTTTCAAAATGCTGATCCACTACCTGGTAACCAAGCGCTGCTAATGAATAATCAAAGACTGGCTCACTAACCGCAACCTTATTATTTCCCGAGTTAACATTTGCCTTAATTTTTGCGATTTCTTGATCTAACGGCTTCAAAGAATTTATATACTCTTGAGCGTTTTTCTGATAGTAATCACGGTGAGCCGGATCAAGTTGACTATACTGATTAGCTAATTGTTGGGCCAATTTCTTCATCGTTGCTGGTTCATACCATAAGTGCTTATTGTCACCCGAGTGTTTTCCCATTAATTGGCCAACATTAATCACTTTTTGCGAATGACGATGACTACTAGATTTAACAACCTTGTTTAACCACTCATCATAACCTAAGCCATTTTCAACCACCACGTTAGCATCCCCTACTTGTTTTGCCTGAACGGTTCCTGGTTGGTAATCATGAGGATCAACCGAGGCATTATCAATAATTGACGTTACCTTACCGTACTTTCCAGCAACCTGCTTAGATGCTTCCCCATAAAAATTGAGACTAGTTACTACCTGAATCGGCTTTTTATCAACATCGTGCGTCTTAAACGGGATCCAAGACAAGACTAAAATAACAAGTAATAGACTAACTAGGCACCCCACACCGATAAAATATCTCTTCATTCTTCTCTCCTTTAAGAGTAATAATTACTATTAAGAACAATTGATATCTTACCGAACTATCTGCTTAAATGCAAGGTTAAACTGAATAATTACTAAAAAAGGTGAGAAAACGCGAAATGTTTTTCTCACCTTCTATTGATATTTATTAATTTCTGAACTCACCGAGTCCAATTGCAAGCGTTATTTGTGTACTTTATTGTCCGTAATGCCAATTTCTAATAAATATTCATTAGTTTGAACTATTTAATTCATTAATCTTAAGAAGAACATCCAGTGCCTTTTCCATTGTTTGCAGGGAAACATATTCAAATCGACTGTGCATATTTTCTCCACCGGCAAACAGGTTTGGTGTTGGTAAGCCCTTATAAGAAATAGTTGAGCCATCAGTACCACCACGAACCGGATAGATTACTGGCTTAATATCTAATTCTTCCATCGCCTTTTTGGCAATTTCAACTGACTCCATTTTCCCCTCTAAAGCATCTTTGAGGTTATAGTATTGGTCGTACAGGTTCATGCTGATTCGCTTACTACCTAATTCAGTATTTAAGCCATCAACGATCCGTTCTAATAGGTGCTTTCGTTCTTTAAAGGTTTCCCGATCATGGTCACGGATAAGGTAAACCATCCGTGCATGATCAACACTACCATCAAACTTATAGAGGTGGAAGAATCCTTCTCGTCCTTCAGTTTTTTCAGCCCGTTCATGAGCTGGCAAACTATTGTGAAGATCGATTGCAACTTGAATGGCATTAACCATTGTTCCCTTAGCGACTCCAGTATGAACATCCTTCCCAGAAATTTCAATTTCTGCTTGAGCAGCGTTAAAGGTTTCATACTCCAATTCGCCTAATGGACCGCCATCAACAGTATAAGCAAAGTCAGCGCCAAAATCGTTAACGTCGAAGTGATCAGCCCCAGTACCAATTTCTTCATCTGGTCCAAGCCCAATCTTAATCTCACCATGCTTAATTTCTGGATGCTTCATGTAGTAAGCTGCCATTGTCATAATTTCGGCAACTCCTGACTTATCATCTGCGCCAAGTAAGGTTGAGCCATCAGTCGTAATCAGTGTATCACCCTGATAATTCTTTAGATTAGGAAATTCTGCCGGTGATAATACAAATTCACCATCATCATCCAATTGAATATCGCTTTGACCATCGTAATCTTCAACAATTTGTGGATTAACATTATGCGCATTGAAATCTGCCGTATCAACGTGGGAAATATAGCCAATTGTTGGAACATCATGGTCTAAGTTACTTGGAATTGTAGCGTAAACATAAGAACACTTAGGGTTTATGTGAACATTACTTAACCCCAAATCTTTTAGTTCTGTTTCTAATTCCTTTAAGAAAGCCGTTTCCTTAGGGTCAGAAGGAACAGTATCTGAATCAGGATTAGAACGGGTTTCCGTCTTTACATACTTTAAGAAGCGTGGCAATAAGCCTTCATATTTTTCTTCTGTCATTATTAATTCTTCCCTTCATTATTAACCATAAAATTAAACGGATCAGTATTTATCTTATTCTGAACAATGGTAAAGTCCCACTTATTTTCCTGCTTCCATTGTTCAAAAAGTTTAGCCAAGCGTGGTTCACAAATTGCCTCAATATGATGGCCGGGATCAACTACCATTAAATGATTAGCAACCATATCATGACCGAAATGATAGGTAACGTCTCCCGTAACATAAGCGTCTGCGCCTTTCTTCACTGCACTTTGCCAGAAGTCTTGACCAGCACCGCCAAGAACTGCGACCCGGTGAATTGGCTTATCCATATCCGTTGGTGCAGCTAACCACCGTAACCCATTAACATTGAAGATTCGCATACAATACTGAGCAAATTCTCTGACAGTCATCGAACCATTTAATGTTCCAATTCTTCCCATCCCAACTGGTTGCCCAGATACAGGATCAGTGCCGGCTTCAACAAGCGGTTCCAAATTAGTTAGCCGTAATTTAGCCGCTAACCAATCATTCATTCCTCCGTTAGCTGTATCTAAATTAGTATGAGCAGCATACACTGTAATTCCATGGCTAAGCAGTTGCGCATACATTTCATTTTGCGGAATTCGAGTATTCAAATTCTTTGCGGGATGAAACATTACCGGGTGGTGAGCAAAAATAAAATCGACATCTTGCTTAATTGCTTCCTGGACAACTTCTGGTCGAACATCAAGAGTAGTCATTAATCGTTTAATCGGTCGATCAGGATTCCCTAATTGCAATCCGGGGTTATCCCAACTTTCCGCCAATTGCGGACTCGCAAATTGTTCAAAACGCTGAATCAATTCATTTCCTGTCGTCATTAATTAAGGACCTCCTTTATCAAGCTAATGTATTCCTCCTGTTGCTTAATTTTAGCAACTGGTGGTTTACTAGCTTGTTTAACTTGTTGGAGGACACCTTCCTGCCGTTGCAACTCATCCTGCCACTTTTTGGTAAATACAGGAGAATGCTGTTCAAGCAAGAACGGTCCAAAAGTTAATTCATACTTACTATAGCGAAAAGGAACAGTTGACGGTTCAGCAACGATCACCTCATAAATATGACCATCTTCGGCAACCATTCTTTCAGCCATAATCTGAAATTGATGGTTCATTAACCATTCTCTTAAACGAGCCTCACCAACATTCGGCTGTAAAATTAATCGGGTTACCCCAGCTAATTTTTCCGGATGAGCATCCAGAATTTGGGTAATTAATGCTCCACCCATACCAGCAATTGTAATTGTATTGATGTGATCGCTATCTTTAATTGCTGCTAGCCCATCAGCTAGTCGTGCTTGAATAATCTTTGCTAAGGCTAGTTTTTTAATCTCGCTGACGGCATTTTCATAGGGACCCCTTACAACTTCACCAGCAACTGCATATTCAATCTGACCTTGCAATGCTAATGCTGCTGGCAAGTAGCCATGGTCTGACCCAATATCGGCTACTCGTGCTCCTTGAGGAACAAATTTAGCAACCGTTGTTAAACGCTGGGATAAATTTTGTGCATCCACTATACCATTTCCTCTCAACATTTCTTTATATATAAGTATAGCAAATGTTTAACCAAAGAGGAGGACAACAATAAAGCCAAAAATGACTTTATCATTATCCTCCCCATTAAATTTCAGCCTAATTATTAACTAATTCAATTCTTTTACAAACTTACCAATCCGGTTAAGAGCCTCTTTAAGATCCTCATCGGAAGAAGCATATGAAAGACGAACATAGCCTTCGCCCCCAGCACCAAATGCACTTCCTGGAGTAACGCCGACTTTCGCTTGATGAGCCAATTCAGTAGCAAACTTAACATCATCCTTACCAAATGATTCTGGAATCTTAGCAAAGATATAGAATGCTCCTTCTGGTGTTGACATTTCGAAACCGAGAGCGCGTAGTCCAGCAACAACAAAGTCACGACGCTTTTCATAGGTCTTACGGAATTCAACCGGATCTTCCTGACCATTATTAAGCGCCTCAACAGCTGCTGCCTGAACATTGTCAGTGACAGTCGTTACCAAGAAGGCGTGCATCTTACCAATACTTCCCATAATCTCTTGGGGACCGGCAACGTATCCTAAACGATAACCAGTCATTGCATGAGACTTCGATAGTCCTGAAATGAAGATTGTTCGTTCAGGAATCATTGAGGTTAATGAATAATGTTTAACCCCGTAAACAAGATCACTGTAAATTTCATCAGCGATAGCGTACAAGTGATGTTTTGCTATTACCTTAGCTAACCCTTCCAAAGTTTCTTGAGGGTATTCACGACCAGTAGGATTACTTGGGTAGTTTAGGAGAACCGCACGCGCACCATGGCCTTCCTTTTGCAATACCTCTTCAAGTTTTTCAGGGGTTAGCACAAAGCCGTCTGCTGAAGTATCAACTTGAATTGGGGTAGCACCGGTCATTGCTACTAATGGGAAGTAAAGCGCAAATACTGGCGTTGGAATAATTACCTTATCACCAGTATTTAATAATGCAAAAAGGGTTGATGCTAATGCTTCTGTCGCACCAACGGTTACCACAATTTCACTTTCAGGGTCGTACTTAACGCCACGAGTACGCTCAACATACTTAGAAATCGCTTCAAGTAGTTCTGGTTTCCCCATTTGTGGTGCATAATGGGAATCATTATCTTGAATACTCTTAATCGCAGCTTGTTTAACGTGCTCAGGGGTATTCATATCTGGTTCACCAAGGGTTAACTTAATGATTCCGGGAATATTAGAAACTGAGCGATCAAATGCCCGGATCCCAGAGGGCGATGTTGCAGCTAATTTATGGTTAATAGTACCTGTTAAATCTGATGACAACTTTGGCATTATAATGGTTCCTCCTTGTTAACAATTGAACATTATAAATATAATTAAGTTTAAATCCTTAAAACTTAAACAATTTAAGTGTACTGTGTAAGTTATCCTAAAGTCAAGGTGATTTTAATCTTTTTCTTAGAATTATTTAATTTAATAGGCATTTGCTTAAAATTGATTAATAAAATAAAGTTTTAAAAGGATTTAAAAACAAAAAGGAGCAGAAAAAATAAAATATTCTTCCTGCTCCTTTTATTTACCAATAGTTTCCGAACTTACAGAAACTAATTACGGGAATCCAAATAGGCTCACTTCGTATCGTAACTGAGGGACTCGAGCCTAATTACGAATGACTCTGATGATTTCATCATCATTCATCGTTCTAGATTAGTCAACCGTCCCTCCGAGAAAGTTAATTCCCAGCTTCCATTATTCAAGAAAATCCTTTAACTGCTTTGAACGAGATGGGTGGCGTAGTTTCCGTAATGCCTTAGCTTCAATCTGCCGAATCCGTTCACGAGTAACACCAAAGACTTTTCCAACTTCTTCAAGTGTCCTGGTACGACCATCATCAAGACCAAATCGAAGACGAAGGACGTTTTCTTCCCGGTCGGTTAATGTATCAAGGACATTTTCCAGTTGCTTCTTCATCATTTCATAAGCAGCATGATCGGCTGGACTAGTTGCATCCTGATCTTCAATAAAGTCTCCCAAGTGTGAGTCGTCCTCTTCACCAATTGGTGTTTCAAGGGAAACCGGTTCTTGAGCAATCTTAAGAATATTTCTTACCTTTTCAGTTGGCATATCCATTTCAGCACCGATTTCTTCTGGAAGTGGTTCACGCCCCAAATCCTGAAGCAGTTGTCGCTGAATCCGGATCAGCTTATTAATCGTTTCTACCATGTGAACCGGAATCCGAATGGTCCGCGCTTGATCAGCAATGGCCCGAGTAATCGCTTGACGAATCCACCAAGTAGCATAAGTTGAGAACTTGAAGCCCCGCCGGTAATCGAACTTTTCAACGGCCTTCATCAACCCCATGTTACCTTCTTGAATCAAATCAAGGAATTGCATCCCCCGACCAACATACCGCTTAGCAATGGAAACAACTAACCGTAAGTTGGCTTCAGCAAGTTCTTGTTTAGCTTCTTCATCGCCTTGTTCAATCCGGAGAGCAAGAGCAACTTCTTCGTCAGCACTTAACAGGTTTACCCGACCAATTTCTTTCAAGTACATCCGTACTGGGTCATTAATCTTTACTCCAGTTGGAGCCGAAGTATCCTTCATCGCTTTTTGGGATAGCTTTTCGGTGGCCATTAATGCTCGCGGATCAGGATCACCGTTTTCATCAACAACACTGATTCCTGAATCTTCAACGTTTTGAAGTAGGTTATCAATCCCGTCAGCATTCAATTCAAATGGTTTAGCAACAAGTTCGGTCAGATCATCATACTTAATGTGTTTGCGCTTCTTGTAAGTACGAATTAACTTACCAACAGCGGTATCATACTTTTTTTGATCGAAGTTATCACTATTTGAAATGACGATTTCTTTCTTTTTGCTTTTTGCCATATTAATTGGTCTCCTCCGCTTTTAATTCTTGTTGCTTCTTTAAAAGTTTTATTAACTTCATTGTTAACTGGGTTGCTAGTTCACTGTTATTTAATGAACTAGCTTCTCTAATCTGTGATTGCAGTTCTTTGATCTTTTGTGACAAGGGAATCTGTTCCTGAATCAATTGAACACAATCATCAATAAGTTGCATATTAACTACATCATCAACGTTTAACTGCTCAATTTGACCAAGAGTTGAACGTAAGCTATCTTCCTTAAGGTAATCCATTAATCCGGCAGCTGAATACTCCCCATGCTCAGAAAAATAACTCTCCGCTAATAAGTATAACGTTTGATAGCGTTCATGTGCAAAGTGAAAATCATTTATTGCCGCTACATGATCCCAAACTTCCTGATCATGGAACATGTACCTTAATAGTAACTGCTCTGCTAGCTCAGTCCGCTTAATGGGATTCCGCTGTAGTGCTGGCGAACTAGCCGGTCCCGGCCCCACCGAAAATCCCGAAGAACTTCCCTCATTTTGCGGTAATGATGCTGGTTGGGAGTGGCGTTTTCTTCCTCCTAAACGCCGACTAATATCTTGTAATTGACTCTTTAACGTTGCCTTATCAAGATCAAACTCCTTAGCAAGCTGCGTAAGGTACATATCCTGTTCCAATGACGACGAAAGAGTGGCTAGAAGCTTTAGGGATTGTTCTAAGTACGAAATCAGCTCGGTTTGGTTGTTAAGGTTCTTATTCAACCGATAAAAACGTAAATAAAAATCAACCGGTGTTTCTTCTTGATCAACTAGATATTTGGCAAACTTATCAGCACCATTTTGTTGAACATATTCATCTGGATCGATTCCTGCTGGTAATTGAACGACACGTAGTTGCATTCCCTGTGGCTGATGATCCCGAAAAAGTGTCACTGCGCGATCAATCGCGTTCTGACCAGCAGAATCACCATCATAGCAAATATCGACTTGTCTAACTGCCCGGCCAAGAATGCCAACCTGTTCTTCAGTCAGGCTCGTTCCCATCGAGGCAACACCATTCTTAGCTCCAGCGCTATAAGCAGAAATAACATCCATAAACCCTTCAAAAAGGTATATTTTTGATGTTCCCCGAGCCTCCTTGCGAGCAATATCAAAATTAAAGAGGGTGCGACGCTTATTAAAAATCGGTGTCTCGGGACTATTTAAATACTTGGGCGTGTCTGCAGGTACTTTACCGATTACCCGCCCAGAAAAGCCAATCACCCGACCATTTTGGTTACGAAGTGGGAACATCACCCGATCGACAAACCGGTCGTGAAGGCCGCCATTATTATCTTCTACAAAAAGACCTGATTTTCGTAACAACTGATAATCATTGATCTTTTGCTCCAAAAACGGCTTCAAAATTCGTTGTTCCGGAGCAAATCCTAGATTAAAGTCATTAATTAGCTCATCGGTCATCCCCCGCCCTTTCAAATACTTTAAGGCTTGAGCACCAGCAGGAGTATTCATAAGAATATGATGGTATAGCTTTGCGGCCTCTTCATGCATTACCATCAACTTACCATTAGGAGTATTATTCTCTTGGTGAATACTTCTATCACCGTTATTGAGGTATTGAGAAGGTAGATCAACATTAGCCAGTTGGGCGACTTCGGCAACGGCCTCTGTGAACGGAATATGTTTTAATTCCATTAAAAATTGAAACACGTTTCCCCCACGGCCACAACCAAAACAGTAAAAAAATTGTTTCTGTTCGTTAACGGAAAAAGAAGGAGTCTGCTCCTCATGAAATGGACAAAGGCCAACAAATCCCTTTCCTGATTGGTGTAATTGTACATAGTGACCAATTACATCACTAATATCCACGGAATCACGAATTCGATCGATGACCTCTGATGGTATTCTTGCCACTAGCTGACACCCCCACTAATACTAGAACAGCTACGAAAGGCCGCAACCCCTGCGGAATGCGACCTCCATAACTATTTAGCCAAAATTAACTAATATATATGATACCACAAGTCATCAATAATACAATCAAAAAGGCTTATTTAACAATCAGTTTATCTAAGTTACCAATCAGGTACGTTTGCCGAGCAAGAATTCCCAGCTGAGTCAAACGATTATTCTTTACATTTTCATCCTTATCCATGATCATGTTCTCATCGAAGTATTCACTAATAATCGGTGCCAATGACCGTAGAGCAGCAAAGTTATCTTCAACCGTTCTTTGTGAGCTCTTATCAACTAAGTCGTTAACGGCATCGTAGAGCTTCTGTTCTGATGGGTTTTGGAATAAGCTTGGGTCAACCTTTACGGAAGAGTCGTTATTCCCCTTCTTAGCAATCCGTAATACCCGAGTTAATGCTTCAACAACACCCTTGAAGTTTTCATCGTCATGATGAGCTTTGATTGCATTTGCAGCATCCAGAACGTTTTCAATATCAGCAGATTGGGTATCAGTAACAGCATCAATCACATCATGTTTCATGTGTTGACCACTCAATAACTGGTGAATCCGATCCATAAAGAAGGAACGAACCTGAGCCGCATTCTTGCTAATGTCAATATCAACATCCAGTCCAGCCTCATCAAAGGCCTTAACAATTTCTGGCTGGATATTTAAGAGCGGTAAATGCCAATTGCTGTCAGCAATAATCCGCACAATCCCAAACGCTTGACGTCGTAATGCATATGGATCATTGGAACCACTTGGAATCATGTCAACAGCAAAGAAGCTCATAATGCTATCAAGCTTATCAGCAATTGCTAAGGCAGCGCCAATCTTACTCTCAGGTAGATCTCCTTCAGCTGAAACCGGCATATAATGTTCCCGAATTGCTTGAGCAACAGCAGGCTTTTCACCGAAGAGCTTGGCATAAATTTCACCCATGACACCTTGTAATTCAGCAAACTCACCAACCATTTGAGTTGTTAGGTCAAACTTATAAATATGCGCTGCCCGATCGAGATCAGCTAATTCTTCGTCACTAAAGTTCAGCCGTTTGCCAAGAACTGCTGCAATTATAGCAACCCGTTGCATTTTATCGTACATCGAACTGATCTTATCATGGAAACTAACCCGCTTTAATCGTTCAACGTATTCATCAATACTAATCTTTTGGTCCTCTTCATAGAAGAATTTAGCGTCTTCCAACCGTGGTACCAAGACCCGTTCATTCCCCTTAATCACATTTTCTAGGTAGTCAGTATTACCATTACGAACTGCAATAAAGTTTGGTGAGAGATTACCCTCGTGATCACGAAGATAGAAGAAACGTTGGTTATCCTTCATTGAAGTAATTAAAACGGCATTCGGCAGAACCAGGTACTTTTTATCAAATGAGCCAGCAAAAGCGGTTGGCCATTCAACTAAGTTATTAACTTCTTCTAGTAAGTCTGGATCCGTATCAATTACCCAATCATTAGCGGAAACAATCTTATCAATTTGTTTCTCAATTAACTGCTTACGCTTTGTCTGATCACCGATTACAAAATCATCATGCAATGACTTTTCGTAATCAGTTGCTTGTTTTAACTCAACCTCATGGCCAAGGAAACGGTGACCACGAGTAATTCGTCCCGCTTCAACATCAAGAATCTTAAACGGAACCACTTGGTCGTTCAAAAGAGAAACCAACCAGCGAATTGGCCGGATAAATTGAAGGTTATTGTATCCCCACTTCATCAAGGTTGGGAAGTTCATTGAAGTAATTACGTCTGGTAGTCCTTGAAGAACTTCAGCTACTGGCTTACCACTGATATGCTTTTCAACAAAAACATATTCAACGCCCTTGACTTCCTTAAATTCAATATCGTCTACCGATGCACCTTGTCCACGAGTAAAGCCAATTGCAGCCTTAGTCCAATTGCCGTCTGCATCTTGAGCAATCTTCTTTGCGGGTCCCTTTACGGATTCATCGACATCAGGTTGCTTGTCGCTTAATCCATGGATCAAAAGGGCTAGCCGCCGTGGGGTTGCAAATTCTTGGATCTCGTCAAAAGAAATCCGTTGTTCCTTAAGGTAATTAGCTACCCGTTCATGTAACTGCTTAATACTTGGCGTTACCACATGGGCAGGCATTTCTTCAACACCGACTTCTAATAAGTATGAGTTAGCCATGTTACTTGTCCCCCTTTTGAGCTTTCTTTGCTTTTTTAGCAGCTTGCTTTGCAGCCCGTTGCTTAGCTTTTTCAGCTTTCTTTGTGTACTCGTCTAAGGTCTTTTGCCGAAGCTTTTCATCATGAATAAGTGGGAAGCCTCGTTTGCGTCGTTCCTCAACGAAGGCCTTGGCAATCGACTTGGCCATGATCCGGATCCGGTGAAGGTAACCAGCACGTTCCGTAACGGAAACTGCACCACGAGCATCTAATAAGTTAAAAGTATGGCTACATTTAAGAACATAGTCATATGCAGGGTGAACCAAACCAAGCTTAATTAGGCGTTTTGCCTCAGTCTCATAATTATTGAACTCTGCTAGTAACATATCCTGGTTACTTTCTTCAAAGGCATACTTTGAATGCTCGTATTCTGGTTCCTTAAAGATATCACCATAGAGCACCCCGTCTGCCCATTCGAGATCGTAAACAGAATCAACGTTTTGAATATATTCGGCTAGTCGTTCAAGACCATAAGTAACTTCGGCAGCCACTGGATTCATTGGTAATTCACCAACTACTTGGAAATAGGTAAATTGGGTAACTTCCATCCCATCAAGCCAGATTTCCCAACCAACACCGGCACACCCCATTGAAGGGTTTTCCCAGTTATCTTCAACAAAACGAATATCATGCTCAAGCGGATCGATTCCCAATTCACGTAAACTTCCTAAGTAAAGGTCCTGAATGTTATCAGGAGACGGCTTCATAATTACTTGAAATTGGTGGTGTTGGTACAACCGGTTAGGGTTTTCACCATAACGACCATCAGCAGGACGCCGCGATGGTTCAACGTAAGCGGCATTCCATGGTTCGGGACCAATTGCCCGTAAAAAGGTATATGGACTCATTGTCCCTGCCCCTTTTTCATTATCATAAGCCTGCATTAACATGCAACCTTGTTTTGCCCAGTACTTTTCAAGTGTAAATATAATATCTTGAACACTTAACTTATCAGACATATTGACTCTTCCTTTCAAAAAAGTCCCTGTAGAAACTAGTCTGCGACTAATTTCTACAGGGACGAATTAATTTCGCGGTTCCACCCTGCTTTTTTGTATTACTACAAAACAGCTTAGTTAATACAGCTGCTAAAGTGCCCCACTAATAGACTAACTCAAAGGCTTGCACTCTCCCTTTGTCGCTTCACATTAGCCAGCATTAGTTTTTTCTTTGTCGTTGCTGTAAATATATTTTTATACGTGACTTATGATAGATAAACATTTCCTAAATGTCAATTACTAAATCACTATTTTTTTAATTTCTCTTCCCACTGCCCCATTTGACGAATGAATTTTTTACTTTTTAAATTCAAGCCAACTTCATTATCATACAACGAGTCCAGCACAAATTGCAGTCGGCGTTTTGTCGTAGAATTAATCTTAATGGAATTGAGCTTTTGAAGGTTTAAAGTTGAAAAACGTTGCAAATAATAAACTGTTCGCTGATCAAGGTGCAGCCGTCGCTCGTCAAGATGCCAATGATTTCGACAAAGCATTCCCCCATACTGCTCAGAAAAATCTAACGGCAAATCATCACGACCACAAATAACACAACGATCCCAGGTTGGCGCAACTCCAAAGCGAACTAGTAATTGTGTTTCGATCACATTGGCAATTACTTGCTCATCAAGGCCGCTGTTTATCAGGTCAAGAGCTGCTGCAACCTGGTTAAACCAGCCGCCAATCCCCTGACCATCCTGAAATGCACTGTCGACTAACGCCAATATGTATGTAGCATATGCATTTTTACTAATATCACTGGCAATGGAACGATACTGACTGGTATCACTTGCAGTATTAATAAAACTCAATCCATTATCAGTTAATGAACCAATATATTCACCATGAGTAAAAGGCAAAATATCTGCAGCCAGCCGAAATCCCCGTTTTTTTGCTCCCTTAACAAAGAACATTGCCGGACCAATCTTATCAGTTAAGATTTTTACTAGGAGATCCCGCTCACGATAATCACGGCGAAACATTATTATTCCCCTAAAATCAGTGGTAATCCGACTCATTGGGGCTCATCCCTTCAATTAATAATCCTTATTACGGTAACCATAATCTTTAAGCATTGCTGACTTATCTCGCCAATCAGGGACAACCTTTACCCACAATTGAAGGAAGACCTTATCGCCCAAAAGGTGTTCAATATCTTGCCGGGCCTTGGTGCCGATCTTTTTCAGCATTTGTCCCTTCTTACCGATAATAATTCCCTTCTGCCCAGGACGTTCAACAATAATATTGGCAGAGATGTGAACATGCTCATCATCTTCCCGTTTAACAGAGGTCACGTCAATTGCTACTGAATGGGGAACTTCTTGTCGAGTTAATTCAAAGACCTTTTCCCGAATCATTTCCGCAATTACAAACCGTTCGGGGTGATCGCTAATTTGATCGCTAGGGTAATATTGTGGACCATTAGGCAGGGTTTCAATTAACTTATTAATTAGTGGGCTAACATTATTTCCCTGAAGGGCTGAAATTGGGTAAATTCCGGCAAACGGCAATGCATCTTTATACTGTGCAGTTATTTCTGGCAAGTCATTTGGGTTAACCTGATCAATCTTATTAATTACCAAAAAGATTGGCTGCTTAACGTTCTTCAACCGGTTAATGATAAAGTCATCTCCCGGGCCACGATCCTCAGTAGCTGAAACCAGGTACAATACAGCATCTACTTCATCAAGAGCTGACAAAGTGGACTTTTCCATAAAGTCACCCAGTTTTGTTTGTGGTTTATGCACTCCAGGAGTATCAATGAAAACTATTTGAGCATCATTAGTAGTATAAATTCCCTGGATCTTGTTCCGGGTCGTCTGGGCAACATTACTCATAATCGCAACTTTCTGACCAACTACGTAATTCAAGAACGTTGATTTACCAACATTTGGTCGTCCAATCAAAGCAACAAAGCCGGACTTATAATTTGGATTATCCATTCTTTTTTCTTCCTTCCTAATAACCTAATAACTTTATTATCCTTGGTAAAAAGATAATTAGTCCCACTAAAACAGCAAAAATAGCAGTAATTAATACGCCACCCGCAGCAACATCCTTTGCCTTCTTAACATTAACATCATAATGATGCTCACCAAGTAAATCTGTTACTGCTTCAGTGACCGTATTCAAGAATTCAGCCGAAAAGACGACTAAGATCGCAAGAAGAAGCCATAGCCATTCCAACCGATCAACCCGCAACAAGAAGCCTAAAATAACAACCACTATTGCGGCCGTAAGGTGATAACGCATATTCCGTTCTTGTGAAATAACATCAAAAATACCGTCCATTGCGTGTCCCATTGCTTGAATCAAGTGGTGGTTTTTTTCTGTTTGCCGACTATCTTTTGAGGCCATACTGATCTAATATCTCCCGTTGTAATGTAAACATTTTCTTTTCGTCCTCTGGCTGCTCATGATCATAGCCATTTAAATGAAGGAAGCCATGAACAACAAGGAAACCCAGTTCTCGGTCAAAGGAGTGACCTAAAAACTTAGCTTGTTCAGCAACCTTATCAATTGAAATAAAGAGATCACCAAGGTTTACCGGTAATTCAGCCGCTAATTCGGGGGCCAAAATAATTGGCGTCTCATTACCAGATTCCTCAGCGGCAAAACTGAGCACATCGGTTGCACGATCAACGTGCCGATACCGAGAATTTAATTCCCTGATTTCAGGGTTATTGACTAAGGTTACTGACATTTCAGTATCATCAGCTAATTTTAATTTATTTCCCGCAAAATCAAGGATTTTTTTAATTAATTCGATATGGGCTGTACTAACTTTTTCTGAAGTATGATCAAATATTTCTAATTCCATAAGCTAATCCTTTTTCTCGGCCTTCTTCTTCGTTGCCGCTTCCGTTTCTTCGTCTCGTTTGATTAACCGTTGCGTTGCATTGGTTTCATAAGCATTGATAATCCGAGCAACAACCGGGTGCCGCACAACGTCTTCTGCCGTAAACTGAACGAATTTAATTGATTTAATGTCCTTCAAAATTCGTTCTGCACTTATTAAACCGCTACGGGTGCCATGTGGTAAATCAATTTGGGAAATATCACCATTGACTACCATTTTTGAGCCAAATCCCAGTCGGGTCAAAAACATCTTCATTTGTGCATTAGTGGTGTTTTGGGCTTCATCAAGAATAACAAAAGCGCCATCCAAAGTTCGACCACGCATATAAGCCAGTGGCGCAATCTCGATTACTCCCCGCTCCATCAGTCGTTGGGTATGATCCGCTCCGAAAATATCATTTAATGCATCATAAATTGGCCTCAAGTACGGATCGATCTTTTCCTGAAGATCCCCAGGAAGAAAACCAAGACTTTCACCCGCTTCAACTGCTGGTCGAGTCAAAATAATCCGTTCAACTTCACCACGCTTAAGTGCTGCCACTGCCATTGCAACGGCTAGGTAAGTTTTCCCGGTACCAGCTGGGCCAATTCCAAAAGTAATATCGTTATGTTTAATAGCGTTAACGTACTGTCGCTGACCAAAGTTCTTTACCCGAATGGAACGACCTCGACGATCTCGAATAATCGTTTCACTGTAAAGATCAGCGAAGTAATTTAACGTCCCCCGATGGGCCATCTTCATTGCACTGACAATATCCGTGCTATGAAGGTGGATCCCCTGTTCACTTAAGTCCAGTAAGGCATGAAAAACATCTGCAGTTAATTTAACATCCTCAGGCAATCCCTTGATCTTTAAATTGTCGCCAAAGGGGTTAACGGTAACATTCATTCCTTGTTCGTATAAGGAGACGAACTTATCTTGAATCCCTAATAAAGCAACCTCAGATTCTGGACTACTGATTTGAAATGTTTGCTCAATTTCTTCGTTATTTTCTACCAATTAAAATAGCTCCTCTTAGTTAATATAAGTAGATCCTTAGCACATTATATCATAACAAAAACAGCCAAAGAATGACTCGCCGTTAAAATCATTCTTTGGCTATTTTATTCCTTTATGCAAGCAATGGCTAATGATTAGCAAGAAGTTCTTTAGCCTGCTTAATTTGTTCACGAACTTGGGTAAAGCTTGTTCCCCCAAGTGACTGTCGCCGTTCCACAGCCACTTTTGGTTTCAAGCATTCGTAAACGTCTTTCTGAATTTTTGGATTAATTTCCTGGTATTTATTTAATGGAATGTCGCTTAAGTTAGTCCCCATCTTTAATCCTTGAAGAACTAACTCACCCACAATTTCATGCGCCTGACGGAACGGAA
>NZ_GG693413.1:184119-187597 GCF_000159435.1 Limosilactobacillus vaginalis DSM 5837 = ATCC 49540 | reverse complement strand
TTCCCTTAGTTGCTAAGTAATCAGCAAGCTCAGTAGCGTTAGAAAAATCATTATGGGTCGCATGTTCCATCCGTGCCTTATGGACATGCAGCGTTTTTACCATCCCAGCCATAATCTTAATTGAAGGAAGAATTGTTTTAACGGCATCAAAAACACCTTCCTTATCCTCTTGCATATCTTTATTGTATGCTAACGGCAAGCTCTTCATCGTTGTCAAAAGGCCAACCAGATCGCCATAAACACGACCACTTTTTCCGCGAATCAATTCGGCCATATCAGGGTTCTTCTTTTGGGGCATAATTGAGCTTCCAGTCGAATATTCATCCGCTAATTCAATATAGTTAAATTCATAGCTACACCAATAAATAATCTCTTCACACAAGCGAGACAAGTGCATCATGAGAATACTGGCATTACTCAAGAATTCTAAGACAAAGTCACGATCCGAAACTGCATCTAATGAATTAGCATACGGCTGGTTAAAGCCTAGTAATTGAGAGCTTAATTCACGGTCAATTGGAAAAGTTGTCCCTGCTAAAGCAGCAGCTCCTAATGGTGAAATACTAGTATGCTGTTTGTTAAATTCAAACCGTTCAATATCCCGCTGAAACATTTGAAAATATGCCATTAAGTAATGCCCATAGGAAATTGGTTGGGCATGCTGCATGTGCGTATAGCCGGGCATAATTGTCTCCACGTTTTCTTCGGCCTTGTTAACTAAAACGCGCTGTAAATTACGTAATGCTTGAATAACTAATGGCAAGCGTTCATTAACATATAAGTGTAAGTCCGTTGCTACTTGATCATTTCGGCTCCGTCCTGTATGGAGTTTTCCTGCTACAGGGCCAATCTCTTCAGTTAGTAACGCTTCAATATTCATATGAATATCTTCATTGTCGACCGAAAACTTTAACTTACCTTGGTGTAACTTCTGTTCAAGTTTCTCTAAGCCAGCAATAATTTGGTCAGCATCATTTTCTGAGAGAATGTTAGTTGCTTTTAGCATCTTTACATGAGCCAGTGAACCATGGATATCTTCTTCAGCCATCTCCTGGTCAAAGCCAATTGATGCACCAAAATTATTAATAAAGTCATCGCCAGCTTCCTCAAACCGGCCACCCCACATTCGCTTAATCGGCATCGGCAGTCACACCTTTATTATTAATTTGTTCTTGCTTCGTTGCCAATGCCTTTTTCTGGACTTGGGCATAGACCTTATCAGGAAGTTCCCATAGTTTGATAAATCCGGTAGCTGCTTCCTGATCGAATTCGTCTGCTGAGGTATATGTAGCCAGATTCTTATCGTAAAGGGAGTTAGGCGACTTCCGTCCTTCACAGATTACGTTTCCCTTAAATAGCTTTACCCGGACAACACCATTGACAACTGCTTGTGCCTGATCGATGAATGCAACTAGTGACTTCATTAGCGGTGAGTACCAAAGGCCGTTATAAATAATCTCACTCATCTTTTGTTCAACAATCGGCTTAAAATGGGCTAATTCACGTTCTAAGGTTAAGTCTTCCAAGTCTTTATGAGCAGCCAGTAAAACAGTTGCTGCTGGACATTCATAAATTTCCCGTGACTTAATCCCAACCAGCCGGTTTTCAACGTGATCAATTCGACCAATTCCATGACTACCAGCAAGATGATCTAATTTCATAATTAATTCATCAAGTGGTAGTTTTTCACCATCAATGGCTGTTGGCACCCCTTCTTCAAAACTAATTTCGATTGTTGTCGGGGTATCTGGAGCATCTTCAATCGCTACTGTCCGGTCATACGCATCGGCTGGTGCGGCAGCCCATGGATCTTCAAGAATTCCACATTCATTTGCCCGGCCCCAAAGGTTTTCATCAATTGAATATGGGCTAGCCTTAGTAATTGGAACTGGAATATTGTTATCCTTGGCATATTGAATTTCCTCTTCCCGTGACCAATGCCAATCACGAATTGGGTCTTCGATTTTCATTTCTGGAGCAAGGGCATGAATACCGGCTTCAAAACGAACTTGATCGTTCCCCTTACCAGTACAGCCATGGGCAATTGCAGTAGCGCCATATTCACGGGCAACAGCCACCAGTTTTTGAACGATTAATGGACGGGATAGTGCAGAAACAAGTGGGTACTTTTGCTCATACATTGCATGTGCTTGAAGCGCTGGCAAAACAAATTGTTCAGCGAAGTCATGTTTAGCATCAATTACCACTGACTTCCACGCGCCAACTTGCTTCCCCTTTTCCTTAATTGCTTCAAGATCTTTTCCTTCACCAACATCAATACAACATGCAATCACGTCATATCCCTTGTTTTTTAACCACGCGATTGCAACTGAAGTGTCTAAACCACCGGAATAAGCTAATACAATTTTTTCTTTTGTCATCTGTATATCCTCCATCCATTTTTGAAATTGATAATAAATATACAATAAATATTAATTTAAAGCAAGCTAAAATCAATAATTTGTCATTTTTATTCAAAAATAATAATTTATTATGTATATTAGTGAATAAAAAAATTCCCTTCATTTTGACTAGGCGAGTCTAATCATCTACTAAAATGAAGGAAATTCTGCGTGATTATTTAGTTTTGGAAATTAATGGTTTGTTTGCTCTGAAGCGGGTATTGAAGTAACTCAGTTTGATCCAACTTATCCTCTTCTAACTTAACTGCATTAATTTGATTATTATCGTACGTTGAATAGTAGAAAGTTCCCGTAGTTAAGTTAATCCCGTCAGAATAAATTGTATATTCAAATTGTCCAGGAGCCACTTGATCAAGGCCCTTTTGTTGTTCAACCGCATGCAGATTATGAAAATAATCAGTAATATTTTCAATTTCTGATTTTCCCTTGGGTGCATGTGCTTTGGTGAAGACTTCTTTAACAAACCGACTTTCTGAATCCATCCCACCCGGTAAGAAGCGGGAACCAAATCCACGGCTATAAGTACTGAGCTTAACTTCAGGGATCAAAGTGTTCTCTGGATAGGCCGGCGAAATACTCTGATAGTTACTCAAATTTAGCAATTGCTTAGGAAATTCGGGATTATTAGTCAAAACGCCAACAGGATTATCATAAACATTTAGCCCCTCTGCCGTTGACTCAACCACAATTGCCTCACCGGATTTATCGGCAATAAGCCAGTGAAGCGGTGACAAGTGGAGCTTTGCGGAGAAATCAATCTTAACTAAGTTCAAATTACTAAGTAGCTTGCGTGCTTCGGTAACATTTTTACATTGTCCTAAAATGTAAGGGATAAACTCGAATGGTGTCACGTTATCCTTTCCTGGATCTTCCGGGAAATAATGGCAAGGCCCATCAAAGTTTAAACCAGCCATTCCCAAGCCTTCTTCATTTGCTCCATCAAAATACAAGGGATAGCCATCCTCAACTAATGCCATCCCCGTAATGGCATAGTGGTGATCTAATGATGGCCCTTTACGAAATTTAAATGGATAATTTCGTGGTGTCACAACCAC